>CAVRRM010000012.1:0-98134 GCA_963723605.1 uncultured Actinomycetota bacterium | reverse complement strand
CCTCGATCCGGGCCGCCAGTTCCTCCAGCTCCGCGACCGCGTCCAGCACCAGCGCCGGGTGCGCCCGTTTGGCGGGTGAGAAGGCGTCGTCCGGGCTGGCGTGGATCTCGACCGTGACAGAGCCGTCCTCGGCAAAGGCGCGGAACCAGCACCCGCCGCGCACCGCCAGTGCCGCAGGCTTGGCCACCTCGGTCAATCCGACGGCGTCCACCCAGAGAATGCTCGGGCGGCGGCGTGGCCGCCGGTCGGCATCATCAACTGGACGTGATGCATCCGCATGTTTCCTCCTCTTTCGCGCTATCGCTCGCCTAACTACTTTCCGCTCGCCAACCTTCGCGAGCGGAGAGTAGTTGGGCGAGCGTTCAGGGTTGAGTGCCTGCCGGTAAACTAGCCAGTCCCGCCGATCGACGGCAGCGACACACCCCGATTTGAAGCCGCCCGCCGCTCTGTGACAGAATCGTCAGGTTGCTCCGCGGCGGAAAGCCGTGGCGCCCCCAGGCGGACCAGTCGTCAGCCGGGCCCTACCACGAACGAAAACTCGATCGTGTGCGGCCCTGAATGGCACGACACGCCCGACCGCGGGGGTCGGAGCAGCATCATCCGACGAGAAGAAGGAAAACCAGTGGCGGGACAAAAGATCCGGATCCGACTCCGGGCCTACGACCACGAGGTCATTGATTCCTCGGCGAAGAAGATCGTCGACACCGTGACCCGTACCGGCGCCAAGGTGGCCGGCCCTGTGCCGTTGCCCACCGAGAAGAACGTGTTCTGCGTGATCCGTTCTCCGCACAAGTACAAGGACAGCCGCGAGCACTTCGAGATGCGCACGCACAAGCGGCTGATCGACATCCTCGACCCGACGCCGAAGACCGTCGACTCGCTGATGCGGCTCGACCTGCCGGCCGGTGTCGACATCGAGATCAAGCTCCCCTGAGGTCGCCGAACATGACTAACGAACGCAACGTGAAGGGACTGCTGGGCACCAAGCTCGGCATGACCCAGACCTGGGACGCCGAAAACAAGGTCGTCCCGTCACCGTGATCCAGGCCGGACCGTGTGTGGTCACCCAGGTCCGCTCCCCCGAGAAGGACGGCTACTCCGCCGTGCAGCTCGGCTTCGGCGCGGTCAAGCCCACCAAGGTGACCAAGCCCTCGGCCGGCCACTTCGAGGCCGCCGGCGTCACCCCGCGCAAGCACCTCGTCGAGCTGCGCACCGCCGACGCCAGCGAGTACACGCTGGGCCAGGAGCTACTCGCCGACGTCTTCGCCGCCGCCGAGGTGGTCGACGTGACCGGCGTCAGCAAGGGCAAGGGCACCGCCGGCGTGATGAAGCGCCACGGCTTCCACGGCCTGCGCGCCTCCCACGGTGTGCACCGCAAGCACCGCTCCCCGGGTTCCATCGGCGGCTCGTCCACCCCTTCGAAGGTGTTCAAGGGCATGAAGATGGCCGGCCGGATGGGTGTCGACAAGGTCACCGTCCAGAACCTCACCATCCACGCCGTCGACGCCGAGCGCGGGCTGATCCTGATCAAGGGCTCCGTGCCCGGCCCCAAGGGATCGCTCGTCGTGCTGCGCACGGCCGCCAAGAAGGGTGCTGCCGAATGAGCGAGAAGCAGACCGTCAAGGTGCTCGGCTCGAAGGCCACGGCCGACCTGCCGGGCGATTACTTCGACGTCCAGACCAATGTGCCGCTGATCCACCAGGTGGTGGTGGCCCAGCAGGCCGCCGCCCGCCAGGGCACGCACTCCACCAAGACCCGCGGCGAGGTCCGCGGCGGTGGGGCGAAGCCGTGGCGCCAGAAGGGCACCGGCCGCGCCCGTCAGGGTTCGCGTCGTGCCCCGCAGTGGACCGGCGGTGGCGTCGTGCACGGCCCGCAGCCGCGCAGCTACGCCCAGCGCACGCCCAAGAAGATGATCGTGGCCGCCCTGCGCGGTGCACTGTCCGACCGGGCCCGCACCGGCAACGTCCATGTCGTCGAGTCGATCGTGATCGGCGAGAGCCCGTCCACCAAGGCCGCACTCAAGGCGTTGGCCGAGGTTTCGGGCGGCAAGATCCTGGTCGCGCTGAGCCGTGACGAGGACGTGGCCTGGTTGAGCCTGCGCAACGTCGCCTCGGTGCACGCGCTGGCCGTCGACCAGCTGAACGCCTACGACGTGCTGAACAGTGACGACGTGGTGTTCACCACCGCGGCGCTCGCCGACTTCACCGGCGGCGTGGCTGTCGAAGAGACGATCTCTGATGAGGAGGCCGCCAAGTGAGCGACCACAAGATCCGCGACCATCGCGACATCCTGCTCGCGCCGGTTGTCTCTGAGAAGAGCTACGGGCTGCTGGACGAGAACAAGTACACGTTCCTGGTCGCCACCGGCGCCAACAAGACCGAGATCAAGATTGCCGTCGAGGCCGTCTTCGACGTCAAGGTCACGAACGTCAACACCATCAACCGCCACGGCAAGAAGCGCCGCACGCGGGCCGGCTGGGGCAGGCGCCCCGACACCAAGCGGGCCATCGTGACAGTCGCCGACGGCCAGCGGATCGACATCTTCGGCTCGGCCGGCGTCTGAGCGAGGGGAAGCCAAGAACATGGGTATTCGCAAGTACAAGCCGACCACTCCGGGCCGTCGCGGCTCGAGCGTGTCCGACTTCGTCGAGCTGACCCGCTCGACCCCGGAGAAGTCGCTGGTCACGTCCAAGCCGAAGACCGGTGGGCGCAACAGCTCCGGCCGGATCACCACCCGGCACATCGGTGGGGGCCACAAGCAGGCCTACCGGCTGGTCGACTTCAAGCGCTACGACAAGGACGGCGTGCCGGCCAAGGTCGCTCACATCGAGTACGACCCGAACCGCACCGCCCGGATCGCGCTACTGCACTACGCCGATGGCGAGAAGCGCTACATCATCGCGCCGAACGGCCTGAAGCAGGGCAACGCGGTCGAGGCCGGTGAAGGCGCCGACATCAAGCCGGGCAACAACCTGCCGCTGCGCAACATCCCGGTCGGCACCACGGTGCATGCCGTCGAGCTCCGCCCCGGTGGCGGCGCCAAGATGGGCCGTTCCGCCGGTGCCAAGATCCAGCTGGTCGCCCGCGAGGGCAAGATGGCCACGCTGCGACTGCCGTCCGGCGAGATGCGGCTGGTGGACGTCCGCTGCCGCGCAACCGTCGGCGAGGTCGGCAACGCCGAACAGTCGAACATCAACTGGGGCAAGGCCGGCCGCAACCGCTGGAAGGGCATCCGCCCGACCGTCCGCGGTGTGGTGATGAACCCGATCGACCACCCGCACGGTGGTGGCGAGGGTCGCACCTCCGGTGGTCGTCACCCGGTCAGCCCGTGGGGCAAGCCGGAAGGCCGCACCCGGGACAAGAACAAGGCGAGTTCTCGCCTGATCATTCGCCGCCGCAAGTCCGGCAAGAAGCGCTGAACGGAACAGGTGAAATAACAAGATGCCACGCAGCCTGAAGAAGGGTCCCTTCGTCGACGACCACCTTGCCAAGAAGGTGGACGTCCAGAACGAGAAGGGCACCAAGCAGGTGATCAAGACCTGGTCCCGCCGGTCGATGATCATTCCCGACATGATCGGCCACACGATCGCGGTGCACGACGGTCGCAAGCACGTCCCGGTGTTCGTCACCGAGGCGATGATCGGCCACAAGCTGGGCGAGTTCGCCCCCACCCGCACCTACCGCGGGCACATCAAAGATGACAAGAAGTCGCGCCGCCGCTGAGCGAGCGAGAAAAGGAACTGATATGAGCAACAAGGAGAACCGGCCCACCCGGCGTTCCCGCCTGCTCGGCGATCGTCCTGGCTCGTACGCCATCGCGCGTGGAGTCCGGATGTCACCGACCAAGGTGCGCCGGGTCGTCGACCTGGTCCGCGGCATGCCCGTCACCGACGCCCTGACGGTGCTGAAGTTCGCCCCGCAGGCGGCTTCGGAGCCGGTCTACAAGGTGGTCGCGTCCGCTTCGGCGAACGCCACCGCAACCGAGGACCTTCGTGCCGAGGAGCTGTTCATCAGCCAGGCCTTCGTGGACGAGGGCATGACGCTGCGCCGGATCCGTCCGCGGGCGAAGGGTTCGGCCAGCCGGATCCTCAAGCGGGGCAGCCACATCACCGTTGTCGTCGAACCGAAGGAGGCCTGAACATGGGTCAGAAGATCAACCCGAACGGCTTCCGGCTCGGCATCACCACCGATCACAAGACGCGTTGGTACGCCGACAAGGGCTACGCCGATCTGGTCGCCGAGGACGTGAAGATCCGTCGCTACCTGCACAAGACGCTGGAGCGCGCCGGCATCTCCTCGGTGGAGATCGAGCGCCGCAGCGAGCGGGTCACCATCTTCCTCTACGCCGCGCGTCCGGGCATCGTCATCGGCCGCAACGGCGCCGAGGCGGAGCGGGTCCGCTCCGAGCTGGAGAAGCTCAGTGGCAAGCAGGTGCAGCTGAACATCCTCGAGGTGAAGAACCCCGAGACCGATGCGCAGCTGGTCGCCCAGGGCATCGCCGAGCAGCTGGGCGCCCGGGTGGCGTTCCGCCGCGCGATGCGCAAGGCACAGCAGACCGCCATGCGCTCGGGTGCCACCGGCATCAAGATCAAGTGCTCCGGTCGTCTGGGCGGAGCCGAGATGAGCCGGTCGGAGTTCTACCGCGAGGGCCGGGTGCCGCTGCACACGCTGCGCGCCGACATCGACTACGGCTTCTTCGAGGCCAAGACCACCTTCGGCCGGATCGGTGTGAAGGTCTGGATCTACAAGGGTGACCTGTCGGGCAACCGCGCCGAGCGCGCCGCCCAACGGGCCGCCCGCGCCACCTCCGGTGGTCAGCGCCGTCCGGCCCGTGGTGGGCCGCGTCGCGACGACCGCGGTGGCCGTGACAACAACCGTCCGGAGCGTGGCGGTCGCCGCCGCGCCGAGGCTGCCGAGACCCCCGCGGTCGAGGTCACGGCGTCCGAGAATGCAGGAGCCTGAGCATGTTGATTCCGCGTAGGGTCAAGCACCGCAAGCAGCACCATCCCCAGCGGGATGGCGCCGCCAAGGGCGGTACCAAGCTGGCGTTCGGCGATTACGGCATCCAGGCCCTGGAGTCCTCGTACCTGACCAACCGTCAGATCGAGAGCGCCCGAATCGCCATGACCCGGCACATCAAGCGTGGCGGCAAGGTGTGGATCAACGTCTACCCCGACCGTCCGCTGACCAAGAAGCCGGCCGAGACCCGGATGGGTTCCGGCAAGGGTTCCCCCGAATGGTGGGTGGCCAACATCAAGCCCGGCCGCGTGCTGTTCGAGTTGTCCGGGGTCGGCGAGGACGTGGCCCGCGAGGCCATGCGGCTGGCGATCCACAAGCTGCCGTTCAAGGCACGGTTCATCAAGCGGGAAGCAGGGGACATCTGATGGCGAAGACCACCACCACCGCCGCCGACCTGCGCGGCCTGAGCCGTGACGAGCTCAACGCCAAGGTCGTCGAATACAAGGAGGAGCTGTTCAACCTCCGGTTCGCCGCGGCCACTGGCCAGCTCGAGTCGCACGGCCGGCTGCGCGAGGCCCGCAAGGACATCGCGCGGGTGTACACCGTGCTGCAGGAACGCAACCTCGGCATCGTGCCCGATCCCGATCAGGACAAGTGAGAACAATGAGTGAGAGCAAGCGCGCTGAGACAACTCGAATGGCGGCCCGCAAGGTGCGCGAAGGCATCGTCGTGTCCGACAAGATGGACAAGACGGTTGTCGTCGCCATCGAGCAGCGGGTCAAGCACCCGCTCTACGGCAAGGTGATGACCAAGACCGAGCGGCTGAAGGCTCACGACGAGGCGAACGATGCCGGCGTCGGTGACCGTGTCCGGGTGATGGAGACTCGTCCGACCTCAGCGACCAAGCGCTGGCGTCTGATCGAGATCCTCGAGAAGGCCAAGTAAGGCAAGGACCAGAACCAATGATCCAGCAGGAATCGCGACTGAAGGTCGCTGACAACACCGGTGCCAAGGAACTCTTGTGCATCCGGGTGCTCGGTGGGTCCAAGCGTCGCTACGCGGGCCTGGGCGACAGGATCGTCGCCACGGTCAAGGACGCCATCCCGGGCGGAAACGTGAAGAAGGGCGAGGTGGTCAAGGCCGTCATCGTCCGTACGGTGAAGGAGACCCGTCGTCCCGACGGCTCCTACATCAAGTTCGATGAGAATGCCGCCGTGATCCTGAAGGGCGACGGGGAGCCTCGCGGCACCCGCATCTTCGGGCCGGTCGGCCGTGAACTCCGCGAGAAGAAGTACATGCGTATCATCTCGCTGGCTCCGGAGGTGCTGTGACATGGCGAACTCGCTACATGTGAAGAAGGGTGACCGGGTCAAGGTCATCGCAGGCAAGGACAAGGGTCTGGTCGGCGACATCATCGAGGTGCTGCCCGAGCAGGGCCGGGTGATCGTCGAGGGCGTGAACGTGGTGAAGAAGCACACCCCGGATCGCTCGCGGCAAAGCGGTAACGCAAAGGACAAGGGCGGGATCATCACCACCGAGGCCCCCATCGACGCGTCCAACGTGCAGTTGGTCGTGAAGGTGGACGGCAAAGAGGTCGCGACCCGCGTTGGTTACGAGCGCCGCGAGGTCACCAAGCGTCGTCCGGACGGCACCGAGTACGAAACCACCCGGAGTGTCCGGATCGCCCGCAAGACGGGGAAGGAAATCTGATGACTGCCACCACCGCAGAGCGCACGCTGCCGCGGCTCAAGCAGAAGTACCGCACGGAGATCGCTCCGGCGCTGCACACCGAGTTCGGCTACGACAACGTGATGCAGATCCCGGGGTTGACCAAGATCGTGGTCAACATGGGTGTCGGCGACGCTGCCCGTGACTCCAAGGTGATCGACGGCGCCATCCGCGACATCACCCAGATCACCGGCCAGAAGCCGCAGGTGACCAAGGCCCGCAAGTCGATCGCGCAGTTCAAGCTGCGTGAGGGCATGCCGATCGGTTGCCACGTGACCCTGCGCGGCGACCGGATGTGGGAGTTCGCAGACCGGCTGCTGACCCTGGCGCTGCCCCGGATCCGTGACTTCCGCGGCCTGTCCGCCCGGCAGTTCGACGGCCAGGGCAACTACACCTTCGGGCTGACCGAGCAGGTCATGTTCCACGAGATCGACCAGGACCGGATCGATCGCACCCGGGGCATGGACATCACGTTCGTCACCACGGCGACCACCGACGACGAGGGCCGCGCGCTGCTGCGCGCACTGGGCTTCCCGTTCAAGGCTGCCGAGAACGATCCGAAGAAGGCCGTCGCCAAGAAGCGCCGTCCGCAGGGCAGCTCCAAGAGCGCCCAGAAGAAGTCCCTGAAGAGGAGTTGACCCAGATGGCAAAGACTGCGCTCAAGGTGAAGCAGGCCCGTAAGCCGAAGTTCGCCGTCCGGGCCTACACCCGTTGCAGCAAGTGCGGCCGGTCCAAGGCCGTCTACCGCAAGTTCGGCCTGTGCCGGATCTGCCTGCGGGACCTGGCGCACGCGGGCGAACTGCCCGGTGTGACCAAGTCCAGCTGGTGACCCTTCGCCGGTCGAGCTTGTCGAGACCCACCACGGTTCGTTCGAACCACTGACCACCACCCGAACAGGTCAGGCGCCTGTGACACGGCGACCTGAAACCGTCCGAGAAAGAAGAAACAAGTCATGACCATGACTGACCCGATCGCAGACATGCTGACGCGTCTGCGTAACGCCAATCAGGCGTACCACGAGTCGACGACCATGCCGCACAGCAAGATCAAGGTGGGTATCGCCGAGATCCTGAAGACCCAGGGCTACATCGGGGGCTTCGAGGTCAAGGACCCCGCAGCGGGCGAGGTCGGCAAGACGCTGACCCTGACCCTCAAGTACGGCTCCAACCGCGAGCGTTCGATCGCCGGCATCCGGCGGATCAGCAAGCCCGGCCTGCGGGTGTACGCCAAGTCGACCGGCCTGCCGAAGGTGCTCGGCGGCCTGGGAATCGCGATCATCTCGACCTCCCAGGGCCTGCTCACCGACTCCGAAGCCCATAACAAGTCCGTTGGCGGCGAAGTCGTCGCCTACGTGTGGTGAGAAAGGGGTACTGACATGTCACGAATTGGCAGGCTCCCGATCGCCATTCCGGCGGGCGTGGAGATCAAGCTGGACGGCCAGCAGGTCGAGGTCAAGGGCCCCAAGGGCGCCCTGGCCCACACCGTGGCCGAGCCGATCAAGGTCGGACGCAACGACGCCGGTGAGATCGAGGTGACCCGGCCGGACGACGAGCGCGTAAGCCGCTCGCTGCACGGCCTCACCCGCACTCTGGTGTCCAACATGGTGACCGGCGTGACCGCCGGCTACGAGAAGAAGCTCGAGATCGTCGGTGTCGGTTACCGGGTGATCGCCAAGGGCCCCACCCAGCTCGAGTTCAACCTCGGGTTCAGCCACCCGGTCGTGGTGAATGCGCCGCAGGGCGTCACCTTCTCGGTTGAGCGGCCGACCGCGTTCACCGTCTATGGCATCGACAAGCAGGTGGTCGGCGAGGTCGCGGCGAACATCCGCAAGATCCGCAAGCCTGAGCCCTACAAGGGCAAGGGCGTTCGCTACGCCGGCGAGCGGGTTCGTCGCAAGGTTGGAAAGGCTGGTAAGTGATGGCTATCTCATTGTCGAACAACAAGGGCACGGCCGATCGGATCGCGGCGCGACTGCGTCGCCAGGTTCGGGGTCGCAAGAAGATCACCGGCAGCCCGGAGCGTCCGCGTCTGGTCGTCACCCGGTCCGCACGGCACCTGTTCGTCCAGGTGATCGACGACACCGAGGGTCGCACCCTGGCGTCGGCGTCCACCATCGAGTCGGACGTCCGCAAGACCACCGGCGACAAGACGGCCGTGGCCAAGCAGGTCGGCGTGTTGATCGCCGACCGGGCCAAGGCCGCCGGCATCTCCGACGTGGTCTTCGACCGGGCCGGTAACAAGTACCACGGCCGGATCGCGGCGCTGGCAGACAGCGCCCGCGAAGCCGGTCTGGGATTCTGACGGAACTCGAAAGGTAGATAAACGATGAATGGAAACCAGCGCCGCGGAGGCGGTGCCGCTGGTGGCGAGCGTCGTGGCCGCGAGGACCGTCGGGGCCAGAACGCCGCAGCCGATAAGGACAAGAGCCAGTACCTCGAGCGGGTGGTGGCGATCAACCGGGTGGCCAAGGTCGTCCAGGGCGGTCGTCGGTTCAGCTTCACCGCGCTGGTCGTGGTGGGCGACGGCGACGGCACCGTTGGGGTCGGCTACGGCAAGGCCCGCGAGGTGCCCGCTGCGATCGCCAAGGGCGTCGAAGAGGCCAAGAAGGCGTTCTTCCGCGTGCCGCGCATCCAGGGCACCATCCCGCACCCCGTCCAGGGCGAGAAGGCGGCCGGCGTGGTCATGCTGCGTCCGGCTTCCCCGGGTACCGGCGTGATCGCCGGTGGCTCGGTCCGGGCCGTGCTGGAGTGCGCCGGTGTGCACGACGTGCTGGCCAAGTCCCTTGGCTCCGACAACGCGATCAACGTGGTGCACGCCACGGTGGCCGCGCTGAAGAGCCTCGAGGAGCCCGAGCAGGTGGCGAAGCGTCGCGGCCTGTCCGTCGAGGACGTCACCCCGGCCGCGTTGCTGCGCGCCCGTGAGGAGGCGAAGCACTGATGGCGAAGCTCAAGGTGACCCAGGTCAAGTCCGGCGTGGGTCGTAAGCAGAACCAGCGCGACACTCTGCGCTCGCTGGGCCTGAAGCGGATCGGTGACTCGGTCGTGATCGAGGACCGCCCCGAACTCGTCGGGATGGCTGACACGATCCCGCACCTGGTGACCGTCGAGGAGGTCAACTGACATGACGCTGAAACTGCATCACTTGCGTCCGGCCCCGGGCGCCAAAACTGAAAAGATCCGGGTCGGCCGTGGCGAAGCCGGCCGTCGCGGCAAGACCGCCGGTCGCGGCACGAAGGGTTCCGGCGCGCGTAAGAACATGCCCGAAAACTTCGAGGGCGGGCAGATGCCGCTGCACATGCGGCTGCCGAAGCTGCGCGGCTTCAAGAACCCGTTCCGGGTCGAGTACCAGGTGGTGAACGTCGCCAAGCTGGCGGAGTTGTACCCCGAGGGTGGCGAGGTCGGCGTCGATGACCTGGTGGCCAAGGGTGCGGTTCGCGACGGCAACCTGGTCAAGGTGCTCGGCAACGGCGACCTGGCGGTCGCGCTGACCGTGAAGGCACATGCCTTCTCGGCCGCGGCCAAGACCAAGATCGAGGCTGCGGGCGGCACCGCCACTCAGCTCTGAATCGGCAACGGGGCGGGAATGACCTGATCGGTCATCCCGCCCCGTTTTCGTGCTCGAGCGATGGTTGGCCAGGGACGGTTCTTCTCCGTTCAGCTGGGGTGAACGGAGAAGAACCGTCCCTCCAGGGCCGCCGCTATTCTGAGCGGAACGTAAGGACACCCCCATGGCCTCGGCACAACTGCACCACACGGCCCTCGACGAGATCGGTCAGGAGATTGTCGACGGCACCCGTGCGGTCGGCTCGGTGCTCACCCTGGCCGACCTGGAGCAGCGGTTCGTGGTGTCGCGAACCGTGGCCCGCGAAATCATGCGGATCCTGGAGTCTCTCGGCATGGTGCGTTCCCGGCGTCGGGTCGGCATCACCATCCGGCCGCGGGCCAGCTGGAACGTGCTCGACCCGATGGTGGTCCGCTGGCGGTTGCGGGGTACCGAACACGATCGGGTGCTGCTCGACGTGACCGAGTTGCGTGCAGCCCTGCAGCCGATGGCGGCCGAACTGGCCGCGCGCAACGCTACTGCCGAGCAACGCCAGCGACTGCTCGAGGTCGCCGACGACATCGTCCGGGCCGGCCGCCAGCCCGACCGGGGGGCGGTGATGGCCGAGGCCGAGATGGAGTTCCACACCCTGCTGCTGCGGGCCACCGCGAATGAGCTGTTCGCCGGGTTCTCCGGCATGGTGCGGTTGGTTCAGCTCGTGGACGGTCCGGCCTCGCCCGAGCCGGGCCTGGTCTGGGCGGAGCGCTATCGCCGGATCGCCGGAGCGGTGGCGGCCGGCGACGGTGAGACGGCCCGGATCGCGTCCCGTGCCCAGGTGGCGCAGGGACTGGCCGCGATGACCGCGCGGGTGGGGCAGCGCCCGTCCCTTGGGGAGCAGCCCAGCGCCGAGGATTGGTCCGTGTAGTGGGCGGCCTTCCCAGTGCGGCCACGGATGCGCGACGAGGGTGACCGCACCTCGCAGCGATGAGATCACTGATCGGACAGCTCGGTCCGCCGCTGCCGCCGGCCCTGGGACACCGGTTCCGGGCCACCGTTGACCGGCAATCCGGTGGAAAGACACACCACCAGAACTTGGTAGAGTTTCCCAGGTTGTGCACCGTTCCGGCGCGCGACCGCCACACGTAGAGGAGCATGGTCGGATGCTGTCGGCCTTCGTCAACGCGCTGAGAACACCTGACCTGCGCCGCAAGATTTTCTTCACCCTCGCCATCCTGGCGATCTTCCGGCTCGGCTCGGTGATCCCGACGCCGAACGTGAACATCGTGAACGTGAACGCGTGCCGGCTCGAGGCGACCTCTGGCACCAACGCCGGGCTCTACTCGATGATCAACCTGTTCTCGGGTGGCGCACTGCTGCAACTGGCGATCTTCGCGCTCGGCATCATGCCCTACATCACCGCGAGCATCATCCTTCAGCTGCTCACCGTGGTCATCCCGCGGTTGGAGACCCTGAAGAAGGAGGGTGCGTCCGGCACCGCGAAGATCACCCAGTACACCCGGTACCTCACCCTCGTCCTGGCCGTGCTGAACGCCACCGCGTTCGTCACCCTGGCGGTGAACGGCCAGCTGTTCCAGGGCTGCACCCGCGACCTGGTCTACGACAAGGGCATCTTCGCGATCGTGACCATGGTGCTGACCATGACCGCCGGCACCTCGCTGATCATGTGGATGGGCGAACTGATCACCGAGCGTGGCATCGGCAACGGCATGTCGGTGATGATCTTCACCCAGATCGCCGCCCAGTTCCCGGCTTCGCTGTGGTCGATCAAGGAGAGCCGTGAAGGCTCCGCCGGCTGGCTCGCGTTCGCGACCGTGATGGCGGTCGGCCTGCTGGTGATGCTCGGCGTGATCTTCATGGAACAGGCCCAACGGCGGATCCCCGTCCAGTACGCCAAACGTATGGTCGGGCGGCGGCTGTTCGGCGGCACCAGCACCTACATTCCGATGAAGGTCAACCAGGCCGGCGTGATTCCGGTGATCTTCGCCAGTTCGATGCTCTACCTGCCGGTGCTGTACGCCCAGTTCCAGCCCGACAGCCCGGTTTCGTCCTGGATCCAGACCCACCTGGTTCGCGGAACCGGGTTCTGGTACAACGGCATCTTCCTGGTGCTGATCGTCTTCTTCACCTACTTCTACGTGGCCATCACCTTCAATCCCGAAGAGGTCGCCGACAACATGAAGAAGTACGGCGGCTTCATTCCGGGCATCCGGGCGGGCAAGCCCACCGAGGAGTATCTGGCCTTCGTGCTGTCGCGGCTGACCGCGCCGGGTGCGCTCTATCTGGCCCTGATCTCGCTGATTCCAGCGATCGCGTTCATCTTTTTCAACGCCCAGACGAACTTCCCCTTCGGCGGCACTAGCATTTTGATCGTCGTTGGAGTTGGGTTGGACACTGTGAAGCAGATCGAGAGCCAGTTGCAACAGCGCAACTACGAGGGTTTCCTCAGATGAGGCTTCTGATCATGGGTCCGCCGGGTGCGGGCAAGGGCACTCAGGCCGCCGTGATCGGAGACCACTACAACATTCCGCCGATCTCCACCGGCAACATCTTCCGGGTCGCGATCACCAACCGAACCAGGTTGGGTGAGCGCATCAAGCGAATCATCTCCGAGGGCGGCTACGTGCCCGACAGCCTCAGCGTCAAGGTGGTCGTCGATCGGCTCGAAGAGGTGGACGCCAAGGGCGGCTGGCTGCTGGACGGCTTTCCCCGCACGGTCGGGCAGGTCAAGGCGCTGGACGCCGAGCTGATCCAGCACGGCTACACCCTCGACGCGGTGGTGTCCCTGACCGCCGACGAGGACGCACTCGTGCAGCGGATGCTCGCCCGCGCCGAGATCGAGGCCCGTCCCGACGACAACGAAGAGACCTTCCGCAACCGGCTCGAGATGTACCACGAGCAGACCGACCCGCTGCTCGACATCTACCGTGAGCGCGGTCTGCTGGTCGAGGTCGACGGGATGGGCGAGGTCGACGAGGTTTCGGCGCGAGTGCTGGCCGCACTGGCAGATCGCGTCGGTACCTGACGGGTGGCCGGCGGTATCGAGCTCAAGACCAACGACCAGATTCTGGTCATGCGTCGGGCGGGACTGGTCGTGGCACGCACCCTGGCCGCCGTGCGCGACGCGGCACAGGTCGGCAGCAGTACCGGTGAACTCGACCGGTTGGCCCGCGACATGCTGGCGGCGGCCGGCGCCACCTCGTCCTTTCTGAACTACGGCACGGGCTGGGGCATTCCGCCGTTCCCGGCCGTGACCTGTATCTCGGTCAACGACGAGATCGTGCACGGCATCCCCGGTGAGCGGCTGCTGGCCGACGGCGACCTGGTCTCGGTCGATTTCGGGGCGATCGTGGACGGTTGGCACGGCGACTCGGCGCTCAGCTTCATCGTCGGCGAGCCCCGTCCGGACGATGTCGAACTGAGCGAGGCAACCCGAGAGTCGATGTGGCGGGGAATCGCCGCAGCCCGGCTGGGCGGACGGGTGGGCGACATCTCCGCCGCCATCGAAGGCTTCGTGAAGAGCCGGCAGCGCCGCTACGGCATCATCCGTGAGTTCACCGGCCACGGCATCGGTTCGGCCATGCATCAGGCGCCGGACGTACCCAACCACGGCAAGCGCGGCCGCGGGCCGCTGATCGTGCCGGGCCTCTGCCTGGCCATCGAGCCGATGTTGACCCTGGGCGGCGAGCGCACGGCGATCATGGACGACGGCTGGACCGTGGTGACCAAGGACCGCTCCCGGGCCAGCCATTGGGAACACTCGATCACCGTCACCGAACGCGGCCTGTGGGTGCTGACCGCCGAAGACGGTGGTGAGGCGGACCTGGCCGCCGTCGGAGCGACGTTCGGCCCGCTGGCCGACTGAGTCAGCCCGCCGCCCGCGGGGTCAGGTGCACGCCGGCGATCATGCACCGCACCGATCCGCCGGCGAGTTCGATGGTGGGCACGCTGAGCGGCAACAGGGTCGCCGAGTCCTCGATGATGGCCCGCTGAGCCGGAGTCAGCGCGGCGGCGGCCCGGGTCGACAGGGCCAGCACCCGGCCGCGGGCGCCGGTCAGTTCAATGGTGTTGCCGGCGAACTCGGCCACCTGGTCGAAGCTCAGGTCGATCACGGTGCGTCCGCTGTCGGCCAGCCGGTCGGCCACCTCGGCCCGCCGCTTCGGCTCGCTGATCGCTCGAAGGCAGACCAGGGCGTACTCCGACGCGATGCCCATCAGCACGTTGGTGTGGTAGATCGGACGACCGTCCGGCCCCGCGGTTGGGAAGGCCATCGGCTCATAGCCGAACGCGGTGCAGAACCGCTCCAGGATCACCGGGTCGGCCCGGAACGAGTTGGCCACATAGGCGACCCGCTCCAGGTGATCGAAGACCATGGCGCCGGTGCCCTCCAGGAACAGGTTGTCGTACTCCAACCCCGAATAGTCGATCACCTCCTGGACCCGGTAGGTGCTCTTCAGCAGGTCGACCACGTCGGCGCGCCGCTCGCGACGCCGGTTGGGCGCGAACATCGGGTAGAGCGCGATCCGGCCGCCGTGATGGGTCGAGAACCAGTTGTTCGGAAACACCGAGTCGGGTGTGTCGAGCTGGCCGAAGTCATCGAACACGTGCACGGTGACCCCGGCGCCGGTCAGCTGCTCGACGCAACGATCGAACTCGTCCCGGGCGGCGGACGAGACCTCGTCCGGACCCAACTCGAGCTCGGACGGGGCCTGGAAGGCATTGTCGGCGAAGGTTTCCGCGTTCACCCGGAACCGGTGCGGCCTCACCATCACCACCGCCGCTGGCGCCTGGGCGTGCCGGAAGTTCATCGGGTTCCTCTCCTGATCGGCGCCAGCATAGGTCAGCGGTGGCAACCGCAGCTTTCTGGCGGACCCGGCGGTGCCCTGCTTGGATGAACGCATGGCCGAATCGCTGCAGTGGCGCCGGGTGGTGGCGACCCTGGCCGATCCGGACCGGCGGTTGCTGTACGCGCGACTGGTGGTCGAGGGTGCACCGGTGCCGCTGGCCGGCCTCGATACAGCCGGACGTAAACGACTGGCCGCACTGGCCGCCGCGGGCCTGGCGGTGATCGGCGAGGCCGGGGCCAGCGCGGGGGACCCGTTTCGCGCCCTGCTCAGCGCGGAGCCGGCGCAACGTCCGACCGGCCCGGAACGGTTTCTCAACCACGGCCGGCTCGAGGTGTTGCCACGCACCCAGCGGGACCGGCTGGAGGTGTTCGCCTGGCTGGCCGATCGGGTCATCGCCGGAGCCGAATCGCTGGACGAGAAGGCGGTCACCAGCCCGGCTCGCCGAGTTGGCCGACGACCCGGTGGCCGTCCGGCGGTACCTGATCAACGCCGGTGTTCTGACCCGCGATCCCGATGGCCGCAACTACCGTCGGGGCACGCCGGACCTGCCTGACTAGCCTTCGGACCGCCGCCGCAGCTGCCGAGCAACCGCCTGCGCCGGACAAGGCACGGGGTCGATACTTAGCGAATCTAAGAAAGATCCCCGATGTGGCCAATCCGTACCATCCACGGTTCCGAACACGGGTCAGAGCGTCTAGATCTCGACCGACCACGCAAGCCGGCTGTGTTCGACCGACCTGCTTGCTGCACCGCTGGTGCGAGCCAGGCCGACCCGACGGGCGGGCCTCCTCGCCAGGTCGACCCGATCCGAGCTCCGACGCTTCGGGTCTCCAGAGCTGCAGCTCCCTTCCGGAGCAGCACACTCAGTGAGGAGCAAGATGTTCGGAAAGCAATATGTGGCTGACATGATCAACCGCAGCACGACGAACGAGGCAGATCGGCGCACGTTTCTTCGTGCCGCAGGTGTGGCCGGGCTCGGTGTCGTCGGCACCGCGGCCTTGGCGGGAATACCGGGTACGGCTCACGCCGACACCATCACCCGGGCGCCCGCGATCGGGGATCCCGAAGTGCTCAACTTCGCCCTGAACCTGGAATACCTGGAGGCGGAGTTCTACCTCCGGGCCGTTTACGGCCGTGGCCTGGACCACAAACTGATCGACGGCACCACGCCGGCCGGCTCGGTGCGTGGCGGACGTGAGGTGTGCTTCTCGTCAAGGGCGATCGCCAACTATGCCCGCGAAATCGCCAATGACGAGCTTGCCCACGTCAAGTTCCTACGCGCTGCCCTGGGCAACGCCAAGGTGTCGCGGCCGAAGATCAACCTGCAGGAGAGCTTCACTGCGGCCGCACAGGCGGCGGGTCTGATCGGGAAGGCGGAGACGTTCGACCCGTTCAAGAACGAGGACAACTTCCTGCTGGCGGCCTTCATCTTCGAGGATGTCGGTGTCACGGCCTACAAGGGCGCGGCGCCGCTGATCACGAACAAGACGTATCTCGAAGCGGCGGCCGGAATCCTGGCCGTCGAGGCGTATCACGCCGGAATCGTGCGCGCCACCCTGTACGCCAAGGGGCAGTACGACGCGGTTCAGAAGATCTCCGACGTCCGCGACGCGGTCGACGGCAAGA
The DNA here is from genome assembly GCA_963723605.1 of uncultured Actinomycetota bacterium. Lineage (GTDB taxonomy): Bacteria > Actinomycetota > Actinomycetes > Propionibacteriales > Propionibacteriaceae > Micropruina. Next base: position 81,417 of record CAVRRM010000012.1, on the reverse strand, counting down.
CCAACGACGACCAGGGCATCGGCAACCGCCAACGCGCCAACCTCGTGCCGACCGACGACAACGCGATTGCGTTCAGCCGGACAACGGGAGCGGTGCTCAACGTGGTTTACCTCACCCCGAACTCGGTCAAGAAGGGTGGGTTCTACCCCGAGGGGGTCAACGGCGTCATCAACACCAGCGAGAACAACGCCTGATTCGTTCGAGTCGAGCGGGAGGCCGGACCGCTCGCGCGGCCCGGCCTCTTGACGTTGAGTGGATCGCGGCGCCTGGCCTGTTCGCGCTGGCCGGCGGGTAGTACCTGCGCACCCGGTTGACCTCGGCACCCGTGCGTCGCGATCCCGCTGGCCGGAACCGCCCCGGAGTTCGACCTTCGCTCCTGGCTAGCATGGCCGGGTGCCCACACTCGACGTACTCGCGCTCGTGCTGGCCGGCGGTGAGGGCAGCCGGATGGAGGTGCTGACCCAGGACCGGGCCAAACCCGCGCTACCGTTCGCCGGCACCTATCGGCTGCTGGACTTTGCCCTCAGCAACCTGCGGCACAGTGGCGTCGACAACGTCTGGGTGCTGGTCCAGTTCGAGACCCAGAGCATTCTGGATGTGCTGGCCGGCGGCCGGCCGTGGGACCTGGACCGCAGCCACGGAGGTCTACGCATCGTGCCGCCGCAACAGGAGTCGGACGAGGGCGAAGGCGGCTGGCACCGGGGCAACGCGCACGCGCTCTACGCCAACCGTGCGCTGATCGCAGCGGCCGCACCCGAGGTGCTGCTGGTGATGAGTGCCGACCACGTGTACAAGCTCGACTATTCGGTGGTGATCGACCAGCACCGCAGGGCCGGCGCCGAGGCCACCGTGGTCACCGCCGAGGTGTCGCAGGCCCAGGCCCGGCATCACGCGGTGCTGGAGGTGACTGCCGCCGGACGGGTCACCGGCGTCGAGGTGAAGCCGGACGAGCCGGCGCAGGGCGTGGTGGCCACCGAGATCTTCGTCTACGACACCGCTGTGGTGCTGGCCGTGCTCGAGCAGTTGGCCGGCGACGGGGACGGCAGTTCTCTGCAGGATTTCGGCGACCTGCTGCTGCCCGCACTGATCGAGCGGGGCCGCGTCCACGACTACCGGCTGACCGGGTACTGGAAGGATCTCGGCCGCCCGGAGAGCTACTTCGAGGCGCACCGTGATGTGCTGGCCGCCAGGGCGCACGGCGCCGCCGCCGACCTGGAACTGGACGATGCCGACTGGCCGATCCTGACCTTCGACGTGCCGCGGATGCCGGCGTACATCGAGGCGGACGCCGCGGTGGTCGACAGCCTGATCAGCCCGGCCTGCCGGATCGCCGGCCGGGTGGAGCGCAGCGTGCTCGGGCCCGGCTCGATCGTTGAGGCGGGTGCGCTGGTGGCCGACTCGATTTTGCTGCACGACGTGATCGTGCGGGCCGGCGCCACCGTGCGGCACGCCATCGTCGACGACGGTGCGGTGATCGGCGCGGGCGCGGTGGTCGGGGGCTCGCCCGGCGGCATGTCGCCCTCCGACAGCGAACTGGTTCTGCTGGGGGCCGGGTCGCGGATCGACGGCGGCGTCACGGTGCGGCCGGGGGAGCGGTTGAACCGGGCCGGCCGGCGGCGCAACCGCTGAACCCGATCCGTCGCCGCTCCCCGTCGGGACATCGTCCTCGCCTCGCCGTCGGTCGAGCCTGTCGCAGACCAGTCTCCACTGGGATTCCAACCGAGCCTTGACCTGGCCCGGTGATATGTAAGAAACTACTTACATGAGAGCAGGGCAAGACCAGCTGAGCCGCACCTTCGCGGCGCTCGCCGACCCGACCAGGCGGGCGATGCTGAGTCGCCTGGCGGCCGGTCCCGCGACGGTGGGCGAACTGGCGGCGCCCTTCACGATGAGTCGCCCGGCGGTCTCCCAGCATCTCAAGGTGCTGCGCGACGCCGACCTGGTGGCCCAGGAAGCGAATGCCCGCTACCGCACCTGTCGGCTCAACACCGAGGCGCTGCACGAGGTCGAGCAATGGGTGGCCCGCCAGCGGGGCCTCTGGAACGAGCGCTTCGACCGGTTGGAGCAGCGCCTCGAACAACTCAAATCGACGGAAGGATCCACCGATGACCATGCATGAGTTCACCATCGAGCGCACCTTCGACGCCCCGCCCGAGTTGGTCTGGACCGCATTCACCGACCCGGAGATCGCCACCAGCTGGTTCCACCCCCACGAACTCACCTCACCCCGCGACCGGATGCGCTTCGATGTCCGCGAAGGGGGCACCTACAGCTACGTGATGGTCGCCGCGGACGGCAGCGAGTACCCGACCGGCGGCACCTATCTGACCGTCCGCGACCCCGAGCAACTGCGGTTCACCTGGGGTGATCTGGACGCTGGCGAGGCAGAGGCACCGGTGATCGACGTCCGGCTGAGCCCGACCGACTCCGGCGGGACCCGAATGATCTTCCACCTCAGCCGACTGGACGACCGGCAGGTGGCGTTCGAGGACGTCCGCACAGGTTGGGACGAGGCGCTGGACGAGCTCGCCGGCACCCTGGCCGGGGTCAGCCGATGACTCTCACCGTGGAGCAGATCGTCTCAGCGGACGGCTACGCGGCCGCTCCCGACGGCGATCTGAGCTTCTTCGACACGGTCGAGTTCGGTGACCAGAGTCGCACCGACAGCGAGCAGCTGCAGTGGCTGCAGGGGGTCGACGCGATTCTGCTCGGCGCCAACACCTACCGGATGTTCAGCCAGTACTGGCCGACCGCCGACCCGGCCGTCGACGCGGTCGCCGAGCCGATCGCCCGGCTGCCCAAGTTCGTCATCTCCAACGGCCTGGACGCGGCACCCTGGGGCAACGGTGAGCTCGAGATCCTGCGTGGTGACGGGATCGACTCGACCAGGGCGCTCAAGCGGAGGTTCGGCTCGATCGTGGTCTGGGGCAGCCTGCAACTCGCCGACGCCCTGCTCGCCGCGGGTGAGGTGGACGTGCTGCGGCTGCGCGTCGTGCCGGTGCTGATCGGCGAGGGCCTCGGATTCACCCCGAACGGCCTCGGCCGGCGCAACCTGCGGCTGACCTCGGTTGTTCAGCATCCCACGGGTCACCTCGGCATAACCTACGCGGTCGGGTAGCTCCACTAGGCTCGCGGCAACGTACTCGCCCACAGTGAGGAGCCCGCCGTGCCGCCGTTGGCGCTGGACATTCCGTGGTGGGGACTGCTGCCGTTCGCCGCGCTGCTGCTCTGCATCGCGATCCTGCCCCTGGTGGCCGCCACCGAACACGCCTGGGAGCGCAACTCGGTCAAGCTCACGATCGGGCTGGTGCTCGGCGTGCCGGTGGCGCTCTGGTTGTGGACGATGGGCCACGAGGGCGAGCTGGCGGTGATCGAGGCCCTGGTCGAGTACGGCCAGTTCATCGCGTTGCTGTTGGCTTTGTTCGTGGTGGCCGGCGGCATCCATCTGGCCGGTGACATCGAGGCATCACCCCGCACGAACACGATCATGATCGGCGCGGGAGGCCTGTTCGCCTCCTTCATCGGCACCACCGGGGCCGCGATGCTGATGATCCGTCCGCTGCTGCGAACCAATGCCGAGCGGGCCCACCGGGTGCACACCGTGGTGTTCTTCATCTTCGTGGTGGCCAACTGCGGCGGGCTGCTGACCCCCCTCGGTGATCCACCCCTGTTTCTCGGCCTGCTTCGCGGGGTGCCATTCACCTGGACCTTCTCGCTGTTTTGGGAGTGGTTGTTCGTGAACGGCCTGCTGCTGATCACCTACCTGGCCCTCGACGTCCGGATGCACGCCCGCGAGGACCGTGCGGCGATCGCCCTCGACCACACCAGCATCGAGCCGCTGAAGGTGCACGGACGGATCAACTTTCTCTTCCTCGGAATGGTGATCGCGGCGGTTGCCTTCGTACCCTCCCTCGACGTGCACGCCTTGTCCGAAGGGCACGCGACCTGGTCGGACTGGGTGCCCTGGCGTGAGTTGGTGTTCGTCGCCGCGGCCGTGCTGTCCCTGACCTTGGGCAACCGCTGGGCCCGCTACCAGGGCAATGAGTTCACCTGGACGCCGATCCTGGAGGTGGCGGCGCTGTTCGTCGGCATCTTCCTGACCATGGTGCCTGCGCTGCACTACCTGGCCGGGGTCGCACCCGGGCTTCCGCTGAACACGGTGACGTTCTTCATCTTCACCGGCGGGTTGTCGTCCGTGCTCGACAACGCACCCACCTACGCCACCTTCTTCGAGATGGCCCGGGCGTTGGGCGAGGGCCGGCCCCCGGCCGACCTCGTTGCCGGGGTGCCGGTGGAGTACCTGACCGCGATCAGCCTCGGGGCGGTGTTCTGCGGCGCGATCACCTACATCGGCAACGGCCCCAACTTCATGGTCAAGGCGGTCGCGGACGATTCCGGAGTGGCCATGCCGTCCTTCGGTGGCTACGTCGGCTGGGCGCTGCGCTACCTGGTACCTGTTCTGGTGGCCCTGGTCTGCATCTTCCTCAGCGGCCAACTGTGGGCGGTGCTGTTCGGCTGGGGGATCGCTGCGGTGCTAGTCGGACGGGCGATCTGGATGATCCGGAACACCCCCGCCGAAGCGCCGCTCGACTGAGGATTCGATGAGCAAATATCTGCAGGCGATACCGGGGTGAAACAAAACAGCAATACCCTGACCACCGTGAGTGAACTGTTCTCGGACTACAGGGCCTCCGGACCCGCGTTCGACGAGATGATCTCGGACGAGGGCGTGCGGGCGGCCTACTCAGCGGCACTGCGACAGTTGGGCAAGCTCGAACCGGACGAGGTGCGCAGCCGCGCCGACTACCTGAAGAGCACCTACCTCGACCAGGGCGTCACCTTCGACATCGGCGGCGAGGAGCGGCCGTTCCCGCTCGACATCGTGCCGCGGATCCTGATGGCGGACGAGTGGGCGGTGATCGAGGCCGGCGTCGCGCAGCGCGTCCGGGCGTTGGAGGCGTTCCTGGCCGACGTCTACAGCTACGGCAAGGTGTTCGACGACGGCGTGATTCCGCGCCGGGTGGTGGTCAGCTCACCGCATTTCCATCGGGTGATGCACGGTGTCGTGCCGGCGAACGGCGTCCGGGTGCATGTCTCCGGCATCGACCTGATCCGTGACAACGAAGGCGTCTTCCGGGTACTGGAGGACAACGTCCGGGTACCGTCCGGGGTGTCGTATGTGATGACCAACCGGCGGGCAATGTTCTCGGCTCTGCCCGAGGTGACCAGCCGGCACCGGATCCGTCCGGTCGAGCAGTACCCGCTGCAGTTACTGGCCGCGCTTCGGGCCGCGGCCCCGCACGGCATCTTGGATCCGACCGTGGTGGTGCTCACTCCCGGCGTTTACAACTCCGCCTACTTCGAGCACGCCCTGCTGGCCCGGATGATGGGCGTGGAGTTGGTGGAGGGCCGTGACCTGGTCTGCCGCGGCGGGCGGGTGTCGATCCGGACCACCCAGGGCCTGCGCCCGGTGCATGTGATCTACCGCCGACTCGACGACGAGTTCCTCGACCCGGCCACTTTCCGGGCAGATTCGATGCTGGGCTGCGCAGGCCTGATCAACGCCGTCCGGGCCGGCAATGTGACGCTGGCCAACTTCGTCGGCAACGGCGTCGCCGACGACAAGCTGATCTACACCTACGTGCCCAACCTGATCCGCTACTACCTCAGTGAGGAGCCGATCATTCCCGGCGTCGACACCTGGCGGATGGAGGACCCCGACTCTCAGGAGGAGGTGCTCGACCGGCTGGCCGAACTGGTGCTCAAGCCGGTGGACGGCTCCGGCGGCAAGGGCATCGTGATCGGGCCGGCGGCCAGCCAGCGCAAGCTGGACAAGTTGCGCCACGACGTGCTGGCCAATCCTCGGGGCTGGATCGCCCAGCCGGTCGTCCAGCTGTCCACGGTACCGACCATGATCGACGGCCGGATGGCCCCCCGGCACGTCGACCTGAGGCCGTTCGCGGTGAACAGCGGCACCGGCATCTACGTCCTGCCCGGCGGGCTGACCCGGGTGGCTCTGCCCGAGGGGGAACTGATCGTGAACTCGTCCCAGGGTGGCGGTTCGAAGGACACCTGGGTGCTGGCTCGCGACGGCGTCCGGTCCCAGCGCAAGAAGACGCGGCCCCAGGCGGCGCCGGTCAGCGTGCCGCTGGCAGACATCGGGGACGAGGGAATGCAGCAGCAGCAGGAGCAGCAGCAGCAGGGTCGGACGGTGGCGCCATGTTGAGCCGGATCGCCGAGTCGCTGTTCTGGATCGGCCGCTATCTGGAGCGCGCCGAAGACACCTGCCGGATCGTGGAGGTGCACCTGCAGTTACTGCTCGACGACCCAACTGTCGACCAGGAGGCGGCCGGCCAATCTCTGCTGGAGGTGATGGGCTACCCGCCGCCGGAGGGCCGGCCCGCCGACCCGCAGTACCTGCTGACCGTGCTGTGTTACGACGACGACGAGCCGGCATCGGTTGCCACCGCCCTGGGCGGCGCCCGCGAGTCGGCCAGGCGCGCCCGTGAGACGGTGTCCACCGAGATGTGGGAGTCGATCAACACCACCTGGAACTCTGTGCGGGGCGGACGGCTGCAGCGGATGCGTCCGACATCGGCGTTCAAGTTCATCCGGGAGCGATGCGCGGTCATCTCGGGCACCGCCGATTCCACCATGAGCCATGACGAAGGCTGGCACTTCCTGGTGCTGGGCCGCTCGATCGAGCGGGCGGACATGACCGCCCGGCTGATCCAGTCGGCGTCGATCACGTCCGGCTCGCAGAGCGCCTGGAACAACGTGCTGCGCGGCTGCGGCGCCCACCACGCCTTCGTCCGTACCTACGGCGGGGTGACCACCGACCGCGACGCCGCGGAGTTCCTGCTGCTCGACCGGCTGTTCCCGCGATCCTTGGTGCACACCCTGACCGCGGCCGAGCTGGCGCTGGCCGAGTTGGGGCAGACCGAACGCCGGGCCGGCATCGAGGACGATGCCCAACGACTGCTGGGCACCGCCCGGGCCGCGCTGGAGTACCGTCCGCCCGGCGAGGTGCTGCACGACCTGCCGACCCGGATGGCCGACCTGCAATGGGTCTGCAATCAGGCCAGCCAGGCGATCAGCCAGCGCTACTTCGAGGGAGCCACTGCGGCTGTGTGGCGGGGAGGCGAACAGTGACCAGGCAGATCCGGATCCTCCACCACACCGGGTATTCGTACCCCGACAACGTGCTCGGCTCGCACAACGAGGTCAGAATGACGCCGCGGGCCAGCCGCGAGCAGTGGGTGATGAACTCGCGGATCGACATTCAGCCGACGCCGTGGGTGCTCAGCTACACCGACTACTGGGGCACTCGGGTGACCGCGTTCGAGATCCGTGAGAAGCACTCGCGGCTCGGCGTGACCTCCACCGCCACCGTCGAGATCACCCGGCCGCTCGAAGTGGCCCCAGGGGTGAGCTGGGACGAGCTGCGGATGACCTCCTTCACCGACACGATGAACGAGATGCTCAGCCTGAGCGAGTACGTCGACCCGGGCGAGGAACTGTGCGGCTTCGCCAGCGGGGTGGCCCGCGACCTTGGGCCGGCCGAGACGGTGTTCGAGATCATCGAGCGGATTCGCGAGAAGGTCGAGTACGTACCCGGCGTCACCCATGTGCAGACCCGTGCCCGCGACGTCTGGGACGCCGGAGCCGGGGTCTGCCAGGACATGGTGCACGTGGCCGTCGGCGCCCTGCGCAGCGTCGGTATCCCGGCCCGGTATGTGTCGGGCTACCTGATGCCGTCGTCCGATCCGGTGCCGGGCGAGCCGCGGTCGGCCGAATCGCACGCCTGGCTGCAGTACTGGGACGGTGCCTGGATGGGCCTCGATCCGACCAATGACACCGCGCCCGGCGAGTTCCATGTCGAGGTCGGTATCGGCCGCGACTACGCCGACGTGCCCCCGCTACGGGGCATCTATTCCGGCGGTGGGGCGTCCGCGATGTATGTCGAGGTGGAGATGACGCTGCTCGGCTGAGCGACTTCGCCACGACCGTCTAGCCTGGAGGGGTGGACAACCTGCCGATCTCGTCGAAATACCGCTCCCGGCCGCTGGACCCGCTGACCGACGAAGAGCGCGAAGAGCTGTCCGGGCGGCTGAACGAGGCGTTCTCCGACGGCCTGGTCGACACCGACACCTATCGCAATCTGCTCGATCGGATCTTCGCGGCGCAGACCCTCGGTGACGTGGCCGAGGTGGTGTCCGCGCTGCCGGCCAAGGAGACCTTCGCCGTGCCGGCCACCATCGTGACCGGTATCAACGCTCCAGGCGAGTTGGTGCCAAGCAAGGGTCCCGGCAACCGTGGTGCGATCATGCTGGCCGCTGGACTGGGCACGGGCATCGCGGTGGCGATCCTGCTGCTGGTGCTGATCCTGCTCTAGCCCGTGCGGCTCCTGAACGGTCGGGGACGGTTCTTTTTCGTTCACTCGGACTGAACGGTCGGGGACGGTTCTTTTTCGTTCACTCGGATCTGAACGGTCGGGGACGGTTCTTTTCGTTCACTCGGACTGAACGGTCGGGGACGGTTCCTTTTCGTTCACCTGGACCGACACGAAAGGACCGCTCCCCAAGCCGGTGGTCAACAAGCTGAACGAAAAGGAACCGTCCCCGCTCGTTCGCGTCGTCAACCAGGTGAACGGAAAGGAACCGTCCCCGGTCGTTCGCGTCGTCAACAGGTGAACGGAAAAGAACCGTCCCCGGTCGTTCGCGTTGTCAACCAGGTGAACGAAAAAGAACCGTCCCCGGTCGTTCGCGTCGTCAACGGGTGAACGGAAAAGAACCGTCCCCGGTCGTTCGCGTCGTCAACCAGGTGAACGGAAAAGAACCGTCCCCGGGTGTTCAGGTCTTCAGTGCCTTGTTGGTCGGTCGGATGTCCGCGCCGGTCAACTCCGCATGCACGACATAGGTGGCCAGGGCACCAGAGAGCAGTTGGGCCCAGGGGTCGTTGCCGCCGCGGCTGGACGCGCTCGCCGTGTACACGGTGGCGGTCGCCGCCCGCAGCGGGGGCTGCCGCAGCCAGGTGCGCGGCGACGTCCAGCGGGTGCCGAAGCCGGGGGTCGGATGTGCCCAACCTGCGGCGAAGTCGTGCTCGACCAGCATGCTGCCGTCCGCGGTCGGCAGCCGGTACTCGACCCGGACGCCGGCGTCACCGTGATGCACGTCCTCGGTGAGGGCCGACGGGGACTGGTCGACCGGCGTAACGGTGACCACGGGCGCGATCGCCGGTCGGGTCCAAGCGGTACGCAGCCTTAGCCAGCGTTCGGCGCCGCCGGTCAGCCGCAGGTATTCCCAGGGGTTGACCGCCGCGACGGTGGCGCTGACCTCGACCCGGTCGGCCGCCGTGCGCACGAGGCCCGGGCCGATCGACGTGACCACCTCGCCGATGCGCACCTCGACGCGACGGAGCGCCAGCCGCTCGGTCAACAGGTCGATCAGCTCGGTGGCCGGCACCGGACGGTCGTCCCGGGTCAGCTGCCAACGTCCGAAGGTGCGCTCCAGGGCCAGCCGGACCGCGACGAACTCCGGGGTTCGGACCGGATCCGAGCCGATCCGCCAGGCCGTCGACCGGATCAGCGCTGCCGCCTGCGGCTGGCCGAACGCCCGGGCCAGGTCTGCGACCGAACGTCCGAAGCCGAGGGCCTTGCGCCGCTGCGGGGTCAACGCGGCCTTGGTGAACTCGTCCTCGAGGCCGAGCCGTCGGAGCACCTGCCAGCGGTGGTCCAGGTCGTCCAGCAGGTCGCGCCAGCGGGTGGCTGCGGGGGTGCCCCAGGCGCGGCTGAGCGACGTCCACTGCTCACCGCGGTCGGGGGACAGCACCAGCGTCGAGCCGTCGACGAAGTGGTGCGTGGCCGGCGGGGCCGGCACCAGGGCATGCCCGGTGCGGGCAAGTTCGACGTCGAACGCACGTCCGGACTTGCGGAACAGGTCGCGCCATGGCGCGGGAAAAGTGAACACCGGCGGCAGTGCCCCTGGTCGGGCCCAGCGGCCCCCGAGTGCGTCAGAAGCCTCGAACAACAGCACCCGATGGCCGGCCTTCGCCAACCGGGCGGCCACGGCCATGCCGGACAGGGAACCGCCGACCACAGCGACCGGGTCGGCGGTCATGCGGTGGCGCGGCGCTCGGCCCACCAGATCTGTAGCCGGCGCCAGCCCTTGATCACCCGATTGAGCAGGAACAGGGCGATGCCGATGGTCATCACCAACAGAACGCCGGCAATGGTGGCGGCAGCCACCGGGTAGAGCGCGGCCAGGCTGAGCACACCGACCAGGCTCAGGTCACCGGCGGCGGACGCGGTCAGGTTGCTGAGCGGCTCCGGCGAGGTGTTCACCGCGAGCCGGACGCTCGCCTTGGCCAGGTGCGAGAGCAAAGCGGTCACGCCGCCGACCGCGGCCAGGGAGATGCTGCCGAGGTCGCCGCTCTGGCCGGCGATCAGCGCGCCGATGGTGGCACCGGCGACCGGCCGGATGAAGGTGGAGACCAGGTCCCAGGCGGAATCGAGGTAGGGAATCTTGTCGGCGACCAACTCGATCACAGCCAGGACGCCCATCACGATCATCACGTCGGTGCGTTCGAAGCCGGGGGGAATGCCCTCGACGTGAGCGAAGCGACCGATCAGGCCGAGGATCAGTACGGTGGCCCAGGCGTTGATCCCGCTCGCCCAGCCGCCCGTGAACGCCAGCGGAAGCATCTCCATGCGCCAAGCCTGCCAGAGCACTGGGCAACCACGGTCAGGGCGTGAAGTCCTCCGCACGAACCGGGCCCCGGTCGTCCTTGATTGCCTGCACGATCCGCGCGGCCACCAGGTCAGGATCGGCGCCCGCGCCCAGCCGGGGCGGGGTGCCATGCAGCGCCCGTTGCGACAGTCCGGTCTCGGTGTGCGGTGGCTGGGTGTCGATCACTGAGACGCCATCGCGACGAAGCTCACGCGCCAGCGCGTCCATCCCGGCCGCGAGACCTGCCTTGGCCGCCGAGTAGGACACCATCCCGGCCATCGGAGCCGCGGCGATCACTCCGCTCATGGTGACCACGAACCCCCGAGTCTGTCGCAGTGCCGGCAACAACCCACCGACCAGCCAGAGCGGACCCACGACGTCCACCAGGAAGATCTCCTCGATGATCTCTTCCGGCGCCTCGGCCAGGGGTCCGAAGGCGACCGCTCCCGCCGCGTTGACCACTCCGTCGAGGCGGCCGTAGTGCTGCTCGGCTGCCGCCGCCACCGCTCTCGCCAGGCCGGCGTCGGTGAGGTCACCGATCACCTGAGGTGCGGAGCCGACCTCGGCGAGCCGGTCCCGGGACCGGCCGACCAGCAACAACTGGGCACCTTCGGCGGACAGTTGACTGGCGATCCGGCGGCCCAACTGGCCGCTGGCACCCACCACGGTCACCACCGCCCCGTGCAGGTTCCTCGACATGAGGCCAGTATGGCGGCTAATCGCAGCGTCCCCGCAGATGAGGTCCCCGGTCTCTGGTCAGCTGTCGTCAAGGTGGGTTACTGTCACCGGACCAAACAGCCCACGAGAGGGCATGATGGACGACTTTTTCGGTTTGGACACCCTCGGGTTGTCACGCTTTCAGTTCGCCACGACCAGCGTTTTTCACTATTTCTTCGTCTCTTTCACTGTAGGTTTCGCCCTGATCGTGGCGATCCTGCAGACCATCGCCTATCGCACCAAGCGGCAGGACCTGGAGAACCTGACCCGGTTCTTCGGTCACCTGTTCTTCATCAACTTCGCCGTCGGCGTGGTCACGGGCATCGTCCAGGAGTTCCAGTTCGGAATGAACTGGCAGTACTTCTCCACTTTCGTCGGCAACATCTTCGGGGTGCCGCTGGCGCTCGAGGTGCTGATGGCGTTTTTCCTTGAGTCGACGTTCATCGGCATCTGGTGGTTCGGACGCGACCGGCTGCCGAAGTGGGTGACCCTGACCAGCATCTGGATCGTGGCGCTGGGCACCTCGATCAGCGCCTTCTGGATCATCATCGCCAACGCCTGGATGCAGCACCCGGTTGGTTTCGAGGTGCGCGACGGCAAGGCCGTGATGACCGACTTCTGGGCGATCGTGATCAACCCCAAGGGCCTGGAGTGGTTCATCCACATCTGGTTCGGCTGTCTCGCCGTGGCCGGGTTCTTCGTGGTGGCAGTCAGCGCCTACCACCTCAAGCGTGACCACAACCCGAAGGCGTTCGGGGTCAGCTTCCGGGTCGCGCTGATCACGGCGATCGTTGGTTCGATCGGTGCCGCGGTGGCGGGGCACCACCAGGGCCAAACCGCTGTCGAGGACCAGCCGATGAAGTACGCCGCGTTCAGCGCCCTGTGGGAGACGCCGCCCGGTGACTCGATGCCGGAGAGCCTGTTCGCCCTTCCCGACCAGGAACGGCGCCAGAACGCGATCGAGATCAGCATTCCGTACCTCGGTTCTTTCCTTGCCTTCAACAGCTTCACCGGAAAGGCCGAGGGCCTGGTGGAACTGCAGGCGGCGTACGAGGCGAAGTACGGGCCGGGCGATTACATCCCCCCGGTGGCGCCGGTGTACTGGGCCTTCCGGATCATGGTCGGCTCCGCCTCGGTGATGGCGCTGCTCGGCCTGCTGTTCGCGTGGCAGGCCTGGCGTCGTGGGCCGACCCGACTGGGCTGGGTCTACCCCCTGGTGCTCGGCGCTCCCTTGCTGCCGCACATGGCCAACTTCGCTGGTTGGGTGACCACCGAGATGGGCCGTCAGCCATGGGTCGTGCAGGGCCATCTGCTCACCAAGGACGCCGTCAGCGACCTGCCTGCGGGTTGGCTGGCCGCCTCCCTGGCAGCGTTCTGGTTGATCTACCTGACCCTGATCGGGCTGGACGTGTTTCTGCTGACTCGCACCGGGCGCGCCGGCATGCACGAGCCGGACGTGCAGGCACCGTCCATTCCCGCACCCACCTACGAGCCGGAGGTGGCCAACTCGTGACACCCCTGGTGACGGTGTGGTTCGTGCTGGTCGCATTCACGTTCGCGGTGTACTTCTTTCTGGACGGCTTCACCTTCGGCGCGGGCATCCTGCAGAACGTTCTGGCCCGCAACGAGCGGGACAGAAAGCTGATGCTGCAGACGGTGAGCCCGTTCTGGGCGGCCAACGAGGTGTGGGTGATCCTGGGGGCCGGGGCCATCTTCGCGGCCTTCCCGCTGTGGTACGGCACTCTGTTCACCGGCCTGTATCCGTACTTCATCCTGATCCTGTTCGCGCTGATCGGACGGGGGGTGTCGTTCGAGTACCGAGCCGAGGTCAACCAGCGCGCCTGGCGGCTGTTCTGGGACGCGACATCGATGATCTGCCACCTGATTCCTGCGGTGTTGTGGGGCATGATCCTGGCCAACATGGTGGTCGGCATGCCGATCGGCGAGAGGGGCCGCTACGAGGGGACGCTGGCAGACACCGTCACCTGGTTCACCCTGCTGGGCGGCGTCACCACGCTGTGCCTGTTCGTGCTGCACGGCGCCACCTTCCTGCTGATCCGGGTCGACCCCGACGAGGCCCTGCACCGGCGCACGCGTCGGGTCAGCCTGATCTTCGGCGCCTTCGCCACCCTGTTCGTGCTGGCCTTCGTCTATACCGGATTCGTGGTGAACAACCGGTTCAACAGCTTCGGCCTCGCCGAATGGTTCTTCCCGGTCGGTGCCGCGGTCAACCTTGCGCTGGTCTGCCTGGCGCTGGTCACCAAGCGCGACCTGATGGCCTTTCTGGCCACCGGTCTGACCGTGGTGTTCGCCACCGCAACCGTCTTCGCCAGCCTGTATCCCACGTTGCTGACCAGCACCCTGGGCAGCCAATACGACCTGACCGTGACCTCCAGTGCAAGCGAGCCGTACACCCTGCAGATCCTCACCATCGCCAGCTCGGTGTTCCTGCCGCTGATCATCGGCTACCAGGCCTGGAACTTCTACGTGTTCCGCAGCCGGATCAAGGGTGAGCGCCAGGCCGACCAGGCCACCGCCCACTGAGCCGTTCGGTCAGCTCAGCACGCCGTCGCGCAGCGTCAGCACGCGGTCGGCCAACCGCAGCGGCCCGGCGCGGTGGCTGACGACGATCACCGTGCGGCCACGGGTGTGCGCGTCGATGGCATCGAGCACGTCCTGTTCCGTCTGCGGGTCGAGGTGCGCGGTGGGCTCGTCCAGCAGCAGCACGTCGGCGTTGGACAACAAGGTCCGGGCCAGGCTCACCCGCGCGCGCTCGCCACCGCTGAGCAGTGCACCATCCTCGCCCACCGGGTCGGACAACGTTTGCGGCAGGCCGAGGTCGGTCAGCATCGAGGTCAGCCGGCGCTCCGGGGCGTTCTGCGCACCGACGCGCAGGTTCTCCTCCACGCTGGCGTCCAGCACCGGCGCTTCCTGCAGGTGCATGGCGATCCGGCCCTGGATCGCCCCGGGCGACACCTGATCGGCGGGCACCCCGTTGTAGGCGACCCGCCCGGTGGTGGCCGGCAGCCGGCGGGCGATCAGCTTCAACAAGGTGGTCTTGCCGGCCCCACTGGGGCCGTGGATCACCACCCGCTCACCGGCAGCGATGCGCAGGGTGACGTCGCGCAGCACGGTGCGGCCGGACAACTCGACGGTGGCCGAGGCCAGGTCGATGGTGGTGGCACTGGTCGGCAGTTCGGTCGAACGGGTCGGGGCCGGCATGGCCGGCTGCAGCGCGTCCAGCTCGGCGGCGCGACGACTGCTGGAGCGTTGCTGTTCGACAGCGGCCGGGATGCCCGCGATCACCGTGAGCACTTCGAAGAGGGCCACCGCTCCCAGGCAGGCCCCCGCCAGCAGTGCGGCGGGTAGTGCCCGCGGGCCGGTCATCGCCTGCCAGCCGACCACGCACACGGCGAGCACGCAGGCGGCCAACAGCACCTCTTTCAGCAGGGCCAGCCGACCACCGATCCGGTCCAGCTCGATCCGCGCGGTGTCCGCCAGAGCGGCGGAGTCGGCCAGTTGCCTGCGCAGCAGGGTGCCGGCTCCGTCGGCACTGGCGGCGAGCGCGTCCAGGAGGGCCGCTGCGTGTTCCCGGGTGCCGGTCAGTTCAGCCTCGGCGAGCACGCTCACCCTCCGGGTGGCCACCACCACCGCGCCGGTGAACAGCAGGGCCGGGATCAGCACCACGGCGGCCACCGTCGTGTCCAGCCAGGCCAGCCAGGCGGTGAAACCGCCGAGCACCACTCCCACCGCGACGGCCGGCACGGTCACCCGGAGCACGTGCATGACCGCGGCGTCCACGTCGGAGTGCACTCGTCCGAGCAGGTCACCTAGGCGCTGGGAGTTCTCGCCGAGCAGGACGATCCGGTCGAACAGGACCAACCTGAGCTGGGCGCCCAGGGCCAGGGCGGCCGCATGTCCGGTCACCCGCTCGGCGTAGCGGCCGCCGGCCCGGGCGACCCCGAAGGCGCGCACCGCCGTGGCCAGCCCGATCAGGCTGAGAAAGTTGTCGGGTCTGAGCGCGGCCCTGGAGATCAGCACCCCGGCGGTCGCGGTCAGTCCCACCGTGGCCGCGCCGGTGATCGCACCGGTCAGCACCGGTACCACCCAACGGCGCCAGGTCACGAGCTCACCGGTACGGATTCGCGGTCGGACAAGCTCAGCTCGGGCCAGTCGGGCGTGTCCAGGTGGGTGGCCAGCAGCACGATCCGGTCGGCCAGGCAGTTTTCGATGACCACGGTCAGTGCGGCGCCGGTGCTCTCGTCGAGGTGGGCGGTCACTTCGTCGAGCAGCACCACCCGGGCATCTCCGAGCAGCACCCGGGCGAGCGCGAGCCGAGCTGTCTCACCTCCGGAAAGCCGAACCCCGCCGTCGCCGACCCGGGTCAGGGACCCGTCCGGCAATCCGGCCACCACCTGGTCGAGTCCCACCGTGCGCAGCACCTCTTCGATCTGGTGCTGGTCGGCATCGGGCTGGTTGAGCCGGACGTTGTCGGCGAGGGTGCCGGGCACGATCCGTGGCCGCTGCGGGAGGTAGGCCACCCGGGACCGCCAGGCGACCAGGTCGAGATCCTGCCGCCGGACGCCGTCGACCAGCAACTCGCCGCGGTGATCGGCATGCCCGGCGATGGCCAGCAGCAGGGTGGACTTGCCACTTCCGCTCGGGCCTCGGAGCACCGTCGGGATGCCCGTCTCCAGTCTTCCGGTGGCCCGGGCGAGACCGGTCGCCGGCGAGTCCAGCTCGGCGCAGCAGTCGAGCAGTTCGAGCGACCGGACCGGTGGCAGCGGGCGGATGCCGCCGCGGATGCCTGGAACCTCGGTCAGCCGGTGCAGCTGTTCCAGCACCGGAACCGCGTCCATCGCCGCGTGGCGCTGCGCACCGAGCACCCTCAACGGGGTGAACACCTCGCCGAGCAGAATCAGTGCGGCCATGGTCGGGGCGAGTTCCGCGGTGCCGCCGACCAGCCGAGCACCGATCCAGACCGCGGCCAGGGCGGTGCTGAGGATGGCTGCCACTTCGAGCACGAAGGCATTCAGGAAGGCTGACCGCAGCACCTTCGTGGTGACTTTGGCGTGCTGGACGGCGGAGTCGTCGAAGACCCTGCGATAGGCGGCGGTGGCGCCGTGCCCGTCGATGACGGCCAGGTTGCGGGTGATGTCGACCAGGCGGCTGCCCAACCGAAGGTGCGATGTCCACTGCCGGGCCACCGCCTCGGCGGTGGCGCTTCCGACCAGGGCCAGGAACAGCACGGTCAGCGGCAGGGTGAGCACCACCAGCAGGCCGGTGGTCGGATCGAGCCAGAACACCACCGGTGGGACCAGCACGGCCGCCGCGACGGTGCGGACCACTGCCGGCAGGTAGCCGGCGTACAGCGGGAGCAGCCGTGACAACTCGGCGTCCAGGCCGGCCAGGTCGCTGGCCTTCGTGCGGCTCAGGGCGACCGAACCCAGGTTCAGCACCGTGTCGGTCAGCCGGTCCCGGGCGGTGCGAAGCCGCGCCGCCGCCAGCCGGTCGCACCAGACCCGGCCGAGCCAGATCAGCACGCCACGGGCGGCCGCGCAGCCCGCGGCGGTGAGTACGGCGGGCTGGTTCAGGGTGCCCTGGAGAACCAGGCCGGTCAGTGCCTGGGCGAGGGTGACGGCGAACCCGCAGGCGGCCAGCAGCTGGCCGAACTCGAGCAGCGCCAGCACCGCGATGGTGGACCTGGGTAACGCACGCAGCACGCCCCGCACGGTGGGAGCGGGGCTGGTCACGAGCTCAGCTTAGGCGGCCGGCCGCACGCTCCGTCCGTCCCCTCCGGGCGGCTCATTTCGAACGGGCACGGGCAACGTCGGCCGGGGCCTCGGCGTGGCTTGCGTGGCTGGAGGATCGGCGCGAGCACACTGAGCGTCGAGCTCCCCGATTCGGTGCTCGCGACGCCGCCGACAGCCGTCTCGGTCCGAGATCCCCTTGACGGACCAGGGCCGAAGAGGCAGACTTGAGCGAGTCGAACAGATGTTCGATATTCGAGTCGGGGAAGGGCTCATTGCTCCCCGGTGCGGACGGATCTCGACCCCCGTCCGCACCGGGGTCGTCCATTCCCACGCGCTTCGACCAGACATTCACCAGGGCTTTCGCGGGGGGCATCGTGCGCAGGTATGACGAGGCGATCGAGGTCCGGCAGGGGCTGGTGGGCGATGACGAAGGCCCTGCGCAGTTCCTCTGGCGGCGCCGGTTGTGGAAAGTGATCGAGTTGCAGACCCGCTGGGTCGAGACCGCGGACTGGTGGAACTCCGGTCAGGTCCGGGCAGCCCGGGGCGACTCCACCGTCAAGGACCTGCCTGACGGTGACGATTCCGACGATCTGCTCGGTGAGCAGGAGATCTGGCGGGTGGTTGCCGCCGACGGCCGGCTGGGCACCTCCGGGGTGTACGAACTGGCCCGGTCCTGGGGCAGCGGCCGGTGGCGGCTGCGCACGGTGGTGGACTGATGGCCGCTCCCGAACTGGCGCCGGCGGCTGCGGCGCTGACCCAGGCCGAGCTGGCCGAGCAGCCCGCCGAAAGGTTTCTTGGCGCCCACCTGGCCGCACTGCGGGTGGCTGCGGTGGTGCTCGCCCACCGCACCGAACCCCGGCGGGCACCGTCCACCCGGCCGCGCGACGTCTGGCAGGTGCTCGCCGCCGTGGCCCCCGAATACGCCGAATGGGCCGGTTTCTTCGCCTCCTCGGCACTGAAGCGGCAAGCCGTGCAGGGCGGCGCGATCGCCCTGGTCGGCACCCGCGAGGCCGACGACCTGCTCCGCGACGTCAAACTTTTTCATGACCAGGTGGCCCGCAGGCTGCGCGCACATGCGGCAGCGGGTCGGTCGGCGGTGGAGGAGGGCTCGGTGAAGGGACGTGGACGGGTCTGGCCGCCGAGGGAGCGTGCGACTGAGGCTGGTTGTCCCGAACCGAGCCCCCCTCCACCGCCGGCAACACGATCGGCCGCATCATGAGCGATCCGTTCGTGCACCTGCGGGTGGCGTCCGGCTACTCCCTGCGCTACGGGGCGTCCCAACCGGCAGCCCTGGTGGACGCCGCCGCCGACGCCGAAATGGACACGCTCGCGATCACCGACCGCGACGGCCTCTACGGCGCGGTCAAGTTCGCCCGGGCCTGCCAGCGCACCGGGGTGGCGCCGGTGGTCGGGGTCGATCACAGCATGGCCGACGGGTCGCGGGCGGTCAGCCTGGCCACCTCCCGGCAGGGGTGGGCGTCGCTGTGCCGGTTGACTTCGGCGGTGCACCTGGCCGGCGAACGGGGCAAGCCGCGCTGCACTCCCGAGGCGATGGCCGGCCACGACGACCTGGTGGTGATGCTGGGCGACGACTCCGACCTGGGCCGGGCGCTGGCGCAGAAGTCACCCGGCGAGGCCGAACGGGTGCTGCACCGCTGGCTCGACCTGGTCGACCGGCACAACCTCGCCATCGCCGTGACCAACCAGCACGCCCCCGGCCGCGGAACCGGCTCGGCCGCACTGGCCGGACGGATGCTCGGCTTCGCCGACGCTCACGGCATCAACGGGGTGCTGACCAACGCCGTCCGGATGGCCGGCAAGCATCTGGCACCCACCGTCGACGTACTGGACGCCTCCCGCCGGCTGGTGCCGCTGGACGCCCGCAACATCGACCGGCGCAACGCCGAGGGCTACCTGAAGACCGGCAAGGAGATGCTGGCCGCCGCCGACGAGGTGGCCCGGCTGGCCGGCCGCCGCGACACCGAACGACTGATCGGTGACACCCGCATGCTGGCCACCCGGGCGCGGCTCGACCCACGCGCCGACATCGGGCTGGGCGAGATCCACCTGCCCGAGTTCGACGTACTCGACGTCCGCGGCTCGGCCCCCGACGCCATGACCGCCCTCAAGCTGCGCTGCGAGGCCGGCATCGCGGCCCGCTACGGCACGTCCAGCCCGGCGATCGAACAACGGCTCGCCGACGAACTGGACGTGATCTGCTCGCTCGGCTTCGCCACCTACTTTCTGACCGTCGCCGAGGTGGTCGGCATGATCGGCCGGCTCGGCATCCGCTGCGCCGCCCGCGGCTCCGGCGCCGGATCGCTGGTCAACTACCTGCTCGGCATCTCCGGGGTCGACCCGATCCGGTACGGGCTGATCATGGAACGCTTCCTGTCGCCGCTGCGGCAGGTGCTGCCAGACATCGACGTCGACGTCGAATCGGCTCGGCGAACCGAGATCTACGACGCGATCCTCGACGTCTTCGGCGGCGAACGGGTGGCCTGCGTGGCGATGATGGAGACCTACCGGGTGCGCCACGCGATCCGTGACGTCGGGGCGGCGCTCAGCCTGCCGCCGCGCGAGATCGATGCGATCGCCAAGGCGTTTCCACACATCCGGGCCGCGGACGCCCGCGCCGCCCTGCGCGACCTACCTGAACTGCGCGCCGCCGGGCTGGGGGAGCGCCGGCTCGACGTGCTGTTCTCCCTGGTCGAGTCACTGGACGGACTTCCCCGTCACGTCGCGCTGCACCCGTGCGGGGTGCTGCTGTCCGACACCACACTGCTCGATCGCACCCCGGTCGAGGCCAGCTTCGGCGGCTTTCCGATGAGCCAGTTCGACAAGGACGACGTCGAGGAACTCGGGCTGCTCAAGCTGGACGTGCTCGGCATCCGGATGCAGTCGGCGATGGCACATGCGCTGACCGAGATCCGCCGGGTCGAGGGCGAAGAGGTCGATGTGGACGCACTCGCACCCTTCGACGACCCAGAGACCTACGACATGATCGGCAAGGCCGTCACCCTGGGCTGCTTCCAGATCGAATCCCCCGGCCAGCGCGAACTGGTCGGCAAGTTCGGCCCCGCCGACTTCACCGACATCATCATCGACATCTCGCTGTTCCGGCCCGGGCCGGTGAAGTCCGAGATGGTGGTGCCGTTCCTGGAGGCCAAACAGGGCTGGAAGCCGGCCATGTACCTGCACCCCGACCTGATCCCGGCGCTGGCCGAAACCGGCGGCGTGGTGGTCTTCCACGAACAGGTGATCCAGATCATCTCGATCATGACCGGCTGCACCCTGGCCCAGGGCGATGAGGCCAGGCGGGCGCTCGGCCGGTTCGACTCCCAGGCGGACGTGAAGCGCTGGTTCGTCCCCACCACGCTCGGCCGGGGTTACTCCCAAAAGGTGGTCGACCGGGCCTGGTTCGTGCTGGAGTCGTTCGCGTCCTTTGGCTTCTGCAAGGCGCACGCGGCGGCGTTCGCGCTGCCCACCTACCAGTCCGCCTGGCTCAAGCGGCACTACCCGGCACACTTCCTGTCCGGGGTGCTCACCCACGACCCCGGCATGTACCCGAAGCGGCTGATCCTCGAAGAAGCAAGGCGCTGCGGCATCGTCATTCTCGGCCTCGACGTGAACGTCAGCGACGGCGCCTATCGGGTGGAGAAGCTGTACGCGTCGCCGGTCGAGTTCACGTCGCCGGTCGAGCTTGTCGAGACCCACGGGGGCGGTGGCGGAGGGGGGCTCGACTCGAGAAAACCAGCCTCGGTCGCAGGCTCCCTCGGCGGCCAGACCCATCCAGATCTCGAGTCGAGCCCCCCTCCGCCACCTTCGCTTTCGCTCATGGAAACCGTTTTGTCGGTCGAGCCATCTGTCGGTCGAGCTGGTCGAGACCAATCGTCGGTCGAGCTGGTCGAGACCGGGTCTCGACAGGCTCAACCAGCGGACGGGTCCGGGTTTCGACAGCCTCAACCAGTGGGTAGAACACCTGACCTGCCGGTGCGCGGTAGGCGGCTGACCCCCGGTGACGGGTTACCGGACGGACGGGGGTATGGCATCCGGTTGTCCCTGGCCGACGTGAAGGGCATCACCGAGGCCGAGATCGCGCGGATCGTCGCCGGACGTCCGTACCACTCGCTGTCGGACTTCTGGCAGCGCACCGGCAACCCGTCCGACATCACCGAACGGCTGGCGCTGGCGGGAGGGTTCGACGCGATGTACGGCATCGACGCGCCCAGCGCGGTGCGCCGCCGCGGCCAGATCACCCGGCGCGACCTGATGCTCGCCGTCGCCGACCTGGAGCGGGCCGACCGGGCGCACGCCAAGGCCCACGGCCGCGCTCGCGGGTTGCGGGCGGCCCGGCGCACCGAGCTGAGCGGCACCGACCCCCGCGACCAGGCTCGTCGGCAGGCGCAGACCGCCAAACCCGTGCTCGCCCAGGAGATTCAGTTGCCACTCGACTTCACCGAGGAGCTGGACGAGGTCGCGAACGAGCCCCCCTCCACCCCCGACACCACCAGAAAATGGCCCGCCGACGTGACCCCCACCGGACTGGCCGAGTTGAGCGACTCCGAACGCCTCGGCGCCGAACTCGAGATCATCGGCCTGGACGCCAGCCGGCACCTGCTCACCGGCTATCTCCCCTTCCTGGACGCCATCGGCGCCACCTTCGCCGCCGACCTGCTCAGCCGGCGCAGCCGCGGCGAGGTGATCATCGCGGGGGTGAAGGTGGCCACCCAGACGCCGCCGGTCAGGTCCGGACGCCGGGTGGTCTTCCTGACCGTGGACGACAGCACCGGTCCAGCCGACGCCACCTTCTTCGAGGACGCCCAGGGCCCCTACGCGGCCACGGTGTTCAACTCGTGGCTGCTGCTGGTTCGTGGCGAGTTGCGCCGCACCGGTCCACGCGGGGTGTCGGTACGGGCCACCGGCGCCTGGGACCTGACCATCCTGCACAACCTGTTCACCCAGGGACTGGCCGAGACCGGGGACAGCGAGCAGGCGCTGCACCGGGTCCGCGAGTCGATGGCCGAGGTGCCGGACGGGTTCGGCGTCGGTGACGCCGACGGCCGCCGCCGAGTGCTCGTGCACGCCAGCGGTTTCCAGCAGTCGCCGTACGCCGACGTGAAGCCGGCGGGGGAGAACGTCGCTTCCGCGCCGCGCAAGCTGTGGCACTCCAGCCCCGGAAGCTCCGGGCCATGACCGCCCAACCGCAGGCAGCGGCGCCGCAGGCAGCCCAACCCGGCGTCCGTACCCGCCGGTCCTGGTCGGACTGGATGCCCTCCGGTCCTGCCCTGCCCACCGAGCCCAGCAGCCGCGACCGGGTGATCATGCACATCGACATGGACGCCTTCTACGCATCGGTCGAGCTGCGCCGGCGTCCGGAACTGGTGGGCAAGCCGATGTTCGTCGGCGGCGCCGAGCGGGGCGTGGTGCTGAGTGCCAACTACGAGGCCAGAGCGTTCGGCATCGAGGGCGGTATGCCGTCGTCCCGGGCTCGCCGGATGTGTCCGCAGGCGGTTGCAGTTCCTCCCGACTTCGACACCTACGGCGAGGTCTCGGCCGGCATCGTCGCGGTCTTCGAGTCGGTCACCGCGCACGTCGAGAGCGCGTCCATCGACGAGGCGTACCTCGACGTCACCGGCAGCCTGCGTGCCCTCGGCACCCCGCGCGAGATCGGCGAGCACCTGCGTGCCCTGGTCGCCGACGAACAGGGCATCACCTGCTCGGTCGGCATCGGTCCGAGCAAGTTCATCGCCAAGATCGCCTCCGGCCAGGCCAAGCCGGACGGCCTGGTCGAGGTGTTGCCCGGCGACGTCACGTCCTTTCTGCACCCGCTGCCGGTGACGAAGATCTGGGGGGTCGGCGAGGCCACCGCCGAGCGGCTGCACCGGCTCGGCATCATGTCGGTCGCCGACCTGGCGCACACCCCGGCCAGCACCCTGCAGCGCGCGTTCGGGCCGCACCAGGGAATGCTGCTGTCCGAACTGGCCTGGGGTCGGGACGGACGCCGGGTGGTCGCCCGTCCCGGTGAGCGGGGGGTCGGCTGCCAGGAGACCTTCTCACGCGACACCGACGACCCGGCGCTGGTCCGGGCCGAACTGCTCCGGGTGGCCGGCACGGTGGCCTGGCGGATGCGTCAGGCCGGGGTGCTCGGCCGCACCGTCACCCTCACTCTGCGGTTCGCCGACTTCCGCACCGTGTCCAAGACTTTGACCCTGGCCAGCCCCACCGACTCCACCGATGAGCTGCACGCGCAGGCGATGGCGCTGTACGGCAGGTTCGGTCTGGAGCGGCCACGGATCCGCCGGGTCGGCATCCGGGTGGAGGGTCTGGTGGACGCCGACAAAGCGTATTGTCAGCCCACTTTGGACGCTCCGGAGCGGGGCTGGCGCGAGGCGGAGTTGGCCGCGGACGCAGTCCGGCGCAAGTTCGGGCCGCACGGTGTCGAGCGGGCGGTGCTGACCCGGCACGGCTACGCACCCCGCCGTCCATGAACCCTCCGTGAACCATTCACACCCGCTGTTCCGTTTGACCAATTGCGCGCCTAGACTGGCCCCGCGCTCCCGTAGTGCGCACCGAACTCGAAGGGAGGTTGGCATGGCTCTTTCCGCAGAAGAACAACGACTCCTGAACCAGATGGAAGCTGCCCTGGCGGCCGAAGATCCCAAGCTGGCCAATGCTTTGCGCGGTACCACCACCCGGCGCCTGCACCGCCGTCGCGCCGCCATCGCCGGAGTCGGGTTCCTGATTGGTATCGGCTGCCTGATCGGCGGCATGGAAGTGAGCCCCGCGCTGAGCGTCGTGGGCTTCGTGATCATGCTGATTGCCAGCGTGATCGCCGTCACCTCGTGGCGTCACGTCGGCGAGGTGTCCAGCAGCCGTCCGACCGCCCGCTCACCGCAGAGCGAGAAGGCCTTCATGGACAAGATGGAAGAACGCTGGCGCAAGCGCCAGGACGAAGGTAAGTAACTCCGAAATCTCCACCCGCTCCGACGACTCCGCCGGCGGAATCCTGCACGCATCGCTCAGCGCCACCGAACAGGTCAGCTACGGGTCCGCGACCGCGCTCGAGGTGCGCAACTTTCTGAGTTCCTGGACGCAGCGACGCCTTGGCAGCCCGATCGAATCGATCCGGTTCCGCGCCGGCCGGATCGACTCCGTCTGGGCCGTGCGGCTCGACGACGGACGTGACGTCGTGATCAAGACCTACCGACCGCCCGCCGACCGGACGGCAATCGAGGTATCCACCGAGGCTCAACGGCTGCTGGCCGGGGCCGGCTTTCCGTGCGCCGTGCCACTGGCCGGCCCCGAACCGGTGGACGGCCGCATGCTCCGGGCGGAGACGCTGATCGAAGGCACCACCCCGGACGGGAACGATCCGGCGAACCGGATGCTGCTCGCACAGGGCCTGGTCGAGCACATCCGGATCCTCGGACGGCACCCGCAGGTGGTGCGCCGCGCGGGCCCCGGGCCGTCCTGGTGCCAGTACCGGTCCGGACCCTGGCCGGTGCCGCACGACTCCATCGTCGACTTCCGCAGCACCCCGGCCGGCTTCGAGTGGCTCGATGGCTTCGGCACTCAGGCCGCCGATCAGATCCTGGCCCACCGCGACCCGGACGCAGTGGTGGCCGGTCACGCCGACTGGTACGCCGGCAACACCACCGTCCGCGACGGAATCCTGATCGGCTCCTTCGACTGGGAGCTGGTCGCCGACACCGAACCGGTGATCGCGGGCTTCGCGGCGGCCTGCTACGCCGCGAGTTCGACGGGCAGTCAGGGGCTGTCGGATCCCGGCAGCGTGACCACCTTCATGCGTGACTACGAAACCGCCCGCGAGCAACGCCTCACCATCAGCGAACGATGCGCAGCCGCTGCGGCGGCAGCCTGGATCATCGCCTTCAACGCCCGCTGGCAGGTGGGTCTGATCGGAACCGGCTACTACGACGAGGCGCCCGTGGCGCTGGCCAGGGACCACGCGGTCGATTACCTGCACCTGTCCTGGTGAGGGGCTCGACCGACACGCGTCCCGGTGGCCGAGCTCAGCCGCGCCACCACAGGCCGCGCCAGAGTGATCGCGGAAACAGGTTTCGCCACCAGGCCTGTCGACCGCCCGCATCGATGCCCTCACGAGCCCGCTTCACGTCGTCGCCCAGGGCGCCGGTGGTACCCAGGCTTTCGGCGTAGCGGGACCGCTCCACCAGCACCGCCACCCGACCCATCGCCGCCGCCGCCTCCTGCGGTAGATCCTTCGCCACCGCATCGCCGATCTGCCTGGCGGACCCGCTCGGCCATTCACC
The DNA here is from genome assembly GCA_963723605.1 of uncultured Actinomycetota bacterium. GTDB lineage: Bacteria > Actinomycetota > Actinomycetes > Propionibacteriales > Propionibacteriaceae > Micropruina. The sequence goes on along the minus strand of CAVRRM010000012.1, from coordinate 55,926 downwards.
GCCCGCGTCCCAGACAGTGTCGCGCAACTCGTCCCAGGCGCCACTCACCGCCTGCGCCGGCACCTCGGAGCGCAGCCGTCGCTGCCGCCGCGTTCGCCGCATCAGTGCTGGTGCGAGCGCCAGGGCCAGCACCAGCAGGGCGCCGCCGACCCAGGCCAGGAAGGACAGGTTCGCCGCTCCGGTCGTCTCTGCCGGTTGATCGTCCGGGGACAGGGACGGAGCAGCGCTGGGCTGGTCGGAACTGGTGGTCGGGGTCGGGGTGGCGCTCGCCGACGGCGACGCGGACGGCTGGGTGACCTGCCCGCCGGTGTAGGTGGGGGCTACGGCGACGCCCGGAGTGGGCTCGAAGCTCACCCAACCCAGCCCGGCGAAGTAGAGCTCGGGCCAGGCGTGCATGTCGCGGATGTTGATCTCCCACTGGTCGCCGACTCGGCGTCCGGGCAGGAAGCCGATGGACACCCGTGACGGGATGCCGATCGCTCGGGCCATCACCGCCATCGAGGCGGCGAACTGCTCGCAGTACCCGGTCTTGTCGACCAGCAGAAACTGGGTCAGTGCGGTGTACCCCGAGCCGGGAGCCGGTTCGGTGCTGTAGGTGAACGCGGACGATCGCAGCCAGTCCTGCAGCAGTACCGCCTTCGCTCCGTCCGAGCTGCCCTTCTCGGTGATCCGGCGAGCCAGCGTAACCACCGACAAGGGAAAGTCGGCCGGCAGATCGGCGGTGCTCAGCGCGTCCTTCGGTCGGCCGGCGATCGCCTTCGCCAGCTCCTGGGAGGTCGGGTTCACGTCCACGGCGGTGGCCTGGTAGCGCAGACCGTTGGTGGCCCGCTTCTGTTGCGGCCCGGACGCGAGCACGCTGAGCGACACCGGGTCGTAGCGCCAATCGCCGGGCGCCTGAAACGCGGCCGGCGCGTAGGGCAGCGGCAGCCATTCGGCGTTGAAGTCCGTCACCGCGACATCGATGCTGAACCGTGGACGTCCGGACGGAGCGCCCTCCGGGCCCGGTAGCGACCCGGAGAACAGGTCGATCGAGTTGAGGTGGAACCCGCCTTCGTCGAAGGCGGGCAGCGAGGTCATCCGCAGGTAGGAGCCGGTGCTCCGGCTGGTGGTGTAGGTGATCACTCGACGATCCACCGGCTGCTGCAGGTTGCGCCGAAGGTCGAGGGCCGGGTCGCCCATCTGCACCGGGCCCTGGCCGCTGAACGGCGCACCTCGGTCCGGGTCGATTCCGGGAGTGAAGACACCGGCCAGCCCGGCCACCAGCAACGCCGCCAGCAGGCTCACCAGTCCGCCGAGCAGAATGCTCCAGCGCGGACCGTCCGCCGCCTGGAAACGCAGCATCCGGGTGCGGTTGGCGGCGTCGGCCAGCAGCACCAGCAGGTAGCCGAGGCCTACCCACAGCACCGACCAGAACGTCAGCAGCGACGGCAACGTGAACGCCGGCACCAGGTAGAGCGCACCGAGCGGCATCAGCGACCAGGCCGGACTGGCCAGGGAAACAGTCAGTTGGTCGGCGAGCACGGCGAGCAGTGTCACCGCCATCACCGCGATCACCCGCACGGCGACATTCGGCCCCATCGGCGCCGACGACTCCACCGTCCAGCGCACCGCGTTGTCGAACACACCGGGCAGCGCGAACGGGTTGGTGATGCCCTCGGACATCAGCACCAGCACCAGGGCGACGAACGTGACAACACCCTGGATCAGCCGCGCAGCCCGGTCGGTGGGCAGCAGCCGGCGCGAGACGATGCCGGCGATGCCCACCACGCCGATCATCAGCAGGGAGTCCAAGAACAGCCGGGCGTCGGCCGAGATCACCTGCAGGCAGGTCAGCGCCAGCATCATCGCGGTCATCACCGCCAGGCCCAGGCGATCGGACGCCCTCATCGGTGCGTCCCCCAATTCAATCCGGCCCACGCGTCCGCCACGGTGAGGGTCGCGGCGTTGCGCACGACCTGCCAGCCACTGGCCACCAGCAACTCGGCGGGGTCCTCGGCGTCCGGGTCGGCCCGATGCAGAATGATCGCGCGGCACAGCCGCCCGTCGCGTCGGGCGGTGGTGAGCGCCAGCGCATCGGCGCGGGACAGCCGGCCGAGCACGGCGACGAGCAACTGGCCCTTGGCGGCACTGCCGGGCGCGACCGAGCTGGTCAGGTCGTAGGTCAACGTGACGTCGATGTCGGTTAGGTGGTCCAGCAGCGCCTCGCGCACCGAGTCGCCCTCGGCCGCCAGGGTCTGCCCGTCCGCGTCGGCGAGGCCGATGTCGTAGCCCGCATCCAGCAGGTAGACCCCGATCGAGGCTGCCGCGGACACCGCCCACTCGAAGCTCGACCGCGACCCGTGCCCGGTGTGCGCGCCCGAGCGGTTGTCGAGCAGGATCAGCGCGCTCGGCTCCCAGGCGTGCTCTTCGCGGCGCACCATCAGGGTGCCGGTGCGGGCCGTTGAGGGCCAGTGGATCCGGCGCATCTCGTCACGCGGCCGGTACTCGCGGATCAGCGCATCGTCAGGCCCCAACAGGCTGCTGCGCAGGTGCGCCGACTCACCGGTCAACCCGGACCCGGCGCCTCGCACGGCCGCGCCCAAGGGATGGATCGCCGGGGTCACGGTGAGCAGGGACGAGGCTCCCATCCGGCGGCGTGTACCCGCCAGGCCGAGGGGGTCGGTGGTGATCCAGGTGCTCGGCCCGATCGGGTACCGGCCGCGGACGTGGGTGCCGAGTTGGTAGTGATGCAGGCTGCGCAGCCGGCCCCAACCTGACGGTACGGCCAGCGCCGGGGCACCGGTCAGTTCCGCGGGCACCGCCTCCTCCACGACGCTCCACGACCCGACCCCCACACTGTCCCGCTCCAGATCGAGGGTCACCCGGACCGGGGCGCCCGCCGCCAACCGCTCGGGCTGAAGCCGGCGACGCAGGGTGGGCCGGCGCGCGGAGAACCAGGCCAGCAGCAGCGCCGCGACGACCAGGCCCAACAAGAGTCCGCCCGGCCAGGCCAGCGAGCGCAGCCCGGTGGCTCCGGCGACGACCAGCAGCGCAACGGCCGCGGTCAGCAGGCTGAAGCCGCGGGTGGTCAGCCGGATCATGGTCGCCTCAGTGGTGTCATGTCAGCGACACGCCACTAATCGCGGTCGGGGATCGGTACCCCTGCGACGGCCGCGGCCACCACCTCGTCCACGCTGCGGCGGGCCAGCTGGGCCGCTGGGCTGAGCAGGATTCGGTGCGCGAGGGCGGGTCCGGCCAAGGACTGGATGTCGTCCGGGATCACGTAATGCCGGCCGCTCAGAACCGCCCGGGCCTTCGAGGCCCGTAGTAGTTGCAGCCCGGCCCGGGGAGAGGCACCCAGCCGGACGTCGGGGCTGTGCCGGGTCGCGTCGAGCACGGCGACCAGGTAGTCCTTGATCGCCCCGTGCACGAAGATCGAGCGGATCGACTCCGAAAGCGACGCCACGGTGGCCGCGTCGGTGACCGGACGAAGCTCGGCCAACGGGTTGCCCGCGCCGTGGTGGTCGAGCATCGCCACCTCGGCCGAGCGCACCGGGTACCCCATCGAGATCCGCAGCATGAACCGGTCCCGTTGGGCTTCGGGCAGGGGATAGGTGCCCTCCATCTCGATCGGGTTCTGGGTGGCCACCACCATGAAGGGGTCCGGCAGCGGGTGGGTGACGCCGTCGACGGTGACCTGGTGCTCTTCCATGGCCTCCAACAGGGCGGACTGGGTCTTCGGGGAGGCCCGGTTGATCTCGTCGCCGATCACCACGTTGGCGAACACTCCGCCGGGTTTGAACTCGAACGTGCGCGATTGGGAGTTGAAGATCGACACGCCCGTAATGTCACTGGGCAGCAAATCGGGGGTGAACTGGATCCGCTGCGCGGTTCCGTCGATCGAGCGGGCAAGCGCCTTGGCCAGCATCGTCTTGCCGACGCCCGGCACGTCCTCGATCAGCAGGTGCCCGGACGAGAACAGACCCACCAGAGCGAGGTCGATCGCCTCCGGCTTGCCCTCGATCACGGTTTGCACGGCTGCGCGGATGTCCTGTGCGACGGTCTGCAAGTCGTCCACCCGGCTCGCTGCACTGCGCTCCACGGTCCCCCCTCAGGGTGTTGGTCTGCAGCCACCCTACCGGGCGGATCTTTGTGCAACAGGGCGCCCCCAGAGGGTGCCTGGTGGAGCAAAGTGGAGTACAGTGGCGGCAAGTGGAGGACAGAGTCGAAGGGGGTGTCCGATGTTCCTGGGCACTCACACCCCGAAGCTCGATGACAAGGGCCGCTTCTTCCTCCCCGCCAAGTTCCGCGAGGAGCTGGGCGGGGGTCTTGTCATCACCAGGCAGCCCGACCGCTGCCTGGCGATCTTCACCCCGGCCGCCTACCAGGCGGCCGCTGATCGGATGATCGCGGGATCGTCCAGCCTGGCGAAGGTTCGCTCGGTGCAGCGGATGTTCGCCTCCGGGGCGGATTCGTCCAGCCCGGACAGCCAGGGCCGGATCACCGTGCCGGAGCACCTGCGCAGCTACGCGGGACTGCAACGGGAGATCGTCGTGATCGGCGCCTTGGACCACATCGAGGTGTGGGACACGGAGGCCTGGTCCTCCTACGCCGCGGCGCAGGAAGAGGCCTTCGCACAGATGGACGAGGAAATGTTCGGCGCGGGCTGACCGCACTGAAGAAGCAACACCGTCGCGTGCGGTGCGGCTTCAATCCGACGGGCTCACGCCTCCTGGCGCACCTTCCCCGGTGCCAGGCGGAACCCACGGATTGAAACCCCAACGCACGCGACTGTGCCATCCAGGGGCTGATGGAGGGGGTCGAGATGGACGGGTTGGCGCCGAGCGAGCACGTACCGGTGATGTGCACGCGCATCGTCGAGCTGCTCAGCGTGCCCCTGCAGGCCCCCGGCTCCGTCTACGTCGACTGCACACTGGGCCTCGGCGGCCACGCCGCGGCCATTCTGGACGCCTGCCCGAACGCCACCCTGATCGGCATCGACCGCGATCAGCACGCGTTGACCCGGGCCGGGCAACGGCTGGCCGGTTTCGGTGAGCGAGTGCTGCTCTTCCAGGCGCGCTACGACGAGCTGCCCGAGGTGCTGGCCGAGGCCGGCCGACCAAGGGTGCAGGCGATCCTGGCCGACCTCGGTTTGTCCTCGATGCAGATCGATCGGCGGGAGCGTGGATTCGCCTACAGCGTCGACGCCCCGCTCGACATGCGGATGGACGACACCCAGCCGCTGACCGCCGCCGGCCTGGTGAACGATTCGTCAGCGGCCGAGCTCAGCAGGATCCTGCGCCGGTTCGGCGAGGAACGCTTCGCCGACCGGATCGCCCGCCGGATCGTCGCTGAGCGCTCGACCGAGCGGTTCACCACCTCGGCGCGACTCGTCCGGGTGATCGAGGCCGCCATCCCGGCCGCGGCCCGGGCCAGCGGAGGACACCCGGCCAAACGGACGTTCCAGGCCCTGCGGATTGCGGTCAACGACGAGCTGGTCTCCCTGACCGGGCTGCTGCCGGCCGCGATCGCCGCCTTGGCGCCGGGTGCCCGCCTCGCCGTGCTGGCCTACCACTCCGGTGAGGACCGGCTGGTGAAGAACGCGCTGCGCGACGCGGCCACCGACAATGCCCCCCGCGGGCTGCCGACGGTGCCCGCGGAACTGCGCGCCCGACTGGTTCTGCTGACCCGGGGCGCCGAGCGTCCGGGGCCGGAAGAGGTACAGGTCAATCCGCGAGCCGCGTCCGCGCGGCTGCGGGCAGGAGAACGGATCAACGAGGTGGCGGCATGACAGCACTCGAGGCACCACGCAGAAACCCGGAGCAGCGGCCGCGCCGTTGGGGACTGGCCCAGGTGCCGATCCCGCAGCGCCGGATGGCCGGGGTGCCGTTCGTGCTCACCATCGGGGTGTTCCTGGCCGTCGGCATGGTCGGGCTGCTGCTGCTGAACACATCCCTGCAGGACCAGAGCTTCGCGGTGCAGGCTCAGCAGAAGGCCGCCAACCAGCTGGGTTACCGGGTCGCCGCGCTCGAGTCGGAGGTCACCGAGGCGCGGTCGAGCACCCGGCTCGCGATCGAGGCAACCAAGCTCGGCATGGTGCCCAACCCCTACCCCGTGTACCTGTCGCTGCCCAGTGGTCAGGTGATCGGTGATCCGACCAAGCTGACCGGCTCCGAGCTGCCGGACGTGCGCTACCGGACGCCGGAGGAACTGGCCGCGCTCGCCGTCCAGCGGGCCGAGGCGGAGAAGCAGCGGCTGGCCGATCTCGCGGCGGCCAAGCAGGCGGCCGCCGAGAAGAAGAAGGAGGAGGCGGCCGCCAAGAAGGCTGCCGAGGAGAAGAGGAAGCTGGCAGCGGCGGCCAAGAAGAAGGCCGAGGAGAAGAAGCAGGCGGAGGCCGAGAAGAAAGCCGAGGACGACAAGAAGAGGACCGATCGATGACCCTCAAGTCCAGCACCAAGCGCCAGCTGACCCGGCTGAGGAAGGCCCGCTGGCCACTGGCGTCCCCGGTCGGCCGGATGCGGATCCTGCTGCTGCTGATCGCGGTGGTGTTCTCCCTGTGCGCCGGACGGGCGCTGCAGATCCAGGCGTTCGACGCCCAGGCCTACGCAGCCGAAGCGGCCGACCAGATGCAGCAGTCGCAGGTGCTGCCGGCCCAGCGCGGCGACATCGTCGACCGCTATGGCGACGTGCTGGCCTACACCGAGAACACGGTGAAGGTGATCGCCGACCCGAAGATGATCCTGACCAACGGCAAGATGAATCGGCAGCCGTTGACCGAGCGCGACCAGGCCATCGTGGCGACCGCCCCGCAGAGGATCGCCGACCTCCTGGCCAAGTACCTGGGCGGCACCGCCGCCGACTATCTGCCCAAGCTGAGCAATCCCAAGAGTGCCTGGCAGGTGATCAAGACCCGGGTGCCCGCCGAGACGTTCGCCGAGCTTCAGGCCGAGATGTCCGCGGCCGGACTGATCGGGCTGTCGCGGGTGACCGCCCCGACCCGCCGCTATCCCAACGGCACCGTGGCGTCCAACCTGATCGGCTGGGTGAACGAGGAGGGCAACGCCGCCGGCGGCCTGGAGTTGTCCCTGGAGAAGCTGCTCAAGGGCACCGACGGCAAGGAGGTCTACGACTCTTCGCCGAACGGCAAGATCCCGCTCGGCGACAACGTCCTGATCCCCGCTCAGAACGGGCACAACTTCGGCCTGACCATCGATTTGGGCATGCAACTGCTGGCCGAGCAGCGGCTGCAGAAGGCGCTGGCCGACACCGGCGCCCAGGCGGCCGCCGTGATCGTGATGGACCCGCGCACCGGCGAGGTGCTGACGATGGCCAACGGGCCGTCCTTCGACAGCAACGATCCCGGCAAGGGTGATCTGGAGAACATGGGCAACCGGGCCACCAACAACGTCTACGAGCCGGGCTCGGTGCAGAAGATCCTGACCTTCGCCGCCTTGCTCGACTCGGGCACCATCACCCCCGACGACAAGGTCAAGATCCCCGGATTCATCAAGCAGGACCAGTTCAAGATCACGGACTGGTGGAACCACGGCAACATCACCATGCGGGCCAGGGGCATCTTCGCGAAGTCGTCCAACGTGGGCACCATCACGATGGCCCGGACGATCGGCAAGCAGCAACTGCACGACTACTACGCATCGTTCGGCCTGGGCCAGCGGACGAACATCGGGGTGGGCGGCGAGGCGGCTGGGTACCTGCCCAAGGCGACCATGCCCGACTACACCCGGGACGGCATCTCCTTCGGCACCAGCCTTTCGGTGACGGCGCTGCAGAACGCCACCGCGGTGTCGTCGGTGATCAACGGGGGCGATCTACCACGCACCGACGGTGATCTCGACGATGGACGGCCAGGCGTACAGCCGGGCCAACCAGAACTCCACGCCGCACCGGGTGGTCTCGGAGGAGACCTCGGTGCAGGTGCGGTCGCTGATGGAGCAGCAGGCGCTGTACCAGACCAGTGCATCGTTCAAGATCAACGGGTACCGGATCGGCACCAAGACCGGCACCGCCCGGCTGGTCAGTGCCGACTGCAAGTGCTACCGGGGCGAGTCGGTGGTCTCCACCATCGGGGTGGCGCCGATCGACAACCCGCAGGTGCTGGTCTACGCGGTGGTCTGGAATCCCAAGTACAACGGGGCGTCCGGAAGCGCTGTCGCCGCCCCGATCATGCACGACGTGCTGGCGCTGGCGCTGCCCCGTTACGCGGTGGCGCCGTCGACCAGCAAGGGCGTCAAGCTCCCCCTCGAGTAATAGGGTGAAGCATGGCTGAGCACCCTGTTCGCCTGTCCGGGCTACTGCCCGGGGCGGGCGACGTGGCCGTCACCGGTGTGAGCCTGGACTCCCGCCGGGTACGTCCCGGCGACCTGTACGCGGCCCTGCCCGGCCAGTTCACCCACGGCGCGAGGTACGCGGCCCAGGCGGCCGGTCATGGCGCCGCGGCGGTGCTCACCGACGCGGCGGGTGCGGCCATGATCGAGGTCGACCTGCCGGTGATCGTGGTGCCGGACCCGCGCGCCGCCATGGCCGAGGTGGCCGCGGCGGTGAGCGGCCATCCGGCCGCGGCGATGCGGATGTTCGGCATCACCGGCACCAACGGCAAGACCAGCACCTTGTACCTGCTCGAGGCGGCGCTGGTCGCTCTGGGCGAGACCGTCGGAACCCTGGGCACGATCGGTTTCCGGGTGGCCGGACGGCAGTTGGCCCGGAGCCGCTCAACGGTCACCACGCCGGAGTCGCCGGACCTGCAGCAACTGCTCGCCGAGCTGCGCGACGAGGCGGTGACCAGCGTCGCGATGGAGGTGTCGTCCCACGCGCTGGCCCTGCAGCGGGTCGCCGGAATCACCTTCGATGTGGCGGCCTTCACCCACCTGGGCCGCGATCACCTGGACTTTCACGGCACGCTGGAGAACTACTTCGAGGCCAAGACCCGGCTGTTCCTGCATGGTCGCGCGCGGGCCTGCGTGGTCAACATCGACGGAAGCTGGGGACGCCGATTGCTCGAACTCGTCCGGGCGGCGGGCACCCCTGTGCTGACCACGGGGGAGTCGGCCGACGCGGATGTCCGGCTGCTGGCCACCGAGACCGACGACGAGCAGCGCAGCGTGGTCACCGCGGCCACCCCGGCCGGTGAGCTGTCCTTCACCGTCGGGCTGGCTGGCGCCTTCAACGTCCAGAACGCGATCACCGCCGCCGCCATGGTGCAGGCGGCCGGTCTTGACCTCGGACGCGCCGTGGCGGGCTTCGCGACGGCGTCCGTGCCGGGGCGGATGCAGCGCGTTCAGCTCGGCCCGGGTGCCCCCCGGGTGATCGTCGACTTCGCCCACACCCCGGAGGCGGTCACCGCCGCTCTCGCGGCCCTGCCCGCGCCAAGGATCGTGGTGCTCGGCGCCGGGGGCGACCGGGACCCGAGCAAGCGTGAACCGATGGGCGCGGCGGCGGCGTCGAACGCCGAACTGGTGGTGGTCACCGACGACAATCCCCGCTCGGAGGTGCCGGAGCGGATCCGTGAACGGGTGCTGGCCGGCGCCCGTTCCGTCGCCGCGGGCGCGGAGGCGCTGGACGGCGGCGATCGCCGGGCGGCCATCGCCCTGGCTCTGCGCCGGGCCGGCCCGGACACCTGGGTCGCCGTTCTGGGTAAGGGTCACGAAACGGGGCAGGACATCGCCGGAGTGATCAGCCCGTTCGACGACGTCGCCGTGATTGGCGAAGAATGGCGGCGGTTGGCAACGGAGGGGGAAACCGGTGCGTGAACGGACGATCCGCGAGGTGGCGGTGTTGGCCGGGGCCGACGGCCGAGATAGCGGCTTGCCGGCGGGGCCCGATGTGGTGGTGGACTCGCGGTTGGCAACGCCCGGCTCGGTGTTCGTCGCACTGCCGGGCGAGCATGCCGACGGTCACGACTTCATCGCCGCCGCCGCGGCGGGGGGAGCCGTGGCCGCGCTCTGCACTCGGGTCACAGACGCGGCGCTCGCGCACCTGGTGGTGTCGGACGCCCTGCAGGGGCTCACCGACCTGGCCCGAGGCGTGGTGGCCGAAGCCAGGACCGGCGGGCTGCGCACGGTGGGCGTGACCGGCTCATCGGGCAAGACCAGCACCAAGGACCTGCTCGGCCAGGTGCTCTCGGCACACGCTCCCACGATCAGCCCGAAAGGCTCGTTCAACAACGAGATCGGGGTGCCGCTGACCGCCCTCCGGGTGAACGCCGACACCCGATTCCTGGTCAGCGAGCTGGGTGCCCGCGGTGGCGGCCACATCGCCTGGCTGTGCCGGATCGTTCCGCCCGATGTCGGCGTGGTGCTCAACGTCGGTCACGCCCACCTCGGTGAGTTCGGCTCCGTGGCGGGCATCGCACAGGCCAAGGGCGAGCTGGTCGAGGCGGTGCCGGCCGACGGCTGGGCGGTGCTGAACGCCGACGACGCCCTGGTGGCGGGCATGGCCGGGCGCACCGAGGCGCGGCTGGCCTACTTCTCCGCCAACGGACGTCCGGACTCCGGCGAGCTGCGGGTGTGGGCCGAGGACCTGGTTTCCGATGACCTGCAGCGGTTCTCGTTCATGCTGCGCAGCGACGGCGCCGTGGACGCCTCGCTGCCGGTCAACCTGCGCGGCTCCGGGCGGCATCAGGTCGCCAACGCCCTGGCCGCGGCCACGGCCGCGCTGGTGCTGGGGGTGCCCCCGCAGACCATTGCGGCAACGCTCAGCGTCGCGGTTGCGCAGTCGGCCTGGCGAATGCAATTGATGCCGCGCGCCGACGGCGTGCTGGTGATCAACGACGCCTACAACGCCAATCCGGACTCGATGCGGGCGGCCCTGACCACCGTGGCCGGGATGCGCCGCGAGGGTGGCCGACTGGTCGCGGTGCTCGGCGACATGCTGGAGTTGGGTGCGGCGGCTCCGGCCGAGCATGAGACATTGGGGGAGCTGGCCGCCGGGCTGGGCTTCGAGGTGGTCGCGGTCGGTGGATGGGCCGACGAGATCGCTCGCGGGGTTCGGCGCGGCTTTGGCACAGTGACCTTGGTGAGTGATCGGGAGGAGGCGGTGGCTGTGGCTGGTCGAGGCCTGCAACCGTCCGATGTGGTGGTGGTCAAGGCGTCCCGCGGACTGGCGCTCGACCGGGTGGCCGACGCGCTCGCCGCGGCTGGCAGTGGTCGCGCATGAGAAGCATCCTGCTGGGCGGTGGCCTGGCCCTGATCGGCACGCTGCTCGGCACCCGCTTCGCGATCCGGGTGCTGGTCAAGAACGGCTATGGCCAGTTCATCCGCGACGACGGCCCGACGTCGCATCACACCAAGCGCGGCACCCCAACGATGGGTGGCATCGTGATCATCGGCTCGGTGATCTTCGGCTACGCGATGGCCCACCTGATCACCTGGTCGCCGCCGACCGCGTCCGGCGTGCTGGTGCTGTACCTGGTCGCCGGACTCGGCCTGATCGGCTTCGCCGACGATTGGACGAAGATCTCCAAGGCCCGCTCACTGGGCCTGAACAGCCGGGCCAAGCTGATCGGGCAGCTCCTGGTCGGAGTGTCCTTCGCCATCCTGTCCTTCCAGTTTCCGGACGATCAGGGGATCACCCCGGCCAGTAACGCGATCTCGTTCCTGCGGGACATCAGCTGGCTGCAGCTGCCGATCTGGCTGGCGGTGATCTGGATCGTGCTGGTGATCGCATCCTGGTCCAACGCCGCCAACCTGGCCGACGGGCTGGACGGCCTCGCCACCGGCGCCGCGGCGATGGTCTTCGCCGCCTACGCGGTGGTGAACATCTGGCAGAACAACCAGTCCTGCTCCACGTTGTCCACGTCCGGGCCGCAGTGCTACTGGGTGCGCGACCCGCGCGACCTGGCCCTGGTCGCGCTCGCCCTGGCCGGCGCCTGTTTCGGTTTCCTGTGGTGGAACGCCAGCCCGGCCAAGATCTTCATGGGCGACACCGGCTCGCTGGCCATCGGCGGCGGCTTCGCGGCGCTGTCGATCTTCACCCGCACCGAACTGCTGATGATGGTCGTTGCCGGGCTGTTCCTGGTGATCACCATGTCGGTGGTGCTGCAGGTCGGCTGGTTCAAGCTGAGCAAGGGCAAGCGGCTGTTCAAGATGGCTCCGTTGCACCACCACTTCGAACTGCTGGGCTGGGCCCAGATCACCGTGGTGATCCGGTTCTGGATCTTCTGTGGTCTGTGCGTCGCCATCGGACTGGGCATCTTCTACGGCGAATGGACGGTTGGCCAATGATCGACTGGCTGCCGGACGCCACCCGGCTCTCAGCCTGGCCGGAGGCGACCGTGCTGGTGGCCGGGCTGGCGGCGTCCGGGTACGCGGCCGCGGACGGACTGCTCGAGCTCGGCGCGAAGGTGATCGCGGTCGACGAGTCCGACAGCCCCGCGATCCGGGAGCGGGCGGCGATCCTTGAGGTACTGGACGCCACCGTCCGGATCGGCCCCGGTGCCACCGCCGAACTGCCGGACGGGGTCGACCTGGTGGTCACCTCGCCCGGCTGGCCGCCCCGGGCGCCGCTGCTGGCCCAGGCCCGGCAACGCGGCGTGCCGATCTGGGCTGAGGTGGAGCTGGCCTGGCGGATGATGCAGCCCGACCGGGTGGTGCCATGGTTGGCGGTCACCGGCACCAACGGCAAGACCACCACCACCAACATGCTGGGCTCGATCCTGGCCGCCGCCGGACTCCGGGTGGCCGAGGTCGGCAATGTCGGCCGACCGATCGTCGAGGCGATCCTGGACGAGGAGACCTACGACGTGTTCGCCGTCGAGCTCTCCGCCTTCCAGCTGCATCACTGTCACTCGCTGGCCCTGCATTCGGCCGCGGTGATGAACCTCCAACCCGATCACCTGGAGTGGTACGGCGACCCGGCCGAGTGGGGCGGTTCGGCCCCGGACGCGATGACCGCCTACGGCGACGACAAGGCCCGGATCTATCAACGGGTCACCCACGCCTGCATCTACAACGTGGCCGACGAGGCCACCCTGCGGATGGTCGAGCAGGCCGAGGTCACCGAGGGCGCGAGAGCGGTCGGATTCACCCTCGGCACCCCCTCGATCTCGATGCTGGGGGTGGTGGACGACCTGCTGGTCGACCGGGCCTTCATCGCCCAGCGACGCGACTCGGCACTGGAGCTGGCCAACGTCTCCGACGTCCGGCCCTACGCCCCGCACAACGTCGAGAACGCGCTGGCGGCAGCGGCGCTGGCCCGCTCATTCGGAGTTCCCGCCACCGCGGTTCGCGACGGCCTGCGCAGCCTGAAGCTCGGCGACCACCGGATCCAGACCATCGCCGAGCACGACGGCGTCCGTTGGGTGGACGACTCGAAGGCGACGAATCCGCACGCCGCGGCGGCGTCCATGCGGGCCTTCGACTCGATCGTGTGGGTCGCCGGCGGTCAGGCCAAGGGCACCACCTTCGACGAGTTGGTGCAGACCTATGCCGACAAGCTGCGGGCTGTTGTGTTGCTGGGCATCGACCGGCAGCTGATCGCGGACGCACTCGCCCGACACGCGCCGCAGATCCCCGTGACCGTGATCGATTCCACCGACACTGGAGCGATGGCTCAGGCGGTCTCGGCCGCACGCACGTTCGCCCGTCCCGGCGACGTCGTGTTGCTGGCCCCCGGCTGCGCCAGTTTGGACATGTTCAACGGGTACGACGCCAGAGGCCTGGCGTTCTCCCGGGCAGTTGAGGCGATCACCGGGGCCGACCAGGAGGGCTGACAGCAGTGGCGATCCTTACTTCCCCGCAGGATCAGAAGAAGGCCGCCAAAGCCACCGATCGCCGTCCGCGCTCCTCGTTGGTCTCCGACGCGCTCGCCGATCCGCGGGCCAGCTACTACCTGGTGCTGGTGCCAACCGTGCTGCTCCTGGCGCTGGGCATGATGATGGTGCTCTCCGCCTCCAGCGTGTTCGGCTACGTCCGATTCGACGACGCCTACTACTTCGTCAAGCGGCAGGTGTTCTTCCTGGTCGTCGGCGGCCTGGCCGCCTGGGTGCTGTCCCGCTGCCAACCCCGCGACGCTGCGGATCCTGGGCTGGGTGCTGGTGATCGTGTCGCTCGGCCTGCAGATCCTCACTTTCACCCCGCTCGGCTGGGGCGAGGCGAAGGGCAACCGCAACTGGGTGCAGTTCGGCACGTCGTTCTTCCGCATCCAGCCGTCGGAGCTGGCCAAGCTGGCGATCATCGTCTGGGGCGCGGACCTGTTCGCCCGCAAGCAGAAGCTGCTCGATCAGCCCAAGCACCTGCTGATCCCGTTCATTCCGGTGTCGGCGGTGCTGATCGGCCTGGTGGTGCTCAATCGCGACCTCGGCACCGGCATGGTGATGGGCGCCATCGTGATGGCGATGCTGTGGCACGTCGGAGCCTCGTGGCGAATGCTGGCCTCGATCGCCGGCAGCGTCGTCGCCGTGGTGGTCGTGCTGATCGTCTCCTCGATCAACCGGATGGACCGGATCCTGGGCTTCTTCAACGCCGACCACGACGTGATGGGGGTCAACCTCCAGCCGTTGCGGGGGGTGTTCGCGTTGGCGTCGGGCGGCTGGTGGGGTCTCGGCCTGGGTGCCTCCCGACAGAAATGGGGGTCGCTGGCCGAGGCGCACACCGACTACGTGCTGGCCATCGTCGGCGAAGAACTCGGCCTGGTCGGCACGCTGGTCGTGTTGGCCCTGTTCCTGGTGCTGGGCTACGCCGGCTTCCGGATCGCCCTGCGATCCGACATCGCGTTCTGCCGCAACATGTCGGCGGCGATCACGGCGTGGCTGATGATCCAGGCGCTGGTGAACATCATGGTGGTGCTCAAGATGATCCCGGTGTTCGGCGTCACCCTGCCGCTGCTTTCGTACGGCGGTTCGGGACTGATGGCCAACCTGGCGGCGATCGGCATGCTGCTGGCCTGCGCGAAGCTGGAGCCACAGGCCCGTAGGCTGGCCGAACGCAAGACGCGCAAGCGGGCGCCCGCGGTCACCGTGGTCGAGTCGCACCGCGCCTAGGAGGACCATGGTTCACGTCGTGCTGGCCGGGGGAGGAACCGCCGGCCACACCTCGCCCCTGATCGCGACCGCAGAGCGGATCGCCGAACAGGATCCGTCCGGCACCCTGGTGGCGGTGGGCACCGCCCGGGGCTTGGAGACCACAGTGGTGCCGGCCGCCGGGCTGCGGCTCGAGCTGATCCCGCCGGTGCCGCTTCCCCGCAAGCTCAGCCTGGAGTTGCTGGCCGTGCCCTGGCGACTGGTGGCATCGGTGCGTGCGGCCCGCCGGCTGCTGCAGCACGAGAACGCCCAGGTGGCCGTCGGCTTCGGTGGTTACGTGTCGCTGCCGATCTACCTGGCCGCGAAAACGCTTCGTCTGCCCGTGGTGATCCACGAGCAGAACCTGTTGCCGGGGCTGGCCAACCGGGTGGCCGCCAGGTTCGCGACCGTGGTCGGGGTCTCCTTTCCGGACACCCCGCTGGCGCACGCCCGCTACCTCGGCCTGCCCGTCCGCCGGGGCATCGCCGAGCTGGACGTGGCGGCCCGCCGTCCGGCGGCCCGACGCTCGTTCGGGCTCGACCCCGATCGACCGACCCTGCTGGTCTCGGGCGGCTCGCAGGGCGCCCAGAGCATCAACCTGGCCACCGACGGGGCTCGCGGCGCCATCCTCGCGGCCGGCATCCAGATCCTGCACGTGCTGGGCCCGAAGAACGTCACCGACGCGGATCTGCCGATCACCGATCCGGGCACCGGCGCCAGCTACATTCCGGTCGGCTATGTCGACGCCATGGAGGACGCCTACGCGGCCGCCGACCTGATGGTCGGCCGGGCCGGCGCGGGCACCGTGATGGAGACCGCGACCGTCGGCCTGCCGGCGATCTTCGTGCCGTTCCCGCACGGCAACGGTGAGCAGGCCCGCAATGCCGGCTTCCTCGTCGAGGGCGGTGCCGGCCTGCTGATCGACAACGCCGACTTCGATGCCGCCCGAATGACGGCGGAGGTGCTGCGGTTGTTCGGCGATCCGCAGGCGCTGCCGGCGATGCAGGCCGCCACCCGCGACCTGGTGCCCGCCGACGCCGCCGGCGAACTTGCCACGCTGGTGCTGCAGTCGGCTGGAAGGCTCTGAGATGGCTCTGGTCGAATCGGTGCCGCTGGTGGGGCTGGACGAG
Source organism: uncultured Actinomycetota bacterium (assembly GCA_963723605.1). Classification (GTDB taxonomy): domain Bacteria; phylum Actinomycetota; class Actinomycetes; order Propionibacteriales; family Propionibacteriaceae; genus Micropruina. The sequence goes on along the minus strand of CAVRRM010000012.1, from coordinate 39,804 downwards.
GTGGGTGCGGTGCACTTCATCGCCATCGGCGGCTCGGGCATGAGCGGCATCGCCGCGGCCTACGCCGACGCGGGCGTGCGGGTCTCGGGCAGCGATGATCGCGACACTGCCTATCTGGTGCCGCTGCGGGATCGTGGCATCGAGGTGTTCATCGGCCACGACGCCGACAACCTCCGCGACATCGACACGGTGATCTACTCGTCGGCGATCCCCGACAGCAATGTCGAACTCGCCGAGGCCCGTCGCCGGGGGTTGCGGGTATGGCATCGCAGCGCCGGCCTCGGTGCGCTGATGCTTGGCCGGCGCGGGGTGGCGATCACCGGTACCCACGGCAAGACCACCACCACCGGCATGACCGCCGAGCTGCTCGAGCGGATGGGGCTGCGGCCGTCGTACGTGATCGGCTCGCCCCTGTCCAGCAGTCACAAGAGCGCGTCGCTCGGCGACGGCGACATCTTCGTCGTCGAAGCGGACGAGTCCGATGCCTCCTTCCTGCAGTACCCGGCCGAGGTGGTGGCGATCACCAACATCGAGGTCGACCACCTGGACAACTGGGGCACTGCCGAGAACTACTTCCAGGGTTTCGCAGCCCTGGCCCGGCAACCCGCGGTGCAATCGGTGGTGCTGTCCGCGGACGATCCGGGCGCCCTGCGGCTGCGTCCACTGATCGAGGGCGACGGCCGCCGGGTGATCACCTTCGGCGAGAGCGAGGGCGCCGACGTCCGGCTGTCGCAGTTGGCCGTCGACGTGCCGCAAGCGTCGGCCAGGCTGTCTGCTGCGGGCGATGACGGGCTGCTGCAACTCACCGTGCCGGGCACCTACAACCTGCACAATGCGGCCGCCGCGTACGCCATCGGACTGGCCCTCGGGCTGCCCGGCGCGGCCGTCCGCGAGGCGCTCGGCGCCTTCCGCGGCACCCACCGCAGGTTCAGCTACGTCGGGGAATACCACGGCGCCCAGATCTTCGACGACTACGCCCATCACCCCACCGAGCTGCGCGAACTGATGAAGGCGGCCCGTCGGCTGACCGGCACCGGGCGCCTGGTGGTCTGCTTCCAGCCGCACATGTACGCGCGCACCAAGGACTTCCACCGAGAGTTCGGCGAGGCGCTCGCGCTGGCCGACGAAGCCGTGATCCTGGAGCACTATCGTGACCGCGACGTGCCGATTCCGGGGGTGGACGGCGAGCTGTTGATGGCCGATGCCCGGGCGGCCGGCGCCAGCACGGTCACCTACGTGCCCAATCGTCCGGACGCCGCGCGGGTGCTGGCCGGCGTGATCCGGCCGGGCGACCTGGTGGTCACCGCCGGGGCCGGCGACGTGGCGAAGGTCGGCCCGGCCGTGATCGAGGAACGGTGGGCATGAGCACCATGACGCAGGTCAGCGACGCCACTGGGCGGATCACCGTGCGCCGTCGCCGGAACCGCCGCCGGCGTTGGTTGTGGATCGGCGTCGTGACCCTGGTGCTGGCCCTGCTGGCCGGGGCCGGCTGGCTGGTGCTCGGCTCCAACGTCCTGGGCGTCCGTGCCGTCGAGGTCAGCGGCAACCGGATCGCGAACACCGATGACGTCCGGCGATTGGCGGAGGTGCCCCAGGGCACGCCGCTGGCCAGGGTCGACCTCGACGCAGTAGCCACGCGGGTCGCCGGCCTGCCGGCGGTGAAGTCCGTACAGGTCGCCCGCGGCTGGCCCAACACGATCAATGTCCGGATCACCGAACGCGCCCCGCTGTTCGCCATTGAGACGCCCGGCGGCTACTGGATCGCCGACGACGAGGGCGTGGTGTTCACCTCGGCGGCCGATGCCGACGGCCTGATGGTGGCCACGGTGCCCAGCGGCGACGCTCGGATGATCAAGGATCTCGGCACTGTGCTGAGCGCGCTTCCGGCCGCTCTGCGCAACCGGGTCGAGGCAGCTCAGCGCCGGCACAGTGGACAGCATCGTGCTGCACCTCGCGGGCGAGGTCCGGATCGTCTGGGGCAGCGCCGACCAGTCCGAACTGAAGGCGCAGGTGGTGGCTCCGCTACTCAAGCAGCGGGGCACCGTCTACGACGTCTCGGCCCCCTCGAATCCCACCGTCCGGTGATTTTCAAGCAACCCTGAAGTAAGGGTTGAGGGACGCGCCGAAGACACCCCCTGCGTTGGACGCGGATGATCCGGCTGCGTAGCCTTTGAGGCGACGTCAGGAGTTGCCTTCCCCGGTCTCCACCGCGACTTGAGACTTTGTTTTTGGCAACCGCAAAACGCAGCTATTGAGGTGGAACTTTCGTGGGCAGTGCATCCCAGAACTACTTGGCGGTCATCAAGGTCGTCGGCGTCGGTGGCGGTGGCGTCAACGCCGTCAACCGAATGATCGATTCCGGCCTCCGGGGAGTCGAGTTCATCGCGGTCAACACCGACGCCCAGGCGCTGCTGATGAGCGACGCCGACGTGAAGCTCGACATCGGCCGCGACCTCACCCGCGGCCTCGGTGCCGGCGCTGATCCCGACAAGGGGCGCCAGGCCGCCGAAGACCACTCCGACGAGATCGAAGAGGTGATCAAGGGCGCCGACATGGTGTTCGTCACCGCAGGCGAGGGCGGCGGCACCGGCACCGGCGGAGCGCCGGTCGTGGCCCGGATCGCCCGGTCGCTCGGCGCGCTGACCATCGGTGTGGTCACCCGTCCGTTCAGCTTCGAGGGCAAGCGCCGGGCCACCCAGGCCGACAACGGCATCGCCAGCCTCCGCGAGGAGGTCGACACCCTGATCGTGATTCCCAACGACAAGCTGTTGGAGATGACGGATCACCAGGTCGCGATCCTGGACGCCTTCAAGCAGGCCGACCAGGTGCTGATGCAGGGCGTCTCCGGAATCACCGACCTGATCACCACCCCGGGCCTGATCAACCTGGACTTCGCCGACGTGAAGGCCGTGATGAGCAACGCGGGTTCGGCCCTGATGGGCATCGGTTCGGCCCGCGGTGAAGACCGCGCCCGCGCCGCCGCCGAGATGGCGGTCAGCTCCCCGCTGCTGGAGGCCAGCATCGACGGCGCCCACGGCGTGCTGCTGTCGATCGCCGGTGGTTCCGACCTGGGCCTGTTCGAGGTCTCCGCGGCCGCCAACCTGATCGAGTCGGCCGCCCACGAGGACGCCAACATCATCTTCGGCACTGTGATCGACGACGCGCTCGGCGACGAGGTCCGGGTCACCGTGATCGCTGCCGGCTTCGACGGCGGGCAGCCGCCCCGGCGGCAGCCGGGCATCACCCGCTCGCCCGACCTGCGCCAGTCGCGTCCGGCCGCGCCGGCCCCTTCATACAGTCGGCCCGAGCCGGCGCCGACCCAGCAGCCGGCCTACGAGCCCGCGCCGCGTCATCCGGAGCAACAGCGTCCGGCCTCGCCCTATGCGCCGAGCTCTCGTCCTCCGATTCCCGACGACGACCTCGACGTGCCGGAGTTCCTGAAGTAGTCGTTACCGGTTCACCACGACCCCGACCCGCGCCGACGGCGCCGGGGTCGTTTCACTTCCGGCCACCGGACGGCTCCGGCCGGGCCGAGCGGCGCGGGTGCGCCACGTAGGCTGGTTCAACTGAGGGCATCATCTGGCGTGACGGTGCGTGTCGGACGGAGATTGCCGGCTGACCGCCTGCCACCATGGGTACGTTGCTGGTGGTGACGCATGACGACGAGGGGTTGAGATGGCTGACGCACTGAAGAAGGCGGCCGTGTGGCTTGGGCTGGTTTCAGACACTAACTACGCCCAGTCCGAATACGGCTCCGACGACGTCACGCAGGCGGTGCCGCGCGAGGGCGATGAGCGCCCGGTCCCCCACACCCAGCAGCCCGGCGTTCCGCATGCGACCGCTCCGTCGGCTCCGGTGCCGGCGTCCGCGACGGTGACCGAGCTGGAGTCCCGGCGTCCGGTGCCACCCCCGCAACGCACCGCGGACATCAGCCGAATCATCACCGTCCACCCACGCACCTACAACGAGGCCCGCACCATCGGCGAGAACTTCCGCGACGGTGTTCCGGTGATCATGAACCTCGGTGACATGGAGGATGTGGACGCCAAGCGCCTGGTCGACTTCGCCGCCGGGCTGATCTTCGGACTGCATGGCAGTATTGAACGCATCACCAGCAAGGTGTTCCTGTTGTCGCCGCAGAACGTGAACGTTACGGCCGAAGACAAGGAGCGCATTGCCGGGGGGTTCTATAACCAGAGCTGAGTGAACCAGCTCCGACTGAAGGAAGCGCGCCGTGCAGTTGGTGGGTCTGATCCTGTGGTACCTGCTGTGGGCCTACCTGGCGGTCCTGATGGTGCGGGCGGTGTTGTCCTTCGTCCCGATCTTCGTCCGTGACTGGCAGCCGCGCGGCATCCTCCTGGTGGTCGCCGAGTTCGTCTACACCCTGACCGATCCGCCGCTGCGGTTGATGCGCAAGATCATTCCGCCGATCCGGATCGGGTCTACCAGTTGGGACCTCGGCTTCCTCGTGCTCTTCCTCGGCCTCTCGTTTCTGCAGCGATTGATCCCGTACGTGTTCGTCTGACCCGATCGCTCGGAGCTTTGTATTCGTCGGCGCACACCAGATAGCCTGGCGAGGCCGTTTTTTCGCAGTCTCACGTGAGGTAAGAAGCATGACCTTGACCCTGGAGCAGGTCCGCCAGACCCGGTTCCACCTGGCTCGCCGCAATGGCTATGAGCCGGTGGACGTCGACAACTTCGTTGACAAGGTCGAGGTGACCCTCGCGCAGCTGGGTGAGGAAAACGACACTCTCAAGCAGCAGGTCGAGGCGCTGGCCGCCGGTGGCGAAGGCGGGGAGGGCGCGCTCCCCGGCGATGCCGAGGTGCTGCAGCGTCAGCTCAACGAGTCGCACTCCGAGGTTGAGCGGTTGCGCTCCGAACTGGACAGCCGCACCCAGGAACTGAGCGGCGTGAAGGGGGAACTGCAGAGCGCGCGCGAAACCCTCGCCGACGGCGACCAGACCGGTGCAGTCGAGAAGCTGCAGACCGAGCTCGATCAGGTCAAGGCCGAACTCGAGCAGGCTCGCGCTGAGCTGACCGGCCGTGATGAGCGCATCGCCGGACTGGAGGGCGACCTCTCCGGTGCTCACGGAGACCTGCAGAGCGCTCAGGCCGCTGCGGTCGAGCGCACGAGCAAGATCGAGCACATCGTCGTCACCGCAGCGCCGGACGCCGCTCCCGCGGTCACCAAGTTGTTGCAGATGGCCACCGAGCAGGCCGAGCGCCTGGTCGGCGAAGCGGAGGAAGAGGCCCAGCGGATCGCCGCCGAGGCAAGCGCCAACGCCGACTCGGCCGTGGAGCAGGCCTCCACCAAGGCCCACGAGGCGCTCAGCTCGGCTCGCACCCGGGCCGAAGAGATCGAGACCCAGGCCCGCGCCGCCGCCGAGTCGCTGACCGGCGAGGCGCAAGCCCGCACCGAAGCTCTGCACGTCGAGATCGACGACCGTCGTTCCGAGCTGTTCAGCGCCCTGGAGACCGAGCGCGACGACTTGCGCGGCAAGGTCGACCATCTCCGCTCGTTCGAAGAGCGCTACCGGCAGAGCCTCACCACGCAGCTGAAGGCGCACCTGGATTCGCTCGGCGGCAACGCCCAGCCGGACGACGTCCCGGACGTGATGAACGAGCCTGCCGGCCCGTCGGCCACCCCGCGGCTGGATGCTCTACTGAACGATCAGAACTGAGCGGGCGGCGTCGCGCTTCGGCGGCGCGTGACCGGGTGGTACTCTCCCCACTCGAACACGACTGAAGGAGCGCCACGCATGCCAACGGCACGCAACGCGGATCAAGTTGCCCACCTGTCCGCGACGATCCCCGTCGACGAGGGTGAAGACCCCTGGACGACCGAGGAACTGGCTGAGATCCGCGAGGAGCTCACTGGCGAGGTGGCTCGGCTCGAGCGCACCACCTCGGTTGCCGAGGCGGGTTTGAAGAACCTGTTCTCCGACGGCTCCGAGGGCGCCGGACGGGACCCGGCAGACGTCGGCTCGTCCAAGTTGGAGCGGGAGCAGGAGATGTCGCTCGCCCAGAACGCCAGGGAGATGCTGGATCAGGCACTGCTCGCCCTGCGGCTTTTCGATTCTGGCGAATACGGAACCTGCGAATCCTGCGGCCGGCCGATCGGCAAGGATCGGCTCCAGGTGTTTCCGCGGGCCACTTTGTGCATGACCTGCAAGCAGCGGGAGGAACGGCGATAGCCGGCGCCGCGCGGCGATTGGGTCTGTGGGCACTGCCGATCGGCCTGGCCGGCTTCGGGCTCGACTTCGCCACCAAGCAGTGGGCGCTGGCCAACCTCGACCCGTCCGCCCCGACCGAGTTGATCCCCGGGCAGCTCTACCTGCATCTGGTCCGCAACCCCGGCGCCGCGTTCAGCATGGGCGAGGGGTTCACCGTTGCGCTCACCTGTCTGGCCATCGCCGCGATGTGTTTCCTGTTGTTCTGGATGCTGCCGCGGGTGCGGCACCCCGGGTGGATGGTCGCCACCGGGCTCCTGCTGGCGGGCGTATCCGGCAATCTCAATGATCGGCTGACTCGTGCCCCCGGCGCCTTTCACGGCTACGTGATCGACTTTCTGCAGGTGCCGTGGTTCGCGGTGTTCAATGTGGCGGACATCTGGATCACCTTCGCCGCCATTTCGGTGATCTGGCTGACCATGATCACCCAGGTCAACCTGGCCGGCGAGAAGGTCGAGAAGGTGCAGCGCACCGAGCCGAGCCGCGCCAGGGCATCGGCCGACTCCGACGACCCGGACCGGTGAGCGTCCACCTGGTGCCGGACGGTCTCGCCGGCGAGCGGCTGGACACCGCCGCAGCCCGGATGACCGGACTGTCCCGCAGCCGAGTCGATGAACTGATCGCCGAGGGCCTGGTCCAGCTGGACGGCCGAACCGTCAGCAAGTCCACCCGGGTGGCGGGGGGCGAACTGCTCGAGGTCGCCATGCCGGAGCGGCCGGCGGGGGTGCCCGTGTTGCCGCGTGAGGTGGCGGGCGTCCGGATCGTCCACGACGACGCCGACATCGTGGTGGTCGACAAGCCTGCCGGGGTGGCTGCGCACCCGTCGCTGGGCTGGGACGGGCCGTCGGTCACCGAGCATCTGGCCGCGGCCGGCTTCCGGATCTCGACCTCTGGGGCGGCGGAGCGTCAGGGGGTCGTCCAGCGCCTGGACGTCGGCACGTCGGGGCTGATGGTGGTGGCCAAGAGCGAGCGGGCCTACACACTGCTCAAGCGGGCCTTCAGGGACCGGACTGTCGACAAGGTCTACCACACCCTCGTCCAGGGCTTTCCCGATCCGCATGTGGGCACCATCGACGCCCCGATCGCCCGGCATCCGGGACACGACTGGAAGATGGCGATCATCGACGGTGGCCGGCACAGCGTCACCCACTACGAGACCCTCGAGGTGTTCCGCGGTATCACCCTGCTGGAGGTGCACCTGGAGACCGGACGCACCCACCAGATCCGGGTGCACATGCAGGCGATCGGGCACCCCTGTGTCGGTGATCCGCTGTACGGCGCAGACCCGGTGCTGGCCGACCGACTCGGCTTGCAGCGGCAGTGGCTGCACGCCGTCGAACTGGGCTTCGAGCATCCTGGCACGGGTGAGCCGGTCCGGTTCAGTTCGCCCTACCCACCCGACCTGGCCGCGGCCCTGGAACGCGTTCGTAACGGGTGAGCCCAGGGTGTCACCCGGGTGCTGCCGGGCCAGCGGGTTTGTCCGCTAGTGTCGAAGCGTGCGTAGAGCGAAAATCGTGGCAACCCTTGGTCCGTCGACCGACAGTCTCGAGATGGTGATCAGCCTGATTGAAGCCGGCATGAACGTCGCCAGGCTGAACATGTCGCACGGTGACCACAACCAACACATGAAACGGCTGAAGTTGGTCCGTGACGCATCCGCGCAGGTGGGTCGCCCGGTCGGTGTCTTCGCCGACCTGCAGGGCCCCAAGATCCGGCTGACCAAGTTCGAGAACGACTTCGCGATGCTGGTGGCGGGGCAGACCTTCACCATCACCACCGACGAAGTGCTGGGCACCGCCGAACGCGCGGGCACCACTCTGAAGACCCTCACCGCCGACGTGAAGCCCGGCGACCAGATCCTGATCGACGACGGCAAGCTGCACCTCAAGGCGGTCGAGGTGACCCCGACCGAGGTGATCACCGAGGTGATCGTCGGTGGCCGGGTGTCGAACAACAAGGGCATCAACCTGCCCGGCGTCGCAGTCTCGGTGCCGGCGCTGAGCGAGAAGGACGAGCAGGACCTGGCCTGGGCGTTGCGGCACGGCGTCGACATGGTGGCGCTGTCCTTCGTCCGGAGCGCGTCCGACTACGACCGGGTCCGCGAGATCATGGACGCCGAGGACCGGCATGTGCCGGTGATCGCCAAGATCGAGAAGCCGCAGGCGGTGGCCAACCTGCAGGAGATCGTCGACACGTTCGACGCGATCATGGTGGCCCGCGGCGATCTGGGCGTTGAACTGCCGCCCGAGCAGGTGCCGTCGGTGCAGAAGATGATCATCGAGAGTGCCCGCAAGTGGGCCAAGCCGGTGATCGTGGCGACCCAGATGCTGGAGTCGATGATCAGCGCACCCCAGCCGACCCGGGCGGAGACGTCCGACGTGGCCAACGCGATCCTGGACGGCGCCGACGCCGTGATGCTGTCGGGCGAGACGGCGATGGGCCAATACCCGACCGAAGCCGTCGCCGTGATGTCGCGGATCATCAACTACACCGAGGAACAGGGCCTGGACAACATCCGCTCGATCGCCTGGGATCCGCACACCCACTCGGGAGTCATCTCCAAGGCGGCGATCGACATCGCCAGCCGGGTCGCCGCCAAGTACCTGGTGGCCTTCACCATTTCGGGTGACACCCCACATCGGCTGGCCCGGCTGCGCAGCGAGATCCCGATCATGGCCTTCACCCCGAAGCCACGCACGGCTCAGGAACTCACGCTCTGCTGGGGCGTCCAGTCCTATGTCACCCCGGAGTTCAGCACCACCGAGGCGATGGTGCAGTCCGTGCAGGACGCGCTGATGGAGACCGGTTGGGTCAAGGCCGGCGACCAGATCGTGATCGTGGCCGGCAACCCGGCCCGCTCGGGCGGCCAAACCAACGCGGTCCGGATCTACGAGCTGCACGAATAGGCCTCACCCCAGCGCGCCGAACGGGGCTGACGACCTCGGTCGTCGGCCCCGTTACTGCGCCGGACGGTTATTCGCCGAGCTGCAGCTTGGCCAGGTAGTGCGCGGTGTCCTTGGTGGCCGGGTAGAGGCTCAAGTAGTGGCCGAACAGGTCGTCGTACAACTGCTTGTTGTCCTCGTCGGGCTGGACGTGTGCCGAGACCTTCATCCAACTGGTGTCCGCATCCGCCTCACCGACGTTCTGCGCCGAGATCAGGGCGTCGCCGTAGCTCGCACCGATCGCCAGCTTGGGCAGCACCTGCTCGATGCCGCAGACGTCCGAGATGATCTGCGTCCACAGCCCACCCTTGGTGCCGCCGCCGACGGCAACGTACCGCTTGCCCTCGCCGCCGGCCTCCTTGATCGACTCCAGCAGGTGCCGGGTGCCGAAGGCGGTGGCCTCGAGCAACGCGCGGTACAGCTCGCCGCGGGTGGTGCTCAGGGTCAGGCCGGCGATCACGCCGCGGGCCATCGGGTCGCTGATCGGCGTCCGCTCACCGGCGAAGTAGGGCAGCGCCAACAGTCCGTTGGAACCCGGGGCGACATCGGCTGCCTCCTCGGTGAGTACCGCGTACTCGATGCCGCCGGTGAGGTCACGCAGCCAGGTGGTCAACGCACCGGAGGCGGACAGGCCGCCGGCGAGGGCGAACGTGTCCTTGTAGGTGCCGGTCAGCGCCCACAGGTTCGGATGCGACATGGCGTGGTCGGCGATCAGGTCGGCCACGATGGTGGAGCCGTACATCAGCATCACGTCGCCGGGATCTTTGACCCCGACACTGAGAGCTTCACTGAAGGCGTCCGTGCTGCCCACCCCGACCGGAATGCCCTCGGGCAGGCCGCTGAGAGCGGCGCCCTCGGCGCTGATGTGGCCGGCGATGTCATTGGAGTACTTCAGCTCGGGCAGCGGCATTCCCGGGGCCACCAGCTCGCACCATTCCGGGATCCAGTCCTGGCTCTTTGGTGAGTACATCGGGTCGAACATCGATGCCGAGAGGTGGTCCAGTACGTAGTTGCCGGTCAGCTTGAACGACACGTAGGTCTGGGCCATGAAGAAGTACTTGGCCTTCTCCCACACCCAGGGCTCGTTGCGCACCGTCCAGAGAAACTTCGGCCCCTGCGACTGCGACGTGAGCACATTGCCGCACTTCTCCACCAGCGCGTCGACGCCGATCTTGGCGGTCAGTTCTTCGACCTCCCGGTAGGCGCGGGTGTCCACGCCGTAGAGAATCGCCGGACGAAGCGGCTTGCCCTGGGCGTCGCAGAACAGGCTGCACGGACCGATGCCGGATGTGGTGATGCCCACGACCGGACCGTCGGCCTTGTGCAGCAGGTCGGCAGTGATGGCGAGGAAGTCTGCCCACCACACCTCGTCCGCGTCGTGCTCCACGTGCCCAGGCTTAGGCATCGAGGTTCGGTGGGCCTTCTCCGAGGTCGCGATGACCTTGCCGTTCAACCGGGCGAGCACGCCCTTCGAGCTGCCGGTTCCGAAGTCGATCCCGATGACCAACCTCTTGTCCTTCGCCATGCTGGTGCTCCTTTCTGCGAGCAACGTTGCTCAATGCGGGAGGACGGCGTCAGTGCTTCCTACCCTGGTAGAAACCTATTCGATGCCGACGCACTATGGGAGGGGTTAGGTGTGAGAAGTGAGAACTTTCGTGTTGCTAGCCCCACTTTTGGTGAGAGCAGCCCCGAGTCTCAGTCGGGAACCACCGCCACCTTGATGCCTTCACCGGACGCAACGAACTCGATCGCCTCAGTCGCCTTCGACAATCCGAAGGTGTGCGTGATCAACGCCTTCGTGTCGATCGCACCGCTTTCGATCAGCCGGACGGCCCGCACGAACGACGCCCGTCCGGAGTTCGAGGCGCCGACCACGGTCAGCTCCCGGTAGTGGATCAGGTTGGCCGCGATGTTCGACCAGCCCTCGCCCGCCAGGCCGGCGAAGATGCTGACCCGGCCGCGCTTGCGGACCAGGTTCAGCGCATCGTTGACCAACTCCGGCCGTCCGATGCAGAGCACCGTGACGTCCGCGCCCTCGCCGGCGGTCAGGCTCTTCACGATGGCCGGCAGGTCTGCACTGGTCGGATCCACGGTGACAGTGGCGCCCAGCGCCTCGGCAGTGCTGCGCCGGGTGGCGGACGGGTCGGAGACCACGACCTCACGGGCGCCGGCGATCTGCGCCAGCTGCAGGTGGATCAGTCCGATCGGGCCCGCGCCGAGGATCACCACCACGTCGCCCACCTCGACCCGGTAGTTGTCCATGCCGTTGAGACAGCACGAGATCGGCTCGGCCAGCGCGAGTTGAGCAGGTTCGAGATCACCGGACGCCTTCACCAGCTGGTTGCGGTCGATCGCCTCGCGGGGGATCAGCATGTATTCGGCCAAGCCGCCGTTGATGTCGTAGCCGACCAGGTGCACGTCCTCGCAGAGGTGTTCCTGGCCGCGTTGGCAGGGTCCGCAGACGCCGCAGCAGACCGACGGCGGCATGCTGACCAGGTCGCCCGCCGCGAATCCGGAGACGCCTTCGCCGACGGCCTCGACGTGTCCGGCCCACTCATGGCCGAGCACCACGCCCAGGTTGACTCCCTTGGACTTCTCGCCGCGCAGGATCCGCAGGTCGGTGCCGCAGACAGTGTTGGCGCCGACCCGAACGAGCACCTCGCCGCGGCCCGGCTCGGGGGTGGGTAGGTCGGTCAGTTCGGCCGGGACGCCCGGGCCGCGGTACACGAAGCCGCGCATCACAGCTCCCCGTGGACGATCTCGACCAGATCGCGGCTGGTGCCGACCGGGTCGGGAGTGTTCCAGACGTTGCGACCGAAGATCAGGCCCTTCGCGCCGGCGTCGAGGGCGTCATGCGCGGCCCGGATCACGTCGTCGCGGGCACCCTCGGCGCCACCGAGGGTGAGCACCGGCACGGCGACGGAGTCGACGATCTCGCGCATCGTCACCGGATCGCCGGTGTACTCGGTCTTGATCGCGTCGGCGCCCAGCTCGTAGGCCATCCGGCAGGCGTGCTGGAGGGCTTCGGGGTTCTTCTTCTCGGAGTGCTTGGTGCCCCACAGGGTGGCTTCGACGATCAACGGCATGCCGACCCGGTGAGCCTCCTGAGAGGCGCGCGCCACCTGCTCGACGTTGTCGGCGAAGGTGGTGCCCTGGGCCGGGCCCATGATCAGGTACATGCAGATCGCGCCGGCTCCCATGGCCTGCGCCTCGCTCGGGCTGAGCATCACCTTGTAGTGCTCACCGGAGTCGCGCTTCCAACCCTCCTCGATCACGGTCCAGTCGGCCCGCAGCACCGGTACCGGGGCCCCGCGGTGGGCGAACAGGTCGGCGCCGGCCCGTAGCATGCCCGGGCCGAGCAGAACGCCGTCGGGACCGCCCTCGACGATCTTGCCCAACAGGTCGAGCGGGTGGCCCGACGACGCGGGCACCTTCAGGTTGGTTCCGTGGTCGAAAGCGGTGATGAACGAGCGTCCCGAGCCGGGTCGGAACAGTCGTCCGAGCGAGATCTGGGTACCGGTCATTGCGATCCTCCTAGCCAGCCATCCATGCTGGTTTCTGCTGATTGTTGCTTGAATACTAGTTAAAGGGATGATTGAACCGCAAGCTGGCGATCAAATTTGGCAAATAAACGCACTTCTGGCACGATGGCTGCATGAACCTGCGCGCAGCGGACGAGGCCCGTCCCGGCAGCGGCGGAGCGGCCCTCCCCGGTGCCCGTCGCTCACTGATCGCCGAGTACGTCCGGGCCCATGGTGGTGCAGCGGTCCAGGAACTGGCGGACGCCTTCGCCGTCTCCAGCGATACCGTTCGCCGCGATCTCGACCGGCTGGACGAGCAGGGCCTGGTCAGCCGAACCCACGGAGGTGCGGTCGCGTTGACGACTCCGGCTGCCGACCTGGGCAGCATCGCCGAGCGCGGCACCCGGCAACTGTCGGCCAAGCGCGCGATCGGACTCGCGGCCGCCCGGCTGATCCGCGACGGCGACACGGTGATGATGAACGGCGGTTCCACGACGGTTGCCGCTGCGCGGGCGCTCAGTGCGCGGGACGTGGCGCTGGTCACGTGTTCGCCGGCGGTGGCCCAAGAGGCCGGCGACTCGGCCGGCCGGGGCGTATTCCTGATCGGCGGCCGTTGGCACCCGTCCTTCGGGGTGGTGGTCGGCCCTGTGGTTCTGCCGGGGGCCGGCCGGCTGCGGGCCGATCTGCTGATCATGGGGGCGGCCGGAGTGTCTCCCGAGGGCATCAGCATCGCCAACATCGAGGAGGCCGAGATGTTGAGCGGCATGATCGAGGCCTCCGCACGGGTCGCCGTGGTCGCCGATTCGACCAAGTTCGACCGGATCGCTTTCGCCCGGTTAGCCGGTCTCGAGCGCGTGGACGTGCTGGTCACCGAACGTGCTCCGGCCGGCGAGCTGGCCGCAGCGCTCGAAGAGGCGAAGGTCTCAGTGATCCTGGCCTGAAGCCGGCCGGCCATGGGTTGCGGGTCAGCGCACCCGGATCGTGGTCGGAGCGCTGGTGCTGCCCGCCACATTGGCCGGGGACGTTGGCACGAAGGTTGCGGTCAGGGTGTGCCGGCCCCGGGAGAGGTCTGGAAGGGTGTCGAAGGCAACCCCCTGCCGTAGCCGAATGGTGGCGACCAGCCGGCCCCCGTCGCGGATCGTCACCACTCCGGCGGCAGTCCGGCCGCTATCCAGCCGAACCGTGGCCAACACGGTGGTCGGGAAGAACCAGAAGCCCGGCGTCGCGATGAGCCGGGTCCGGCTGGTCGCCCGGTCGACGGTCACGGTGACGGCGCTGGACGACGAGCCCGCGACCTCCGGTGTGCCCGCCCAGCGAGCAACCACCCGGTAGGTGCCGGCCGGGGTCTTGGCGGGTAGCCGCAGCCTGGCGGTGCCGTTGCCGTTGAGCTCGGCGGTTCCGAGTACCGTCCCGCCGCTGACGAACGCCACAGGTCCGGAAACCGCACCGTCCGAGGTGACCGTTGCGGTGAGCAGCACCCGGTCGGAGTCCCCGTAGACCTGGCTCCAAGGGCTTGCGGTGAGGGTGGTCACCGAAGGCAACGGGGGGATGGTCGCGGACAGCCCCACGATCACCGGATCGTGATCGGAGGAGCGGAACGGGTCCGGCGCGTAGAAGAGGGTGCCGTGGTAGTCGTACCGGCTGTACTCCAGGGCGACCGATTCCTCGGCGTTGATCTCCCACACGTCGGCCCCGGTGGCTCGCTCCCACGCGGCCGCGTTCAACAGCACGTGGTCGAGCGACCCGGATCGGCCGTCGAAGGAGTAGGAGTATTCGCCGGCTGCGAACTGGCTCGCCGCGTTGCTGAACCCGGCGTCGTAGAGCACCTGCAGCGGGTCCTCATGGGTGTAGGAGTTGAAGTCGCCGACCAGGGCGACTGACTGCACGCCGTTCTGGATGGTCGGCAACCAGTCGCGAAGGGCGGTGGCCTGGGCGACCCGGGAGGCGTTGGACTCGCCTTGGCCGTCGCCCTGGTCCTCGTCGCCGGGCAACGGGCCCGCTGAGCTCTTGGACTTGAAGTGGTTGACCACGACCAGAACCGGGTCGCCGCCCCCGATCGGCGAGAAGGCCTGGCCGATCGGTTCGCGGGCGTTGGCGAAGACACCGTCGGTGCCGCTGGCGGTGCCCAGCGCGTGGGACTCACCCAGGCGCTGCACCACGGCCGTGCGGTAGATGATCGCGTTGGTGATCACATCCATTTGGGTCGCCGGCGGCAGTTCGGCCGACGAGGGAACGAACGCCCAGGTGCCGGCGCCAGCCTTCGCGTTGAGTGCGTCGACCAGGGTGCCGAGGGCCTCGTCGGCGACACCGTCGACAACGAGCGAGTTCTCGATCTCCAGCAGCCCGACCACGTCCGCGCCCAGGGCATCGATCGCCGCGACGATCTTGTTCTGCTGCCGCTGCAGGTCAGCCGGGTCCCAGGCGCCGCGCGGGGTGCAGCCGGATGCGACCGTGACCGGGTCGCCGGTGCGGTCGATGAAGGGCACGCAGCCCGGGGTTCCGGCACCAAGCGTGGTGAAGTAGTTCAGCACATTGAACGACGCCACCTGCAGGTCTCCGCCGACCTCTCGTGGGGCGGCGGTCCGGTCGTTGTCGAACGTGGCCGGTGGGTTGCCCGAGCCGGCCACGAACTGCGCGGTCGGGTTGAGCGTCCAGCCATTGTTGCGATAGTCGAGAATCAGCGGGCGGTGGCCGAGGCTGACCGCCGCGCCCACCCGAACCGGGTTCGTCAGGGACACGTACGGCGGGGTCTGCGCCTGGTTCGCGGCATTCAGAAAGTCTGTCGAAGCGCCGTCGTCCAACACCAATGCTCGGGCCGTATTGTCAGCCTCGGCGGCGATTGCCTCGGCGGACAGCGGGCGGCCCACCTCGGTCGGCTGCAGCAGGGGAGTGGTTCCCGAGGCCAGACCCACCTCCCCGTACCGGTTGGTCGAGAAGTTGTCCGTCACGGTGAAGTCGCCGGTCAGGTCGACCAGCATCGATTCGAGGGACTCCCGGCGAGCATCACCCTCCGGCCAGGCCGTCGACACGGCGGTGACCGGCTCGGCCGTTGCCTCGAGATGGGTGACGCCCCCGGCGAGCACGGTGATCTCGGTCAGCCCCCTGAACTCGCTGACCGTTCCGGTGACCTCGACGTGGTCGTCGATGGCGACTGATCCGACGGTTGCGGTCGAGTACACGAAGATCGCATCCGAGGCGTTGTGCGACGGCCCTGGCGGACCTCCCGAACCCGCGGTCTGGATCACGAATCCGTTCAACCCGCCGGTCGGGTAGGCCGCGGTGACGACGCCGGTGGTGATGACCGTCCGGCCGACCAGCGGGGAGGCCGCGCCTGGGCCCTGGATCTCCGCGATCGGGGCAGTGGTCGGGCCGCCCGGCTCACTGCCCCCAGCGGTCGGGGTCGGGATGCCGGTGCTGAAGTCCGTCGCGTTCTCGTCGGTATCTTCGAGGCCGGCGTTGCGCTGCACCGAGACGGGGCTGGTGGTCGCCGGCGCCGGTCCGCCGCCCTCGAAGGTGGTGGCGTTGCCCCAGCCGACCAGGTCGACGAGTGCGTCTGACGAGTTCCGCACCCGGACCTTGCCGCCGCTGCCCGAGATCAGGATCTCACCGGTGACGTCCGGCGTCGGCAGGTCGGGAAGGTCGAGGTTGCTGCCCTTGCCCTCGGCGATCAGGAACCGTCCGCCGGCGGGCATCGTGCCGGTCAGCCGGGTCTCCAACCAGGTGACACCGGTGGTCGAGGCGTACTCGACCCGCCAGCCGGCCAGGTCAATGGCGCGGTCGGCCCGATTGGCGAGTTCGATGAAGTCCTGGTCGAAGGCGCCGCCGGAGTTTCCACCCCCGCCGTACACCTCACTGATCACGACGTCGGTTGAGGCAGCCGAAGCCACGCTCGGCAGGCTGATCAGGGCGGCTGCGCCAAGGGCCAGGCTGGCGGCCATCACGGTCAATGATTTGAGCACTGGCATGGTCGATTCTCCTCGATCCAGCGACGGCCGGGGGGTGCCACGGCTCGCTCAGAGGCTAACCCGAGACCGGCGGTGCCGAACAGGTGCACCGGACGGGTTCACCGGCGAAATCGGAGTCGATTCTGGGGGCGCGGCCAGCTCCGTGGCAGCGGAGCTCGGGTGCTGGGACAGCACGGCTCAGAGGCGGCACCGGCGGTGGGCCGCCTACCCCTGAAAACCGGCCCGTCGCGGTTCGGTCGGGGGACAGCGTCAGGTCGGAAAGTTGCGCTTCTCCCTAGCTGTAAGTGCACAACCGAGAATCACCGGGTACCGACGTCAGGCAGTCCACGACACCATATGGTGTGACGTGAGCGGGCTCGGACCGGTCATGACTCAGCCGCAGTCGTGACGGCCGCGGCGCCGAGACGAAAGCGTGGAGACCAGAATGACAAGGCAACAGGTATCTATCAGCGCCAGGGTCAAGTCCGTTCTCGAGGTGGACGGTTTGCGCTTCCGGGATCTGAACGGCAACGGGGTGCTCGACCCGTACGAAGATTGGCGGTTGAGCCCCAGCGAGCGCGCCCGGGATCTGGTGTCGAAGATGACCCCGGAGGAGAAGATCGGACTCATGGTGATCTGCTCCCGGTCGATGGGCATCTCGCAGTCGGATGAGGCTCAGACGAGCCACGCCGGCGCGATCGACGAGGAATACCGAGACGTCGCCAACGACCCGCACAACAACTCGGGGCTGCCGTCGGAGGGCACGACGCAGCAGATCACCGAGCTGCACATGCGGCATTTCATCATGCGGGAGACGCCGTCCGGCTCAAAGATCGCCATCTGGGTGAACGCAATGAACGAGATTGCCGAGGGGACCCGGCTCGGCATCCCGGTGATCGTTGCGGCTAACTCGAAGAACGAGCTCGGCGGTTTCAAGATGGGTGGCAGTGAGCACGACCAGGACTTCACCCAATGGCCGGGCACGCTGGGGCTCGCCGCCACTCACGACATAGAGGTGATCGGCGACTTCGCGGACCGGTCACGGGCTGAATGGGTGGCTGCTGGGCTGCGAAAGGGATACATGTACATGGCCGACACAGTCACCGACCCCCGGTGGTTCCGAACGAACGGCACGTTCGGGGAGGACCCAGCATTCAACGGCGAGGCGATCACCGCGGTCGTGCGGGGCTTCCAGGGTGCCGGCGGGCTACAGCCGAACGGGGTGGCTTTAACGGTGAAGCACTTTCCGGGCGGTGGGGCGCGGGAGAACGGCTTCGACCCGCACTACGCGGAGGGCAAATTCAACGTTTATCCCACGCCGGGCTCGCTGGCGAAGTACCACCTGCCGCCGTTCCAGGCCGCCGTGGACGCCGGCGCGGCGAGCGTGATGCCGTACTACGCGATCCCCTCCGACGAGAAGTCGGCGATGCCACAGTCGCCGCTCGAGACCTTCGAACAGGTCGGGTTCGCCTTCAACCGGGGCTTTCTCGATCTACTGCGCTCGATGGGTCACCAGGGCTACGTCAACTCCGATTCCGGAATCCTCTCCAAAATGCCGTGGGGGGTGGAGGAGGTCAGCGTGCCCGAGCGCGTCGGGCGGGCTGTGATGGCCGGCACCGACATCATCGCCGACACCAACGACGTCAACTCGATCCGGCTAGCCTTCCTCCAAGGGCTGTTCAGCGCCGACCGGCTCGACGAGGCGGCGCGCCTGCTGACCCAAGAGATGTTCGCCCTCGGGCTGTTCGACAATCCGTACGTCGATCCGCAGCGGGCCGACGAGGTCGTAGCGAACGCCGAGTCCGTCGAGGCGGCCCGGCTGGCCCACCTTAAGTCGGTCGTCCTGCTGAAGAACTCCGAGAGCTTGCTGCCCTTGAACCAGGGACGGCTGGCTGGGCGAAAGGTCTACGTCGAGTTGTTCGAGGGCGACCTCAGGGTCGACAAGCTGGACGCTCTACGCGCCCGGCTCGAGGCCGCACATCCCCAAGTCGCCTTCACCACCGACTTCCACGGGGCCGACCTGGCGGTCTTGTTCCTCAACCCCTTCACTGGAGACTACTTCCGGGCCACCGGACTGATGGATCTCGACATCCACGAGGCGACCAACGTCAACCTGGCCAGGATCCGCCGGATCCGAAAAGAGGTTCCCCATCTGGTGATCGGCCTCAACGTGATCTTGCCCTGGCTGTTGGGCAACGTGGAACCCCTGGCCGACGCCCTCCTGGCCGGCTTCGATACCCGCACCGAAGCGGTCTTCGAAGTAGTCATGGGCAGCTTCGCGCCGACTGGGCCAGTTGCCGCTCACGTTCCCAATCGACCGCGACGCCATCGCTGTCGACGACGCGGGGATGTGCGCCTCTCCCAACGACGTGCCCGGCTACGACAAAGAGTCCTACATGGGCGGGCGGCCATACATCTACGTCGACGCCGATGGCAACCGCTACCGGCTCGGACACGGTTTGCGTTATGACTGAACCCGACCCGCTGGAATGAGCGGCTGCCTGCGGATGCGGCGAAACAGATTGTCAACGCCAGATCAGGATGGGTACCGAGGAGGGGAGTCGAACCCCCATGCCCTTGCGGGCAGACGGGTTTGAGCCGTCCGCGTATGCCATTCCGCCACCTCGGCTGGAGCCCATCCGATAATGCCACATTCTGAGCACCCGCGCAGGTCGGAGTAAGGTGCTGCCTGTGCCGAACTCGGCGACCCTACCCCTCGACAGAAGAGTGCCGACAATGACGTCCGAAGCCGAAGCCATCACCGGCCGCGCTCGTGTTCTGGTTGCCGAGGACGAGGCGCTGATCCGCCTCGATCTGGTCGAGTTGCTGACCGCAGAGGGCTACGACGTCGTCGGCGAGGCCAGCGACGGCGAGCAGGCGCTCGCGATGGCGCGCGAACTGGAGCCGGACCTGGTCGTGATGGACGTCAAAATGCCCAAGATGGACGGCATCTCGGCCGCATCGGTGATCGCCGAGGAACGGATCGCCCCCGTGGTGATGCTGACCGCGTTCTCGCAGCGCGAGCTGGTCGAGCGGGCCAGGGAAGCCGGCGCGATGGCGTACGTGGTGAAGCCGTTCGACGCCTCGGACGTGGTGCCCGCGATCGAGGTCGCGATGGCGCGCTACGCGGAGCTCCGCGCAGTCGAGGACGAGGTCGAGGACCTGCAGGAACGGTTCGAGTCCCGCAAGCTGGTCGAACAGGCCAAGGGTCTGCTGATGGAGGGCCTTGGCCTGACCGAACCCGAGGCTTTCCGGTGGATCCAGAAGACCGCGATGGACCTGCGCAAGTCCATGCGCGAGGTCGCCGAGGGAGTGATCGATCACTCCAAGGCCGGCAAGAAGCCCAAGCGCTGACGCCGGGCCGCCCCCACGACGTTCGCTCAGCCGCGGGTGCCGACCAGGACGGTGGCGTCCAGGTCATCGTCGTGGTGACGCCGCACGGTCAACCCGGCGGCGCGCAACATCGCCCGGCCGGCCCGCACCTGGCCGGGTGCCACCTCGATCAGCAGCCGCCCGCTCGGTGCCAGCCAGCTGACTGCGTCGGCGGCGATCCGTCGGTGCACGTCGAGACCGTCCGAACCTCCGTCCAGGGCGGTTCGGGGTTCGTGATCACGTGCTTCGGACGGCATCAGGGCGATACCGTCGGTCGGCACGTACGGGGCGTTGGCCAGCGCGACCTCCACCCTGCCCTGCAGGGTCACCGGCAACGCGCGCCACAGGTCGCCGTGGCGGACGTCTGCGTCCGGCAGGTTGCGTCGAGCACACTGGACGGCGACCGGGTCGATGTCACACGCGTACAGCTCGACTCCCGGCACCCGCTGCCGCAGCGCGGCGGCCAGGGCGCCGCTGCCGCAGCAGAGGTCGACCACCACAGCCGCCGGATCGAGCCCGCCGGCGGCCAACCGGACGAGCAACTCAGAACGTCGCCTGGGCACGAACACGCCGGCCGCCAGCCCGATCCGCAGGCCGTCGAACTCGGCCCACCCCAGCACCTGCTCCAACGGTTCGCCGGCGATCCTGCGGGCCAGCAGGTCCGGCAGGTATCCGGGGGCGGCCAGCAACAGCGCGGCCTCGTCCTCGGCGAACACGCAGCCGGCCGTCCGTAGTGCGGTGACCACCTGGTCAGGAGTCATTCGGGCCGGGGACGCTGGAGGGCGCAGGTGACTCGGGCGGTGCACAGTCGCTGACCCTCGTCGTTGGTCAGCACGATCTCCCAGCTGCCCAGTCGACCGCCGATCTGCAGCGCGGTCGCGACCCCGTTCACCCAGCCCTCGCGAATGGCCTGGTGGTGGGTGGCGTTGATGTCGACGCCGAAGATCCGGCCGCCGGGCCCGACCTCGGCGAACGCCGACAGTGAGGCGAGGGTTTCGGCCAGCACGCAGGAGGCGCCGCCGTGCCAGAACCCGAAGGGCTGGGTGTTGCCGACCACCGGCATCCGTCCGGTGCTGCGCTGGGCGGACAGTTCGAACAGCTCGATGCCCATCTTGTCGTCCAGGGCACTGTGCATTGCGGCGGACCAGTCGGGGAGGCTCATGGGGCCACGATTCCACACCGGCCAGGGCCGACGTGCGGCGCTGGCCGCCGCACGTTTTGTCGGTCGCCTCCGCTAACCTCGCACGGGTGAGTGATGAGGTGGGCACGCTACTGCTGATCGACGGCCATTCGGTGGCCTACCGGGCCTTCTTCGCCTTACCGGTGGAGAACTTCTCGACCACCACCGGGCAACACACGAACGCCGTCTACGGGTTCACATCCATGCTGATCAACGTGCTCCGCGACGAACAGCCGACCCATCTGGCGGTCGCCTTCGACGTGTCGCGCAAGACCTTCCGCAGTGCTCAATACGCCGATTACAAGGCCAATCGGTCCAAGTCGCCGCAGGAGTTCACCGGCCAGATCGGCCTGATCAAAGAGGTTCTGGACGCACTCAACATGCGGCACGTGGAACTGGACGGGTTCGAGGCCGACGACATCATCGCCACCCTGGCCCGGCAGGCCGAGGCGCAGGGCCTGAAGGTACTGATCTGCACCGGCGACCGCGACACCCTGCAACTGGTGACCGATCAGGTCACCGTGCTCTACCCGCGCAAAGGCGTGTCCGACCTGGCCCGGATGACGCCCGAGGCGGTGATGGACAAGTACTTCGTGCCGCCGGTTCAATATCCCGAGCTGGCCGCCCTGGTCGGCGAGACGTCCGACAACCTGCCCGGCGTTCCCGGGGTCGGGCCGAAGACGGCGGCCAAGTGGATCTCGACCTACGACGGTCTCGAGAACGTCGTCCGGCGGGCCGCCGAGATACCCGGCAAGGCGGGGGAGTCGTTCCGCGCCCATCTCGACGACGTGGTGCGAAACCGCGAGCTGAACGCCCTGGTCGGCGACCTCGAGCTGCCGATCGAGGTGGCAGAACTCGAGCGCAAGGACTGGAACCGTGAGGCTGTCCACACCGTGTTCGACGGCCTGGAGTTCCGGGTGCTGCGCGACCGGTTGATGGAGACCCTGCCCGCCGAGCTGGCCGGCCCGACCGGCGGTTTCGAGGTGGTCGGCGACGTGCTGGAGCCCGGCGCGCTGGCCGACTGGCTCTCCACCCACGGCCGGGGCGAACTGACCGGACTGGACGTCACCGGGCAATGGCGGGCCGGCAGCGGCGACGTCACCGGTCTGGCCCTCGCCGCCGCCGACGGGGCGGCCTGCTGGCTCGATGTCACCGAGCTGACCCCCGATGACGAGAACGCGCTGTCCGACTGGCTGGCCGAGGAGTCGGTGCGCAAGGCGATCCACGACGCGAAGGGCCCGCTGCTGGCGCTCTGGTCGCGCGGCTGGCAGCTGAACGGCCTGGCCAGCGACACCCAGTTGGCGGCCTACCTGTTGCGCCCCGACCAGCGCATCTACGACCTCGGCGACCTCACCGCCCGGCATCTGAAGCGTGAGCTCAGCGCCGAGGCCCCGACGGCGGCACCCTCCGACCAACTGGCGTTCGAGTTCGACGATCCCGAGCAGGGCCAGGACTCGATGATTCGTGCCCGGGCCGTGATCGACCTGGCCCGCTCCCTTGAGACCGAGCTCGACGAGCGCGGTGAGGGCCCGCTGCTGGCCGAGGTCGAACTGCCGCTCTTGCGCACGCTGGCAGTGATGGAACGCGACGGCATCGCGGTCGACGCCGACTACCTGGACGGGCTGCACAGCGACTTCGACGCCGCGGTGCGCAATGCCGAGTCCGACGCCTACGCGGTACTCGGTCATCCGATCAATCTCGGCTCGCCCAAGCAGTTGCAGGAGGTGCTCTTCGACGAGCTGGGAATGCCGAAGACCCGCCGCACCAAAACCGGCTGGACCACCGATGCCGAGTCGTTGGAGGCGCTGTTCCTCAAGACCGAGCACCCGTTCCTGGCCCACCTGCTGCGGCACCGCGACCAGATCCGGCTACGGCAGACCGTCGAAGGGCTGCAGAAGTCGATCGCGGACGACGGCCGGGTGCACACCACGTACATCCAGACCATCGCGGCCACCGGACGGCTCAGCTCGACCGACCCGAACCTGCAGAACATCCCGATCCGCACCGAAGAGGGCCGACGCATCCGCCGGGCGTTCGTGGTCGGCGCTGGCTACGCGAACCTGATGACCGCCGACTACAGCCAGATCGAGATGCGGATCATGGCGCACGCGTCCGAAGACGCCGGGCTGATCGAGGCGTTCCACTCCGGTGAGGACTTCCATACCGCGATGGCGTCGCGGGTGTTCGGCGTCGCACCCGATCAGGTGGACACCCGGATGCGGGCCCGGATCAAGGCGATGAACTACGGCTTGGCGTACGGCCTGTCCGCCTTCGGGTTGTCCCAGCAACTGAAGATCGAGGTGTCCGAGGCGAAGGGCCTGATGGATGAGTACTTCGAGCGGTTCGGCAATGTGCGCACCTATCTGCGCGAAATCGTCCGCACTGCGGGCAAGACCGGCTACACCGAAACCATCCTCGGCCGCCGCCGCTACCTGCCCGACCTCACCTCGTCGAATCGGCAGCGCCGCGAGATGGCCGAGCGAATGGCGCTGAACGCCCCGATTCAGGGCTCGGCCGCCGACATCATCAAGGTCGCAATGCTCGACGTCGAGACGGCCCTCGCCCAGCGCGGGTTGGCCTCCCGGATGCTGCTCCAGGTGCACGACGAGCTGGTCTTCGAGATCGCTCCGGGCGAGGCCGAGGCCATGGAAGACCTGGTCAGAGACAAGATGGGCCACGCCGTGGAGCTGTCGGTCGCGCTCGAGGTCTCGGTCGGCACCGGACGGTCCTGGCACGAGGCCGCGCACTAGGAGGCCAGCACTGTCGATCGAGCTGGCCGGAGTCCAGCTCTCGACAAGCTCCACCGGCGTGGGTCTCGACAAGCTCGACCGGCGCGGGTCTCGACAAGCTCGACCGGCGCAGGTCTCGGCGGGATCGACCGGCGACGATCAGCGAATCGTCGCCAGCACCTCGGTGTGCTCCACCCCGGCTTCGGTCCAGGTACCGGTCAGGGTGCCCAGCGGGATCGCCGTGGGGGTGTGGTCTCCGTCCAGCACCCGCACCAGGCGGGCTGCCTCCATGGCGGCGTTGGCCACCGTCGCGATGCCGCTGCCGAGCACGGTCATGGTCTTGACCCCCTGGGACAGGTCCGCCTCGGTGTCCGCCTCGTGGATCACCCGGATCAGTTCCGCAACGTAGACCGGGTCGCCGGTGGCGTCGTACACCCAGCGCTTGCCGAGCACCGAGTGGTCCAGGGTGCCGACCAGGTAGTCCGCGTCGGACTCATCCAGCGCCTCGCTGCGGTAGGTGAGCGGCACCTGATACAGCACCCCGTCGGATCGGACCAGCATGGTTTCCATGCCCACCTCGCCGTCCGGGTCGACGAATCGGAAGCCCGCGACCCGCTCCAAGTCGGTGGCGGCACCGGCGAACCACGGCTGGGACGGCAGCCATTGCGCGAGCAGTTCGAGCTTTCCTGGGGTCAGCTCCGCCTTATGGATCGTTGCGGTTCCGCTCATCTGTCCTCCTGTTTGCCGATGCACCCACGCTAGTACGGCAGGCGGGTGCCGCGGGGGCCGATTCGGCCCTAACACCACGGAAATCCAGTCGACGCCACCGGCAGCTGCCGCCGGGTCCTGAGACACGCGCGCTCGATTTGACGGATCAGATTGGATGCGACAAACTCCTACTACTCCGATGGGAGTTACTGGTAAATCACTCTTCGCAGAACAGCGAACAGATCGTCGTGCACCTGCTCGACACAACACAAGGAGCTTTTCCGTGAACTACTCACGCCGAGCCGTACTCACCGCCCTGTCGGCAACTGTTGCCCTGGCGATGACCGGCTGCGCCGGTGGTGGCGCCAGCGACGTGGCCAACCCGGGCGCCACCTCGTCCGCCGCCAGCGGAGCCAAGACACTCAACCTCTATGCCTACGCCGTTCCGAAGGTGGGTTTCGACAAGTTGATTCCCGCGTTCAACCAAACCCCCGCCGGCAGCGGCATCGAGTTCCAGCAGTCCTACGGCGCCTCCGGCGACCAGT
The DNA here is from genome assembly GCA_963723605.1 of uncultured Actinomycetota bacterium. Lineage (GTDB taxonomy): Bacteria > Actinomycetota > Actinomycetes > Propionibacteriales > Propionibacteriaceae > Micropruina. The sequence continues at coordinate 14,633 of CAVRRM010000012.1, read as the reverse complement.
CCCGCAAGGTCGCCGCCGGAGCCGAGGCCGACATCGTCAACTTCTCGGTCACCCCAGACGTGACCCGGCTGGTCGATGCCGGCCTGGTCGCCGCGGATTGGAACGCCGGCGAACACAAGGGCATCCCGTTCGGCTCGGTGGTCACCATCGTGGTGCGCAAGGGCAACCCCAAGGGCATCAAGGACTGGGACGACCTGCTCAAGCCGGGCGTCGAAGTGGTCACCCCGAACCCGTTCTCGTCCGGCTCGGCGAAGTGGAACCTGCTTGCCCCCTACGCCACCAAGAGCGAAGGCGGCGCGAAGCCCGAGGCCGGGCTGGCCTACATCTCGGCCCTGGTCGCCGACCACATCAAGGTGCAACCCAAGTCCGGCCGTGAGGCGACCGAGACCTTCCTGCAGGGCACCGGTGACGTGCTGCTGAGCTACGAGAACGAGGCCCTCTTCATCGAGGGCGAGGGCGATCCGGTGAACCATGTCACGCCGCCCAGCACGTTCAAGATCGAGAACCCGGTGGCGGTGCTGGCCAAGAGCAAGAACCTGGCGGCCGCAACGGCGTTCCGCGACTACCTGTACACCCCGGACGCCCAGCGGCTGTGGGCCGAGGCGGGATTCCGTCCGGTGGATGGCACCGTGGCCAAGGAGTTCGCCAGCAAGTTCCCGCAGCCGAGCAAGCTGTGGACCATCGATGACCTGGGTGGCTGGCCGGCCGTCGACTCGTCCCTGTTCGCCAAGGACACCGGAACCATCGCGGTGATTTACGACAAGGCCACCTCGTGACCGTTACCGCAACCAGACGCGCCGCCGATCCGTCGGCGGCGCGGCCGGCCGCCGGCACCGTGCAGCCACCCCGCCGGCACCGCCCGGCCGGGGTCGGCTCCGCGGGTCGGGTCAGCGGCCTGACCCTCGGGGTGGTCACGCTCTGGCTGAGCGTGATCGTGCTGCTGCCGCTGGCGGCCCTGACCGTCGCGTCGTTCGGCGAGGGGCCGTGGGCATTCTGGGCCGCCATCACCGCACCGGTGGCGCTCGCGGCGCTCGGCACCACGCTGCTGGTGTCCGCGGTCGTGGCCGCGATCAATGTGATCACCGGCACGCTGATCGCCTGGGTGCTGGTGCGGGACGACTTTCCCGGCAAGCGCATCGTGGATGCCCTGATCGACCTGCCCTTCGCACTGCCGACCATCGTGGCCAGCATCGTGCTGCTCTCGCTGTACGGGCCCAACAGCCCGATCGGCCTGCAGCTGAACGCCACCCGCTGGGGACTGCTGGTGGCGCTGGCCTTCGTCACCCTGCCGTTCGTGATCCGATCCGTGCAGCCGGTGCTGATCGAGGTCGACCGCGACGTCGAGCAGGCCGCCGCTTCCCTCGGCGCGGGCAACTGGACGATCTTCCGCAGGGTGGTGCTGCCAACCCTTGGGCCGGCGATCATCTCCGGTGGCGGGCTGGCCTTCGCCCGGGCGATCGGCGAATACGGATCGGTGGTCCTGATCGGCGGCAACATCCCCCGCGAGACCCAGGTTGCGTCCCAATACATTCAGCAGCAGATCGAGATCGACCGTCCGGTGAATGCGGCCGCGGTCTCGGTGGCCCTGCTGGCGATCTCGTTCGCCACCCTGCTGGTGCTGAGGTTCTTCGCGGGCCGGAGCGCGGATCGAGAGGAGCGGGCCGCATGAGGATCTCCACCGGCTCCCGGATCGCGCTGCGCACCGTGGCCCTCGGCTATGTGTTCGCGCTGGTGGCGGTGCCGATCGTGGCCATCCTGTGGCGCACGTTCGAGCCCGGCCTCGGCGCCTTCTGGGCCTCGATCCGTACCCCGGCCGCCATCTCGGCACTCAATCTGTCCCTGCTGATCGTCGCCATCGTGGTGCCGCTCAACGTGATTTTCGGCGTGGTCACCGCGCTGGCCCTGGTCCGCGGCCGCTTCCCCGGTCGCCGGCTGCTCTCCGGCATCGTCGACCTGCCATTCGCCGTCTCGCCGATCGTGGTGGGGGTCTCTCTGATCATGCTCTGGGGTGTGCACGGCTGGTTCGGCGGGTTGGACAACGTCGGCTTCCGGGTGATCTTCGGGCTGCCCGGCATGGTGATCGCCACCATCTTCGTGACTCTGCCGTTCGTGGTTCGCGAGGTGGAGCCGGTGCTGCATGAGATCGGCATCGAGCAGGAACAGGCCGCCGCCACGCTGGGCGCATCCCGCTGGCAGACCTTCGCCCGGATCACCCTGCCGGCGATCCGCTGGGGCCTGACCTACGGCGTCGTGCTCACCGTCGCCAGGGCCCTGGGCGAGTTCGGCGCAGTGATCATGGTCAGCTCCGGCTTCCCAGGTGTGTCGCAGACTCTGACCCTGCTCGTCCATTCCCGCTACATCGACGACCACAACACCCACGGCGCCTACGCGGCCGCGACCCTGCTGATGTTCCTGGCCCTGGTCACGCTGCTGCTGATGAGCGTTCTGGACCGCAAGCGACCCGCCCGACCCGTCAACGAACCAACCCTGAGGAACGCAGCATGATCTCCGTCACCGACGCCCACAAGTCCTACGGCAGCTTCAAAGCACTCGACGACGTGTCGCTCGACATTCCCGCCGGCTCGCTGACCGCACTGCTGGGGCCGTCCGGCTCCGGTAAGTCGACACTGTTGCGAGCTATCGCCGGGTTGGAGGACCTCGACGCCGGGACGGTGCTGATCGAGGGCCGCGACGTGACCAATGTGCCGCCGCAGAAGCGCGGCATCGGCTTCGTCTTCCAGCACTACGCCGCCTTCAAGCACCTGACCGTGCGCGACAACGTGGCGTTCGGACTGACCATTCGCAAGCGGCCCAAGCCCGAGATCAGGCGCAAGGTTGACGAGCTGCTCGAGGTGGTCGGGCTGGCCGGGTTCCAACACCGCTACCCGGCCCAGTTGTCCGGCGGCCAGCGGCAGCGAATGGCGCTCGCCCGGGCGCTGGCCGTCGATCCGCAGGTGCTGCTGCTCGACGAGCCGTTCGGGGCGCTGGACGCGAAGGTGCGCGAAGACCTGCGGCGTTGGCTGCGGCGGCTGCATGACGAGGTGCACGTGACCACGGTTCTGGTCACCCACGATCAGGACGAGGCGCTGGACGTCGCGGACCGGATCGCGGTGCTCAACTCCGGCCGGATCGAGCAGGTCGGCAGCCCCGACGAGCTGTACGACCGTCCGGCCAACCCGTTCGTGATGTCGTTCCTCGGTTCGGTTTCGCGGCTGAACGGTGAGGTGGCCAGGCCGCACGACCTGCGGATCGAGCGGGACCGGGCGCGGGCCGAGGCCGAGGCCGCGCGAAGCGGCGTCCGGGTCACCGAGGCCACCGTCGACCGGCTGGTCCGGCTCGGTTTCGAGGTTCGCGTCGAGCTGCATCACACGCAGACCGGCGAGCCCTTCTTCGCCCAGTTGACCCGGGCGGAGGCCGCCGCGCTCGACCTCACCATCGGCGATCCGGTCTGGGTACTGCCGATTCGAACCCTGGCCCTGCAAGAGGCGGTTCCCGCGCTCGCCGGCTAGGCGACACAATGAGAACCGTGGAGATCTCGGCCAAGACCGAATACGCCGTCCGGGCAATGCTGCAACTGGCGGACGCGTCCGAACCCGGCGCCGCGCCGGTGTCGGTGGATACGCTCGCCCAGGCGCAGGGTTTGCCGCGCAAGTTTCTGGAGGCGATCCTCGCCGACCTGCGACGGGCCGAACTCGTGATCAGCACCAAGGGCGCGCGAGGCGGCTACCAACTGGCCATGCCGGCCGCCCAGATCGCGGTCGGGGCGGTCTTCCGGGCCGTCGACGGTCCGCTCGCCGAGGTGCGCGGACGGCGTCCGCACCAGACCTCGTACGAGGGTGTGGCGCAGTACCTGCCGGTGCTCTGGGTCGCGGTCCGGTCCAGCCTGCGGCAGGTGCTGGACGACACCTCCCTTGAGCAACTGCGCAGCGGTGACCTGCCGGCGCACGTCCGCGACCTGGCCGGCGAGCCGGACGCCTGGCTCAGCCGCTGACCGCCAAACACGAGGGGGCGGTACATCCGGCACACCGGCTGGGGGCGCGCAATTGACCCCCCTTACCGGCGCTGGGTAGTCTGATGCAGCATCGCAACCTGTGCGGCCTCGGACGGAGCAGGACCCGCATGCGCCTAACGATGGTTTTCTCGGAACTCTCCGGCGAAGCGAATCCCAAGGAGCAGGGTTGTGGTGCGCCCATAACGTTCAGTCATATCGGAGCCCTACTACATGACCTCCTCTCCCGAGGCAGCCCAGATCGCGATCGACGACCTGGGATCCCCCGAAGCCTTCATGGCCGCGGTGGACGCAACCATCAAGTATTTCAATGACGGCGACATCGTCACCGGAACCGTCGTCAAGGTCGACCGGGACGAGGTTCTCCTCGACATCGGTTACAAGACCGAAGGTGTGATCCCTTCCAAGGAACTCTCCATCAAGCACGACGTGGACCCGTTCGAGGTCGTTTCCGTCGGTGATGAGATCGAGGCCCTCGTCCAACAGAAGGAGGACAAGGAAGGCCGCCTGATCCTGTCCAAGAAGCGGGCTCAGTACGAGCGCGCCTGGGGCACGATCGAAAAGGTCAAGGAGTCCGACGGCGTCGTCACCGGCAAGGTGATCGAGGTCGTCAAGGGTGGTCTGATCATCGACATCGGCCTGCGCGGCTTCCTGCCGGCCTCGCTGGTCGAGATGCGCCGCGTCCGCGACCTGCAGCCCTACGTGGGCATGGAGCTCGAGGCCAAGATCATCGAGCTGGACAAGAACCGCAACAACGTGGTGCTGTCCCGCCGGGCCTGGCTCGAACAGACCCAGTCCGAGGTGCGGCACACGTTCCTCAACCAACTCGCCAAGGGCCAGATCCGCAAGGGTGTCGTCTCCTCCATCGTCAACTTCGGCGCCTTCGTCGACCTGGGCGGGGTGGACGGCCTGGTGCACGTCTCCGAGCTGTCCTGGAAGCACATCGATCACCCCTCCGAGGTGGTCAGCGTCGGTGACGAGGTGACCGTCGAGGTGCTGGACGTCGACATGGACCGCGAGCGCGTTTCACTGTCGCTGAAGGCGACCCAGGAAGATCCGTGGCAGACCTTCGCTCGGACCCACCAGATCGGCCAGATCGTGCCGGGCAAGGTCACCAAGCTGGTGCCCTTCGGCGCGTTCGTCCGGGTCGAGGAGGGTATCGAGGGCCTGGTCCACGTGTCCGAGCTCGCCGAGCGTCACGTCGAGATCCCCGAGCAGGTGGTCAGCGTCAACGACGAGGTGATGGTCAAGATCATCGACATCGATCTCGAGCGTCGCCGGATCTCGCTCTCGCTCAAGCAGGCCAACGAGGGTGTCGACATGCATGCCGACGACTTCGACCCGGCGCTGTACGGCATGAGCGCGTCCTACGACGACCAGGGCAACTACATCTACCCCGAGGGCTTCGATCCCGAGACCCAGGAGTGGAAGCCCGGCTACGAGGATCAGCAGGCGGCATGGGAGCGGCAGTACGCCGAGGCCCAGGCCCGCTGGGAGGCGCACAAGGCGCAGGTCAAGGACGCCGAGGCCGCTGGGGCCGAGGCTGCCGTTGCCGACGTCAGCACCGCGGCGTACTCCGCGGGAGGAGTCGAGGACTCAACTCCCGAGGGTTCGCTCGCTTCCGACGAGGCACTGCAGGCGCTGCGCGACCGCCTCACCGGCAGCCGCTGAGCAACGCACGACACGCGAAACGGCCCCCACCACCCGGTGGGGGCCGTTTCGCGTCACAATCGACGGGTGTTCAACGTTGGCCTGACCGGGGGGATCGCGTCCGGAAAGAGTGCGGTCGCCAGCCGCCTCGCCGAGCTGGGCGCGGTGATCGTGGACGCTGACGTGCTCGCCCGAGAGGTGGTCGCCCCCGGCACCCCGGGGCTGGCGGCGATCGAGCAGCGGTTCGGCCCCGGAGTGCTGCGGACGCCGAGCGGCGCCGATCGTGCAGAGCTGGACCGGGCCGCCCTGGGTGCCATCGTCTTCGCCGATCCGGTGGCCCGGCGGGACCTGGAGGGCATCGTGCATCCTGCGGTGCGCGCTCGGGCCGGGCAACTCGCCGCCGCCGCTCCCGCCGGCGCGATCGTCGTCCAGGTGATCCCGCTCCTGGTCGAGACCGGTCAGCTGGGCTCGTTCGATCGGGTGGTGGTGGTCGACGTCGACCCCGAGGTGCAGATCGAGCGGTTGGCCCGGCGCAATGGGCTGAGCCGTGCCGAGGCGTTGGCCAGGATCGGGGCCCAGGCGACCCGGGCGGACCGGCTGGCCGCCGCCGATGAGGTGCTGGACAACAGCGGAACGCCCGAACAGTTGAGGTCCGCGGTTGACGATCTCTGGGCACGGCTGCGGAACGCGCACCGCGATCGCGTCATCGCAGGTCCGTGACCGTCAAACCCCCGGTAGGAGAACCATCCGTCGGCCACCGCGGGCCGGATCCGGTCGCGTCCGCAAGAAATTCGACGAATCGGCCGCGACCTGATGGTCGCTGCCCCCGTCGGTTGACAGACTGTGCCGACGCGACCCCGCTGGCCGGGCCGCGCGAAACCGATCGGAAGGATCCCAGCCGTGCAGTGCCCCCGTTGCCAAGCCGACGTACCGGAGGCGGCGCATTACTGTCAGGTGTGCGGTCGTGACTCGCACGCCGACGACGGCGCCCGAAGGACGTCGTTCGCCGCGAAGCCCAACGAATCCGTGGTCTCCCTCAACCTGATCTCCACGATCATGCCGCGCGGAGCAGCCGTCCGGCCGCGGACCTATCAGTTCGCACTGGGTCTTGCGCTGCTGATCACGGTGATCGTGGCCGCCACCGGAGCGCTGCCGATCGCGGTGCTGATCGCCGCGTTCGCGATGCCGATCGTCTACATCGTCTACCTCTACGACGTGAACCAATGGGAGGACGAGCCGATCCTGGTGACCGGGTTGGCCTTCGTCCTCACCGCGGTGCTGGGTGGGTTCTGGACCTGGCTGTGGCTGACCTGGCGCGGACCGCTCAGCCCGGCAGCGTCCTGGGACGACGCGGGACTGACCCCGTCCCTCACCGGTTTTCTGATCGCCGCCGTCGCTGCCCCAGTGATCGGCGAGGCGATCCGGCAGATCGGACCGGTGATCCTGGCCTCGCGTCCGGAGTTCGACGACCTGATGGACGGCCTCACCTTCGGTGTCATCTCGGGCGTCGGATTCGCCACCGCGGACACCCTGGTGAAGCACTGGCCGCTGATCACCGGCGGCTACGCCGGCCCTTCGGACGCTCCCACCTGGATCTCTCTGCTGGTGCTCGAGGGCTTCGTCAAGCCGCTCGTGATGGGCACCGCGACGGGCATCGCCTGCGCCGAGTTCTCGGGGCTGGGGGAGGGCTTCGACGGCTTCACCCCGCGCTACTTCCGCGGCGTCGCCGAGGCGATCGGCGCCAACGTGCTGTTCTCCGGCGGCACCTACCTGCTCGGCTTCCTGGGCAACCCGGTGCTGGCGCTGATCCTGTCCATCCTCTGGGGGCTGGCCATCCTCGCGGTGCTCGTCATCCGGATCCGCACCGCACTGCACAGCGGCCTGATGGAGGCCGCCCTGGAGTCGACCGCCCGAGCCCGCGGGGTTGGGCCGGGGCTGCAGTTCTGTCCCGCCTGCGAGATGCCGCTCCTGCCGGGGGCGCTGTTCTGTTCCAACTGTGGCGTCAGCGTCCGGGCGTCGGCCAAGGTGCCGCACCGTCCGACCGAGGCGAAGGAGGCCCAGGCATGAGCCAGAATCAGTTCCCCGGTCAGAACCAGTTCCCGGGCCAGAACCCGCCGGGTGGCCAGCCGAACCCGCAGGGTGGCCAGCAGTACCCACAGCAGGGTGGCCAGCAGTACCCACAGCAGGGCGGCCAGCAGTACCCACAGCAGGGTGGCCAGCAGTACCCACAGCAGGGCGGCCAGCAGTATCCGCAGGGTGGCCAGCAGAACCCACAGGCCGCCCAGCAGCCCGGCTACCCGCCCGCGGGCGGTCAGTTCCCGCCGGCCGGCGGCCAGTTCGGCCAGGTGCCGATGGGTGGCCAGGCTGGCTACCAGGGTGGTTTCCAGAGCCAACCGCCCAAGCCCAAGAGCAGCGGCATGGTGATCGGCGTGGTGCTCGCCGGACTGGTCGCGGTCGCCCTGCTCGGCTGGCTGCTGATGACGGTGTTCGGCCAGCGGGATCCCGATCCGGGTCCGACCCCGACGCCCAGCGTCGGCACCACCACACCGCCCGTCAGCCCGTCGCCCTCGCCCAGCACGCCGCAGAGCCCGGACCCGACGCCCAGCCCGTCCAGCAGCACCCCGACCACGCCGTCGGGTTCCGTCGAGGTCGGACTAGGCGTCAGCGTCACCCCAGCGGACGGCTGGGAGCAGTCCAATCGCAACGAGTTGAAGAACTACACCGAGCTCTCCAACGGCAAGTCGCTGTTGGCCACCCAGGCCTTCCAGGTCGAGGGAAAGGTCACCGGCAAAGAGATCGTCACGGCGTACATGAAGCAGATCACGGCGAACATGACCGGGGTCAGCAGCAAGGATCCGGCTGAACTCGATGTGAAGAGCGACCGGTTGTCGGCCGGCATCGGCAGTTGGACCGGCACCAGGGCCACGTCCCAGGGCTCGGTGAAGCTGTCCTACGTGTCGATCATCTCGGTCCGTGACGATGGATTGGCGGTGATGTCGACGTTGATCGTGCCGTCCGGCGTGACCGTGGCTTCGCTCCAGGAGGACTACCTGGCGATGACGAACTCGCTGCTCAACAGCCAGTTGAAGGCCTGAACGACGCGCCACCGAACCGGCGGGGTCTGCTCGGGCCCCGCCGGTTCGCGTCCGGGTCAGGGCCCCTTGCAACAACTGTCGGAGCGGACGCCTACCCTTGCTGTCATGCGTCCCACCACCGATCTGCGCCGCCGGGTCGCCCCGTTCAACGTCCAAGCCGACTTCGTGCCGTCCGGCGACCAACCGGCGGCCATCGACGCGCTGGAACAGCGGATCGCCGCCGGTGAGAGTGATGTGGTCGTGCTCGGTGCCACTGGTACCGGCAAGACGGCGACGGTCGCCTGGCTGGCCGAGCGGCTGCAGCGTCCGATGCTGGTGATGCAGCCGAACAAGACCCTGGCCGCGCAGTTCGCCAACGAACTCCGCAACTTCTTTCCCGACAATGCGGTCGAGTACTTCGTGTCGTACTACGACTACTACCAACCCGAGGCCTATGTGCCGCAGACCGACACCTACATCGAGAAGGACTCCTCGCTCAACGAAGAGGTGGAGCGGCTGCGGCACTCGGCCACCAGCTCTCTGCTGACCCGGCGCGACGTGATCGTGGTGGCGACGGTCTCGGCCATCTATGGCCTCGGCACGCCGCAGGAGTACGTCGACCGCATGGTGCGGCTACGGGTCGGTGACGTCCGCGACCGCGATCAGCTGCTCCGGCAACTCGTCGACATCCAGTACGCCCGCAACGACCTGGCCGGCACCCGCGGCACCTTCCGGGTCCGGGGCGACACCATCGAGATCTTCCCGATGTACGAAGAGAACGCGGTTCGGATCGAGTTCTTCGGCGACGAGATCGAAGCGCTGTCCACGTTGCACCCGTTGACCGGTGTGGTGCTGTCGGTCGACCAGGAGGTGGCCATCTTCCCCGCCTCGCACTACGTGGCCGGCCCTGAGCGCATGGAGCATGCGATCACGGGCATCGAGGCCGAACTCGAGACCCGGCTGGCCCAGCTCGAGGGTGAGCAGCGATTGCTCGAGGCTCAACGTTTGCGCATGCGCACCGGTTACGACATCGAGATGATGCGCCAGATCGGCACCTGCTCCGGCATCGAGAACTACTCCCGTCACATCGACGGACGTGAATCAGGCAGTGCGCCGAACTGCCTGCTCGACTACTTTCCGTCCGACTTCGTGCTGGTGATCGACGAGTCGCACGTCAGCGTGCCGCAGATCGGCGGCATGTACGAGGGCGACGCCTCCCGCAAGCGGACCCTGGTCGAGCACGGCTTCCGGCTCCCCAGCGCCATGGACAACCGGCCGCTCACCTTCGAGGAGTTCACCGATCGGATCGGCCAGACCGTCTACCTGTCGGCGACTCCCGGCCCCTACGAGCTGGCCCGCTCAGGCGCCCCGGTCGAGCTGCTGATCCGGCCCACCGGCCTGGTCGACCCCGAGGTGATCCTGAAGCCGACCAAGGGCCAGATCGACGACCTGATCGGCGAGATCCGGGTCCGGGCCGAACGCAACGAACGTGTCCTGGTCACCACCCTCACCAAGAAGATGTCCGAAGACCTCACCGACTACCTGATGGAGAACGGCATCCGCACCAGGTACCTGCACTCCGAGGTCGACACGTTGAAGCGCATCGAGTTGCTTCGCGAGTTGCGCCTGGGCGAGTACGACGTGCTGGTCGGCATCAACCTGCTGCGCGAGGGCCTCGACCTGCCCGAGGTGAGCCTGGTGGCGATCCTCGACGCCGACAAGGAGGGTTTCCTGCGCAGCGCCCGGTCGCTGATCCAGACCATCGGACGCGCGGCTCGCAACGTGGCCGGTCAGGTGCACATGTACGCCGATACGATCACTCCCTCGATGGCAGCTGCGATCGACGAGACCAACCGGCGCCGGGCCAAGCAGGTCGCCTACAACACCGAGCGCGGCATCGACCCACAGCCGCTGCGCAAGAAGATCGCCGACATCACCGACATGCTGGCCCGCGAAGACGCCGACACCGCCGGGCTGATGACCCGCACCGGTGGGCGCCGTCCGGTCTCGCCGGTTCCGCTCGGCAGTCACCAGCCGCGCAACACCGAGGGCATGCCGGCCAGCGATCTGGCCGGCCTGGTTCAGGAGCTGACCACCCAGATGCATGGTGCGGCCGCCGAGCTGCAGTTCGAGTTGGCGGCCAGGTTGCGCGACGAGATCTCCGACCTGAAGAAGATGATCAGGCAAACTCTCGCAGCCACCAAGTAGAGGCTCGTGGCCGAGGGTTTGGCCTGGCTCCGTGCGGGATGGGATGATTTCCCTGACGAGGGGAGTACTCCCATTGCGAGGCGTCGTCAGCACGGGCGGTCATCCGCCCCGGTGTCTCGGCTGGCGACAGCGGTAGGAGACCTCAGACACTGGACCTTGAGGAGGCCCTCTCTTGCACGTCACACCAACCGTCTGGACCATCACGATCGTCGCCACGCTGGCACTCCTGGCGTTCGACCTGATCGTGATCGGGCGCAGACCGCACGAGCCTTCGATGCGCGAGTGCTCGATCGCGATCAGCATCTACGTGGCGTTGGCCGTCGCATTCGGCTTCGGGGTGTGGGCGGTGTCGGGTCCCCGGTTCGCCGGCGAGTTCTTCGCCGGCTGGCTGACCGAATACAGCCTGAGTATCGACAACCTGTTCATCTTCGTCATCATCATGAGCAACCTGCGGGTTCCGCGTAAGTATCAGCAGTACGCGTTGATGGTCGGCATCGTGCTGGCCCTGATCTTCCGGGGTATCTTCATCGCCCTTGGCGCGGCCGCGATCGAGCGGTTCTCCTGGATCTTCTTCGTCTTCGGCGCCTTCCTGATCTGGACGGCCTGGAAGTTGTTCATGGACTACCTCCACCCCGAGGACGACGACGAGAAGACCGAGAACTTCGCCATGCGCTGGGTGAAGAAGACCTTCCCCTCCACCGAGGAGTACCACGGCACCAAGCTGACCATCGTCGAGAACGGCAAGCGGCTGATCACGCCGATGCTGTTCGTGATCATTGCCCTGGGCAGCACCGACCTGCTGTTCGCGCTCGACTCCATCCCGGCCATCTACGGGCTGACCCAGGAGCCGTTCCTGGTGTTCACCGCCAATGTCTTCGCCCTGATGGGTTTGCGCCAGCTGTACTTCCTGATCGGTGGGCTGCTGCAGCGCCTGGTCTACCTCTCGGTCGGCCTGTCGTTCATCCTGGCGTTCATCGGGGTGAAGCTGGTGCTGCACGCGATGCACGAGTACCACTTGGACGATCGCTGGGGCTTCAGCGTCGACATTCCGATCTGGCTCTCGTTGATCGTGATCATCGGCACCCTGGTAGTGACTACCGTGGCCAGCCTGATCAAGTCCAAGCGTGACCGGGACCGCGAGCAGGCCCAGTTCGAGCAGCCGCCGCAGTAGCGACTCGGCGACCCGTCACCAGTGCCGGGCGCGCCACTCGTCCAGCTGCGGACGCTCGGCGCCCAGCGTGGTGTCCGCGCCGTGTCCCGGGTGCACGATGGTGTCGTCATCGAACCTCTCGAACAGCTTGGCCGTCACGTCTGCGATCAGGGACTCAAAGTCCTTCGGCCGCCAGGTCTTGCCGACTCCCCCGGGAAACAGGCTGTCCCCGGTGAACAGCCGAGCCGGGCCGTCCTCGGGGGTGTGGGCCAGCGTGATCGAGCCCGGCGTGTGCCCGACCAGTCCGATCACCGCCAGGCTGACCGGCCCGAGTTGGATCGCGTCCCCGTCCCAGACCTCGCGGCAGGTGACGCCGGTGGCCTCGGTGACCGCTGCCGCATCGGGCGAGCCGGCATAGGCCGGGGCACCGGTCGCGGCCACGACGGCGGCCAGGGCCTGTAGGTGGTCGGCGTGCCGGTGGGTGGTCACCACGGCCACCAGGTTCAGCCCGTCCAGCTGGCTGAGCAGTGCGTCCGGTTCGGCGGCGGCGTCGATCAGCAGCGCGTCGTCACCGTGGGTGAGCAGGTAGGCGTTGTTGTCCATCGGGCCGACCGACGTCTTGGTCAGCCGCACCCCGTTTCCGATCAGCATGGCTTCATGATCGCAGGGGGAGGGTGAGACCGTCCGCACCCTGAACGTCGTCCGCCGCGGTGGTCCGGCCCATCAACCAGCTCCACAGCTGCGCGTCCGTGCCCGTGACCGTGCGGCGCTCGGCTCCGCTGCCCAACTGGGCGAGCAACCCTGAACTGCTCTGCAGCTCCATGGCTGGCAGGTCGGGGTCGCCGGCATGCCACAGCAGCGCCCACTGCAGCAGCCAGCGAGCCGGGCCCTGGTGCAGCCAATCGATGTCGAAGCCGCAATCCAGGTCCAGGTGATGGACGACGACCTCGGACAGCCGGGCCAGCGGAATGTGCGCCAGGGTCAGCTTGCGGCCGAGTAGGTCGATCGGTGTGGCCCAGTCCTCCACCCCCTCCATCGCCCGTTCCAGCCGGCCCGCCGAGGTGTCCAGGCAGATCTGCAGCTCCAGGCCGGTCAGGCTGGAACCCGCCTCGATGGCGTTACGGCGAAGGTCTGGTGAGGGGTACAGGACGACGTCGCGACCCTGCGTTGCGGCCTCCACCGCGCCGCTCAGCGCGTCCGCGTTGGCCGCCAGGTGCGCAGCCAGGTTGGCCCGGGACCACCCGGGCAGCCGGCTGGCGCCGTTCCAGTCGGCGTCGGTGATGCCGATGGTGTCGCCGAGCAGTCGCTGGGTGGCCTCCTGAACCCGCTTCCGGAGCGTCTCCAGCGGTGCTGAGAACGTCTGCTCGGTCATGATGGCCACCCTAAGGGGTGCCGCAGGAAGGTGCCCAGCCGACCCGGCGCGGGATCTGTCGTGACCAGGACATAACATGATCGCCGTGAATGAACGGCTGATCGTCAGAGGTGCACGCGAGCACAACCTGCGCAATGTGAGCCTCGACCTGCCGCGCGATGCCCTGATCGTCTTCACCGGCCTGTCGGGCTCGGGCAAGTCGTCCCTGGCCTTCGACACCATCTTCGCCGAAGGCCAGCGTCGCTACGTCGAGTCGCTGTCGGCCTACGCTCGGCAGTTCCTCGGCCAGATGGACAAGCCCGATGTCGACTTCATCGAGGGCCTGTCGCCGGCGGTGTCCATCGACCAGAAGTCGACCAGCCGAAACCCCCGTTCCACGGTCGGCACCATCACCGAAATCTACGACTACCTGCGGCTGCTGTACGCCCGGGCCGGCCGCGCACACTGCCCGATCTGCGGTGAGCCGATCGCTCGGCAGAGCCCCCAGCAGATCGTCGACCGGTTGCTCACCCTGCCGGAAGGCACCCGGTTCCAGGTGCTGGCGCCGGTCGTCCGGGGGCGCAAGGGGGAGTACCAGGACCTGTTCCGCCAACTGGCCACCCAGGGGCTCAGCCGGGTCCGGGTCGACGGTGAGATCCATCAGCTCACCGAGCCGCCCACTCTCGACAAGCAGAAGAAGCACAACATCGAGGTGGTGGTCGACCGGTTGGCGGCGAAGGCCTCCGCCAAGCGCCGGCTGACCGACTCGGTCGAGACTGCGCTGGGGCTTGCGTCCGGCGTGCTCGCGATCGACTTCGTCGACCTGCCCGCCGAAGACCCGGGCCGCGAGCGAAGATACTCCGAGAAGCTCGCCTGCCCCAACGAGCACGACATCTCGATCGAAGAGCTGGAGCCGAGGCAGTTCTCGTTCAACGGACCCTGGGGCGCCTGCCCGGCCTGTTCGGGCCTGGGCACCACCAGCGAGGTCGATGTCGAGCTGATCGTTCCCGACACCGGCAAGAGCCTCGCCGACGGCGCGGTCTCGTGTTGGACATCGGTGTATGTCTCCGGGTACTTCCAGACCCTGTTCAAGGCGCTGGCCGACAAGTACGACTTCAAGCTGACCACCCCCTGGCGCGACCTTCCCGAGCGGGTGCGCAGTGTCGTGCTGTCCGGGCAGCGGGAGCAGTT
>CAVRRM010000011.1:0-375124 GCA_963723605.1 uncultured Actinomycetota bacterium | reverse complement strand
AACCCCGGGGATAGACTAATTATCAGCGCAAGTGGCGAAATATGTATTGAGAGTCCGTGGCCGGCCGTCTTCACCTCCACTCCTGAAGGCTGGGTCGGTCGCAATGCCGATGCTAACGCGCCAGTCCCTGGTCCGCTGGGAACGGCCCTAAGTCTCGTGTTCCGGCTGGGGAACGGGAAGTGGATGGAAGCAAAAGAGTATTGGGAGATGGAGATCGAAGCTGGCATGGGAGACGGACGCCTGATCCTTGACGTTAATCACGTGGCCACCAACAAAGGCGATCCCAAGTACAAATGGACTGTGACAGTGAATGTCATTCGGGCGAATGCGGCGGCAGTAGGTATTTTCGTTTCCTGAACAACGGAGGGAGACGGCCAGGGAATCATATGGCGGCGAGTCAAATTTGGATAACGGTGACCGGTCTGGTCTCCGACCAAGCTTCAACGCCTGAGCGTAGCGAGCTGGGGCCCCGGGGTGGATCAGCGTGCGAGGCCGAAGCCGGCTTGACCTTTAAGAGCAGTAATCAGCAGTCGAGCACTGGCAAGGTGCATAGGAGCAAAGCTCTTCGAGAGTCGCTTCAGAGGTGGCGGCGCATCGTTTCTCGCAGCGCCTCGGCGTGAGAGTAGATCTCCTCCACACGATCAAGAGGCACCCGTCGTTCCGTCTTGTCAGCATCGAAGAGGCCCAGGTACTTCTGCTTGCGGTTGAAGTGGAGGCGGCAAAAAGGCTTGCGATTGTTGTCGTCGAGCAAGAGGTTGAAGTATGACTTGTTGTCCCGCGACACAACTCGATCGAATGGCACATCACTCGCGAGGATCGCGCGGACGATATGGAACCCTTCCAGTTCTTCCAACGTCGTCTCGACATCGCTGTGTGGCTCAGTCGAGACCTCGTCCGAAGCTTCCTCGACCTCCGGCTCGCGGACTTGCGGTGCAGCGCCGACCAGAGGAGCGGCTCCTCCGAGTGCGGACTTCAGTCGCTCGTTTACTTGATCATTGATGAACTGCTGCAGTGCCTTCGAAGCCAATCGCGAGAAGACTTCTCGTACTCTTGCGGTGAACGTGCCTTCGTAAACATCGCTGGCGAGAAGCCTGACGAAGTCGTCCTTGGGAGACTCGAACTGGGTCGCGATCGCCCGTTTGAGTCCGCTGACGTACTTGAGTTCCTCCGCGGCGAGGAGGACGGAGTCAAGGTCGAATGCCTCCTTCGTCATCTTCTTGAGTTCAGGCAGCGCGTAAGGGTCGATGTTGCGAAGGTCCAAACGGAGGAACGGCTTGTCATCCATCCGATTGGGCGCATCGAGGTCGGTGTAGAAGTGCCAGTGCTGTCCGTTCGTCAGGATGGCGACTCGGGCCGTAGAGACGTGAAAGTAACGGACAAGTTGGCTGGCGTTTTCAAGGGTCAGGGGCGCTCCGATCTGCTTTGCCTCGACCAGAATTTGCACCTCGCCCCCGCGAAGGATGGCGAAGTCGATCTTCTCGCCCTTTTTTATGCCTACGTCCGCCACGAACTCTGGGACCACCTCAGTGGGGTTGAACACGTCGTATCCCAGCACCGTGCTAATGAACGGCATGACCACCGCAGTCTTCGTTGCCTCCTCGGTGAGGAGGTTCTTCCCATACTGTTCGACCTTGGCGGCAACATCGGCTAGAGCATCCTCGAACGCCACAATCCATCCTCCCTGACTAAGACTGGGACAAGATTCTTGCACTTCTGCGGCTCGCGAGATGGAAGCCGACGCAGGGCGCGCCACGCGCAACTGAGTGGACTGCCCCTGAGGCAGCGGCGGTCGGAACCCAGGCCGTGCGCCAGGTGACCGTGCCGCCCCTTCATATTGAGAGCAACGATGGTTGTCGGGATTGGCCTCGGGTGAGATTCTCGAACGGTCAGCGGATTGGGTCAACGGCTCGGACACCGGCGTCGCTGACGTGCTCGCTCCAGCGGTAGCCGTCCCACCAGCGCAGCTGATGCGCCTGGGAAGGGTCCGGTGCCCGACTGCGCCGGCACCGTTGGGGGGTCTGGTACAGGGACCGTTCGAGGAGCCGTGGCTGATAGCGATTCGGCATCGCCGGTGTCCGCGCTACTCGTTGGCTGCGTCTTGCTGTCGCGGACGAACGCTTTGCCTCTGTCGAGATCGGCGATGGCCTGGTCAATAGCCGACTTTACTGAGTAGTGCCCGCATAGTGGTGTAACGCACGGTGGTCCAGTCCGTCGTTACTGACGTGGGCGCGGTCACCGTGTGATTCTTCGAGAAGTCTCTTACCCCAACTCGAAAGGCATCAACACGATGACCGCTCCACATATTGTCGACCCTGCGACCGTTCTCGGCGAAGCACTTTCGGAAGCTTCGCCGGATTTGATGCGGCATCTGCTGCAAACCATGATCAACGCTCTCCTGTCCGCTGACGCAGACGCGGTGGTCGGCGCCGAATGGGGTCAGCCGTCCCCTGACCGCCTGGCGCACCGCAATGGCTACCGCCACCGCGATCTGGACACTCGGGCTGGCACGATCGATGTCGCGATCCCGAAACTGCGATCGGGCACCTATTTCCCGGAGTGGCTGCTGGAGCGTCGCAAACGCTCCGAGGCGGCCCTGGTCACCGTGATCGCGGACTGCTACCTCGCCGGGGTGAGCACTCGGCGGATGGACAAGCTGGTGAAGACCCTCGGCATTCACGCCCTGTCGAAGTCGCAGGTGAGCCGGATGGCGGCCGAGCTCGACGAGCACGTGAACCAGTTCCGGCACCGCTCTTTGGCGGAGGCGGGCCCGTTCACCTTCGTCGCCGCCGACGCGCTCACGATGAAGGTCCGCGAGGGCGGGCGGGTGGTCAACACGGTCGTGCTGATCGCCACCGGCGTCAACGGCGACGGCCGCCGCGAAGTCCTCGGCCTGCAGACGGCCACGAGTGAGACCGGGTCGGCGTGGAATGCGTTCTTCGCTGACATGGTCGCTCGCGGACTCACCGGCGTGCAGCTGGTCACCTCCGACGCCCATGCCGGCTTGAGGGACGCGATCGCAGCGAACCTGCCCGGCGCCACCTGGCAACGCTGCCGCACCCACTACGCGGCGAACCTGATGAGCGTGAGCCCGAAGAGCATGTGGCCGGCCGTGAAAGCGATGCTGCACTCCGTTTATGACCAGCCCACAGCCTCCGACGTCCACGCCCAGTTCGATCGCACCCTGGATTACGTCGTCGAGAAACTCCCCGCGGTCGCCGAGCACCTCGATACCGCCAGGGCGGACATTCTTGCGTTCACCGAGTTCCCCAAAGATGTCTGGTCACAGATCTGGTCGAACAATCCCAACGAGCGACTCAATCGCGAGATCCGTCGCCGCACCGACTCGGTCGGCATCTTCCCGAACCGGGAGAGCGTCATCCGCCTCGTCGGAGGGGTTCTGGCCGAGCAGACCGATGAGTGGGCCGAAGGGCGCCGCTACCTCGGGCTGGAGGTTCTGGCCCGCTCCCGCATGCGCGTCCTGCCTGATACAGAAGGCGAGGTGGTCGCCGACACCTTCATCGCGCTCAGCGCCTAAAACGAAGGATCAGCCGTTACACCACTTCCAGGGACTTGACCCTTTACTGGCAGGTACTCGGCCAGAAGGGCAGTCTGTTGACGGCTAATATCCGTCTTCTGTGATGCGGATGCGGCGCTGACGGCCTTCTTCATAGTCTTGCCTAGAATCGCGGAGTTCTGACTTCGACGGGTGGCCGCCTGACGGGCTTGCGTCGCTTCGAGCCGGATTTGACGCTCGGCATCGGTGATTTCTCGCTTGAGGTCGCGTAGGTCACGCTGGGCGCTGGTCAGTGCGCTGATAGCCTCGGCTGAGCGACCTGCGTTAGCCAGGAGCTGCGACTGGTCGGCGACGGCGTGCACGATCGCGCGGCAGCGATGGTAGAGCTGCTCGGCATGGGTGGGTTCCTTGGGCTTCTTCGCCATAACTGATCAGGGTAGTGGCGCTCTGGCTCTCGGTTGACTTGTCGAGCCGTTTGCACGCTTGAGTGCCGATGGCGGTGACTTATGAATCTGGTCGTTCACTTGTACGAGCCGACACTGGACGATTGGCCTCCTTCACGTGTTGTCCCACTAGTAAACGCAAGGCAGCCACTTCACCGCATGATCTTCGGCACACGGCTGCCTCGCTTGCTATCGCGTCGGGGGCGACGGTTAAGGCTGTTCAGTCGATGCTTGGGCATGCTTCGGCTGCCATGACGCTGGACATCTACGCGGGCCTGTTTCCCGATGAGCTGGACGCGGTGGCCGATGCGCTCGACGCTGTTGTGCCACAAATGCGCCACGAGCGGCGGGAATTCGACCGGAACAGGCGTGAAATGAGACGGCGGACGAGTCCCGAAGAATGTGCGCTTTGACTAGGCTATTTCGTCCTTGTGGGGCGGGTGGGGCTCGAACCCACGACCCAGGGATTATGAGTCCCCTGCTCTGACCGGCTGAGCTACCGCCCCGCAGCGTCCCTAACGTCGGGACGGGTGGGAGTCTAGCGGCCCCGGTCTGGCGTTGGCCGCCACCGAACAACCAGTCGATCCACGCGCAACGGCCCCGGCGAGTGCCGGGGCCGCTGCGTGGAGGGATCAGCCGGAGACGCGAGCCACTCGCGCCCGGGCCTGTGCGTTGTCAGCCCAGGTCTGGGCCCGGATCAGGCCCGTCGTGCAGACATCGTCACCCACCCAGGCCTCGCGCCACACGTAACCGGGGCGGCAGGTGTGCGGACCGTAGGCGCCCGACACCCACCGACTGGCCTTCACGGCGTTGTCGGCCTTCGCTTGAGATCGGGTCGAGCCGGGCACGCAGACATAGTCCGAGAGGTCGGCCTGGCGCCACACGTAGCCGTTGGCGCAGGTGTTCGGTCCGTAGATCATCCGAGCCGGGTTGCGCCGAGATGATGCCGCGGCGTTGTCCGCTGCCGCCAGCGTCCGCTGCGAGGGCAGCACGCAGACGTCGTCGCCCGCGTACGCCTCGCGCCACACGTAGCCGTTCACGCACGTGTGCGGGCCGTAAGCCCCGGGGATCCAGCGGAATGCCTTGACGGCGTTGTCGGCAGCAACCTGCGAGCGGGTCGCTCCGGTCACGCAGACTCGATCACTCGGACGCGCTTCGCGCCACACCCAGCCCTGCAGGCAGCGCTGAGCCATTCCGGAGGTGACCCGGACCCGGGCAGTACGTCCGTGCGACAGCACCCTGATCGTCACGCCATTGGCGCTCAGTGATTGCAGCGGCGGCTTGCCGGTTCGGGTGAGCGAGCGCAGCAGCGTGGCCCGTCCGTTCTGCACCTCGTGGATCAGCACCGTGCTGGCCGGAATGGCCCGCGACCAGCCCACCTTCCGGTGGTATTCGACGGTGTAGTAGTGGAACAGGTCGCTCGGATCGAATGGCACCCGGATCAGCAGCGTGCCGGCCACCGAGGGCAGCTGCAGCGGCGCCACGGTCACGGTTGCGGCGGTTTCGCCACCGGAGCTGAAGGTGCGGATCCGATTCATCGGCAGCCAGCCGAGCTTGTCCCGGTGATAGGCATTGAGCGA
This sequence comes from uncultured Actinomycetota bacterium, assembly GCA_963723605.1. GTDB lineage: Bacteria > Actinomycetota > Actinomycetes > Propionibacteriales > Propionibacteriaceae > Micropruina. Next base: position 369,587 of record CAVRRM010000011.1, on the reverse strand, counting down.
CGTTCCGGTCTCGCCGAAGGTGCCGCCGTTGACGCTGTAGACATGCTGGGCGCTCATCTGGTCCCACATGTCGTCGTACTCACCCGGCTGTGACCAGGAGGCGTTCTGGTAGGTCAGATCGTTGGAGAACGAGTGGCCCAGGTCGTAGCCATGCCCCATCTCATGAGAAGCGAAGCGGACGTCCCAGGCGAACGGGTCGAGCAGCACCCGCCCGCCGGCCGAACCGGAGTCCTGTTGCGAGTTGGTGATCACCGCGATCCGATTGCCGGCGGGCACGTTGTAGCCGTTGGCGGCTGCCGTCGACACGCAGTCGTTGATCTTGTCCCAGCGGGACTTCGGGGCTTCCGTGGCCTTCGAGTACGGCATCGTGTACCACCCGCGGACGACCGCGTTGATCTTCACCTTGCCGTAGCTCTGTGCCGAGAAGTAGTCGTAGAGCCCCTTCTGGCCGGCACCTGCAGCTCCGAAGAAGCGGTTGAAGAAGCTGACCGGCTGAGGGGTGTCCGGCACGTCGGAGAACCGGCAGAGCAGCACCGACCAGCCGTTCTCGGTGCGGATCGGGACGGCATCGGCAGTGGGTGCGGACGCAACCACGGCGCCGGCGCCGCCCAGGATGATGGCCCCGCAGACGGCGGGGCGTAGCAGGACGCGGCTCAGGCGCGTCCAGATTGGGTGGGTCATGGGTCTCCCGTTCGGTCTGAGCCGACCCATTTTGGTGCCGGCAACCTGGCTATCTGGAGCGAGGTATACGGCCGGAGATACGCCTGTGGGTAGATGTGCGTAGGGCTGACAGCGCCACCCCGCGTTCCGGCGAGCGGCGTCCAGGCCTTCGCCGCCGGGCTGATTCACCCGGCTCAACCGCTAGATCGCCTTGAGCGTGCCCTGCACCAACCAGGCCTTGTGATCGGAGATGTCACCCGGGTCGATCAGCTTGGTGCCGCGAATCTTCAGCCCGCTGCTGACGAAGACCGCGTCCGGCTTCTGGATTCCGGGGGTGTCCGAGGTGTCAACGGCCGGGGTCGCCCGGACGAACCCGAACGGCTTCACGATCGAGAAGGCCGTCTGGGTGTTGAAGTCGCCGGCGACGATCGTCGGCACCCCGTCGCGTACCAGCGACATGGCCTTCTTGATATCTGCCTGCCGTTTGGCCAGGTTGGCAACCACCTTCGGCCGCACATGCACCGAGATCACGTCCACCATCAGCCCGCTGCCCAGCAGATCCTCGAGGGTCACCCGGATCGCGCCGTGGATGTCGTTGCCGAAGGTGACGTTCTTCGTTCCGTGATGCCGCCACTTGCGCGCGTCCCACATGACGCAGACCAGATTCTTGGCGAACACCAACACCCGCTCGGGGCCGAGCACCGCGCGAATCGCGTCCCGACCCTCCTGCTTGACCTCGCACAGGGCGTAGATCGAGCACTTCATCACGTCGCGCATGAAGGCACCTCGGTCGGGGGTACTGCGTTCGAAGCCGCCGAACTTCTCGGACTCGAAGTTCGCCTGGCCGAACCGGAAATCCCGTTGACTGGACGGTTCCTCGGCTCCCGCGCCGAAGACGTTCTCCGGCAGCGCCGGGGTTATCGGCGTCTCGGTCTCGTTGCTCCCAGGTGCGGTCAGCGCCATCTTCAGCGCCTGCACCGTGTCACCGCGGACGATGCCGTCCGCCACCAACACATGCTTGAGCTGAAAGTCGATCACCGCCCGCTCCACTGCGGGTCCGAACTGGCCGTCGTCCATCAACTCGTACCCCAGTTCGACCAGCAGGTCGATCAGCGCGGAGACGTCCGGGCCGCTATCGATGCCGTCCCGGGAGAGCACCCGGTCGCCCAGCACAAACTCCGGCCGGCCCATGTTTGGCCCCCACGGTTGAGCTAGGCAGGCCTTGACGTCCATTCGGAAAGTGCCCATGTTGACGAATGGGTCCCCGGGCTTGCGGCGGGTGTGCTCCTTGTGGGCGCCCACCCGGGGGGCGTCCCCGAGCGGCCATCCGGCCACCTCTTGACAGGCTGCCGCCAGGGCAACCGAGGCCCGGTAGGTCCAGTCGTCCCATTCGGTGGCGCCACCGACCCCGTCCACCTCGACGCCGACGGTGCGCTTGTTGATCGAGAACGTCGTCGAGTCAGGGCCCGGCTCGAGGTCGCGATCCAGTGGAGCGGTGCCGGCGACGATCCGGTCGAAGCACGGCTCGAAGGTGTAGCCACCGTGACTGGCGCCGCCCGCGCAGATGAACCGGATCCGCCGCTCCAGCACGTCGATGTGCACATTGGCGAGTACCTTCAACTTCGGACGGTCCACCGGGTTGATCAGGTAGCTGGTCGCGGTGGCCTTGCCGCCGGTGTGATGGACGGTGACGCCGGTCGGCATCTTGATCGTCGAGCTGTTGGTGCGGGTGTCCCAGCCGGGCCAGAAGTTGAGGAAATCTCCCCAACCCCAGTCCTCGAGCTTCTTGGCAACCGCCTGGTAGTAGGTGGCGTTCTGCTGAATTCCCATCGTCGTGCCTTTCTCGAGCCGCGAAGCCCCCCGCTTCGTCGGCTGATAGGACCGTAGGCGCGGACGCCGGGTGCTGACCAGAGGTCACAATTGCCACGCACGAATACCGTGGAAAGGGCATCCGTACCTGAATAGGGGAGCGTCGCCGCCTGCCGAAGTTGGGGATCGTCCCGACTCCCGCCAGGCCCGATGAGCAGATTGGGGCGTCCCGTGGCTGGAGTTGGGAACCGTCCCCGACTCCCGCAACGACCGACCTCGCTCGGATCAGTCGAAGAGGGCCTTGCCGATGTACTCGCCGGTCCTGGGTGCCGGGGGAATCGCGAAGATCGCCGAGCCGACGTTCCTGATGTACTCGTTCAGCAGGTCGAACCGGCCCAGCTTGTTCTGCAGGTCGATGAAATGCTGCGGGTCGTTCTGATAGCTGAGAAACAACAGCCCGGCATCCAGCAGGCCCTGGTCGTTCAGCCCGTCGGTGAAGTTGTAGCTGCGGCGGAGAATCTTGATGCCCTGGTTGTTCTCCGGTGCCACCAATGCGATGTGCGAGCTCTGGTCGATCACATGCGCGCCTTCGGCCTTCAAGGTGAAATCGGGCGTGTCGAACTCCTTCGTACCAGTCAGCGGCGCACCCTCGTCCTTGGTGCGGCCGAAGATGACCTGTTGGTCACTGACCCGGTCGAAGTCCCACGTCTCGACGGTCATGATGATCTTGCGAGCCACCTGGTACGTGCCTCCGGTCATCCAGTCGGCGTCGTTCAGCCAGACGAAGTCGTCGTAGTCGGCATCGGTGGAGATGTTGCGGGTACCGTCCTTGAACCCCATCAGGTTGCGCGGCGTCTCCTGCCCGGGACCTGCGCTGGCCCGTCCGAACCCGAGCACGACCCAGTGGGTATGGGCGGTGCTGGTGACCATTCTGGCCAGGTTGCGCACGGCGTGGTAGGCCACCTGTGGATCGTCCGCGCAGGCCTGAACGGACAGATCGCCACCGGTCAACCCGGGCTGGAGCACATCGCCGGGTATCCGCGGCAGGGCGGCAAGCCGTGCGGGCCGCTTGTCGGCCAATCCGAACCGGTCGTCGAACACCCCTGGCCCCAGTCCGACGGTCACCGTCAGGGAAGCCGGCGCCAGGCCCTCGGCCTCACCGGTGTCGATGCCGACAGCGTCCGGTCTGGCGGGTTGCACCGGGCCGATGGGCTTGCCCTGCACCATCTGGGCGATCGCCGCCGACCAGCGAGCCAGCAGTACCTGCAGCGATCGCCGGTTGGCGTCCTTGGTCAGGTTGAAGGTCATGTAGACCGCATGCCGCTGTGGCGGGGTCCGGATGCCGCTCTGGTGCACCTGATCGTAGAACGGCAGGCTGGTGGTCAGGTCGATGCTGTCGGTGCCGCTGGCGCCGGGAATGGACTCCGCTCCTCGGCTGTCTCCACCCAACACCGCGGCGGTGACGCCGGCACCGGCCGCCGCACCCACCACTGCGGTGCCGGCCGCACCGGCGAACAGCCTGCGTCGCGACACCCCCGACAGGCCGGACGGGGCGGCGCCCGATGCTGCAGCGGATTCGAAATCGATGCCCCCCGGCGCCTCCGAACCGTCCGCGAGTTCGGGTGACGCGACCGTAGACGGGTTCGGCGCAGGCATCGCCGGAGGTTCTGACCTTTCAGTCATTCCTGATCCGCCTTCCCGTCGTGACTGTGGATCGCTCACCGGGCGGTGGCGACCTTCTCGGCGATTTTCTGCATCGGCTGTTGCAGGCCGAGCACCGCCTGGCTCAAGTTCTTGGCGTGCGCGGCGCGGTTGGCCGCGGTCCAGGACAGGTACCCACCCGGTGCAGTGTTGTCGCGCAGCTTGCTCAGCGCCGCGTCCACGTTACCGAACTGGGTGACGACCTCGGTGACCAGCTCGGGGTCCACCTTCTCCAGCCCGGGCTGCAGATAGGCGAAGGCCTGCCGGGATCCCTCGACGTTGGCGGCGAAGTCGGCCAGGTCGATGTGGCTGTAGGCCTCCTCCTCGCCGGTGATCTTGTTCGACTGAACCTCTTCGAGCAGGGCGGCGGCTCCGTTGGCCAGGTCCTCGGGCTTGTAGCTGAGCTCGTTCACCACCACGACGAGTTTGCCGACGTTGGTGTCGAGATCGGTGGCGAACTTCTTGGTATCGGCGGTGATCTTGCCGTTCTTGAACAGGTCACGCTCGACCGCGTGGAAGCCCGACCAGCCGACCTTCTCGTCCAGGTTGGACGCGCGCATGTCGATCAGGTAGTCCAGGTTGCCCCGGTTGTCGTCCACTTTGAAGCCGGCCATCACGAAGCCCTCGACGTCGGACTCGATCTTCTCGTAGAACGGCCGAGCGTTGACGTAGGCGGCCTTGGCCTTGGTCAGGTCGCCGCTGTCCACGGCGGTCTTCAGGCCGGCCATCGCGGTCTTCATCTCGGCCGCTTGGCCGACCACCCAGGTGGCGTACTCCTTGGTGCCCTGATTGAGCAGGCTGGAGGTGCTGCCGGCCGGGGCGGCCGGGGCCTTGCCGGTGACCGTGAACGTCTGGGTCTCGGGGGTCGCGCCCAGGCAGTAGAGGGTGTACTGGCCGCCGTCCAGAGTCACGGTGAAGCTGGCCGCCGGCAGCCCCGGTGCCAGGTTCTCCTTCTCGCCCAGGATCTTCAGCTCGTTCTGCAACTCCACCTCGGTGATCGCACTCGAACTGATGTTCTCGACGGTGAAGGTGACCGGGCCGGCAGCGGCGGTGGGGTAGTCCACCGTGCACTTGTCACCGCCGTCGTTGCTCAGGGTGACCTTGACCTGGGCGGCGCCGTTGCTCACCGGGGCACTTCCTTCGCCCGCGCCGGACGCAGTGCCGCCGGCGCTCACGCTCGCGGCGGGAGTTGTGGCGCACGCCGCGGTGGCCAGTGCCACCACGGCAGCAGCCAGGCCGACGGCCGCTCGGAACTTACGGGACATTGATGTTCCTCCTGGTTTCAGTCAGTGGAACCGCGACCTGCTCGGCGGGCGCGGGGGAGAGTCGGCGCTGCACGCGCAGCGCTGCGACCAGAGTGAGTAGGGCGGCGATCATCAGGATCGCGGGCACCGTCCGCCCCCAGAATTGGCGTTCCAGCTGACCGGAGCGGAGCTGGACGGCGGCGGTCTCGGCCAGGGCTACGCGGGCGGGGTCCACGATGAGGGTGCCGGACGCTGCTGCGTTACCGTCCGACACCGGTCCGGCCAGGGTCAGGGTGCGAGGGTTGGGCAGTCCGCCGCCGTTGAGGGTCGCCGTGCTGGTGCGGGTCTGGGTGAAGTCCAGCAGCTGGCCGCCGACGAGCCACAACGACCGTTGTCCGGACCCCGTCCAGGCCACCGTGAACGGCCCCCGGGCAACCTGCGGGTTGACGCCCACCGGCAGCCGTCCGCCGTTGAGTCGAATCAGCTCGTCGAGGCTCAGCGTGGCCGGCAGGTCAGCCAGCGGAACGTCCAGTGCCTGGCGGTATTGGACCGCGTCCGGCACCGTGCCGTGCGGCGCGGTAACGCCGTTGGTCAGCGGCATCGACGACTGTTCAGCGCCGAGGCTGATCACGGCCGTGCCGTCCTGGGCGCTGACGATGCCGGCCGGCTGACCATCGGCGTCCACCAGGGTGGCCGGACCCAGCGCGGGCAGGCCGGCCGGGCCGATGACGACGAACATCGCCGTGGCGGCCAGGGCCAGAGCGCCGGCGATGCCGAACCGCAGTCGGACGGCCTCCTTCGCGCTGGGCCGGAACCGCTTGGGCCAGTACAGGTAGCTGCACATCGGGATCAGGTAGGCGAACCAGCCGACCACCTGGATCAGCACCGGGTAGGGCGGAATGCCGAGCACGCCGGTGAACAGGGCGCCCTGCACCGAGCCGGGAGGAGCCAGCCACGACAGGTCGAGGGTGCGCTGCTGGCCCGCGTTCAGCCAGCCGGCTTCGCGCATCGTGCCGAGGGTGTTCACCACCAGGCCGGCGGCGACCAGCAGCAGAAAGCCGCTGGTGTAGCTGAAGAACTTGCCCAGGTTGATCTTCATGGCTCCGGTGAACAGCCCGTAGCCGATCACCGCAGAGGTCAGGATGCCCAGCGTCGCTCCGGTCGCGGCCAGTCCGGCGTTGGTGGACGCCGAGAGAGTGGCGAGCAGAAAGACCGAGGTTTCGAAGCCTTCCTTGAGCACAGCCAGGAACGCCATCGCGACCAGGGCTCGAGTCGAGCCGGTGCCGAGCGCCTCGCCGGCGGCCCCCTCGAGTTCGCGTTTCAGGCCGCGGGCGTGGGTATTCATCCATAACACCATGCTGGTGACGAACACGATGGCGACGATGCCGATGATCGCCTCCATGCCCTCCTGGGCGGCCTGTGGCAGGCTCTGCTCGATCAGCTTGAGGGTGATGCCGACGCCGAGACTGAGCAGCACGGCGGCGGTGATCCCGACCAGCATCGGGGAAAGGGAGCGTCCATTCCGTTTCAGGAATGCGGCAATGATGCCAACGATCAGGGCTGCTTCCAGCCCCTCACGCAGCCCGATGATGAAGGTTGCCAGCACGTTCGGATCCGATGTTCCTGTTCAGTGGAGCACGGACGGTGCCAGGTCCGGTGAATCGGCGTCGTCCGTGCAGTTAGCTTTGCCTAACCTAATCACAGTATGGCCGAGCGTGCTCGCCGATGTCAGTCGGTCCAGAACCGGAACCAGGCGTGACACCCCCCGCTGGGCTGGGCAGCCGGCAGGGGCTCGGGTTCTAGGCTCACCGCATGAAGCGTCCGGCCGGATCCTGTTGTTCGTACTCCATTACGCGAACGGGCGGCGGGTGGTGATCGCGGGCCATTCCCTGGGCGGCGCGATGGCGAATACGCCTCCCGGCATGCCGACCAGCTCAGTGGACTGATTCTGCTGGGCGCCTATCCGGCCCCGGGCATCAGCCTGACCACAACCAGGTTCGGCACCCTGTCGCTGCTGGGCGAGCACGACGAGGTCGCCGACGCCGACACCATTCGGGCGTCGTTGAGCCAGCTGTCGCCCACCAGCGGGGTCGAGGTGGTCCCTGGCTCGGTGCATGCCTTCTTCGGACGCTACGGGCCCCAGCAGGGTGACGGCGTACCGACCGTCCGACGCGAGGAGGCCGAGCAATCGATCGTGGACGCCGTGGCCGGGTATCTGGCTGCAGTGACTTCAGAGGTCTCCCGCGGCCGGCAGGAACCCTGTTCGGTACACCCTAACTGGGTCTGGTCGGAGCGATCCGGGCGGACTAGGGTCGCGGATGCAAGCTCTGCCACCGGCCGCGTTGCGGCGGCCCATCCTGAAGGAGAGAGATGAGCGATACCCCCAAGGAAAGCCTGTCCGACGACGAGATTCTCACCGACGCGGTGCCCGGCTCCGGGCCGGTCGCAGACGGTGGCGACGCCGACGGTGTCGACGGTGACGGCACCGATGGTGTCGACGGTGACGGCACGGACGGCGACGGCACCGATGGTGTCGACGGTGACGGCACAGATGGCGACGGCACGGACGGTGGCGACGCCGACGGGGTCGACGCCTGAGCATGGATCCGCTCCGCCTGTTGTCCGGCGATCCCAGCACCTTCGTCAAGGAGGTCTGGGGTCGCCGGATCCTCGTCCATGACGTCGAGCCGGGACTGCTGGAGGGTATTTTCGGAATCGGCCAGGCCGACCACCTGATCACCGAGACGGCCCTGCGTACCCCGCAACTACGGCTGGCCAAGAACGGATCGGTGCTGCCCGAGTCGCGGTTCACCAGGTACGCGACCATCGCCGGGAAGCAGCTGACCGGCCTGGTCGACGCGCGATCGGTGCTGGATGAGTTCGCCGGCGGGGCGACGGTCGTTTTCCAGGGCTTGCAGCGCTACTGGCAGCCGCTGCGCGAACTGGTCCGCGGTCTCGAGGAGCAACTCGGCCATCCCTGCCAGGCCAACGCCTATCTGACCCCGCCCGGGTCGCAGGGTTTCTCGCTGCACTCCGACACCCATGACGTGTTCGTGTTCCAGACCTTCGGTGCGAAGCAGTGGGAGGTGCACGACGACGCCGGCGCGCACCAGATCGACATGGCCCCCGGCGTGTCGATGTACCTGCCCACCGGCACCCCGCACGCGGCCCGCACCCAGTCCACGGCGTCCCTGCACGTCACGGTCGGCATCAACCGCTACCTGTGGCGGGATCTGCTCAAGCGCGTGGTCGATCCACTACTGTCCGCGGCGGACGATCCACTGCCGGCCGCCCTGTTCGACGATCCGGACGCGCTGGCCGCGGCTCTGCGCGAGCGGCTCGCGAGCTTCGCTGATTCGGTGCGCTCGGCCGACGCCACGGCCGTGGTTTCCGGGCACGAGCGGTCATTCGCCACCGGCCGGCAGCCTCTGCTGGCCGGCGGCCTGCTGGACGTGCTGGACGCGCCGGCGATCACCGAGAGCACGTTGGTGCGTCGGCGTTCGGGCAGCAGCTGCCTGATCCGTTGCACCGGCGACCGTCTCGCTCTGCTGCTCGGCGATCGACAGGTGACCGTGCCGGCCCGGATCGAAGCCGCGGTGCGTGAACTGCTCGACCGTCACGAGTTCCGGCCAGGCGACCTGCAGCAGCTGGATGAGGCCGGCGCCGTGGTGCTCTGTCGCCGTCTGGTTCGTGAGGGCCTGCTGGAAGTCGTCCGGTGACGTTCCGCTGCTCGATCGCCAGCGAGCAGCGCGGGGAGGCCCTGGTCGCGACCGCCTCGACCGTCCGCCATTTCTTCCTGCTGGAGGATCCCGGCCCCTGGGGGCCGGAGATTCTGCGCAGCCAGCGACTGCCGGGGCAGCTCCGCGAAACGCTGCACCGTTGGCAGCGGGAGCTGGGGGTTCGTCCGCTGCTGATCAGGCGTCCAGGACGGTACCTGCCCGGGCCGCGCGCGGCGTTCGTGATCAACGCCCGGTACGGCTGGTGCCAGACCACGACGGTCGAGCACCTCGCAGACCTGGCCCAGCTCGACCTGACCGGAATCACCGGCGGCGCCGGGGTGGGCCTCACCCCACACCATGACCCGTTGCTGCTGATCTGCACCCATGGACGCCACGATGCCTGCTGCGCCGAGCGCGGCCGTCCGCTCGCCACCGCGCTCGCCGGGCGATGGCCGGACCTCACCTGGGAGTCGTCGCATCTGGGTGGCGACCGGTTCGCCGCGAACCTGATGATCATGCCCGCGGCACACTGCTACGGCCGGGTCACCCCTGAACAGGGCCCCGGCCTGGTCGCCGACCATCTCGCCGGGCTGCTCAGCCTGCGCAACTATCGCGGTCACTGCACGGTTCCGTGGCCCGAACAGGCAGCTGAGTACGCCCTTCGTGATCGGCTGCAGCTGCGCGAGCTGGACGCCGTTCGGGTGCAACGGCTCCGCCGGGACGGCACGCTGTTCAGCGTCACCCTGGCCGCCGGCGGCCGCACCTACCGGGTCGACCTGCGGCACGGCGCCAAGCCCGCCGAGCTGCTCACCTGTCACAGCGAGGAACCGTCCGGCGCGGTGCAGTACGACCTGGTGTCCCTGATCCGGCTCAACTGACGCCGGCGCGACTCGGGGACGGTTCCGATCTCCGTTCACGACCGTTGGCGGCAGTTGGGAACCGTCCCCAACTCCGTTCAGCGCCAGTGGCCGTCCGTCGGCACGATCAGCGGGGTACCGGACGCCGGATCCTCGATCACCAGGCAGTTGAGCTCGAACACCTCATGGACGAGGGCCTCGGTCAGCACCCGCGCCGGAGGTCCGCTGGCGACCATTCGGCCGGCCTTCAGCACGACCAGATGGGTGGCGTAGCGGGCCGCCTGGTTCAGGTCGTGCAGCACCGCGACCACGGTGGTGCCGCTGCGATGCAGGCGGGCGAACAGGTCGAGCATCTCGATCTGATGGGTGAGGTCGAGAAAGGTGGTCGGCTCATCCAAGAGCAGGATCGGCGTCTGCTGCGCGATCGCCATCGCCGCCCAGACGCGCTGCCGCTGGCCGCCGGACAGTTCCGCCACCTCGCGGCCGGCCAGCTCGGCCACGTTGGTCTGTGCCATCGCGGTGCGGACCGCGTGCTCGTCGGCGTCCGTCCATTGCCTGATCAGCTTCTGGTAGGGAAACCGGCCGCGGCTGACCAGGTCCACCACGGTGATGCCCTCGGGTGCGATCGACGACTGCGGCAACAACCCGACCATCTGGGCGAACTCCTTCGGCTTGATCGAGCCGACCGGACGTCCGTCCAGAGTGACCTCGCCGGCAGCCGGCCGGAGCAGCCGGGCCAGCGCCTTGAGCAGGGTCGACTTGCCGCAGGCGTTGGGACCGATGATCACGGTGAACTCGTCGGCCGGAATGTCAACGGTCAGGTCGGTGCTGACCACCCGCTGGTCGTAGCGCAGGGTGACCTGGTCCGCGCGCAGGCGGGTGGTGGCGGCTCCGACGGGCACGCTCATAGCCGGCGCCTCGCTTCGTGGATCAGCAGGGTCAACAAATACACGCCGCCCAGCACCACGGTGACGATGCCGACGGGCACGTCGACAGGCAGCGCGTGCTGGGCGATCAGGTCGGCGCCCAGCAGCAGTACGGCTCCCACCATGGCGGACGACATCAGCGGGATACCAGCGCTGCCGGCCAATCGACGGGCCACCTGTGGCGCGGCCAGGGCGACGAACGCGATCGGCCCGGTGGCCGCGGTGACGATCGCGATCAGGGCGACCGCGAACAACACCAGCCCGATCCGCGCCCGTTCGACCCCGACACCGTGCGCGGCGGCGACGTCGTCGCCCAGTTCGAGCTGCCGCAGCCGGGGCACCAGCAGCAGCCCCGGGCTGCACAGCAGCAGAGCGGCTATGCCGGGCACCAAGGTGGCCCAACTCAGCAGCGCCAGCGTGCCGGCCCCCCAGATCGACGCGGCCATCGCCACCTCCTCCTGGGCCCGCAACAGCAGGAACAGGTTCAACGCATGCAGCATCGCCGTGACGGCGATGCCGACGATGATCAGCCTGAAGCCCTGCAGGCCGCCCCGATAGGCGAGTAGGTACACCACCACCGCGGTGACCAGGCCGCCGGCCAGGGCGCCGACCGAGGCGGTGACCACCCCCGTCCCGAGCACGGTGAGCGCGACCAGGGCACCGGTGAAGGCGCCCGTCGCGAAGCCGATCACGTCCGGCGATCCGAGCGGATTGCGGGTCAGCGACTGGAACACCGCACCCGAGATCGCCAGCGCGCTGCCGAACACCGCGGCGCCGAGCACCCGGGGCAGTCGCCAGTCGCGCACCACGGTGCTGGTGAAGCCGCCGTCGATGGCGAACATCGCCTGCAGCACCTCGGCGGGGGAGAGCGGCAGGTCGCCCAGGCCGAGGGCCACGATTCCCAGCGCCAGGGTCAGCGCGGCAGCGATCACGGCCACCAGCACGCCCCGTCGTGGCACCCAACTGCCGAGCAACGGCACGCGCAGCGCTCCGGACCGCGGATCGATCATCCGGTCCGCCGTGTCGCTACCGGCGCTCACAGTTCGCTCGCCTTTCGCTGCCGGACCAGCACGATCAGCACCGGAGCACCGATCAAGGCTGTGACGATGCCGGCGGGCAGTTCGCCCGGCGGAATCAACACCCGGCCGACCACGTCGGCGAGGATCAGCAGGGTGGGCGCGGCGATCACCGAGTAGGCGATGATCCAGCGCTGATCCGGGCCGACGATCCACCGGACGACGTGCGGCACCATCAGGCCGACGAAGGCGATCGGACCGGCCAGGGCGGTGGCGCTGCCGGCCAGCAGCATCACGGCGATGATCGCCAGCACCCGGGTGCGGATCACGTTGGCCCCCAACGCGGACGCCAGGTCGTCACCCAGGGCGATCGCATTCAGCGACCAGCCGATGGCAAGGGCGATCAGCAGGCCGAGCAGCACCAGCGGCCCGGCGAGGGTGAGCAGGGCTGGGTCCCGGTCGAGCAACGATCCCGACTCCCACGCGGTCATGCTGGCGAACCGCTGCCGATCGGTCAGCACGATCGCCCGGGTGATGCCGGCCAGCACCGCACCCAGCGCGACCCCGGCGAGAATCAACCGGACCGGGCTCGCACCGCCCCGGCCCAAAGACCCGATGGCGTAGACCAGCAGGGACGCGACGAAGGCTCCGAGGTACGCCAGCCCCAGGGTGCCCAGGGCGCCACTCACCCCACCCAGTCCGGTACCGATCGCCAGGGCGAATGCCGCCCCCGCGTTGACGCCCAAAATGCCCGGGTCGGCCAGCGGGTTACGGGTGACCGCCTGGATCAGTGCTCCGGCAACGCCGAGGGCTGCTCCGGCCACGATTCCGATCAGCGTGCGCGGGACGCGCAGGTTTCGGATCACCATGGCGTCCTGACCAGTCCCAGTGCCGAACAGGATCTGCAGCACATCCAGCGGAGGAATGGCACGTGCACCGACCGCGAGGCCGGCAATGATGGCCACAGCCAGCACCGCCAGCAGAGCCAGCAGTCCGATGCCCCGAGCCGCCGGGCCACGGGTTCCATCGCTCCGCACGGCCTCGGTGTCGGGACGCGGACGGACAGAGGTCACGCAGGTGATCCTAGGCTAGCCTTACCTAAGTTCACTATTCTGCGCATGATCCGGACAAGTCCCCGGATCGCGCCGTCCGACAGCAAAGGAAACCCATGCGTCTTCGCGTCCTTGCAGCGACCCTCGTGGCCGCCTTCGCGGCAGGTGTCTCCGCGTGCTCGTCCGGTGCCCCGGCCACCACCGCGGCGCCCGCGGCCTCCGATTCGCCAGCAGCCAGCGCGGCCGCGTTCCCGGCCACCGTCTCGACGAAGTTCGGCGACGTCACCGTGCAGGCCAAACCAACCAGGGTGGTCGCGCTCGGTTGGGGAGACGCCGAAACCGCACTTGCACTGGGCGTCCAGCCGGTCGGCGCCTCGGACTGGTTGGGCTTCGGCGGCGAGGGCGTCGGTCCATGGGCCAAGGGTCTCTACACCACCCCACCCACCATCATCGGCACCATGGAGCCGTCGTACGAGAAGATCGCCGCGCTCAAGCCCGACCTGATCCTCGACGTGAAGGGCTCGGGTGACCAGGCCCGGTACGACCGGCTGAAGAGCATCGCAACCACCATCGGCGTGCCGACCGGCGGCGACAGCTACCTGACCAACCAGACCCAGCAGATGACCATGATCGCCAACGCCCTGGGCGAAGGGGCCAAGGGGCAGGACGCGCTGAAGCAGGTCAGTGACGCGTTCGCCGCCGCGGCCTCCGCGAATCCGGGCTGGAAGGGCAAGTCGATGAGCGCCGTCACCAAGACCGCCGAGTCGTGGGGCGCCTACATCGAGGGCAGTGAGCGGGTCACTTTCATGGAGAACCTCGGCTTCGTCCAGAACCCGAAGATCGCCGCCATGCAGGCCAACGCGTCGGGCTTCTCGGTCACCTTGTCGCCGGAGAACCTCGACCAGGCCGACGCCGACGTGATCGTCGCGTTCCCGATCTTCATCGAAACCGACCAGCTGACCGGCGACGCCGCCTGGGCGGCGGTTCCGGCGGTGAAGGAGGGCCGCGCTGTCGTGATCGACGGCGACGTTGCGTCCGCGTACTCGTTGGGCACCACGCTGGCCACCCAGTACGCCATCGAACAGTTGGCGCCGAAGCTGGCTGCCGTCGTCACGTAACCGTGACCGGCGCGTCGGAGTGGTCGGGCATCCCACGCGCCGAGGACACCGACCGCACGGGCTCTGGACCCCTGCTCTGAAGGTGCCAGCGTGGAGGCTTGCCGCGGCGTACCGGCACGAACCAGAGTCCCGGCTCGCCCGCCTGGAGTGCAAGGCGTCCAGAGCGGGCCTTCGTGCACTGCTACTTCAACGCGGCGATCACGTCCGCGACCAACTTCTCGGTGCGGATGTCGTCGGTGGAGGGAGAGAAGCCGAGCCGCACCACCACCAGTTGTTCGGACGGAACCACGTACAACTTCTGGCCGTCGTGGCCGCTGGCCCAGTAGGCGTCCCGGGGCAGCGCCGGCTCCACCAGTCCGCCCTCCGGGGTCAGATTCGTCCACCAGCCGGCGGCGTAGTTGGGGTCTTCCCGGGCGTTGATCGGGCTCGTGGTGGTGGTCGCCTTGATCCAGCCGTCGGGCAGCAACCGGGCGCCGTTCCACACCCCGTCGGCCAGGGCGAACTGTCCGATGGCGACCCAGTCCCGTGGGGTCGCCCACAGATACGAGCTGCACACGGGGGTGCCGGTCGCGTCCGCCTCCCACACGGCCGAGGCAACGCCGAGCTGGGCCAACAGCTGGCGCCGCGGCAGATCGGCGCCCTGATTCACTTTCGCGTTGAGTGCCGCACACAGCAGCGTGGTCGACCCCGACGAGTACTGCTGCACGCTGCCGACCGGGTGCGCCAGTTCTTGGGCGGCCACGAAGCTCGCCATGTCGTCGGAGCTGTACAGCATCTCGGTGATCGGCGTGCCAAGGTCGTAGGTCTCGTCCCAGGTCAGCCCACTACGCATCCGCAACAGGTCCTCGACGGTGATCGTGGACCGGTCGTCGGTCCACTCCGGACGCAGGTGGTCATCGCTCAGGGCTACCTGCCCCTGGGCCACCATCCGTCCGACCACCAGGCTGGTCACGCTCTTGGCCATCGACCAGCCCAACTGAGGCGTTGTGGCCGAGAATCCGTACGCATAACGCTCGGCCACGATCTGCCCCCGGGCCAGCACGACGATTCCGCGGGTGCCAAGTGCCTCGCGGTCGGCCTGGTCGAGCTCGTCACCGAAGGCGGTCGCCACCGCCGCCTCCAGCCCGGCATTCGGGGCCGGGCTGGGTTGGGCCGAAATGCGGTTTGCCGCCGGATCGATCCGGGTGGCCGTGCCGAGGTTTGGACGACCGACCGCCAGAGTGCAGCCGAAGCCCTCGTTGGACCAGGCGTTCTGGCTGGCCACCAGGCCGAGTACGGTGGCGCGGTAGCCACCGGAGTCGGCGCCGACCCGCAGGTAGGGCACCAGGGGATTCGGTGGCAGATCGGCCGTGATGGGGGTTCGCCCAGCGATCGAATCGAGGGCGCAGGCGTTGTGCGCGGCGTAGCCGGTGCCGGTGCGCAGCAACGGTCGGACCCACCAGTAGGCGGCGATCGCGCTGATCATGATCAGCGCGACGAGCCCCCCGCCAATGCGCAGCCACAGCCGCCCCCGAAGCCGCATGGCCGGAGGCTACTCCTGTCCGGGCACAACTACCGCAGCGCGCGCCGAGGTTGTGGACGGGTCAGCCGAGTAGTTCGAGAATCAGCCGGCCGACGGCCTCGTCCTGGGGGCCCTCGGTCCGGGCGAAACCGGCCTTGAGCAGCAGCGGATGGCCCTGGGCGATGGCGTACCCGCAGCCGGCCCAGGCCAGCATCGGCAGGTCGTTGGGCATGTCGCCGAAGGCCACCACGTCGGCCGCAGGCACCCCGACGGCCGCGCAGACCCCGGCCAGTCCGGACGCCTTGGTGACCCCCGGCGCGCTGATCTCGAGCAGTCCGTACTCACCCATGTGCGAGTGGGTCATGGTCAACCGCTCGCCGATCACGGCCCGGCCGCGCTCGGCCAGCTCGTCACTGCCGAGAACGTCGTGAAAGGCGCACAGTTTGAGCACCGGCTCGGGTTCGCGGGCGAGTTCGTCCAGCGGCCCGATCCGCAACCACTCGCCGCGTTCCTGCCGGAGCCCGGGCTCGCAGCCGAAGTGTTCACCCCACTCGAAGGCGAAGGCCAGGCCGGGAATCGCCTCGCGCAGGTCATCCGCCACCTCGAGCGCCACCTGCGGATCGAGCCCGGTGATCTGCGTGTGCCGACCCTCGGCGAGGTTGAACACGCCCGCGCCGTTGCTGACCACCACCTCCGGATGGAGGCCCGGCAGTCCGTCCAGGACGCCCAGCCAGCGGGACGGGCGTCCGGTGGCCACCACCACCGGAACGCCATGCCCGGCCGCGGCTTCGAGAGCCGACAGGTTGAGCGCCGAAACCTGCCCCAGCGCATCGACGAAGGTGCCGTCGAGGTCGGTGACGAACAGCGCCGGCCTCACAGCCGCGAGTTCGGGGTCGGCTGCCCTGCTCCGGGCGAACCCGACTGGGGCGAAGGCGAGCCCGACTGCGGCGAAGGTGAGCCCGATTGCGGCGATGGCGAGCCGGACTGGGGGGACGGCGATCCCGACTGCGGAGACGGGGAGCCAGACTGCGGCGACGGTGACCCTGATTCGGGTGGCGGCGAGCCGGACTGGGGCGGCGGCGACCCGGTGGGCGGTACTGGCGGTGGCGGACTCTGTTGCGGAGACTGCTGGAAGATCAGGATCGCGATCAGGATCGCCAGGGCCGCCAGCAACAGCATCAACAGCCACGACGCCAGAATCGAGACCCAGCCCGCGCGGTCGTGCCGCCCGGGCCAGGGCAGTGGCCACAACCGAGCCACACCGGGACCGGCCCGGTCGATCCAGTGCAGCCGGTAGTCGGGACCGGCCGGGGTGCCCTGCAGCGGCAGTCGGGCGAGTTCGACGTCGTCCAGAATCCGGGAGGCCTCGGCGATCGCGGCGGGCGAGCCGTCGTAGGCGAGCGCCACCCACGGCGCCAGTGGGGCATCGTCGGGGTCGACCGGATCGTCGCTCTCGTGCCGGTACCGGTGGCCCAACCGGCCCTCGTCCTGGCCGTGTCCACCGCGGGCGACGACGGTGTCGATGTGCAACTGGTTGACCACCCCAGCGAGCCGGTCGCGGGCGGCCGCGTCATTCGACGCACCCTCCGAGAGCAGCAGCAGCATGACCGGGGTGTTGCCCTCGTCGTGCGCTGCGAACGCCACTCCGGAGGCGGTGGCCACCAGCCGGGCGTCCAGCCAGAAGTCGCCGACCTTGGGCGGATCGTCGCTGAGCAGGGGAGTGAGTGGCACGGCCGAGGCCTGGCCCGCCGGGGGCGGAAAATCGGACGGCGGCGGCGCGGACGGGGCCTGGGGCGACACACCATCACCCGGGGACGCTGGGTCGCCGGGTGCCGGGTATTGCTGCTCGGACATCGGCTCCCATCTCATCACAGGAGCCAAACCGACCGGCGAGACTCCAGGGCGGCCTCCATTCTGCCCGATGCCGGGAGCCTTCCGGCCCGCCCCGTCCGACGGGCCGTCCGGCGACCCGGGACTGACGCGCGCGCCCGGTAAGGTTGCTGCAGATCTGCGGGCGCTGCCCGCCTTACGTCGATCATCGAGCAGGAGACACGCGTGTCGAATCCGACCCAGGCCCCCGGCGGCCAGCAGCAGCCGCAGGGCAATCCGGCCACTCGCGAGGCCGCTCGCCTCCTGGGTGAGGCGATCGCCCAGGTGCAGCGAGTGATCGTCGGGCAGGAACACATGGTCGAGCAACTGATGGTCGGTCTGCTCGCCAAGGGACACGTGCTGCTCGAGGGCGTCCCCGGCACGGCCAAGACCCTCGCCGTGCGCAGCTTCGCCACCGTCGTCGGCGGAGACTTCTCCCGCATCCAGTTCACCCCCGACCTGGTGCCGTCCGACATCGTCGGCACCCGGATCTACTCCGCCCGGCAAGAGAAGTTCGACATCGCCCTCGGCCCGGTCTTCGTCAACTTCGTGCTTGCCGACGAGATCAACCGGGCGCCGGCCAAGGTGCAGTCGGCAATGCTCGAACTGATGGCCGAGAAACAGGTCTCAATCGGCGGCGCCACCTACCCGGTGCCCAAGCCCTTCATCGTGATCGCCACCCAGAACCCGATCGAGTCCGAGGGCGTCTACCCGCTGCCCGAGGCGCAGCGCGACCGGTTCCTGCTCAAGGTGGACGTGCCCTACCCCCGGGGCAACGAGGAGTTCGAGATCCTGCGCCGGATGAGCGTCTCACCGCCCGAGCCGATCAACATTCTGAACCCCGACAAGGTGCGCGACCTGCAAAATCAGGCGTCCAACGTGTTCGTGCACAACCTGGTCGCCGAGTACATCGTCCGGCTGGTGCTGGCCAGCCGAACCCCGGCCGAGTTCGGCATGCCCGACCTGGCCGCCGTGATCCAGATCGGCTGCTCGCCGCGTGCGACGCTCGGTCTGGTCGCCGCCGCCCGGGCGCTGGCCCTGATTCATGGCCGCGACTACGTGCTGCCCACCGACGTCCAGGCGGTCGCGAAAGACGTCATGTCGCACCGCTTGGTGCTGGGCTTCGACGCCGTCGCCGACAACATCTCACCCGCGCAGGTGGTCGAGCGGATTGTGGCCATGGTGCCGCCGCCCACCCCGGTGTGGAACCAGCAGCAGCGTGACCAGTCGCACACCCAGCACCGGCACAATCCGACCTACTCCAACTGAGCGCCTTGACCCAGCGGATGCAGTTCGAGCCGCCCGCCGATGACCTCGGCGCGGTGGAGTCGGTGCTGCGCGAACCCACTCGGGCCACCCTGCCGCTGAGCAAGCTTGCGCCCGAGGCCGCGCTGCGTCGGCTGGAACTGACCATCGTCCGGCGGCTGGAGGGGTTCCTGCACGGTGATCACCGGGGCCTGCTGCCAGGTCCGGGGTCGGAGACCAACGACGCCCGGCTGTACGTGCCCGGCCAGGACGACGTCCGAAAGATCGACTGGGCGGTGACCGCGCGCACCCAGTCGCCGCACGTCCGCGACACCGTCGCCGATCGCGAACTCGAGGTGTGGGCCCTGCTCGACGTGACCCCGTCGATGAACTGGGGCACCGCAGGCGTGACCAAGCGTGACCTGGGCATCGCCGCGATCGCCACCATCGGCTTCCTGTCGCAGCGGATGGGCGACCGATTCGGCGGCCTGATCATGCGGCCGGACAAGCTCAAGCGCCTGCCCGCCCGGTCCGGCCGGACCGCCCTGTACGGCCTGCTGCGGCGCATGCTGGACGAGCCGATCGTGCCCGACCACGCCGAGGGGCCGTTCACTCTCGCCAGCGGTGTTCAGCAGCTCAGCCGGTTGCAGCGTCGTCGCGGCATGCGAATCGTGGTGTCCGACTTCCTCAGCGCCGGCGATTCCGAGCTCGACCCGAACGTGGAACCGGACTGGGAACGTCCGATGCGCCAGCTGGGGGTGCTCAACCAGGTGCTGGCCGTCGAGGTGGTCGACAACCGCGAGATCGAGTTTCCCGACGTGGGCGACATTCTGATCCGCGACCCCGAGACCAACTTCCAGCGCTACGTGAACACCAGCGACAGCGGTGCCCGCGAACGCATGGACGCGGCGTCCGCCGCCCAGCGGGAACGAATCCGGATCGCGCTGCGTCGCGCCGGGGCGGCGCATATCCAGTTGCGTACCGATAGAGACTGGGTGCAGGACATCGCTCGTTTCGTACTCGCCTACCGGCGGGTGGCGGGCATGTTGCACCAACCGCCGCAGGGGGTGAGCAAGTGAATCTCGAACAGATGTTCTTGAACCCGGATCGACTCTGGTGGTTGCTGCTCATCCCGTTGCTTGTCGCCATCTACATCTATCTGACCAGGCGAAAGAACCGCTCTGGCATGCGGTTCACCAACACCGCGGTGCTCGGTGCCGTGGTGCCGGTGCAATCTCAGTGGCGCAGGCACCTGGCCGTCGCACTCACCCTGCTCAGCCTGGTCTCGCTGACCATCGCCTGGTCACGACCCAGCGGCGTCGACCGGGTGGCGCGCGAGCGGGCGACCGTCGTGCTGGTGCTGGACGTTTCGCAGTCGATGGCCGCGATCGACGTCAAGCCGAATCGGCTGGACGCGGCCAAGGCCGAGGCGAAGGAGTTCGTCGCCTCGCTGCCGCCCCAGTTCAACGTCGCGTTGGTCAGCCTGTCGGGCAATCCGGCGTCCCGGATGCCGCCCACCCTGGATCGTGGTCAGGTGAACCGGGCGATCGATGCATTGACCCTGCAGGACTCGACCGCCATCGGCGACTCGATCAACGTCGCCATGGCAACCCTGCAGTCGGCGCCCAAGGCTGCCGATGGTTCGGTGCCGCCAGGGGCGATCGTGCTGCTGTCCGACGGGCAGAACACCGCGGGCCGCTCACCCACCCAGGAGGCGGCGGAGGCGACCAAGGCCAAGGTGCCGATCTACACGATCGCCTACGGCTCCGAGAACGGCTATGTCGACCTGGACGGCAAGCGCGAACCGGTGCCACCAGACAAGGCGCTGCTGCAGCGCATCGCCACGATGACCAACGGGCAGGCCTATTCGGCCGAGAACGTGGGCCAGCTGGATTCCGTGTACAAGAACATTCGCAGTGAGGTCGGCTACGAAGAAGTGCGCAAAGAGATCACCGCGACCTGGGCCGGCTACGGCTTGGCGTTCGCGGTGGTCGCCGCACTGGCTGCGGTCTCACTGGGAGCGAGGTGGCCCTGATGATTCCGATGATCTCCTTCCTGGAGCCGGATCGGCTCTGGTGGTTGTTGCTGATCCCGGTGTTGCTGCTGCTCTACTTCGCCCTGCTTCGGCGCAAGAGCACCCGCAGTCGCACCACCGGCATCACCAACCTCGACAAGGTGCTGCCCAAACAACAGTCCTGGAAGCGACACATCGCGGTCGGTGCGGCGGTGCTGTCCCTGGCCGCGCTCAACGTTGCGTTCGCCAAGCCCAGCGATCAGGTCGACGTGCCCCGCGACCGGGCCACGATCGTGCTGACCCTGGACGTCTCGCGCTCGATGATCGCCGAGGACGTCCAACCCAATCGGCTGGACGCGGCCAAGATCGCGGCCAAGGACTTCCTGGTGATGCTGCCGGCCCGATTCAACGTGGCCCTGGTGGCGTTCGCCGGCTCGGCCTCCGTGGTGGTGGCACCCAGCACCGACCGTGGCCTGGTGTCCCGGGCCATCGACAACCTGCAGGTGGCCCCGTCCACCGCCATCGGCGAGGGCATTTACTCCTCCCTCGACGCGATGGCTCTGGCCCCGCCCGACCCCGACCATCCCGAAGACCCGGCACCGGGTGCGATCGTGCTGCTGTCCGACGGTTTCACCAACATCGGGCGTAGCTCAGCGACGGCGGCCCAGGCGGCCAAGGCCCAGAAGATCCCGATCTACACGATCGCCTACGGCACCGAAGACGGTTACGTGATGGACCAGGGTCGCCGGGAACCGGTGCCGGTCAACCATGAGGAACTCCAGCGGGTCGCCGACATCTCCGGCGGCAAGAAGTTCTCCGCGGACTCGTCCGGCAAGCTCAAAGAGGTCTACGCCAGCATCGCCCAGACCATCGGCTACGTGAAGGTTGAGCAGGAAGTCACCGAGTACTACGCCGGTTGGGCGCTCGGTTTCGCCGTCCTGGCCTCCGTGGCAGTGATTGCGCTCGGGGCGCGCTGGCCGTAGGTCATCGAGCGAGCGGCAGTTACTGGGTGAGCCGGTACACCCCGTCAGCGCCGTCGTTGTTCGACGTGGTGAAGTACAGGGCCCCGTCCGGCCCTTGCTGAACCGTTCTGATCCGGCCGTAACTGGTTGCGATCTCGGTCACCCGGGTCAGGGACTCGGTGCCGTGCGGCCGGAACAGCAGGATGCCCTCGGCCTTGAGCAGGGCGACCGCCAGGTAGCCGTTCCAGTCGCCCCATTGGCTGCCGGTGAGAAAGTCCGCTCCACTGGTGGCCAGGGTGGGTGAGCCGGACCGCCAGCGGGCAGACCGGGCCTTGGGGTACCGGGACTTGTCGGTCATCGACCTGGCCTCGTTGTAGCCCGGTGTCGGCGACCAGCCGTAGTTCGCTCCGCCGACGATGCGGTTGATCTCGTCGTCGCGGTTGGTGCCGTGCTCCACCGACCAGAGCTGGTTGACACTCTTGCGATACGCCAGGCCTTGGGGGTTGCGATGACCGTAGGTCCAGACATAACGAGCGTTGCCGCCCTTCTTGTAGAAGGGGTTGCTGGACGGCGGCGTGCCGTCCGCTCGTACCCGGAGCACCTTGCCACCCAGTGATGACAGACTCTGCGGTGCGGTGCCGCGGGCCGAGTCTCCGGTGGAGATGTACAGCCGGTCGGCGGAGCGGAAGCGGAGTCGGCAGCCGTTGTGCCGGCCATTGCCGATCGGTATGCCGGTCACCAGGGTCTTGACCTTCTCAGCCGTGGTGGGGGTGGCCAAGCGCCACTTCCACACCTGGACGTCCTTGGGCTTGCTGCCGTCGGCCGTGGCGACCGACATGCAGGTGTAGAACAACCCATTGGTCGCCGCCGCCGGATCGGCCACCATTCCCAGGAAGCCGGCTTCGGACGAGGTCCACAGCGGCGGCAGGTCGAGCGTCACCCGCTGGGCGGCTCCACCGGGTCGCAGCGACCACAACCGCCCGGGGCGCTCGTTGACCAGCATCGTGTCGCCCACCCAGGTCACGTCCCAGGGCAGGGTCAGGCCGCCTAGCACAGGTGTGACGCGTAGGTGCGGCGACAGCGTGCGGGGGAGTGGCTGCCGTCAGACTCGCCGCGATCAGGGTGGTGGCCGCGGCTCCGGCCAGGAGTTGCTTCATGAGGGGGTTCATGGGCCTGCCTTTGAAAGTGGGACGACTCTACCTGACGGGCTCGGTCAGGTGCCGTCGAACTGCACCGGCGACCCGCTGAGGTAGCTCTGCATCGCGCGCTGCGCGTCCCCGGTGCGGGCCAGCATCGCAACCAGTGGATGCAGTCGGTCTGCCGCGCCGCGCGCATCGGTGAGCGCCAGCCGCGCATTCGCCAGCGTGGCTTGCACCGCGAGTGGCGCTTGCGCGGCGATCCGCTCGGCGATGGCGATCGCCGCGTCCAGTTGTTCGCCGTGCGGCACGACCTGCTGCACCAGGCCGATCCGCAGAGCCTCGGCGGCGTCGAACCGGTCGCCGGTGAGCAACCAGCGCATCGCATCCCCCCAGCCCAGTCGGGGGAGCCGCACGGTGGCGCCCCCGAAGGCGATGATGCCGCGGGCGACCTCGAGCTGGGCAAAGCGGGAACTGTCCGCTGCCACCACCACGTCTGCGGCCAGCGCCAGCTCGACACCGAGGGTCAGACACGTGCCCTGCACGGCCAGCACGACGGGCTTGGCCACCGGGTCGGTGAACAAACCCCACGGGTCGATCGCTCCGGGCGGGATCAGGTCCAGCTTTCCAGTTGCCAGCGCAGGGCCGACGTCGGCCAGGTCGAGTCCGCCGGTGAAATGATCCCCATGAGCGTGCACCACGCCGACCCTCAATGCGGGATCGGTGTGCAGCCGCGCGTACGCGTTGGCCAACTGGTGCAGCATGGCGAGATCGGCGGCGTTTCGCTTGTCCGGTCGGTTCAGTCCGATCAGCAGCAGGTGTCCACGCTGCTCAACCACCACGCGTTCGTCGCTCACCCGCCCATCAAACCCTGCTGCACCCGGTTTGTCAGCGCGGTCGGCCCGGTTCAGCCTTCCAGGGCCCTGGCATTCGCCTTGTCGTTGGCCTTGCCGATCGCCTCGACCAACTCGGCCTTGGTCATGGACGAGCGGCCCTTCACCTCCAGCCGACGAGCGATGCCGAGCAGGTGCTCCTTCGTCGCCTTGGCGTCCACGCCGCCGGCCGACTCCTCGTTGTTCAGGCCGCCCTTCTCCGCCCGGTCGTCGGACGGGCCCGGTTCGTCCTTGGGCTCCCAGTGGTCGCCCACCTTCTCGTAGGAGTGCTTCAGCGACGCGTACGCGGTGGCATTGGCTCGGCCGCGGTCGTCATAGGACTCCATCGCCGAGTCATAGGTCTTGGCAAATGTCGCCTGAGCGTGCTTGTCCGAGCGCTGGATGGGGGTGGGCAGCTCGTCCTTGATCGGCTTGCCGCTCTTGCTGGTTTTCGGCATCCACCCAGTCTGCCGCTGCCTGGCCCGACCCGACATCGCCCGACCGGGTGATCCCTTGATCGTCCGCCCCCTTCACCGCTCGCCTAACTACTTTCCGCTCGCCGAAGTACGCGAGCGGAAAGTAGTTAGGCGAGCGGATGAATGGCTGCCAGCGGCGCTTGGTGAGGTTGTGACACGTGAGGCACAATGGACGCACTCCACCGACTGGGTGATGCAGGGGAAGGCAGCTACCCAGCCGAAGGAGGAACCCATGGCGTCAACCCATGGAGTGGTGCAGATTCACTCTGCGCCGTCCGCATTGTGCCCGCATGTCGAGTGGGCCGTGGGCGGCGCTATCGGCGCGCCCGTCCATCTGTCCTGGACCCCGCAGCCTGCCCAGCGTTCGAGCTATCGCGCCGAATACGCCTGGACGGGGCCGGTCGGATCGTCGGCCAAGCTGGCCAGCGCACTCAAGGGTTGGCAGCGGCTGCGCTTCGAGGTGACCGAGGAGGCGACCTCCCGGTCGGAGGCGGTCCGGTACTCCTACACGCCGGCCCTGGGAATCTTCCACGCCACCATCGGGCTGCACGGAGACGTGCTGATCAACGAGCAGCGGCTCAAGGCAGCGGTGCTTCGCGACGCTCTTGGCGGACGCAGCCTGCACGAGGCGGTCAATGACCTGCTCGGCGTCGCCTGGGACGACGAACTGGACGTCTTCCGGCACGCCGGCGACGGGGCGGACGTCCGCTGGCTGCATCAGGTGGTGTGATCGAAGTGCAGCTGGCGAGAGTTGGGGACGGTTCCTGACTCCCGCCGCAGGTCGTGGCGCGAGCTAGGAACCGTCCCCAACTCCGTTCAGGACGTGATGTTGGCGTTCGTGACAGCCACAGCCACGTTGGCGCCACCGAAGCCGAAGCTGTTGTTGACCGCCGCCAGGTCGCCCGCACCCAGCGGACGGGCCACGTTGGCGGCGATGTCGATGCCCAGCCCGGGTTCCGGATCGTGCAGGTTGATCGTCGGCGGCACCAACCGGTCACGCAGCGCCAAGACCGTGGCGATGGTCTCCAGCGCTCCGGCACCACCGAGCAGGTGCCCGGTCATCGACTTGGTCGAGGTGACCACACAGTTGTCCACAGCCTTGCCAAGACCCTGTCGGATCGAGCCGGCCTCGGTCACGTCGCCCTGGGGTGTGGACGTGCCGTGCGCGTTGACGTGGATGATGTCGGACGGGGACAGCCCCGCGTCCTTGATCGCCTTGCTCATCGCCCCGTACTGCCCCTCACCGCTCGGGTCGGGCTGCACGATGTCGTGACTGTCGGCGGTGATACCGGCGCCGGCCAGGGTGCCGTAGATCTTCGCGCCGCGCGCTTGCGCATGCTCGAGAGTCTCGATCACCATCACGGCGGAGCCCTCGCCCATCACGAAGCCGTCCCGGCCCTTGTCCCACGGACGGGAGGCGCCCTCGGGGTCGTCGTTGCGCCGGCTGAGGGCCTGCATCTGGCTGAACGCGGCGATCGGCAGCGGGTGGATGGTGGCCTCGGTGCCGCCGACGACGGCGATGTCGGCCCGGCCCCAGCGGAGTTGGTCCAACGCCAGCGCGATCGCCTCGTTGGACGACGCGCAGGCCGAGACCGGGGTGTGCACGCCGGCCTTGGCGTGCACGCGCATGCCCACGTTGGCGGCCGGCGCGTTGGCCATCAGCATCGGAATGGTGAACGGGCTGACCCGGCGATACCCCTTGTCGCGATGGGCGTCCCAGTTGTTCAGCAGGGAGTGCAGGCCGCCGATGCCACTGGCCAGCGACACGATCAGCCGGCGCGAATCGACCTGGGTGCCCTCGTCGGCGTTCCAGTCGAACCCGGCATCCTCCCAGGCCTCCTGAGCGGCGATCAGGGCGAGTTGGGTGGACCGATCGAGCCGTCGCGCCTGGACCCTTTCGATCACTTCGGACGGGTCCTGGGCCGCGTAGGCGGCGATCTTCACCGGCAGCTCTTCAGCCCAGTCATCGGTAATCCGCCGGACGCCGGACTTGCCGGCCAGCAGGTTGGCCCAGGTGGACTCCAAATCGCCGCCGACGGGCGTGGTGGCACCGATTCCGGTGATGACAATCTCGGTCATGCGTCCTCCGAGCAATGGGGGAGTTGGTGCGGGGCCCGAGGGCCCCGCACAGTGGACAGTGAGCGCAGGCTCAGCTGTGCGCCTCGACGTACGCCACGGCGTCGCCGACGGTCTTGAGGTTCTTGGAATCCTCGTCCGGAATCGTGACGCCGAACTTCTCCTCGCAACCAACGATGATCTCAACCATCGCGAGTGAGTCGACGTCGAGATCATCGACGAAGGACTTGTCCAGTTGGACGTCCTCGACCGGCACACCGGCGACGTCGTTGACGAGCTCAGCCAGCTGAGCGCGGATCTCTTCGGTGGTGGCCATAGGGTTCTCCTGTCATAGCGGGGCCTCTATCCGGGGGATTCCGGAAGAACTGTGGGGGGTCAGGGCAGGGTGACGACCTGGCCGGCATAGACCAAGCCGGCCCCGAAACCGATCAGCAGGGCGGTCTGGCCGGACTTGGCCTCGCCGGAGGCGAGCAATGAGTCCATCGCCATCGGCACCGATGCTGCGGAGTTGTTGCCGAACTGCTTGATCGTGCGGGCCACCACCACGTGCTCGGGCAGCTTGAGGCTGCGCAGCATGGCGTCGGTGATCCGGTTGTTGGCCTGGTGCGGAATGAAAACGTCCAGTTCCTCGGGGGTTACTCCGGCAGCGTCGAGCACGTGCTTGGCCGCCTCGGCGATGAAGCCGCTCGCCCACTTGAATACGGCGCGGCCGTCCATGTGGATGTAGGGCGTCTCGTTCTTCGCGAGCGCGTCGCTCCATTCGAGGGTCTGGTTGATCGCGTCGGCCTGGGCGCCGTCGGAGCCCCACACCACCGGGCCGATGCCGTTGACGTCGCTCGGCCCGACCACGGCGGCGCCGGCACCGTCGGCGAACAGGAAAGCGGTGCCGCGGTCGTGGATGTTGGTGAACCGGCTGAGCTCCTCCACCCCGATCACCAGCACGTAGCCGGCGGCGCCGGTCCGGACCAGGGACTCGGCCTGGGCGACGCCGTAGCAGAACCCGGCGCAGGCGGCGGAGATGTCGAAGGCGGCGCCGGTGCTACCCAGGGCGTAGGCGAGTCTGGCCGCCAGGCTGGGGGTCTGGTGGTAGTAGGTGACGGTGCTGACGATGATGGCGCCCAGGTCCGAGCCCTTGATCCCGGCTCGCTCGACCGCGCGCTGCGCGGCGTCCAGGGCCATCGTCTCGACGGTCTCACCCGCACCGACCCAGCGCCGCTCGGCGATGCCGGTACGTTGCTGGATCCACTCGTCGGAGGAGTCGATGTAGGTGCACATCTCGGCGTTGTCGACGACCCGCGAGGGTACGAACGACGACACCGACAGCAGCTTCGCGAATTGCGCGCCCGGCCGGGTGGAGATGCTGCTGGTCACTGCTGCACCCCCGCGTGCTCGGCGACGAAGGCCCTCGCATCGGCCAACTGATCAGGGGTATTGAGGTTGAACAACGCGACTCCCTTGAGGTTGCGTTTGGCGATACCGGTGAGCGTGCCGGACGGCGGAAGTTCGAGAACACCGGTGACGCCCATGGCGGCGAGGCTGTTCAGGCACAGATCCCAACGGACGGGGTTGCCGACCTGGCTGACCAGCCGGCCGAGGAAATCTGCCCCGCTGTCGACCACGGCACCGTCGGAATTGCTGAGCAGCCACGTGTTGGGATCGGACGGAGTCAGGGTTGCGGCCAACTGCTCCAGTTGGGCCACCGCCGGCTGCATGTGCACGGTGTGGAACGCGCCGGCCACGCTGAGCTGGATCAGCCGGGCCCGCGCGGGCGGGTTCGCGGCCAGCTCGCCGAGCTGCTCAACTGTGCCGGCGGCGACGATCTGGCCAGGGCCGTTGTTGTTGGCGGCGGTCAACCCGACGGCCTCGATGGCGGCCAGGACCTCGTCCGGCACCCCGCCGACGACCGCCATCATCGAGGTCGGACGGGCAGCGGACGCCTGCGCCATGCCCCGGGCACGGGTGGCCACGAACGCCATCGCCGCACTCGGGGAGAGCACCCCGGTGAGCGCGGCCGCGGTGATCTCACCCACACTGTGACCGGCCACGACATCGGGTCGGGGCCCTTCGCCCAGCAACTGTTCGGCCGCGATCAGGCCGGCAGCCACCAGCAACGGTTGGGCGATGTCGGTCTTCCGGATCGTGTCCGCGTCGGCGTCCGTGCCGTAGTGGGCCAGGTCGACCTCAGCCACATCGGAGAGGGTTTGCAGTTCCGCCCGGACGGCGGCGTTGGCCAACCACGGAGCGAGGAAGCCCGGTGTCTGGGCGCCCTGACCGGGTGCGAGGATTGCTAGCACGGCTCTACTCTTGCGCGAAACCCACTCCGAGTAACAGTCGAACATGACGAAAATGTGACAGAGGTTCTTGTCGGGTTCCCACAACGACCGGTCCAGTCACAGCCCAAGAGCCGACGCCGGCTTTGTGGTACTACGACGCCAGCAGTCGTCCGAGGGTCACCGCGAGGCGCAGCACATAGGCGCTGCGGGCGTCCGCCGGGTGATAGCCGGAGACCTCCGCGATCCGTCGCAACCGGTACCGCACCGTGTTCGGGTGCACGAACAATGCCCGTGCCGTTGCCTCGACCGAGCCACTGTTGTCCAGGTAGGCGATCAGGGTCTCCAGCAGGTCGGCGCCGGCGTCGCGCAGCTGGCCGTAGATCTCGCGGGCCAGGATCCGGCGGGCATGGCCGTCGCCGGCCAGCGCCCGCTCGGGAAGCAGGTCCTCCGCGGCGACCGGACGGGGCGCGCTCGGCCAGGCGTCCGCGGCCCGGATTCCGGACAGTGCGCCACGGGCCGATGCGGCCGCCTCGACGAGATCGCTGACCTCGGGGCCGACCACGATCTGGCCCGGACCGAAATGCTCGGCGATCTCGGTGACCACCGACAGCGCTGTGCCCGCGGTGCCGGACGGCCCGCCCAGCACCACCACCAGACGGTCGCCCTGGGTGGAGGCCAATAGGTCGAAGCCGCGTTCGGCGACCAGCCGGCGCATCGCCTCGACAGCCTGATCCTTGGCCGGCGCGCCGCCGATGGTCACCGTGATCGCGGCGGGGGAGCGCCAGCCCAGGGTCGAGGCGCGGCTGAGCACGGTCTCGTCAGCCTCACCGCGAATCACCGCGTCGACCACGAGAGCCTCCAGCCGGGCGTCCCAGCCGCCCCGGGCCTCGGCGGCCCGGGCGTACACCTCGGCCACCCCGAACGCGATCTCGCGGGAGTACTGAACGATGGCCAGGAAGATCATCGGACGATCACCGCGGGCAATCAGCCGGTCGAGTTGGCCCTCGACGGTATCGATGGTGGTGCGGATCAGGTCGACACTCTGGTGCAGGGTGATCCGCCGCATCAGGGCGCGCGGGGCGGCGTCGAAGACGGCTGCCGGATTGACGTCACGGCCCTCCTCGGCGAACCACTGGACGAAGCCGTCGATGCCGGCCCGGGCGACCAGCGTGACCCAGGACCGGTGCTCGGCGTCGAGCTCGGCGAACCAGGGGTGCCGGTGCTGGATCTCGGCCAGTGCTTCGGTGGTCAGGTCCCCGGCCACGTTGGCGAGCCGCTTGGCGATCGTCGTGCGCTGCCGCGCGGACGGCTGCCAACCGCGTCCGATGCCTGGAATCGCTGCCACCGGTCTCCCTTCGTCGGGCCAACAGCCTGGTCCGGTGTCACCCTATTGGTTCACCCGGGAACCGCAGCGAAACCGTGGCATCGCGCTCATGGACGGATGATCACGTTGCCGACCTTGCGGTGACTGTCCACCAGGCGGTGGGCGTCGACGATGTCCGCCAGCGGGAACTCCTGGTCGATCAGCACCCGCAGGTCACCGGCGGCCACCAGATCGAGCAGGTACCGGACGTCCTCCACCCGGTCGGGAGCGGAGCCGGATCGCGCATCTCCCCTTGCCCGAATCGTGTCGGCGAGGTCTGCAACGGCGAGCAGCAGCCGCCCGCGGGGGGCCAGCAGCCTTCGTCCGGCGGCCAGGGACAGCGTGCCGACGGTGTCGAAGACCAGGTCGAACCGTTCCGGGATCGACTTGACGTCGGTGGTGTTGTGGTCGATCACCCGGGTGGCGCCGAGGGTGCGGACCAGGTCGGCGTTGGCCGCCGAGCAGACTCCGGTGACTTCGGCACCCCATAACCGACCCAACTGAACCGCACAGTTGCCGACCGATCCGGAAGCGCCGTTGACCAGCAGGGAACTGCCCGGCTGCAGGGCGCCCAGATCACGAAGGAAGTACAGCGCGGTGCTGCCGCCGAAGATCACACCGGCCGCTTCGGCGTCGCTGACACCCTCCGGCACGGCAATCAGCTTCCTGCCGGGCACGACGACCATTTCGGCATGGGTGCCGAAAGCGAGCCCGGTGCTGCCACACACCCGTTGGCCGACGGCGAATCCGGCCACGCCGTCGCCGATCGCCTCGATCACTCCGGCGAACGAACCGCCGAGCACCGGACGCCGGGGCCGTCGTCGGCCGAAGATCAGCTTCGACACCACGCCGAATCCACGCGGGAACACCGCGGCCCTGATCCGGGCGTCCGCGCTGGTCACCGGGGTGGCCGCGACCCGGACGACGACGTCGTTCGAGCCCGCGGTCGGCGCCGGCATCTCGGCGAGGCGAACCACGTCCGGATTGCCGAAGGTTTCGTAGACTGCTGCTCTCATGGATATCCTTACACGTGTAAACCTGCTGGTGGAACGCTAGCCTTACATCTGTAAGAAATCAACTCGGAGGGTGTATGTCGGTACGCGCCGGACTCACCTTTGACGGCATCGTCGAGGCCACCGTCCGGGTCGCCGATCGGGGCGGCCTGGCGGCGGTCAGCATGCGGAACATCGGTCGGGAACTCGGGGTCGAGGCGATGTCGCTCTACCATCACGTGGCCAACAAGGAGGCACTGCTCGACCAGCTGGCCGACTACGTCTTCGGCTTGATCGAACTGCCGGTTGCCGGCGCACCCTGGCGGGTTGAGATGGCCCGCCGGGCCCGCTCGGCACGGGCGGCTCTGACCCGGCACCCGTGGTCGCTGAGCCTGGTCGAGTCCCGCGCACCGGGGCCGAATCTGTTGCGCCACCACGATGCCGTGGTCGGCTGCCTGCTCGCGGACGGATATCCGGTGCAGCTGGCCGCCCACGCGTTCTCGCTGCTGGACGCCTACATCTACGGCTTCGTGCTGACCGAGCAGAAGCTGCCGCTGAGCGCCGAGCTGCCGGCTGAGGAGTTCGTGGCGGCGCTGGAGTTGCCCGCCGATCAGTATCCGCACCTCAGTACCCTGCTCGGTCACCAGCTGGCTGGTGGAGACTATGCCTTCGGCGACGAGTTCGAGCCCGGACTGGACCTGATCCTGGACGGTCTGGAACAGCGCCTGGCCGGCGAGCAGGAGGCCTGATGGATCCGGTGGTTGCACTGCGCGAGATCGCGTACCTGATGGAGCGCGAACGCGCGGACACCTATCGCGTCCGGGCGTTTCGGCGGGCCGCCGACACCCTCGACGCGATGCCGTCCGAGGAACGAGATGAACACGCGTCGGCCGGAACCTGGAAGCGGGTGCAGGGCCTCGGCGCGACCTCGGTGACGGTGATCGAGCAGGCGCTGCGGGGCGGGGTGCCCGAATACCTGGCTGCCAAGCGGGTCAAAGCCACCCCGCTGGTCGACCCCGAACCGCCGCTGCGAGCCCTGCTCAGGGGAGACCTGCACACCCATTCCACGTGGTCGGACGGGGGCAGCTCGGTGGAGGAGATGATGCTCGCCGCCCGGGCACTGGGCTACGAGTACACCGCCGTCACCGACCATTCGCCACGGCTCAAGGTGGCCCGCGGGCTGTCCGCCGAGCGGCTGGCCGAGCAACTGGACCTGATCGACGACCTGAACGAGGTACTGACACCCTTCCGGGTGCTGAAGGGAATCGAGGTCGACATTCTTGACGACGGCTCGCTCGACCAGTCGCCTTTCATGCTCAATCGGCTCGACATCGTGGTGGCCAGCGTGCACTCAAAGCTGGCCATGGACGCCGAATCGATGACCCACCGGATGGTGGCCGCGATCGCGAACCCGCGCACCAACGTGCTTGGTCACTGCACCGGACGGCTGATCGAGGGGGAGCGTGGCACCCGTGGGGAGAGTTCCTTCGACGCCGAAGTGGTGTTCGAGGCCTGCCGGGCGTTCGACGTGGCGGTCGAGATCAACAGCCGGCCCGAACGCCGGGACCCGCCGGATCGACTACTGGCCCTGGCCGTCGACACCGGCTGCCGGTTCAGCATCGACACCGACGCGCACGCACCAGGACAACTGGAGTTCATCGCCTACGGCGCCGAACGGGCCTCGCAGGCCGGAATCGACCCCGACCGGATCGTCACCACCTGGCCGCTGCCACGGCTGCTCGAGTGGGCGCGCCCACAGACCGCACGCTAGCGGCGCGGCGCACCCGGGCAGCCACCGTCTGACCCGCCGCGGTGGGCATTCCTGCTGGTCGAACCGCCTTCTCGGCGCCCAGAAAGGTGAACGGTGCAGTGTGCTCCGTGCCCTGATGGGGCAGGATGGACCCCGACCCACCCGGCTTGCCCCGTGCGCACTGTGAGGGGCGGCCGGCACGCGCTTGAGAAAGGACTCTGGAGTGGCGATGACTGAGAACGTCGGCCCGATCCTGAACGGACTTCCCACCAGCCTTCCCGACATCGACTCGGACGAGACCGCCGAGTGGCTCGAATCCCTGGACGGGATCATCGATGAAGGCGGCCGCAACCGGGCCCGTTACATCATGCTCAAGCTGCTGGAGCGCTCCCGCGAGCGGCATCTGGGCGTTCCGTCGCTGACCGTGACGGACCACATCAACACGATCCCGCCCGAGAAGGAGCCCTGGTACCCGGGCGACGTCGACCTGGAGCGCAAGTTCCGTCGGCTGGTGCGCTGGAACGCCGCGATGATGGTGCACCGCGCCCAGCGTCCGGGCATCGGCGTCGGCGGGCACATCTCGTCGTTCGCCTCGTCGGCGACCCTGTACGAAGTGGGCTTCAACCACTTCTTCCGCGGCAAGGATCACGCCGGCGGCGGCGATCAGATCTACTACCAGGGGCATGCGTCCCCCGGCATGTATTCGCGGGCCTTCCTCGAGGGGCGGCTCGACGAGATCGATCTCGACGGCTTCCGGCAGGAGCACAGCCACGTCGTGGACGGCAAGATCCGCGCCCTGCCGTCCTATCCGCACCCACGGCAGATGCCGCAGTTCTGGGAGTTCCCGACCGTCTCGATGGGTCTCGGCCCGATCAACGCGATCTACCAGGCGCAGTTCAACAAGTACCTGCACAACCGCGGTCTCAAGGACACCTCCCAGCAGCGGGTCTGGGCCTTCCTCGGCGACGGTGAGATGGACGAGGTCGAGAGCCGCGGCGCGCTGCAGCTGGCGTCCTACGACGAGTTGGACAACCTGACCTTCGTGGTCAACTGCAACCTGCAGCGGCTGGACGGCCCGGTGCGCGGCAACGGCAAGATCATGCAGGAGCTGGAAGGCTTCTTCCGCGGTGCCGGCTGGAATGTGATCAAAGTGGTCTGGGGCAGCGGCTGGGACCCGCTGCTGGCCGCCGATCGCGACGGCGCCCTGGTCAACCTGATGAACGCCACCCCCGACGGCGACTACCAGACCTTCAAGGCCAACGACGGCGACTACGTCAAGGAGCACTTCTTCGGCCGCGACCCGCGGGTCGCCAAGATGGTCGAGGACTGGACCGGCGACAAGGTCTGGACGTTGACCCGTGGCGGTCACGACTACCACAAGGTCTACGCGGCCTATAAGGCGGCCACCGAGTTCACCGGCGCTCCGACGGTGATCCTGGCGCACACCATCAAGGGCTACTTCCTCGGCTCGCACTTCGCCGGCCGCAACGCCACCCACCAGATGAAGAAGATGGCGCTGGACGACCTCAAGCAGTTCCGCGACCGGCTGGACATGCCGGTGACGGACGCCGTGCTGGAGGAGAACCCGTACCAGCCGCCGTACATGAACCCGGGCCCGGGCGACGACCGGATCAAATACGCGCTGGAGCGCCGGCGCTCCCTGGGCGGCTCGCTGCCCGAGCGTCGCAACGCCCCGGCGCCGATCAAGCTGCCCGGACGAGACGCCTACAAGTCGGTGAAGAAGGGATCGGGACAGCAGCAGATCGCCACCACGATGGCCTGGGTGCGGCTGCTCAAGGACCTGATGCGCGACAAGGAGTTCGCGCCGCACGTGGTACCGATCATTCCGGACGAGGCCCGCACCTTCGGCATGGACTCGTTCTTCCCGACGATCAAGATCTACAGCCCGCACGGCCAGACCTACACCCCGGTCGACCACGAGCTGATGCTGGCCTACCGCGAGGCCAAGACCGGCCAGATCCTGCACCTCGGCATCAATGAGGCGGGCTCGATGGGCGCGTTCTCGGCGGTGGGCAGCTCGTACGCCACCCACGGCATCCAGATGGTGCCGATCTACATCTTCTATTCGATGTTCGGGTTCCAGCGCACGGCAGACAGCATCTGGGCGGCTGCCGACCAGCTCAGCCGCGGGTTCCTGATGGGAGCAACGGCCGGCCGCACCACGCTGGCCGGCGAAGGCACCCAGCACATGGACGGGCACAGCCACATCCTGGCCGCCACGAACCCGGCCATTCGTGCCTACGACCCGGCTTACGCCTACGAGATCGCGCACATCATGCAGCTCGGACTCGAGACCATGTTCGGCGAGAACCCGCAGGACGTGATCTTCTACATCACCTTGTACAACGAGCCAATCGTGATGCCGCGCGAGCCGGAGAACGTCGATGTCGAGGGCATCCAGAAGGGCATGTACGTGCTCAAGGAGGGTGACCCGGAAGGGGTCGGCGAGGGTGCCCCGCGGGCGCAACTGCTGGCCTCCGGAGTCGGCGTGCCCTGGGCGCTGGAGGCCCAGGAGCTGCTCAAGAACGACTGGGGCGTGGTTGCCGACGTCTGGAGCGTCACCTCGTGGAACGAGTTGCGCCGTGAGGCGCTGGACTGCGACGAGCACAACTTCCTGCATCCCGAGCAGGACCGCAGGGTGCCCTACGTGACTCAGCGGCTGCAGGACCGTCCGGGTCCGGTGGTCTCGACCTCCGACCACATGCGGCTCCAGCAGGACCAGATCGCTCAGTGGGTGCCCGGCGACTACCACTCGCTCGGTGCCGACGGCTTCGGTTTCTCCGACACCCGGGCGGCGGCCCGACGGTTCTTCCACATCGACGGACCGTCGATGGTGGTGCAGACCCTGCAGGCGCTGGCGGCCGACGACAAGGTGGACCGGGCCGCGCCTGGCCAGGCCGCGGAGAAGTACCGCCTGCTCGACGTCACAGCCGGGGCTTCCGGCAACGCCGGCGGCGACGCCTGATCTGTTCGATGGGCCGGCCCGGGGCAATCCCCGTGCCGGCCCATTGGCTTGTCTTCGACACATTGGGCGCTTTTCGTCCGACGCCGGAATCTGGCAGGCTGTGGGGTAGCTGCAGTTTTATGCATGGACGGGAGACGGCACCAGTGACCACTGAAGGGTCGGCGCGGCCGACGGGTGTGGTTGCTCTCGGCCTCGCGCCAGGTATGGCAATGCAGGAGCTCGGCTGGGACGACGATGTCGATGAGGGTCTGCGCGAAGCGGTCATGGACACCATTGACAGCGACCTGGTCTACGAGGCGACCGAAGCCGTCGACGTGGTGCTGCTGTGGTGGCGTGAGCAGCGACGGCGACATCGTCGACGGCCTGGTGGACGCCCTGACCGACCTGGCCACCACCGGCTACCTGTGGCTGATGACCCCCAAGGTCGGCCGGGACGGCTACGTGGATCCCACCGATGTCGCCGAAGGTGCCCTGACCGCCGGCCTGGCCCTGGCCAATCCCGCCTCGGTCTCGGCCAACTGGCAGGCGCAGAAGCTGGTCCGTCCCAAGGCCGCCCGCCGGTAACTGGCACAATGGTCGCCGGCACGCGTCCGGGCGCATAGCTCAGTTGGTTAGAGCACCTCCCTTACAAGGAGGTGGCCGGGGGTTCGAGTCCCTCTGCGCCCACCCGGATTGCCCTCATCCAGCAGCAGTTGGAACGCGTGTGTCGCGCATTGCCCTCATCCAGCAGCTGATGGAACGCGTCTGGCGCGAGTTCCCACGCGGGGTCAGTGCTCAGCGACGCAGAACACGTTGCCCTGCGGATCGGCCATGATCGTCCAGGTGAAGTCGCCGATGCTGTGCTCGTCGACGGTTGTCGCGCCGGCGGCGAGCAGCCCAGCTACCTCCGCCTTTACCCGGTCGGTCGGCTGAACTGTTCGATCGGCACGTGCCAAGCCTGTTCCGTCACGCGTGCCGGCTGCTCACGTCGCGCGAGGACGCCAAGGATGCGGTCACAATCGCGTTCTTCGAGCTGTGGCGCAAGCGCGCCTCGGTGCGGTTGGTGGAGGGTCCCCCTTACCGTGGCTGCTCAACACGGTGTCGAACTCAGCGCGCAATCTTGAGCGGTCGAGTCGTCGTTATCGGGCGTTGATTGGACGCGCTCCGAAGCCAGGGGTCGTCGGTGAACTGGTTGGAAGGGATGAAAGCGGTGCGTTGGCCGCCTTGAACGGTTGCCGGCGAGGGAGCAGAGCGTGGTGGTGCTCAGGGTGCTGGAGGGCTACCCCGAGCTTGCAACTGCGCAGACACTCGGCATCCCGCAGAGCACCGTGAAGTCGCAGCTCGCCCGCGCGAGGGCCAAACTTCGCGACGAGATCACGGCGATGGAGGTCTTGAATGAGCATGGGTGACCGCGGTCTCTCTCGCTTCTAGCACGACGAGTTCGCGATCTGGTGTTAGCCGGTACCCAACGCATTCGGCCGACAGGCGCGCGCATCCGACAGATCGTTGGTGCCGGTGACGCCCTGCCCCTGATCGTCGCTGGGCAGGTGCCGTTTCCTGGAGTCTTCTCGATCGCCGTCCGCCAGAAGTGGTGACTGGAGTCCCGAATCCCAGGACGGCGTACCCGAATGGGTGGGTCGCGTTCGCTACCGCTCCGAAGGGAACTGGGAGCGGCGTCTACCTCGTGAAGGAAGGCCTTGCGCCTCATCGAGTGGTCGGCTCTCGTGATGACCAAGCCGTCTACTCATGCCCTGCCTTCTCCCGCACGGCCCCCAGCTGGTCGCAAGGGCGAGCGGCAGTGAAGACTCCGGCTGCGCTGTCCGCACTGGTGATCACGACGTTGAACGCCGATGGCGAGCCGGAGATACGACCACGCTTGCGCTTGATGGTGTGACCTACCAGCCTTGTGCGACCTGGTCCGCCCGGATGTGCGGTGGCTTGCGTTGCGCGTCGTACACGTGCGGCGACGTACCTGCCTCGAGTCGGCGAAGTGTGGGTAATCGACACCCAAACCAACCAGATCCGTCGGCTGAGAGGGCTGGGTGCCACCGACATCGAATGTCACCGAATGCGCCGGACCTCTTCATCGCCAGCGGAGGAATCATCGTCTACTCCGCGCGAACCGAGGCCACACGGACTGTGGAGAGCACCGCAGGCGCGGTCGCATTCACCATCTCGCCGGACGCGAGATCGCTGGCCGTGGAACACGATGCAGGCGGAGACCGCGAGGGTCGTCGACCCTGTTGCTGATGGCGGTCGACGGATCCGATCAGCGCACTCTGGTACCCCATTACCGGGTCTCGCACGGCATTGGCCCGGTGTGTCTGCCGATGGCAACCGGGTCGCATTCCAACGACTGTGCGACAGATGGGTTGCCGGATCCGGAGAGACCCGGTCCTGCACCTCGTCCTCGCCTTCCATGGTCAGGGCAGCTGGTTCACCTGCAGGTCCAACACCCGAAGTGTCATCGGCGAGTTGGTCGCCGAAGCGGACAGGTAGCTGTAGAAGCCCACTGCTCCCGGGCTCTGCAGGGCAGCGGTCGCGTCTGTTGTGGTCAGTGTCCAGCCGGCCGGCTCAGCAGCTCCGGCTTCCCACAACTTGACCCGCAGCGTGGTGGTTCCGGACCCCTGGGCCTGCAGCCGGATCTGGAAGGTCTCCCCGGCGGTCAGCAGCACGCCGGCCAACTCCTGAGTTGCGAGCGCAGTCTCGGTTCCATTGATGGTCCGGACCAGTTGGAGAGTGGTGCCGGTGGCCGTTGAGCGGAGCTTTGCCCGGTAGTCCGAGGTGCCGATCCGGCGCACCACCGCCGAGCTGTAGACGCCGCCGCCGGTTGCGGTCTTGTCGTAGCCGAGGGTGGTGACCAGGTCGACGTTCGAGCGCCGAGACCTGCTGCAGGTAGGCCGATGGCCCCGATCCGGCCGCCATCTGCAGGGTGCCGACGCCGCCGCCGACGGCGAAGTTGCTGCTGGCGGTGGTTGTCGTCCATGAACCGCCGGTGTCGGCCGAGCCCCAACCGTTGGCGACCGTCCGGTTGAAGGCGTCCGTGGCGACCACACCGGGGTTCACCGCGGTGACGGTCACCTGCTGGTTGGTGGTGCCCGTTGCGCCGTTGTTGTCGGTGACGGTCAGAGTCACCGTGCGGGTGCCGCTGGACGCGTAGGTCTTGGACGGCGACACCCCTGTGCCGGTGCTGCCGTCGCCGAAGTTCCAGGCGTAGCCGGAGATCGTTCCGTCATCGCTCGAACCGGACGCATTGAACGACGCGGTCAGCCCCGAGGTGGTGTAGCTGAACGAGGCCGTCGGCGGCTGGTTGCCGCCCTGGCCGTTGCGGGCCTGGAACTGGGCCAGCACCTGGGCCGCACTGAGCGCGGTCGGGTAGACCGCGATCTCGTCCACGAAACCGATGAAGTTCCGGGTGTTCGGGGTCGACGGCCAGCCGGCGAGGTTGTCACCACCGAGGCGCCAGTAGCCGAGATAGGCCTCGCCCTGGGTGGTGTCCGCTCGGGATCCGACCAGCGTGCCGTTCACGTAGAGCGCCATGCCGGACGGGCCCATGGTTGCGGTGACCATGTGCCACTGGTTGTTGTTGTAGGCCTGCGCGGTGGTGATCGTCCGGGTGCTGTTGTTCTGGGCCCGGACGCCGAAGATCAGCTGGCCGGCATTGTTCATGTAGATCTGCCGGTCCCGGTGACCGGAGTTGCCGTTCTGCACGTCCCCGAAACCGAGCAGGCGTCCGCCACGGTTGGTGGTGGTGCGGAACCACAGCTGGGTGCTGAAGGTGTCCGGCGCGGTCTCGGTGCCGTAGTTGCAGCCCACGGTGCTCGGGCAGTTGCCCGCGAACACCCTGGACCAGTCGTTGTCGCCCAGCGAGGCGGCGGTGTCGCCGGGAATGGCGCCGGCTTGCCCCCAGGTCACCCCGGTGTCGGCCCGCCCGTCGGTGACTCCGATCCCGGCGGAGCTGCCCGGGCCGGCGGCCCGGTCGGTCACGGTCAGGCCGGAGGTCTCGTTCATCGGCCAGTAGATCCTGGCGCCGTTGCTGCGCACCGAGTTCGCGTAGGCGGTGGCGGCCGGCACCGAGTTTGGCATCGTGATGGACGCAGTGGTGCCGAAGACCTGGTTGCCGCCCGGATCGTTGACCACGACCTGATAGCTGTAGGTCTGGCCGGGAGTCAGACCGGTGTCGACGAAGCCGAGCGTGGGCAGCGTCCACCAGTTGGAGCCGGCCGTCGTGGTGTAGCGGGGGGTGCCGAACGCGCCGTTGCGGATCACCCGATAGCTGAGGTTGTAGTCGTCACGGTCCCAGCCCGCCGGCCACGACACCCGGACGCTGGTCGGCGAGGTTGCCTGCACGGTGGGCGTCCACGGGGTGACCGCGAACTGGGGGCCCTCGCTGCCCGGAGCGATGCCGCGCCGGGCGAAGCGGACCAGGCCCTGCTGGTTCACCCCGTTGACCCGGGGGAACTCGCCGCCGAAGACCACGTAGTCGGCATTGCCGGTGACGCTCCAGCCGGCCTGGTACTGACCGGTGAAGGTGCCCATCGACAGCGTCGGGCAGCCAGTTGATCATCGACGGACCCGGCTCGACGCCGTGCCAGTTGTGGTAGCCGTGCACCTCGTTGAGGATCTCGCCGCCGACCGTGTCGGTCCAGGCGTGCGCCATCTGGAAGCGCCAGGTCGGGTACTGGCCGAAGCCTCCGCCCATGTTGCCGCAGTAGTGCGCGTGGCCGGCCGTGTAGACGATTCCGTTCGCGACGAAGGTGGAGTAGGCGTCGCCGTGGCAATCGGTCACCCACTCGATGTCCGAGGGATCCGCGCTGCCGCTGACCGGCGCCTTGAAGGTGCCCTCCAGGTTGCCGCCGGGGCCGAAGTGCCAGGTGGTGCCGTAGACGAAGTTGCCGAACACCCGCACGCTGGTGATTCCGGCGTCCGGACCGGCATTGCGCACCGAGGGCCGCCAGGTGGTGTCCAGCACCCCGGTGCCGGCCGAGCCGATCTTGGCGAGGCCATAGGCGGCCTGGCCACCGACGTTCTGGAATGAGCCGCCGGCGAACACGGTGGCGCCGTCAGGGGTGATTCCCAATGCCCAGACGGTGTAGTCGGCGTTCGGGTTCCACGGCAGCACGGCGCCGTCCGCGGCGCTGAAGGCTGCCAGGTTGTTGCGCCCGGTGCCGTTGCCCAGGCCGCCGAACCCGCCGCCGACGTAGACGGCGCCGGCGGTCGCGACCACCGCCCGGGCCTGTGAGTTCACTCCGGTCGGGTTGAAGGACGCGATCAGGGCGCCCGTGTTCGCGTCGTAGGCGGCCACCCGACGACGGGCCTGACCATTCGCGCTGGTGAAGTCACCGACCACGTAGACCCTGCTGCCGTCCGGCGACGCGGTCACCGACAGCACCTGCGCGTTGAGGTTCGGATTGACCGCAAAACTCACCATCTGGCCATTTGTGATGTCGTAGACCACCAGATTGCTGCGGGCGGTGAGGTTGGTGCCTGCCGCTGCCCCGGCCGGTCGGGCGTTGTTGAACCGACCGCCGGCCCAGACCCGATTGCCGACCACCACCTGTGACCAGACGACGCCGTCGATCTGCACGGTGGGCAGCCGGTCGGCGGTCACCCCGGCCGCCGGGATCGGCAGCAATGGAGCGGGCGCTGCGGCGGCCTTCTGCGCCCCGGTGATCAGGAGCGAGGCGGTCATGCCCAGCGTTGCGATGGCGACGACAAGCGTCCTGACAGATTTGAACGTACGCATAAAAGCTGCCCCCCCGAGCCGTACCAGCGGATCCACCCAGACCGTCGGACGGAGCATCAGGTCCGCCACCTCACCGAGGTTGCACTCGCAGGTCTGATGGCCGTGAAGGGACCAGGCATGGCGACACAACTTCGGCGAACCGTGTCCAGTGAGGCCACCGCCGGTCGAGCATCAGACTAGCAACGAGACGGCCGAAAAGCGCGGTCGAATTTCATCATTGGGCGGCGATCGACTCCGCGACCCTGGCCGGTGGCCCGACCTGGCCCAGACAACTCCCGTCGTGGTGCATCCAAATCCGGTCTCACGGCAGAACTAGGGGGTGAGCTGCAATCGAGCGAGCTCGTGACCGAAGGGACCTTCAATGAAGCTTCGACGAACACTGGCCGGAATCGCGGCGGGCATCGTGGCCTGCACGCTGGGCGCCGGCGCCGCCGCCACTCCTGCGCATGCCCACACCAAGGCACTGGGCGAGCGCAGTCTTGCGGCGGTGCTGACCTCCGACGGCAACCAGTTCGATCGCAACTGGTACGACTACGACATCGTCACCGAGGCCGTCCTGGCAGTGCTGGCGGCAAAGCCGAACAGCGCGGTCAAGGTGCTGGCCGACGGTTCAGTTCCGCTGACCGCGTTCATCCCGAACGACCGGGCGTTCCAGGTGCTGGTGAAGGACCTGACCAAGAAGTGGGTCTCCACCGAGAAGGGCGTGTTCGAGAAGCTGGTCGCCGCGGTGGGTGTGGACGCGGTCGAGAGCGTGCTGCTCTATCACGTCGTTCCCGGCGCGACGATCCTGGCCAAGGACGCAGTGAAGGCCGACGGTGCGAAGCTCGCCACCGCCCTGCCCGGTGCATCGATCACTGTCGATGTGAAGAGCAAGTGGCTCAAGCTGATCGTGCTGAAGGACCTCGACCCCAACGACGTCAACCCGTTGGTGAATCCGTTTGCACTGGACATCAACAAGGGAAACAAGCAGGTCGCTCACGGGATCGTGTTCGTCCTTCGACCGGCCGATCTCTGACGGCCACTCCGGGCGGGTTCCCCCGCGCTTCCCCCGGGCCGGGGGGGCCCGCCTCCTATGCTGACCCCGTGTCGAGCGAAGACGGTGCGGTCGGGTCCGCCGATCTGCTCGCGCGCCTGCGCACGGGTGACCCTGAGGCACTGGCCGCGCTGTACCGGCAATACTCCGCGTTGGTCTACACGATCGCGGTTCGGGTTGTTGGCGACCACTACGAGGCCGAAGAGGTCACTCAACGCGTTTTCGTGGGCGCCTGGCGCAGCCGGCACACGGTCGATCCCGATCGTGGCTCGGCAGCGGGTTGGCTGATCGGCATCACCAGAAATGCGGTGGCCGATCAACTCGATCAGCGGTCCCGCCGGGCCCGGGCCCTGCGTGCGGTGTCGTCCGAGCCGGCCGAGCCCAAGCGCACCGCGTTTGACGCGGCCGTCACCGATCGGGTGCTGATCGCCCACGCGCTCGCCCAGCTCGGTGAGCCGCGCGCCAGCGTGCTTCGGCTGGCGTTCACCGACGACCTCACCCACGACCAGATCTCCCGAAGGCTGGGCCTGCCCTTGGGTACCGTGAAGAGTCACCTGCGGCGTGGACTACTCCAGTTGCGCGACACCATCAAGGGGGTGGAACGCGATGCATCCGAGTGAGGAGGTACTGGCGGCTGTCGCCATCGGCGACGAGCCCGACCGATCGGCTGTGGAGCATGTCCGCACCTGCCCCAGCTGCAGCGCCCTGGTGGAGCAGCTCAGCGACCTGCCCGGTCAGGTGCGGGACGCCGCCGGCGTGGAGATCCTCCAACCGCAGGACGACCTGTGGCAGCGCATCGCTGCCGAAGTGGGCGTGAAGGACGAGCCGTACCCAACCGCCCGGCCGGTCGAGACTCCGGCCGCCGGCGGCCGCCGGCGATTCGGTCGGGGGTGGCTGATTGGTGGGGTGGCCGCCGGCGTGGCGATCGGGGTGCTGGCAGCAACCGCGCTGCCGAGGGTCTTTGAACCGCAGCCGCAGCTGGTCGCCCGGGCCAGCCTGGAGACGCTGGACACCCGGCAGGCCCAGGGTCAGGCCACGGTGACCGGCCTTGGCGGGACGCTGGAGCTGAATCTGACCGTGCAGCCACTGAACGCAGGCTCCGGGTTTCTCGAGGTTTGGCTGATCAACACCGACCTGACCCGGATGGTCTCGGTCGGAGTGATGCCCAACGCAGCCACCCAGCAGGAGTTTCCGATCACCGATGCGCTGATCGCTGAGGGCTATCTGATCGTCGACATCTCCAGGGAGCCGTTCGACGACCGTCCGCAGCATTCGGGCGACAGCCTGCTGCGCGGAAAGCTGTCCTGACCCCCGGACCCATCCGCTCCCCTAACTACTTTCCGCTCGCTTAGTTCGGCGAGCGGAAAGTAGTTAGGCGAGCGTTCAGTGGGTGGCCACGCAGAAGACGTTGCCCTGCGGGTCGGTCAGCACGCTCCAGCTGAAGTCGCCGATCGTCTGCTCGTCGATCACCGTGGCGCCGGCCTCGACCAGCACCGCCACCTCGGCGAGCCGATCGTCGGCGCCCAGGTCGAGGTGCCAGCGATTCTTGCCGGGGGTCACCTCGGGCACCTTCTGAAAGGCGAGCTGATGGGGGGCCGCCCCGCCGGCC
Organism: uncultured Actinomycetota bacterium; assembly: GCA_963723605.1. Lineage (GTDB taxonomy): Bacteria > Actinomycetota > Actinomycetes > Propionibacteriales > Propionibacteriaceae > Micropruina. Next base: position 325,603 of record CAVRRM010000011.1, on the reverse strand, counting down.
ACCGTGACGAACCAGCCGTCATTGGTGCCGGTGATCTCGGCACCCAAACGGTCCGCCCACCACTGCGCGAGCGGAATCGGATCGGTGCTGTCGACGGTAACGGAAAGTACGGTCAGGGCCATCAGCCGACCCTACCGGCGGCACGTCCCGAGTTGGCTGACCGAGACGGCCAGTGCCGCGAAGTTGGGCGTGGTCGAGCACTGATGCCGTGCAGAGTTGCCGCGACGGGGTGCATCTCGATCAGCAGTTCCCGCTGCTGCGCTCCTAGTCCGCTCACCAGGGCTGACCCGGCCGCTTCTGGCGTCACCGGCCGGTGGACTAGGCTGCACCCTTGTGGCTGCCACTGATCTGCTTTCCGACCTCGCCGAACTCAACAAGACCCTGACGTCGATCGAGACGGTGCTGGACCCTGCGTCCAAGGCGGCCCAAATCGCCGAACTGGAGGCGGAAGCGTCCGCTCCAGACCTGTGGAACGACCAGGAGAACGCGCAGAAGGTCACGTCCAAGCTGTCGGTACTGCAGTCGGAGGTGGATCGGCTCGGCAGCCTTCGCCAGCGGGTGGACGACCTGGCGGTGCTGATCGAACTCGGCCAGGAGGAATCCGATTCGGACACGATCGCCGAGGCCGGACGCGAGCTGAGCCGGCTGGCCACGGATATCCAGGGCCTGGAGGTTCGCACCCTGCTCAACGGCGAGTACGACAACCGGGACGCCGTGGTCACCATCCGGTCCGAAGCCGGGGGAGTGGACGCCGCCGACTTCGCCGAGATGCTGCTGCGGATGTACCTGCGTTGGGCTGAGCGGCACGGCTACGCCGCCGACGTCTACGACACATCGTACGCCGAGGAGGCCGGCATCAAATCGGCCACTTTCACGGTCAAAGCGGCCTTCGCCTACGGCACGCTGAGCGTGGAGCAGGGCACGCACCGGCTCGTCCGGATCAGCCCCTTCGACAACCAGGGCCGCCGGCAGACGTCCTTCGCCGGTGTCGAGGTGCTGCCGGTCACCGAGGAGGCCGACCACATCGACATTCCGGAGGCCGACATTCGGGTGGATGTGTTCCGTAGCTCGGGCCCCGGCGGTCAGAGCGTGAACACCACCGACTCCGCGGTTCGGCTGACCCACCTGCCGACCGGCATCGTGGTCAGTTGCCAGAACGAGAAGAGCCAACTGCAGAACAAGGTGGCCGCGATGAAGGTGTTGCAGGCCCGGCTGCTGGAGAAGGCCCGCCGCGACCGCGAGGCCGAGTTGAACGCCTTGAAGAGCGACGGCGGCAACTCCTGGGGCTCGCAGATGCGTTCCTACGTGCTGCACCCCTATCAGATGGTCAAGGACCTCCGCACCGACTACGAGGTGGGCAGTCCGGACGCGGTCTTCGACGGCGATCTGGACGGCTTCATCGACGCCGGGATCCGCTGGCGCCGCCAGCAGGGAGAGCGCTGAACCGGGCGTGGCGAGCTCGTAGCGTGGTCCCGCCTCGCTTAGACTCCTCAGTGGTCGGCTGAGTTTCTCTCAGGATCCTTCCCCAGCACCGACACCGACCGGAGTGCATACGTGATCACGTTCGAAGACGTCACCAAGGTTTACGAGGGCCAGCAGCGCGCCGCGCTGGCCGAGGTCAATGTGACCATCGACAAGGGCGAGTTCGTCTTTCTGGTCGGCAGTTCCGGCTCGGGTAAGTCGACGTTTCTTCGCCTCGTGCTACGCGAGTACCGGGTCTCCAAGGGGCGGATCTTCGTGGCCGGCAAGGACCTGACCAAGCTGCACAGCTGGAAGGTGCCGAGCCTGCGCCGTCAGATCGGCACCGTGTTCCAGGACTTCCGGCTGCTACCGGGCAAGACGGTCACCGAGAATGTCGCGTTCGCCCTGCAGGTGATCGGCAAGCCTCAATCGACCATCAAGCGACTCGTTCCCGAGACCCTGGAGTTGGTCGGCCTGGACGGCAAGGGCACTCGGCAGACCGATGAGCTGTCCGGCGGCGAGCAACAGCGGGTGGCGATCGCCAGGGCCTTCGTGAACCGTCCGGCGATCCTGCTGGCGGATGAGCCGACCGGCAACCTCGACCCCACCACCAGCATTGGCATCATGCGGTTGCTCGACCAGATCAACCGCACCGGCACCACCGTTGTGATGGCGACCCACGACTCGACGATCGTCGACCAGATGCGCAAGCGGGTGATCGAACTCGTCGACGGCGAGGTCGTCCGCGATCAGAGCAAGGGTGTGTACGGGTACCAGTGATGCGGCAGCGATCGAACCCACCCCACCCGTCCCGACCCGCCGAAGGAGCCCGCCATGCGGCACACCCTGCGTGAGGCCTGGTCCGGCCTGCGTCGAAACCTCAGCATGACCCTGGCCGTGATCGTCACGATGTGGGTCTCGCTGACCCTGTTCGGCGGCGGCCTGCTCGGCGCCCAGCAGGTCGAACTGCTCAAGGGGCGCTGGTACGACAAGATCGAGATCAGCGTCTTCCTGTGCGTCAAGGATTCCAAGGCCGGCAATTGCGAGCCCGGCCAGGACGCAACGGACGCGCAGCGCGAGACCGTCCGCCAGACCCTCGAGCAGAACTCGGAAGTGCAGACCGTCTATTACGAGAGCAAGGCGGAGACGTTCGAGGACTTCAAGCGGGTCTACAAGGACTCGCCGGTGCTGGCCGACATGACGGTCGACCTGATGCAGGACTCGTTCCGGGTCAAGCTCAAGAACCCTGAGCAGTACGAGGGCGTCGTCTCGGCTGTGTCCGGGTTGCCCGGCGTGCAGGCGGTATCCGACCTGCGTCAGTACCTCGATCCACTCTTCGAGTGGCTGAACGTGGCCAAATGGACGACCATCGGGCTGAGTCTGCTGCTGCTGCTCGCGGCCGCCCTGCAGATCGCCACGACGATCCGGATGGCCGCGTTCTCGCGGCGGCGTGAACTCGGAATCATGCGGTTGGTGGGTGCCTCCAACTGGTACATCATGCTGCCGTTCCTGCTCGAATCTCTCGTCGCGGCGCTCGGCGGCGCGCTATTGGCTTGTATTTCATTGGCAGCTATCCAAAAGTTCCTGATTGTGGACAAGGCTCAACCCTCACTGAAGAGTATTGAGTGGATTGGCTGGTCACACGTCGGTTTGGCCATGCTCGGGGTCATCGCCGTGGGAGTCGTTCTTTCGATCGTCCCCACGCTGATAGCCACTCGCAAGTATTTGAGGGTCTAGACCCTCAGCCAACCGATTGGGGCCAGATCGTGCACCAGGTGACTTCCCCCACCTGCACCACCACGAATAGTCCACGCCGGGTATCGACCTGGTTGCTGCGTCCGCTGATCGCTGCTGTCGCGGTCGGGTTGACCGTGTCGCTGGGTGTGCCCGCCGGCGCCGAAGACCTGAACGACAAGCGTGATCACGTCCGCAAGGCGATCGTGGCGTCCAAGCAGGACGTGTCCGAGTCCAAGGCCGAGATGACCGCGGCCGTCTCCAGACTGGCCAAGGCGCAGTCCGCGCTGGCCAAGGCGCAGCGCACCCTGAACGCCGCCACCGAAGCCGTCAACGATGCCAAAGCGGTCGACACGGCGATCGGCCTGCGGCTGGCCCGGGCCCGCGAGAAGCTGGCCCAGGCGAAGCAGGCAGTGGTGCAGGCGAAGGCAGCCGTGGACGCCCAGCTGACCCTGATCGGCCAGGCCGCCCGCGAGGCATACCAGAAGCAGAGCGACCTGGTCGGGCTGAGCGTCGTGTTCGAGTCCCGCGACACCGGCGAGCTCTCCCAGCGGCTGCAATGGTCCACCACCATCTTCGATGCGACCACCGCCCAGATGGCCCGGCTGCGCGAGCTGCGGGCCACCCTGGTCGCGGCCGAGCGGGCCCAGGTTGAGATCGAGAAGGACATCGCCGCCGACAAGGCCGAGGCGGCGGCCAACGTCAAGCGGCTGAAGGTGCTGCAGGTCAGCGCAGCGGCCGCCAAGGCGACCGTCTCCACGATGGTGGCGAGGCTGGCCACGGCCAAGAAGGCGGCAGCGGCCGACCTCAAGGCCGAGAAGGACGAATACGACAGCCTGGCGGCCCAGGAGGCCTCGATTTCGGCGGAAATCAAGCGCCGGGCCGAGATCGCCCGCAAGAAGCGACTGGCCGAAGAGGCCAAGCGCCGGGCGGCCGCGAAGAAGGCCGGCAAGACCTACGTTCCGCGTAACGAGTCCGGCAAGGGCTTCATCCGTCCGGTGAACGCATCGCCGGGCTCGCCGTTCGGGCTGCGGTACCACCCGATCCTGCACTACTGGCGGATGCACCGCGGCCAGGACTTCGGGGCCGCCTGCGGCCTGCCGATCTACGCCGCGGCCGACGGACGGGTGGCAAGTGCCCGCTGGCAGGGTGGCTTCGGCAACTACATCGTGATCGATCACGGCTTCATCCGGGGCAAGTTCGTCTCCTCCGGCTACGCCCACCAACGCCGGATGGTTGTCCACTCCGGCCAGCGGGTCAGCCAAGGTCAGCTGATCGGCTATGTCGGAACCACCGGCCTGTCCACCGGGTGCCACCTGCACCTCCAGGTGTACGTCAACGGCGGTGTGGTCAACCCGATGAACTGGGTGCCCTGATCGTCATCGGCCGGCACGACCCGGCGAACCCGTCACGGTTGCTAGGCTGACTGCTCGCCGGGAACGACCTGGCATCGACCCTCTCCTGAGGGTTGCAGCACAGCCAGGAGCCGGACGATGCCACGTGAGCAGGGGCGGATCATGATCGCCCAGAATCGCAAGGCGCGACATGACTACGCCCTCGGCGATCGCTTCGAAGCGGGACTGGTGCTGACCGGCACCGAGGTCAAGTCGTTGCGGCTGGGTCGGGCGTCGCTGGCCGACGCTTTCGCCACCGTCGATGACGGCGAGGTGTGGCTACGCAACGCTCACATTCCCGAGTACGCCTTCGGCACCTGGACCAACCATGCCGCCCGGCGCAACCGCAAGCTGCTGTTGCACCGGCGCGAGATCGAAAAACTCGATCGGGCCACCACGGCTTCCGGACGCACGATCGTTCCGCTCGCCATCTACTTCTCTGACGGCTACGCCAAGGTCGAACTGGCCGTGGCCACGGGCAAGAAGGAATGGGACAAGCGGAACACCATCGCCGAGCGCGAAGCCGGACGGGACGCCGAACGAGCACTGGCGGCGCGGAACCGGGGCGAATGATGGCGCGCGGCCGACCCTGGCTGCTGCTGGGGTGGGTCGCCCTGACTATTGCATTGTTCACCGGCTTGTCGACGCCCGCCAGCGCTGCCGCCGACGACCAGATCGACGACTTGGCGGTCACCTACACCGTGCGGGCCGATGGCACGCTGCTGGTCCGCGAGCGGATCACTCTTCGGTTCGGCACCAGTTCCAGCCGGCACGGATTGGAACGCTGGCTGATCACCCGCGAGCCCTACGACGGCACCCACGACGCGATCTACCAGATCACCGATCCGGTGGTGACCAGTCCGGGCCAGGCATCGACGGCGGTCGCGGTGCAGCGTGACCTGGGCGACGGACGAGTGCAATCGATGCGCGTCCGGGTGGGTGACCCGAACCGCACCATCCGCGAGCCCACGGCCACCTACGAACTCTCCTACACCGTCCGCGGGGCGCTGCGCACCTTCAGCGGCTACGACGAGCTCTACTGGGACGTCACCGGCACCCAGTTCCCACGGGTGCTGGCTGCCTCGGTGCGGGTCGAGGTACCGGGCGGCGTGGTCGAGGTCTACTGCTCCGCCGGTCCGGTCGGGTCCAGTACCCCCTGCTCGACCAGTTCGGTGAGCGACGGCGTGGGCACCTACGGAACAGCCCTGCTCGCTGCCGGTGATCCGCTGACCATCGCGGCCAAGATCGGGGCCGGACGGGTCGCCGACAGCCGGCCGATCCTGGTCGAGAGCGCAGACCTGAGCAAGCAACGGGTGGCGACGACGATGCTCACGGCCAGCGGCATCGTGGCACTGCTGGTGCCCCTGCTGGGATGGTGGTACTTCCGTCGGAACGGCCACGACCGACGGTTCGCCGGGCTACCACCAGGCGTTGTGCCGGGCCCGGACGAGAAGGTGCCCGAGGTCCGCGATACCGGCGTCGAGATTCCGGTCGCATTCGCGCCGCCAACCATCCCCCTGGTCGACGCGGCGCTTCTGTTGGACGGCCAGCCGCACGTCCGGCAGACCACCGCCACCCTGGTCGGCCTGGCCGTCGACGGCGCCATCAGGCTACGCGGCGGCAATGATGCCGAGGCGCGGCTGGTCGATTCCCGGCGGGCCCGGGACAAGCCTTCCGCGGTGCTGCTGGAGGAGTTGTTCGGCGGGGGAGAGACGGTTGCCGACCTCAGCTCCGGGCTGCTGGCCGAGGGACACGATCGACTCACCGCCATGGCTGCCCAGCAGGCCGGCGACCAGAACTGGTTCGTTCGGTGGCCGGCGCGACGCGGCACCGGCACCACCGTGATCGCGGCCCTGGCGGCCGGTTACGTCGCCTTCATCGTGATCGGTCAGACCGCCCTCTACCTGTTGCCGCTGCTGCTGTCGGTGCTGATCACCCTGATCGTGCTGAACCGCAAGCTCTCCCACGGCCAGCGCACCGGAACGGGGCGGGCACTGACCGACCAGGTGCAGGGCTTTCGCACCTATCTGGCCACTGCCGAGGCCGACCAGTTGCGGTTCGAGGAGGGGGAGGACATCTTCTCCCGCTACCTGCCCTGGGCGGTGGTGTTCGACCTCACCGACCGCTGGACCAAGGTGTGCGGCGAACTGGTTGCGCAGGGTCGACTCGCGTCCACCGCACCGCCCTGGTACTTCGGTCCGTCGTGGAATCTGGACGGCTTCTCGGGGCAGGTTTCCTCCCTGAACTCGGGTGTGGCCGCGGCTGCGAGCGCACCGGACTTCTCCGGTGGCACCGGCTTTGGCGGCGGTTCCGCTTTCGGCGGCAGTTCGGGCGCGGGCGGGTCGTCCGGCGGCGGTGGAGGCGGCGGCGGCGCCGGTTCCTGGTAGTCAGACTGCGATTGAGGGCTGCCAACCGACGGTCGCGCGGCACCTGAGTGTTGCCTCCAGAAGACAATTTTTAGTATATGAGACCAATATTTTGCTTTTGGGGTCACTTCCTGTCTACTCTGGAGATAACTCCAGGCGAGGAACGATTCCCGAACTCCCCGGAGCCGGCTTCACCGGCCGGTGAACAGAGCCCCCGCGGCACGACCGCGGATGTGGCAGTCCATACCCAAAGATGCGCTCCCAAGGGAGAGTTATGTCCACACCAATCATTACCAACGACTTTGCGCCGGTCGACGGTCTCGCACCAGAGGCCCGGCGCGCCAGAACCAAGAACCCGTACACGCCGGTCATGATCGCAGTTTCGATCGCGGCCACCGTGGGCATCCTCGCCTACGCATGGTTCCTGCTGAACCCGAGCAACCGGGGTGACCTGCTGCCCTGGGCGATGGTGATGATCGCCGAAACGATCCTGATCTTCCACGCCCTGATGGCGATGTGGGCGATCCTCGCGGGTCAGAAGGATCCGCGCACGTTCGCCTTCCATGACGCCCAGCGCGCCCTGTACGACCCCGCCGTCAACGAGGAGCTCGGCGTCACCTGGGATCCCACCCAGTGGCCGCTGCACCTGGACGGCGAGCCGGTCACCGCGGACATCCTGATCACCGTCTACGGCGAGCCCGTCGACGTGATCCGGCGCACCGCGGAGGCCGCCAAGAACGTCCGGGGCGCACATCACACCTGGATCCTCGACGACGGCAAGTCCGACGCCGTTCGTGACCTGGCCGCCGGCCTGCACATCGGCTACATCCGCCGGCTGACCAACCACGGCGCCAAGGCGGGCAACGTCAACAACGCGCTGACCGTCGCCAAGGGCGACTACTTCGTGATCCTGGACGCGGACTTCGTGCCGCAGCCGGAGTTCCTCGAAGAGACCCTGCCGTTCATGGTCGACGCCAACGTCGCCTTCGTGCAGACGCCGCAGACCTACGGCAACATGCACAACATCATCGCTCGCGGTGCGGGCTACATGCAGTCGATGTTCTACCGGTTCATCCAGCCCGGCCGTACCGAGTTCAACGCAGCGTTCTGCGTGGGCACCAACGTGCTGTTCCGCCGCTCCGCGGTGCTCGACATCGGTGGCATGTACACCCAGTCGAAGTCCGAGGACGTGTGGACGTCCCTGATGCTGCACGAGCGGGGTTGGAAGTCGATCTTCATCGCCAAGACCCTGGCCGTGGGTGACGCCCCCGAGACCATCGAGGCCTACACCAAGCAGCAGTTGCGCTGGGCCACCGGTGGCTTCGAAATCCTGTTCACGCACAACCCGTTCAGCCCCAAGCGCAAGCTGACGCTGGACCAGCGGTTCATGTACTTCGTCACGGCAACCTTCTACCTGACCGGCATCGCCCCCGGACTCCTGCTGTTCGTTCCCGCCCTGGAGGTCTTCTTCGACCTGCACCCGGTGAACCTGCAGGTGGACGTCTGGACCTGGCTCGCCTTCTACGCCGGCTTCTATGTGCTGCAGATCCTGCTGGCCGCGCTCACCCTGGGCACGTTCCGCTGGGAGGTGCTGCTGCTCGCGGCGAACTCGTTCCCGATCTACGTCCGGGCCTTCCGCAACGCCTTCGTCGGCGTGGACACCAAGTGGCACGTCACCGGCACCACCAAGAAGTCCTCGGCCTTCAACTTCATCATTCCGCAGGTACTCACCTTCATCTTCCTGCTGGGCACGTCGATCGTCTCGATCTGGCGTGACCTCACCCAGGGTCAGCTGAACGTGGCCACCTTCTGGAGCGTGGTGAACACCGTGATCCTGGCCGCATTCATCGTGGTCGGCATGCACGAAGCCCGTGAGGTTCAGGGTGTCGCCGACCCCACCGACGTCGATCTGACCAGTGCTCTGGCCAACCAGGACGTCGTCCAGGCGCTGAACCGCGATGACATCGCCAAGGCCCGGCAACGGGTCCAGAAGTTGGCCTCGGCCGATCCCTCCGAGATTCCGGACGATCCGTCCGACCTCGTCCTCGACTCCGACAACCTTCCGCGACGCGTGACCGAACCGGTCACCGCGAACAACTGACCCACTCAATCAAGTAACCAAAGAAAGTTCTGAGGCAAAGCAATCATGACCTGGATCAATCGACTCAAGCTATGGGGCGGCATCCTGGGCATCGCCGCACTCGTCTTCTCGCTCACCGTGCTGTTCAACCAGCGCCAGTCCCAGGTGGCCAGCATCAGCGCCGCGGTGGACGCTCCCGCCTCCGTGGTGGGCTCCTCCTACGGTGGCGTGGTCACCGATCTCTATGTCAAGGAGGGTGACAACGTCACTGCCGGGCAGGAGCTCTTCACCCTGTCCAGCCTTCAGCTGCAGCAGGACGTCGGCAACGGCCTGAAGCCCGGCTCGACCGAGGCATACAGCATCAACACCAAGAAGGGCACGATCACCTACCTGGCGGTGTCCGACGGCTACGTGGCGTCGATCGACGCCGAGCCGGGCACCTTCCTGGCCAGCGGCTCCGCGATGGCCCGCGTGGTCGCCGACGGTCAGCGCACCGTCACCGCGCAGTTCCAGCTGGATCCGACCGACTACGGCCGGGTCGAGCAGGGCGCCAGCGCGCGGGTCGTGCTGCCGAACAACCAGGTCGTGGCCGGAACCGTGGCCGGCGTCCAGGTCAAGACCAATGACAAGGGCGACCCGATCACCTACGTCACCATCGCAAGCGACGAACTGACCAACCCCGAGCTGGTCACCCTGACCCGGCTCGACACCCCCGTGACCGCGATCATGGACCTCCGCGACGACGGCTGGCTCGCCGGCCCGTCCGAATCCATGCTCGCGTTCTTCACCAAGATCGGACTGAGGTGAGCCCCTTGGCAACCACCAGAAGGACTTTTCTAGGAGTACTGGCCGGGAGCGTCGTTGCGTCCGTCGTAGCCTGCTCGTCGCCGGCGTCCGCGCCGACCACGTCCGGGGCGTCCTCGCAGCCTGCCGCGAACGGTTCATCCGCAACCGTGTTCGGCTCTGAAGTGGTGTCGCCGCTGGTCGGCAACATCGTCAACAAGGCCGGCAAGGACCTCAAGCCGCAACGGCTCGCAGACGGTCTGGTTCCGCCCACCAACAAGTGGTTCTCGGGCCTCGTCTTCGGCGACACCGCGCAGCCGGTGTTCCCGCTGCCGCTGACCTTCGGGGTTGACGCCAAGGGCTTCTCCTTCGGGTTGCCCACGGTCACCACCACCGAGAAGAACATCATGGGTGGCTTCGCCCCGATCATTCAGGTCGGTACCGGCGCGGACACCACGTGGCAGGTCACCGGGTACGACGAGCTGTCGGTGACTCTGACCGGCACCGCCGGCGGCAAGCCGGTCGGCACGGTGTTGATCGCGGAGGGCTCGCCCTTCGTGACCTTCACCGCCGCCTCCGACACCGCGCTGACCACCAACCTGCCGTTCGCTGCGGCCGGTGACGCCTACTCCGTTCAAGGTGGCGCGGCCAGCTACGGCCTGGTCACCAAGGCAAAGGTTGCCGGCAGCACCGTCACCCTCGGCAAGGGTCAGTCGGCAACCTGGTTCGCCGTGCCCGACGGCGGCAGCCTCGAGGCGATGGTTCCGCTCGCGTCCGACCCGGTGAAGTCCACCTCGGCCGAGTACGAGGTGGGCGACAAGGCGAAGACTTCGCTGAACTACACCACCGCCGGTGGCGGCAAGACCGCGTTCGCGGCGATGCCGCACCAGCAGGGCACCCTGAGTGACGCCGGTGACCCGATCGGCACCTATGCCAGTTCCTACGGCACCCTGACGCTCTTCGCCGGCAACAGGTTGACCTGGACCGACGACCTGCTCGCCGCACGGGCCGGCCTGGACCTGTCCAAGCTGACCGACGCCGAGAAGGCGGAGGTGGCCACGGCGGTCAAGGCCGACGTGGAAGCAGCCGAGGCCTACCCGGCCGACACCTACTTCGGTGGCAAGGCCCTGTACCGGGACGCTCAGCTGCTGCAGATCGCTCGTCAGGTGGGAGCCGACGACGTGGCCGACAAGCTCAAGCAGCAGGTCACCACCGAGCTGGAGAAGTGGACCGATCCCAAGGGTTGCGAAACCCGCGACGCGTTCTGCTTCTTCTACGACACCACCAACTCCGGCATCGTCGGGCAGACCCCGTCGTTCGGTTCGGACGAGTTCAACGACCATCACTTCCACTACGGCTACTTCCTGTATGCCGCCGGAGTGCTGGCGGCGGACGACCCCGAACTGGCCAAGAAGCTGGCCCCGGTGATGGACCTGCTGGCAGCCGACATCGCCACCTCGCCGGGCAACGAGCACTTCGTCTCGCGTCGGAACTTCGACAGCTACGCGTCCCATTCGTGGGCGTCCGGCACGGTTCCGTTCGCCGACGGCAACAACCAGGAATCGGCGTCCGAGGCGGTCACCGCGTACGCGGGGCTGACTTTGTGGGCGCAGGCCTCCGGCAACAAGGACCTTGAGGTCGAAGCGCGCTGGATGCACGCCCTGGAAGGGGCGTCCGCCCAGGCGTACTGGACGAACTTCAACCTGTCCGACCCGGTGTACCAGGGATTCAGCCACAAGGTGATGCCGCTCAACTGGGGTGGCAAGCGTGACTACGCCACCTGGTTCTCGGCCGAACCCGCCGCAGCTCTGGCGATCCTGCTGATTCCGGTCAGCCCGTCGTCCGACCAGTTGCGCGGTGACGCCGCCCGGATCGCCGAAAACGTGACCGAGGGCATCGGCACGAAGGGCTTCGAGCAGCAGTACGGGGACTACATCCTGATGTACTCCGCGCTGGCGGGGGAGGACGCCCGGCAGAAGGCCGTGGACGTCGCCCGCAAGCTCGACCACAAGTTCATCGACGACGGCAACACCTACAGCTACACGCTGGCCTGGTTGTTGAGCCTGAAGTCCTGACCCAACCCTGGCAACGCCCGGCGGAACTCCCGCCGGGCGTTGTCGCGTGCTGTTGGCCGAACGTGTCGTTGGCCGAGCGTGTCGAGGTCCGGGTCCGGCAGTTGGTCGAGCTTGTCGAGGCTAGGGTCTGGCGGTTGGTCGGGTCGTTGCCCCTGGGTCCGGTGTTGAGGAACGGCACCCATTCCCGTCACGAGCCGCCGCTGTTGCCGCACAGAAGGTTCAGGTAGGCCACTCGGGGGTCTTGCGCCGCGGCGCCCTCGGGGGCGCCCAGCCAGTCGATGCCGTCCCGCGCGAGGGCGGGGGAGAACCACACCTCGTCGGGTCGCGGCAGCCGGTTCAACCGGGCCGCCATTGCGTTCACCGCGGCCACGGTCGCACCATGACAGAGCCGGCGAGCCGCCTGCTGCCGATCCGCTGGGGCCGGCCCGCTGTGGAACCATGCCTGCCGTTCCTCGGGGGCCGCGGCGAGGGCGTTCAAGAGCTCCACCATCGCGTCGTCGAGCCACTCCAACAGGTCCGGTGCGGCTTCGAGTTCCTCCCGGACGGATTGCTCCGTCGGAGCTGGTGCACCGCGCAGCGCTGCAGCGGCCAGGCGATGCTCACGACCCTGTTCGACGACCAGATCGCGGATCGTCCAGCCCGGACGCGGAGGCACCACGGCGTCCAGCCCGGCACTTGCGGCGTTGTTGCGCAGCACGGCGGTGGCGTTGCCGATGCCCTCGCCGAGTTCGGCGAAGTCGAGGGGTGGTGACATGGCCCCAACGCTAGTGGGTACCAAACCCTGAGGTGCGACTCGGGGAGGGAACGGGGCAGCGCCCGATACCGCGCCTCGTTCCCGGGGGCGATTCTTGATGACATGACCAACAATGACTTCTTCGCACCCGTTGACAGCGTGTCCGCCGCAGACCGGCAGGGGGCCGAGCAGCGGCTGCGTGAAGCGCACAGCATCGGCCGCATCGACGCAGCCGAGTTCGACGCCCGGATGTCACGGGTGATCGCCGCCGACCGGCTCGACGAGCTGGCAGCCGCCGTGGACGGTCCGCTGCCCCTCCCGGACGCCAATGCCTACTCGTCCTACTCGGCCTTTTCCGAGCCGACCTACGCCGAGCCGGCGAGGTCCGGTTCGACCCATTCCCGGCCGACCTTCTCGGGCACCGTTCAGCAGACCCGTCAGGGCATCTCTGACCGTGGCACCGGCATGGCGCTGCTGGCCCACCTGTCGCCGTTCCTCACCTGGCTGATCGGGCCCGCGGTGATCTGGGCACTGAGCGCCAAGGGCTCCTATACCCGCAAGGAAGCGGCCAAGGCCTTCAACTGGCAGCTGCTTGCCTTCCTGATCGGCATGGTGGTCGCGGCGATCGGCTGGATCATCCCCGGCGAGGGCAACCCGATCGCCGGCATCTGGACCGCGATCTGGGTGATCATGACCGTGATCGGAGCGGTGATGGCGTCCCGGGGGACCGAGTGGAGCAACCCGATCCGCCGCCTCGTCCCGCTGGAAGTTTTGTCTGAGCGCGGACGTTGATAGACTGCGGTGCTCGCCAGCAATGGTGAGTGACAACTCAACAGGGGGTGACTGGTTTCGACTCGGGACGGTAGTCCCAGGAGAAGCGGGCCGAGGATGAGGCACATCTCGTAAACGATTCCTCACAACCAATAACTGCCGATAACTCTCGCGCAGACTTCGCTCTCGCTGCCTGAGCAGTGACCGAAGGGTCAGCCCGGACGTAGCCTTCCGTCCGGTTCCTGGCCTCGTTTGAAGGCTTGCTGAGCCGCCTGTGTTCCAGGGGCGGCTCGGGACTTTTCTGGAACTGGGCTTGGCTACCACGTGTTGACGCGAGGGTAGGAGCCGAGAAAACCGACTAGTCAACTGCGCCCGGAGAAGTCCTGGTTCACCTTCAGAGGACGGGGGTTCGATTCCCCCCACCTCCACCCTGTGGGCGGACGCGCCAACCGCGTCCGCGGCGATTGACGAGGGCCCTTCGAGGCCCTCGTTTTCGTTTGTCCCGAGATCGCCCACCGGTCGCGCTCCACCCGATCAGCCCTGGACGGGTGAGCCCGGACCCCGCTCGGCAATGGCATCCTTGATCCTCATGAGGGGGCGATCGGCATGACCGAACAGGCCACTCCGGGAGTGCTGCTGGTGGCCAGCACCGAACTCAGCGACGGGGTGTTCGACCAGACCGTGGTGCTGGTGCTGGACGCCGACGAGTCCGGTTCGCTCGGTGTGGTGCTGAACCGCGAGGCGACCATCGACCTGCGCAGCGCCCTGCCCGCCTGGGCGCCCCTGGTCAGCGACCCGAAGGTGCTCTTCGAAGGTGGCCCGGTGTCCCAGGAGGGTGCCATCTGCCTGGCCTCACCGCGGCGTCCGGAGGAGGAGCCCCCGGGTTGGCGGTCGCTGTTCGACGCGGTCGGGCTGCTGCACCTGGACACCCCGGTCGAGATCGCCGAGGGCGCCTACCGCGACCTGCGGATCTTCGCCGGCTACGCGGGCTGGGCTCCCGGCCAACTCGAGAACGAACTCGACCAGGGCTGGTGGCACGTTGTCCGAGCCACCTACGCCGACGTGTATGACCCCGAACCCGAGACGCTGTGGCGCCGGGTGTTGCGCCGGCAGGGCGGCGACCTGTCGCTGCTGGCCTCCTGGACACCCACCCCCGAACGCAACTAGGCCGACCCCTGAACAACAGTGACCGGCGTGACGCGCGCATCAGTCGCGCTCACTCAGCTCATCAGGGCCGACTTTCGCTGGACACTAGACTGCGTCCAGATGTCGGGCGTCGGCGAGTGAGGTGGCAGTGTCGGAAAACATCCAGCGCGCCCAGCGCATTCTCGTGGTCGACGACGACGTCGCCCTGTCGGAGATGTTGCAGCTGGTGCTCAAGGCGGACGGCTTCGACGCGTCCTGGTGCAGTTCCGGTGATGCTGCCGTCGAGGCGTTCCAGCGGCATCGTCCCGACCTGGTGCTGCTGGACCTGATGCTGCCCGGCCGCGATGGGGTGGACGTCTGCCGCGACATCCGCGCGGTCTCCGGCGTGCCGATCGTGATGCTGACTGCCAAGTCCGACACCCGCGACGTGGTGGAGGGCCTCGAAGCGGGTGCCGACGACTACGTGGCGAAGCCGTTCAAGGTCAAGGAGTTGTTGGCCCGGATCCGCACCCGGCTGCGCCGGCATGTGGCCACCGACGACTCCGGCGTGCTCACCATCGGCGACCTGTCGATCAACGTGCCTGAGCACACCGTCCGCCGCGGCCAGGAACTGATCGCACTCACCCCGCTGGAGTTCGACCTGCTGCTCGCCCTGGCCCGACGGCCCCGGCACGCGTTCAGCCGCGAGGTGTTGCTGGAGGAGGTCTGGGGGTACCGGCACGCGTCGGACACCCGGCTGGTCAACGTGCACGTGCAGCGACTCCGCAGCAAGATCGAGCACGACCCGGAGCATCCCGAGATCATCGTGACGGTGCGCGGCGTCGGCTACCGGGCCGGTGACTCACGAGAGGGCTCATGACCGACGAGCTCGAACCGGCGCCGACCAGACGCTCGCTGTGGTCGCGCTCGTTGCCGTTCCGCGTCGTGGTGACCAGCGTGGTCGCGGCGCTCACCATTCTCGCCGCCACCGGCTGGTTCCTGATGGACCAGTCGTCGCGCGGCATCCTGGACGGCAAGAAGCAGTCAAGTCTGGCCGAGGCGTCCGTGGTGCTGGACGGCATGCAGCGTGACCTGCGCACGCTCAACCTGCGCACGGCGTCCATCAACGAGCGGCTGACCCAGTTGGCCCGCGACGCCGCCTACCGCGGCTCGGTCGGCACCCAGTACTACGTCGTGGTCGCAGGGCCGGTCTCCGACATCGGCTCGGCCGGACTGGACTACACCAGCGTGCCGGAGTCCCTGCGCCGTTCAGTGCTGGCCGCGGACGGGGTCTACTCCACGCCCACCGAGATCAGCTTCTCCGACGCCCGCCCGGTGGTGCCGGGGCTGGCCATCGGGTCGGCACTGTCGGCCCCCGGCGGCACTCGCTACCCGGTCTACTTCCTGTTCACCAACCAGGCCGAGGCCGAAACCCTCGCCGTGGTCCAGCGAGCCACCATCGTGGCCGGCCTGATCGTGCTGGTCGGCGTGGTAGCCACCGTGTACCTGATCGCGCTCCAGGTGCTGCGCCCGATCCGGGCCGCCCGACTCGCGGCCGAGCGGCTGGCCGCCGGACACCTGGATGACCGGATGGCGGTGCTCGGCACCGAGGACCTGGCCAGCCTGGCCCGATCGATGAATCACATGGCCACCGAGCTGGATCGCAAGATCACCGAACTCGAAGACCTCTCCCTGGTTCAGCAGCAGTTCGTCTCCGACGTGTCCCATGAGCTGCGTACGCCGCTGACCACGGTGCGGATGGCGGCGGACGTGCTCTACGACCAGCGCGCCGAGTTCGATGCCCTGGCCGCCCGCAGCAGCGAGCTGTTGTCCGCCGAACTGGACCATTTCGAGGAGCTGCTCACCGACCTACTCGAAATCAGCCGGTTCGACGCCGGCGCCGCCGAGCTGAGTCTCGATGATGTCGACCTGAGCAAGCTGGCCGCCGAAGAGCTGGACGCGCAGTCCCGGCTCGCCGCCGGCTACGGCACACCCCTGGTGCTGGATGCCCCAGAGCAGTGCGTGGCCGAGGTCGACCCGCGCCGGATTCGTCGGGTGCTGCGCAACCTGATCACCAACGCCATCGAGCACGGGGACGGACGCGAGATCACCGTCCACGTCCGGGCCGACGAGGGTGCGGTGGCGGTAGCCGTCCGAGACCACGGGGTCGGGTTCAGTGCGGCGCAGGCCCATCAGGTGTTCAACCGATTCTGGCGGGCCGACCCGGCCCGGCGCCGAACCGTCGGCGGCACCGGGTTGGGGTTGTCGATCGCCTTGGAGGACGCCCGGTTGCACGGCGGCTGGCTCAACGCCTGGGGCCGGCCCGGTCAGGGGGCGCAGTTCCGGCTGACCGTACCGCGCCGAGCCGGAGAACACGTGATCTCCTCTCCCTGGCCGGTCGTGCCCAGCGACGTGGAGGTGTCCGCATGATTCGTCTCGGTGTGCTGGTCGTCGGCATCTGCGTGCTGCTCGGTGGGTGCGTCGGGGTGCCTACGTCCGGACCTGTGGAACGGCATTCACCCGCGCAACAGCAGGCCAACCCGGGGGTCGAGATCGCACCGGTGCCACCGGCCCAGGGTGCCTCGCCCGGGCTGATCGTGGAGGGCTTCCTGCACGCGATGGCGACCTACCAGCCCGGCTACTCGGTGGCGCGGGAGTTTCTGACCACGACGGCCAGTGAATCCTGGCAGCCGGAGTCCGGGGTCGAGATCTACGCTGCGGGTTTTCCCCCGCAGGCGAGTGCGACCGGCGTGGTGCTGACCGCGCCACTGGTCGGCACCCTGAGCGCGCGGGGCACCTACACCACCACCGCGGCCGGTACCCAGAACGTCCACGACTTCGGCTTGGTTCGCGACGCCGACAGCCAGTGGCGGATCTCCAGGCCTCCCCGGGGACTGCTGATCTCCCAATCGCTGTTCAGCGGCACCTGGGTTCGCTCGGACGTGTGCTTCTGGGACGCCACCGGCAACTGGCTGGTGCCCGACCCGCGGTTCGTTCCCAAGGGCCCGGCCGGACTGCTGGCCACCAGCCGGGCGGTGATCGCCGGTCCGACCCCGCTCGCCGAGGCGGCCTATCGCCGACCCAACGACGCCCAGCTGGAGGTCTCGGCGGTCACCCTGAGTGCGAACGGCGTCGCCAATGTGGAGTTGACCGGCGAGGTTGACAGGCTGAACGCGGACGCCAGGCGCAAGCTCGCCGGCGAACTGGTCTGGTCGCTGACCTCGCTGGAGGGTGTCACCGGCCTGCGGGTGCGGGGTAACGGCTCCCCGTGGGAGCTGGGTGGCACCGCCGGCGTGGTCACCACGAGCGACTTCGGCCAGGGCACACCCGAACCGATCAACACCTCCGATCAGGTCTACCTGGTCCGTGACGGTGCCATTCAGCGCGCGCCGTGGGACACCCCCAACGCCGAGCCACAGGCCGTCGGCCCGCCGCTGAACCTGGTCGGCTCGATCACGGGGCGGGCCGACGGGCAAGCGGTCGCGGCGATCACCGACGGGGGCACCAAGCTACGATCGGTGCCGGTCCGGGAGGGCGAGGCCCGGGTCGAACTGAGCGGACACGGCATGTCGTTGGTCCGCTGGACGCGACAGGGCGAACTCCTGGTGGTGCTCGACCAGGCCCGCGGCGCCAGGCTGCGGTCTGTTCGGGACGGCCGAGAGATTCCGGTCAGCACCGACAATCTGCCGATCGGACGGATCCGGGCATTCGGCATAGCCCCGGACGGGGTGCGGGTCGCGTTGGTGCTCGAGGAGTCCGGGCGGCCGGTGCTCGGGGTGGCGGCCATCGTCCGCTCAGCCGCGGGAATCAGGTTCGTCGGCTGGCGTGAGCTGGCCTGGTCGCCGAGCAGCCAGCCGGCGCTGGACGTCGGCTGGTCCGGCTCGGCCGCGCTTCTGGTGCTGCTTGGTGGTACCAACGCCGCACCGCGGGTGGTCAGCGTCGACAGTGAGGGGGCAGTCGCCACCGACGTCGGGCCGATCGACTCCTCAGCCGCGGCACAGCTGGCGGTCGGCAGCGCCGGACGAGCCGTCCTGCGCAGTTCGGACGGCCAGACCTGGCGCTTCGTCGACGAGTTCACCTGGGAGCCCTGGCTGGCCAAGGTGCAGCAGGTATCGCTGCCCTGACCTGTGGACGGTCGCCCATCGCGACCACCCACCGGGCATCATCGCGGAATGCAGTGGCGAACGGTGTTGGCGGCTGCCGCCGACCTCGCCTGGGGTGGCGCCTGCGCGGCCTGTGCACGGCCCGGGCCGGTGCTGTGCCACGAGTGCGCCGACCTGGTCCGGTCGCTGCCGCTGATCGTTCCCCCGGTGCGCCCCGGGGTGCCGTTCACGGTGGCCAGAGGCGAGTACGCCGATGAGCTGCGGCGGGTGATCCTGGCCTGCAAGGAGCGTCAGGGGCTGACTCTGTTGCCGACCCTGGCCGGGTTGGTGGTGGGCAGCGCCGCCGGCGTGCTGCACGGCCGATGGAGCGGGGAGCCGCTCCGGATCGTGCCGATCCCATCGGCGCGGGCCACGGTGGCCGGCCGCGGCTTCGACCTGACGGCGTCGATGGCTGCGGGGGTGGCTCGAGCCCTTCGTCGCAGCGGGTTGGCGGCCACTACCTGGGCCGGACTTCGGCAGGCGCGGGCAGCTCGCGACCAGGTCGGGCTGGGGGTGGCGGAGCGCGCGGCCAACCGGCGGGCCGGCTTCACCGTGCTGCCGGCCCACGCTGCACCGATCCTGTTCATCGACGACATCGTCACCACCGGCGCGACCCTGGCCGAAGCCGCCAAGGTGATGGAGGGTGCCGGTCACCAGGTGGTGGGTGCCGCCGTGGTGGCGGCCACCCGGCGTTCGGATGACTGTTCGGGGCAGCGCTGGACGAGTGGGTGAACCACCTGGCTGATCGGCGCTGAACCGCCTCCGAAGACAACGGCAGGGGCCCCGACCGAAAGTCGGAGCCCCTGCGGTGTTGTTGTCGTCACGCCGCACCCAGCGGTGCGGTCACCGAGTACGGGTCAGACGGCCGCCAGGCCGCTCTCACCGGTGCGGACCCGGACGATCTCGTCAACCGGGACCACCCAGACCTTGCCGTCACCGACCTGGCCGGTGCGGGCGGAGCCGGCGATCACCTGGACCACCTCTTCGCACTCCGGGTCGTCGACCAGGATCTCCAACCGGACCTTGGTGATGAAGTCGATGGTGTACTCCTCGCCGCGGTAGACCTCGACGTGTCCGTGCTGGCGTCCGTAGCCGGATGCCTCACTGATCGTCATGCCGCCGACGCCGTGTCGAACCACAGCCTTCATTACCTGCTCCAACACTTCGGGCTGGATGATTGCGGTAACCAGCTTCACTTCGATGCTCCTGTCGTCTCGGTCTCGGGCAGGTCGTCCTTGGTCAGGAAGAGCGTGCGCTGGACCTTGTTGCTGTAGTACACCGGGCTGAGGTCATAGCCGGCCTCGGAGTGCTCGATCAGGTCGATGCCGCTGATCTCGTCGGAGCTGCTGATCCGCCAGCCGATGGTGTACTTGATGATCATTGCGATGATGAACGTCACGATTGCGGAGTAGGCCATCAACGAGAAGGCGCCGATGGCCTGCTTGCCGAGCTGATCGAGGCCGCCACCGTAGAAGAGACCTGCGACGCCCGGAGCGTGTGCCAAGGCAGCGTTCTCGGAGTCGGCGATGGTGGTCATCGCCTCGGGAGAGGCGAAGAAGCCGATCAGCAGAGTGCCGACCAGACCGCCGACCAGGTGGACGCCAACCACGTCCAGCGAGTCGTCGTAGCCGAGGCGGTACTTCAGGCCGACTGCGTAGGCACAGGCGATGGCGGCCAGGAAGCCGATCGCCATGGCGCCGAGCGGGTCGACCGAACCGGCGGCCGGGGTGATCGCGACGAGGCCCGCAACGATGCCGGAGGCGGCGCCGAGCGAGGTTGCGTGTCCGTCGCGGAAGCGCTCCACGACCAACCAGCCGATCATTGCGGCGGCGGTGGCGGCCAGGGTGTTGACCCAGGCCAGGCTGGCCAGACCGTTGGCTGCCACGGCGGAACCGGCGTTGAAGCCGAACCAGCCGAACCACAGCAGGGCGGCACCCAGCATCACCAGGGTCATGTTGTGGGGGCGCATCGGCTTGCTGCCGAAGCCCATCCGGGGGCCGACCACCAGGGCCAGGATCAGGGCGGCGGTACCGGCGTTGATGTGAATCGCGGTGCCACCGGCAAAGTCGAGCGCGCCGATCTGGTTGGCGATCCAGCCACCGACGACGCTGCCGTCAGCGCTGCTGAACGCGAACACCCAGTGCGCCGCGGGGAAGTAGACCAGCACGCCCCACAGGATGGTGAACAGGGTCCAGGCGCCGAACGACGCGCGGTCGGCAATGGCGCCGGACACGAGCGCGACGGTGATGATCGCGAAGCAGGCCTGGAAGGCGACGAAGGCCAGCGCCGGGTAGCCGGCGTCAGGGCTGTAGGTGAGCAGGCCCTTGAGGCCGGCGTACTCGAAGGGATCGCCGATGATGCCGGCGCCGCCCACCGAGTTGCCGAAGGACATCGAGTAGCCGAACAGGATCCAGAGAACGCCGATGACTCCCATCGAGATGAAGCTCATCATCATCATGTTGAGCACGCTCTTAGCCCTGACCATGCCCCCGTAGAAGAACGCGAGACCGGGGGTCATCAACAGCACCAGCGCGGCACTGACGAGGATCCAGGCGGTGTCGCCGGAGTTGATTTCAAGCATTGTCATGGCAGAACCATCGCTGGTGGGTGTTTCCCAAACGTTCGGACCGGGTTACGCCCATATTGCGCCGTGTTACAGCTGTGTTGCGGGTGGTCCCGCGACGCACAACGACCACCCTGGCATTGCACAGGTTGCGCCAGTAGGGTCGGTCCATGGCGCCACGGCTGCACACCCGCTTCGCGGGGTGAGCCTGGTGCCTTCGGTTTCCGCCCGCTCACCGGAGCTGGCCCCGATCAGCAGGAGGTTGCAGTGGACGTTCTCGTCACCGGCCGGCATTGCCAGATCACCGATGACTTCCGCACGCACGTGGGGGAGAGATTGAGCGGTGTGGAGAAGCTCAGGGACCGGGTGATCAGGGTCGAGGTTCAGGTCTCTGCGAATCCGCACTCGCGACAACCCGATCAGGCCACCACTGTCGAGATCACCCTGCGCAGCCGGGGTCCGGTGGTTCGGGCCGAGGCCAGCGCCGACGAGAAACTGATCGCCTTCGAACATGCCCTGGACCGGTTGAAGTCGCAGCTGCGTCGGGCCGCCGATCGGCGCAAGGTGCACCGCGGTTTGCGCGCCGGACAGCAGTTCGGCGAGCCGCAGCTGCCGCCACTGGCCAAGCACGAGGACGAGGACCGTCCCGAGATTCGCAAGATCGCCGGTCTCGAAGTGCACGGCGACGGCCCGCTGGTCGTCCGCGAGAAGCTCTTCAAAGCCACCCCGTTGACGCTGGCCCAGGCGCTGGACGAGATGGAACTCGTCGGTCACGACTTCTTCCTCTACGTCGACGCAGAGACCGGCGCCCCTAGTGCGGTCTACCGCCGCAAGGCCTATGACTACGGCGTCATCCACCTGCAGCTGGACCACACGGCCAAGGAACAGAGCGCCTGATCCAGATCTGTCGGGGGCGAATACTAGGTTTGACCCATGTCCGAACTGAGTCGAGCCCAGGCCCGCAGAATCGCCCTGGCCGCCCAGGGCTTCGGCCGCCCCCGACCCTCCGGCCGCGTCACCGCGCGGCACGTGCAGCAGGTGATCGATCGGGTCGGCCAGTTCCAGATCGACTCGGTGAACGTCGCCGTCCGGGCGCATTACATGCCGCTGTTCAGCCGGCTCGGCAGCTACGCCCCAGCCCTGCTCGACCGAGCCGCCGGCCAGGGTCCGCGCCGGCTCTTCGAGTACTGGGCGCACGCCGCCTGCCTGGTCGATGTCAATCTGCAGCCGGCGTTCCGGGCCGCCATGCGCCGACGCTCCGCCGGTGAGCGGGCTTCGCTCAACCGCATCCTGGCCGACAAACCGGCCCTACTCGACCGGGTGCTGGACGACGTTCGCCGGGGTGGGCCGCTCAGCGCCCGGCAGATCGAGAATGACGAGGTGCGCCGAAAGGACGACTGGGGGTGGAACTGGTCCGAGGCCAAGTACGTGCTGGAGTTCCTGTTCGACTCCGGCACCGTGGGCGTGGCCCGGCGCAACTCTGCCTTCGAGCGGCTGTACGACGTGAACGACCGGGTGATTCCGGCGGCGGTGCTTGCCCGCCCCGACCCGTCCGACGACGAGACCTACGACCTGCTGATCGGCCGATCGGCGAGGGCGCTCGGGGTGGCCGACAGCAAGGCGCTGATCGACTACTTCTACCTGCGCGGTACTGAGGCAGTGGACGCCATCGTCCGACTGGAGGAGCGCGGCGAGCTCGAGCGGGTGCAGGTGGCAGGGTTGCCGCAGCCGTTCTGGCTGGCGGCCGACGCCCGAAGGCCCCGGCGCCTCGGCGGCCAGGCCCTGATCGCCCCGTTCGACACCCTGGTGCACCACCGGCCCCGCGTGCTTGAGCTGTTCGATGTGCACTACCGAATCGAGATCTACACTCCCGCCGCCAAGCGCCAATACGGCTATTACGTGTACCTGTTCCTGGCCGACGACCAGTTCGTGGCGAGGGTGGACCTGAAGGCAGACCGGCCGGCGGGGGTCCTGCTGGTGCAGTCCGCCTGGCTCGAAGAGCCGGCGGAGCGGCGTCGGCCCGAGGTGGCGTCCCGGCTGGCCGCCGAGCTCGCCGAAATGGCCGAATGGCTGGGGCTCTCCGCGGTGCAGGTACTGCCCCGTGGCTCGCTGGCCGCCGACCTCGACCGAGCCGTGAAGGGTGTCGGGTGAGCACACCACCCGGCAGCGCCGCTCGTGGCATCGACACCGACGCGGTCGCGAAGCTGGCCCGGGAACGCCTCGACTGGCGGCACCAGGCCGTGCCCGCGCGATTCCACGGCTGGACGGCGGAGCGGTTCGCCTCGGCCGGACTACGGCTGAGTGACCTGCAGACGCCCCTGCTGACCCTCGCCGAAGACGCGCTTACCCACAATGTGGCCACCATGGCTTCGTGGTGCGCCGCTCACGGGGTCGCGCTGGCCCCGCACGGCAAAACCACGATGGCGCCGGCGCTGTGGCAGCGCCAACTCGACGCCGGGGCCTGGGGGCTCACGTTGGCACATCCCGCGCAGCTGCGGGTAGCCCGGCACTTCGGGGTCAGCACCCTGCTGCTGGCCAACGGCCTGGCCGACCCGCAGGCGATTCGATGGGTGGCCGCCGAGGTGGCCACGAGCGCCCGAATCATCTCCTGGGTCGACTCCGTGCCGGCGGTCGAACGGCTGCAGCAGGTGCTCGCCGACGCCGGCGCCGGGCCCCTGGAAGTGCTGGTCGAACTCGGCGGCCCGGGTGGCCGCGGGGGTGCCCGCAGCAGCGTCGACGCGGTCGAGGTGGCACGGGCTGCGGCCGATGCGCCGTTGGTGCTCCTGCGCGGGGTCGGCGGCTATGAGGCCGCCCTGGCGCATGGCTCCGGTCCGGCCGACCTCGACGCGGTCCGCAGGTACCTCACCGACTTTCGAGCCCTACACGAAGCGCTGCGAGCCGAGCAGCTGTACGCGCCGGGTCAGGTGATCCTCACTGCTGGCGGCAGTGCCTACTTCGATGACGTCGTCGACGCGCTGGGCCCAGCCGGCAACGACGACGTGCTGGTGGTGCTTCGCAGCGGTGCCTACGCGATCCACGATGACGGCTTTTACCGGGGCGTCTCCCCGCTGGCCAGGCGCGGTTCGGCCGACTCGCCGTTCGTGTCGGCCATGCACGGTTGGGCGCGGGTGGTGTCGCGCACCGAGCCGGGACTGGCAATCCTGGATGCCGGCAAGCGTGACCTGCCGATGGACGAGGGGCTGCCGGTCCCGCAGGGCATCGCTGCCGAGCTCGGTGGCGAGCTTCGTCCGCTACCGGGGGCGCGGATCACCAGGCTCAACGACCAGCACGCCTTCATGACCTATCCGGCCAACCTCGAGGTCGAGCACGGTGCGGTGGTTCGGCTCGGGCTGTCGCATCCGTGCACGGCGATGGATCGGTGGACCCTGATTCCGGTCATCGCGACTGCTCGGGGTGAGTCCGATCCGCTGGTGGTGGGCACCGTCCGCACGTTCTTCTAGGGTCTCGACGAGCGCGACCGGCAGGTGCGGGCATGTCGTGCCGCACCCTCTACCATGGGGGAGGCCGCAATTCGGTTGCGGCCAGGCGTGCCGTGCATGGTGCGCCACCGTCGAAAACGAAGGTTGAAACCACCGTGGGTGTTCTGGACAAGCTGCTCAACATGGGTGACGGGCGCAAGCTCAAGGAACTGCGCAAGGTCGCCGAACAGGTAGCCATGATCGAGCCCGATTACGAGGCGATGACCGACGAGGACTTGCGCGGCCAGACCGCCGAGTTCCGCAAGCGGATTGAAGCCGGCGAGTCGCTGGACGAGCTGCTACCCGAGGCGTTCGCCACCGTCCGTGAGGCGACCCGGCGGGTGCTCAACAAGCGGCCCTACGACGTCCAGGTGGTCGGTGGTGTGGCGCTGCACCGCTGCAACATCGCCGAGATGAAGACCGGTGAGGGCAAGACCATCGTCGCGCTGATGCCGTCGTACCTGAACGCGTTGTCGGGCAAGGGCGTGCACATTGTCACGGTCAACGACTACCTGGCCAAGTACCAATCGGAGCAGATGGGCCGGGTCCATCACTTTCTCGGTCTGACCGTCGGCGTGATTCTGGCTCAGATGACCCCTGCGGAGCGGCGCAAGGCGTATGCCGCCGACATCACCTACGGCACCAACAACGAGTTCGGCTTCGACTACCTGCGGGACAACATGGCTCTCTCGGTCGACGACTGCGTGCAGCGCGGCCACCACTACGCGATCGTCGACGAGGTCGATTCGATCCTGGTGGACGAGGCCCGTACCCCGCTGATCATCTCGGGTCCGGCCGAGGACAATCACGACTGGTACCCGGAGTTCGCCAAGATCGCCACCCGGCTGGTCCGAGACACCCACTACGAGGTGGACGAGAAGAAGCGAACCGTTGCGATCCTGGAGACCGGAATCTCCGAGGTGGAGAATCGGCTCGGCATCGAGAACCTGTACGAGAGCGCCAACACACCGCTGATCTCGTACCTGAACAACGCCATCAAGGCGAAGGAGTTGTTCAAGAAGGACAAGGACTACGTGCTGCTCGGCGGAGAGGTGCTGATCGTCGACGAACACACTGGCCGAACCCTGGTCGGCCGCCGGTACAACGAGGGCCTGCACCAGGCACTCGAGGCGAAGGAGGGCGTGGAGATCAAGGACGAGTACCAGACTCTCGCCACGATCACGCTGCAGAACTACTTCCGGATGTACGACAAGCTCGCCGGCATGACCGGCACGGCCAAAACCGAAGAGAGCGAGTTCCAGAAGATCTACGGTCTCGGGGTGCTGCCGATCGAGACCAACAAGCCGATGATCCGGGCCGATGAGAAGGACCTGATCTACCGAACCGAAGAGGCCAAGTTCGCAGCGGTCGTCGAAGACGTGGTGGAGCGGCACGAGAAGGGTCAGCCGATCCTGATCGGCACCGCGTCCGTGGCCAAGTCCGAGATCCTGGCCAAGTTGCTCAAGAAGGCCGGCGTCAAGCACGAGGTGCTGAACGCCAAGAACCATGCCCGGGAAGCGGCGATCATCGCGCTGGCGGGACGCAAGGGCGCGGTCACCGTGGCCACCAACATGGCCGGTCGTGGCACGGACATCATTCTCGGCGGCAACTCCGAGTTCCTGGCCGACGCGGCCCTGAGGGCCAAGGGCCTCGACCCGGTCGAACACGCCGATGAGTACGAGGCCGCCTGGGCGACGGTGATCGAAGAGATCGAAGAGCAGGTCGAGGCCGAGCACGAGGAGGTCGTCGAGCTGGGCGGATTGTACGTGATCGGCTCGGAGCGACACGAGTCGCGCCGGATCGACAACCAGCTGCGCGGCCGGTCCGGTCGACAGGGCGACCCGGGCGAGAGCCGGTTCTACCTGAGCCTCGCCGACGACCTGATGCGACTCTTCAAGTCCGACATCATCAACTGGGTGATGCAGGCGCTCAAGGTGCCCGACGACGTCCCGATCGAGAACAAGCGGGTCAGCGCGTCGATCCAACAGGCACAGGAGCAGGTGGAGGCGCAGAACTTCGAGATGCGCAAGAACGTGCTGAAGTACGACGACGTGATGAACCGGCAGCGGCACGCCATCTACGGCGATCGCCGCAAGGTGCTCGAGGGTGTCGACGTCGAGACGCAGCTTCGCGGCACCGTCGATTCCGTGGTCGAACAGTACGTCCGCAGCGCAACCGAGGGTTTCGTCGAGGACTGGGACCTGGAACAGCTCTGGACCCAGATGAGCACGCTCTACCCGGTGGGCCTGGACCGGGCCGAATACGAGGGTGTCGAACTGACCGTCGATGAGTTGGTCGACGACTTCAAGACCGACGCCCAGGCGGCCTACGACAAGCGCGAGGAGCAACTCGGCGAAGAGACCATGCGCGAGTTGGAGCGCCAGGTGCTGCTCACCGTGCTGGATCGCAAGTGGCGTGAGCACCTCTACGAGATGGACTACCTGCGTGAGGGAATCGGGCTGCGGGCGATGGCCCAGCGCGATCCGCTGGTGGAGTACCAGCGCGAGGGCGGCACCATGTTCAACGCCATGATGGAGGCGTTCATGGAAGAAGTGGTTGGCTTCCTGTTCAACCTCGAGGTGAACGTGCAGCAGCCGGGCCTGATCCCCGACGCCTCCGGCAAGGCGGTGCCGATGTCGGCCGAGGTGCTGGACGAACTGATCGCATCGGGTCCGGATGCTGACGCGCTGGGTTCACTGCCCGGTGCGGTGACCGACGACCAGCCCGGCGACCAGCCCGGCGACGACGATGCGGCCGAGCAGCCGGCGGCGGCGCAGGCCAAGGCCCGTCCGGTGGTCAAGGCCAAGGGCATCGGCGAACGCAAGCCTTCCGCGGTCAGCTACTCGGCGCCGTCGGAGTCCGGCGAGGCGGTCAAGAGCGCCGAGGCGTCCGACGACCCCTACGCCGGCGTCGGCCGCAACGCGCCATGCCCCTGCGGTTCTGGCAAGAAGTACAAGCTGTGCCACGGGCGCCGCAGCTGAGTCAGCCGGCCCGCAGAATCACCGCCGGGTCGAGCGCGAGTTCGAGTTGAATCAGGCGCCAGCGCTCGCTGTGCTCGGTGAAGCACAGCGCCGCGGCCCTCGAGCAGCGGCCCAGGCTGAGCCTGGCGGCCACCTCAACCACGTGGGGGGACGGCTGCCCCACGCGCAGTGAGGCCAGTCGAAGTCCGCCCAGCGACCGGGCCCGGCGCAGGTGACCGATCAGGTGGTGCACGTCCGGGCTGGCGTGCGCCTCCAACTGCTCCAGCGGACGCTGACCCCGCAGCACCTCGACCACCCCGGCGGTGAGTTGCCCGACGATCCGCCGCACCCGTTCGGGGATTTCGACGGTTTCGGCCACGGCGGCGTCCGGCACCGGCCAGGGCAGCAGTGCGTCCTGCACCGGTTGGACGAGAGCCGGCTCAACCAGCCGGACCAGGGGAGCCAACGCCACCGGTGCCCGAGTGATGCCAAACGTTGCCATCTGCATGCGGCCAGCCTGAGCCAGAACGGCGGTTGATCAACGGCTGCAGCATCAAGTTGTGGACAACTCAGCCGCATGATCGGGGACGGTTCTCTTTCGTTCAGTCTGAATGTTCGGGGACGGTTCTCTTTCGTTCACTTGAATCATCGGGGACGGTTCTCTTTCGTTCACGCAGGATGCAGTCGGGGACGGTTCTCTTTCGTTCACCCAGGAGCAGAGGGGACGGTTTCAGCGCTCGGCAGCCGAGGAGGAGAAAAGTGCGGGTGCCATGGCGCAGTTCGGTGATTGAAGAGAACTCACCCCGCTCGCTCAGACCGGTGAACGAAACGGAACCGTCCCAACGGGTTGAGCTCGGTGAACGAAAAGAACCGTCCCCGATGATTCAAGTGAACGAAAAGAACCGTCCCCGATGATTCGAGTGAACGAAAAGAACCGTCCCCGATGATTCGAGTGAACGAAAAGAACCGTCCCCGATGATTCAAGCCGCTCAGGGCGAAAAGAGCAGCACCAGTCCCGCGCAGGTGTAACCGACCATGAGCACCAGCATCGGCAGTTGGCCACGAATCATGTGGCGTCCGTTCAGGGCGACCAGCGAGCGGTCGTGGGCGATCAGCACGCCGAGCAGATGGCCAACCACGATCGCGGCCAACTGGATCACCGCGACCACGTCGGGGTAGTCGAAGATGCCGGTGTTGACCCCCAGCTCGGCGGTGCCGAAGACGTTCCAGCCCAGGCCCAGTGGGTCGGACGCCAGAATCGCTGTCCGTTGCCCTTCGAGCACCAGCAGACTGAGGTAGTGGGCGACGTTGTAGCCGACCACGATCGGCACCAGGCTGGCCGCGAGCCGGTCCGTCCAGCCCACGGCGGTCAGCCGGCTGGCGAGGGCGAACGAGCCGGCGACGAGCAGCGTCATGGCCAGCAGTCCGATCGACCCCCACAGCTCTCGGGGCAGCGTCGAGGTCTGTACCCACCCCACCCAGCCCGTGGTGTTGGTGAAACTGTCATACGCGGTGATACCGAGCAGGGTGGCGGCCACCGCCGCCGTGCCGCGGGGACCCGGGGCGGTGCACGCATGCCGCAGCGGGTTGACCAGATGTATCACTCCGCCGATCCGCTGCCAGGGCGAGAGAGTCGCGATCCGCTCGGCGAACACCTCGAACGGATCGGACGCGGCCACCCAGCGCTCGCCGAAGATCAGGGCGCCGCCGACGACCACGACGAACCAGGCCACCGCCCACCAGCGCAGCACAATCAGCGTGTTGTTGTCGGGCTGGACGAGTTCCAGCCAGGCGAAGCCGAGCAGCGTGACCACACCGGGCAACACTCCGATCCGCTGCCAGCTCGCGACGGCCGGCGGACGTAGCGGTCCACCCAGTGCAAGGGCCAGCCGGCTCAGGGTGCGCAGCGGGTTCGCCCTTCTCCAGATCGGGCCGAACAGCAAGGAGAGCGGCACCAGGCCGACCCACAGCCAGACGAACACAAAGCCGAAGATCGGGTTCGTCACCCGGTCCTGGCCGAACCACAACGCCAGCGCCATCCAGGCGTAGAGGGCCAGGGCCAGCAGCCGCAGCACAGCGCGGGCCGGGGCCGCGTCCAACAGCCGGGTGAGGCCGGGAAGTGCGATGCCGGTCGGCCGGGTGAACCGTGGGCGCTTCCACGCAGCGACGAGCACCGCGAACGACACCACAAGGGCCAAGGCTGCACCGAAAACCACCAGCTCGAACGGAAGCGGAAGGTCTTGGCGTGATCCAAGGCCGTGCAGGGGCAGGATCACCGGACCTGCAACACGACAATCAGTAACTCGGGGTGATGCGACTCGACCTCGAACCGCCCGCTCCGGTCGGCGATCAGGTTCAGCCTCACGTGATTGCCCGCCTTGAACGCGATCTTCTCGTCGAAGCCGTGCACGTGCACCTCGTCATCGCGGTCGGAGGAGATGTCGAGCACGAACGGTTGACCTCGATCGAGCAACACTCGGTCGCCGTTGGGAGAGACCTTGCCGTTCTTCAGCTCGATGGTGATGGTGAGTATCGCTGGGCTCCGGAGCGGTGCTGGGGGTGGTCAGCGCGCTGGGTGTCCCGGGCTGCGATGCCGGCGTGGTGAGGGCTGAGGCGCTTGCGCTCACGGAGGGGGTCGGGGTGCTGGCGGGCTGACCGGTGCAGCCGGCGACCAACAATGCAGCGGCAAGGGCGAAAAGGAGACTGCGCACTACTTGATTCTTGCACGCCGCGGCGCCATGTCGGGGGTCCGGCCGGGGTATCGGAGGGTCGAGGTGTCCGCTGCCGCACGTAGGCTGGCCGGGAGTGCATCAGCCCACCGACGTCCCGACAGGAGGCACCGTGGCCGACCCGGTCAGCATGAACGAAGCCCTGCTGCTCGCCCGTGACCAGCCCGCGCAGCCCTGGCATCAGGTGAGCGTGTTGATCGTCGACGGGCCGGCACCGCACCGCGACGACCTGGCCAGACTCTTCGGCCAGCGCATCGTGTACTCGCCACGATTCAGGCAGAAGCTGGCCGGCAGCGGACTGCAGTCGTGGATCGACGACCGTGGCTTCAAGATCGCCGGTCACCTGCGCAGCGAAACCCTCACCGGACGCCTGGAGAACCGCGTTGAGGCCCTGCTGGCCACGCCCTTGGAGCGTCTGCACCCGCTGTGGGACGCCCTGGTTCTGGACGGCCTACCCGGCGGACGCTGGGCGTTGGTGGTCCGGGCCCACCCGGCGCTGATCGACGGCCGGGACAACGTCCATCTGCTGCATGAGCTGCTCGACGAGCAGCCCACCCTGATCGAGGGCGAGGTGCCGGCCTGGGAGCCGGTGGTGGAGCAGGCCAAGGGCTTCGGCGGTCTGCTGCGCAACGTGACCGACCCGATGCAGGCGCTGCGAGAAGCGGCGGCCGGGCTCGGCGGCCTGGCCGAGAACGGCCTTCGTCAGGTCAGCGCCGAGCCTGTGCAACGACACGTGGCGGCGCTGGAACTCGACCTGGCCGACCTGAAAAAGGTTGCCGGCAAGGCCGAATGCACCGTGCATGACGTGATTCTGGCCATGATCACGGCCGGCGTCCGGGGCTGGCAGTTGACTGTGAACCAGCCGCTGCACGATCCGGTCGCCCTGGTGCCGCTGGCCGTGGACGACGATGGCGCCAGTGCGATCGGCTGCCTGGTGGCCCCCCAGTTCATCCAGCTGCCGGTCACCACAGCGCCGGCCACCGAACGGTTGATGGCCATCGCCACACTGACCCAGGCCCGGATCGATTCCGACCGGCTGGTCGGCGCGAGCGAGCTGGTCGACCTGGCCGGATTCGCCCCGCCGACCCTGCACGCGGTGGCGTCGTCATTGGTCACCACCGGACGCGGTCACGAGGTGCTGGTGGCCAACGTTCCGGGCCCGTCCTCGGCTCGGTGGCTGGGGGAGCAGCGGGTGAGATCGCTGCAGGCGTTCGAGTCGACCGTCGACGAACAGGCGATCACGGTGGGAGTGACCAGCCTGGACGGTCGGGTGGGCTTCGCGTTCAGCGCGACCGCCCCATTGACTGACGTGGCCCGCCAGGTCGCGGACGAGCTCGGGGTGCTGAACCGGGAGCTCGGCTGATGCTGGTGTTCGTCCCGTTGGCTCCGTCGGACCTCACCGCCTGGGCCGAGACTGGTACCTACGCCCCCAAGGCCGCCTTCGCCGTGACTGCCACGATGCGAGAGACGTTCGGCTTCACCAGTGCCGACGACGAGGACGCCGAACACACCTCCCTGCACATCGCGGGGCTGGCCGCGCTCCTGGCTTCGGGCGCACGCCTGGTCGCTGTGGTCGAGACGCCCGCGAAACCGGTTGCCGGGGCTGAGTTCGGAGACGTGCGGGTCGGTGCGTTGGCTTGGTCGTCGGTCACCTGCGTGTTCGGCGAGAACGCCCCGCAGGCGGCGTCGGCGCTCCAGCGGACGCTGACCGACGTCACCTTCGATGCTGCCTGGGAGCGCCCCGAGGTTGCCGACTTCCTGGCCGACAACGAGTTGTTGTGGCACGGCCCCGGGGAGTGGGAAACCATCACCGCTGGTTGAGCGGGTCGAACCCTCCGTTGGTTGAGCGTGTCGAACCAGGCCTCGACCGGCTCGACCGACGAAACGCTCCGGGCTTGTCGAAACCAGGTACCGACAGGCCCCACCGTCGACATCTGCAGCGGCGACAGTAGGGTGAGGCATGCGAATCGCGATGGCCAATGACCATGCCGGGACGGCGCTCAAGTTCGAGATTGCGGCCTGGCTGACCGCTGAGGGCCATGAGGTGGTGGACTTCGGGGCTCCGGACGAACAGGCCGCCGACCTACCCGATCACGTCTATCCGGCGGCCCTGGCGGTCGCCAGCGGCGACTGCGAGCGCGGCATCTTCGTCGACGGGGTGGGATACGGCTCGGCGATGATCGCGAACAAGCTGCCGGGGGTGTTCGCCGCAGTGGCCCAGGATCCGTTCTGCGCGTGGCTGGCCCGCTCGCACTCCGACACCAATGTGATCTGCATCGGCGCCAAGATCATCGGCTCCGCGCTGGCGATGGAGGTGGCCAAGTCGTGGATGACCACCGACTGGCTGGGCAGCACCGACCCAAAGTACGCCCGCCGGGTGGCCAAGGTGGTCGAAATCGCCGAGCGGCACATCCGTCCCCTGTGAGCCGCTGGATACCCGGTCCACACTGGCGTGACTTGGGGCGATGGGGCAGGCTAGGGCGAAGCGAACGGTAGGAGGAACCATGCCGCGATCCATCTGGAAGGGCGCGATCTCGTTCGGCCTGATCACCATTCCGATCAAGGTGTACGGAGCGACCGAGACCAAGGACCTGTCCTTTCGGCAGGTGCACCCCGAGGACGGCGGGCGGATCAAGTACAAGCGGGTCTGTGAGGTGTGCGGCAAGGAGGTTCCCTACACCGAGATCGCCAAGGGCTACGAGACCGGTGACGGACGCATGGTGATCCTCGAGTCGGAGGACTTCGAGAACCTGCCGCTGCCCAGCTCCAAGGCGGTCGACGTGGTGCAGTTCGTCAACACCGACGACATCGATCCGACCTACTTCGAACGCACCTACTTTCTGGAGGCGGACGGGCCGGGCGCCAAGCCGTATGTGCTGCTGCGCCGGGCGCTGAGCGATGCCGGCAAGGCCGCGGTGGTGAAGGTTGCCCTCCGGTCGCGGGAGTCACTGGCGCTGATCCGGGCCAAGGACGACCTCCTCGTGATGCACACCATGTTGTGGCCGGACGAGTTACGGGACGGCGCCTTCGCCGAGCCGGCGGGTGACGTCAAGGTGTCGGACGCCGAGGTCGAGATGGCCCGGATGTTCATCGACCAGTTGACCGGCGAGTTCGACCCGAGCCAGTTCAGCGACTCCTACCGCGAGGCGCTGGAGGAGGTCGTCCAGGCGAAGCTGGCCGGAACGCCGATGCCGACCGAGTCGGAGGACGCACCCAAGGAGGCCGAAGTGGTCGACCTGGTGGCGGCTCTGCGGGCCTCGGTGGAGGCGGCGAAGAAGCGACGCGAAGAAGCGGCCAAGGCGGGGTGAGCTGCGAGAGATTCTCTCGACTCTGGGCGATAATGCCGGGAATATTTGTTGGTCACGGCGGTGCGGCGTGAGGTATTCTCGTGTCGTGGATGCTATCACTCGTGTGCCCGCGCCGGTCAACGAACCGGTCAAGACCTACGCGCCCGGCAGCCCCGAGCGGGCTGAGATCGAGGCCGAGCTGAGCCGGGTCGGCTCCGCCGAACCGATGGAACTGACCGGCACCTTCGGCGCCGAGCGGCGTCCGGGCACTGGTGCCGATCGGTACCAGGTGCGGATGCCGTCCGATCACGCCACCGTGCTCGGCGAGGTGCAGCAGGCGTCGCACGCCGATGCCGAGCAGGCCGTCGCCGCCGCGATGGCGGTCGCCCCGGATTGGTCCGCACTGCCCTTCGATCAGCGCGCCGCCATCTTCCTGCGCGCCGCCGACCTGATCGCCGGGCCGTACCGGGCCAGGATCAACGCCGCCACCATGCTCGGGCAGGCCAAGACCGTCCAGCAGGCCGAGATCGACTCGGCCTGCGAACTGATCGACTTCCTCCGCTTCAACGCCCAGTTCGCGCAGGAGATCTACGCCAACCAGCCGCTCAGCAGCCCGGGTGTGTGGAACCGGATGGACTACCGACCGCTGGAGGGTTTCGTCTACGCGATCACCCCGTTCAACTTCACCGCGATCGCCGGCAACCTGCCGACGTCCGCCGCGCTGATGGGCAACCCGGTGCTGTGGAAGCCCGCCCTGACCCAGATGTTCGCCGCCGAGGTGATCGTGGACGTGCTGCGCGCGGCCGGGCTGCCCGACGGTGTGATCAACCTGGTGCCGGGGCACGGCCAGGAGGTCTCCGATGTCGCGCTGGCCCATCCCGACCTGGCCGGTATCCACTTCACCGGGTCCACCCGGGTGTTCCAGGGATTGTGGGCGCAGGTCGGTGCCAACATCGCCGGGTATCGGTCCTACCCCCGGATCGTCGGCGAGACCGGTGGCAAGGACTTCATTCTCGCCCACCCGAGTGCGGACCCGGAGGTGCTCAAGACCGCGATGATCCGCGGCGCGTTCGAGTACTCGGGCCAGAAGTGCTCGGCGGCGTCCCGAGCGTATCTGCCCAGGTCACTGTGGAACCTGGTCAAGGACGACCTGATCGCCCAGATCGAGGCGCTCAGCGTCGGTGACGTGCGCGACCTCTCCCACTTCACCTCCGCGGTGATCGACGAGCGTGCGTTCGTCAAGCTGTCCGGTGCGATCGACGCGGCCAAGGCCGCGCCCGACGCCGAGATCGTGGCGGGCGGCAGCTACGACCGCAGCGAGGGTTGGTTCATCCGGCCGACTCTGATCACGTCCGACAACCCCAAGCAGGACATCTTCGCCACCGAGTACTTCGGCCCGATCCTGGGCGTCTTCGTCTACGACGACGGCGACTTCGAGTCGGTGCTGGACGTGGTCGACACGGCGTCGAGCTACGCCTTGACCGGGTCGATTCTGGCCGACGACCGGTCCGCGGTGGAACTGGCGATGAACCGGCTGCGGTTCGCCGCCGGCAACTTCTACATCAACGACAAGCCCACCGGTGCCGTGGTCGGCCAACAGCCGTTCGGCGGCGCAAGAGCCTCCGGCACCAACGACAAGGCCGGCTCGTTGTGGAACCTGATGCGCTGGGTCAGCCCGCGCTCGATCAAGGAGACCTTGGTTCCGCCCACGGCCACGGGTTACCCGCACATGCTCTGAGAGCTGACCGGGGCTCTGGTGGTGAGTTGGGCACGGAGTACGTGCCCACCGTGACAGCGGGTGCGGCGGGTCAGTCGCCGGGTGTCCTGGCCAGCCAGGAGTCGCCGACCTGCTGCTGGACGGTGAAGCCCGCCAGCAGAGCCGGGGCGGCCTGGCCCTCGAGCTTGCTGCCGACGAACGGCAGCTTGATGGTGAAGTCCCCGGCGAAGTCCACCAGCGTGCCGCGGCCGCCGGGGCGCAGGTCGATGGCCACCATCGCCTTCGCCGGCATGCCCTTCACGTTCAACTCCAGCGTGCCGGTGCGTGCCCCGTTCGCTGCCGGCGGGTGCCACCGGATGTCCTGCAGCAGGGTCAGCGTCTCGCCGAGGAACTTCTTCACTGCGGACGGGGTCACCATCTGACGCTCGACGGCACTGTGTTGGGGTACTGCGTCCACCCGATGGGACACGTCCCCGGACGCGACACAGACCTCCGTGAGGAAGGCCGGATCAGTGAGCATGGTGTGGGTGGCGAACGCGTCCGCGGCGAAGTCGTTGCGGGCCTGAATCTGCATGCTGGCCATTGTGCCGCAGCGTTCAGGACGATTGCTGGATACAGTGTTGGGACACACTGGCGTGTACCCGGCTAGGAGGCATGGTGGCCGCAGCAATTGCGTCCCGAAGCAACTGGATCGACAGTTTGACCGGTTGCCTGACTGATCCACCCGAAGATTCCCCGAGCTTGAAGCTTCCGGACGGCTTCATCGAGCAGTACGTCAGGCATCTGCAGGACGCGGAACTGTTGGAACTCGACCCCGAGCGCGTGGCCAGGCTGATCAGAGCTCACGTCTCGCTCGGCGCCCTGCGTGCCCCCGGGGAGACCAAGGCCAAGGTGGCGGTACCGGACGCCGGCCACCCGGGACGGTCGACCTTGATTCTGATCGTCAGCGACGACCGACCTTTTCTGGTCGACACGGTCAGCATGGACATCAATCGGCGCGGCTGGTCGATTCGAGCCCTTTACCACCCGCAGTACGAGGTGCTTCGCGACGCCCAGGGGGCGATGACCGCACTGGCCGGCGAACACGATCAGGGGATCGCCGAGTCGTGGATCTGCGTTGAAGCATTCCCACCCCTTGGCCATGCCGCCGACGAGTCCTGCCAGGCCCTGGTTTCGGTGATCGAGTCCGGCCTTGACGCGGTGAAGGCCGCCGTGGACGACTGGCGCCTGATGCAGCGCCGGATGGCGGACACGATCGACCTGATCAACGACCATGCCCAGCCGGTCAGCCCGCATGAGGTGCGTTCGGTCACCGATCTGCTGGAGTGGCTCTCGACGGGCAACTTCGTGCTGCTCGGGTACCGCGAGTACCGCTGCGAGGGGGACCGCTATCAGACCGTGGCCGGCAGCGGGCTTGGCATCCTGCGCGGCGAGCAGGGCGATCCGACTGACTTCCATGCCTTCCCCCGGGCCGGCGATGACGATCTGCTGGTGATGACGAAGGACTCCCGGCGCTCCCCGGTGCACCGTCCGGCCTACCTCGACTACGTCGGTGTCCGGGTCTACGACAGCAAGGGTGAACTCGTCGGCGAGCGTCGGTTCCTGGGGCTGTTCTCGGCGACCGCGTACGGCGAGACCGTGTGGAAGATCCCGATCCTCGCCCAGAAGGCGAAGAAGCTGGTCGACATGTCGGGTTTCGACCCGCACAGTCACGGCGGCTCGGCCATCCGTCAGGTGATCGCCACCTATCCACGCGACGAGTTGTTCCAGGCCAGCGCCGATGAGTTGTTCCCGGTGATCTCGCAGGAGGCCCAGTTCAAGGACCGCAGGCTGGTTCGGGTGTTCGTTCGCCGAGGCACCTACGGACGGTTCGTCTCGGTGCTGGTCTTCCTGCCCCGCGACCGCTACACCACCGACGTCCGGGAGGACATCCAACACATCCTGCTGGAAGAGCTGGGCGGTGAGTCGTTGGAGCATCAGGCCAGAGTGTCGGAGGGCGTGCTGGCCCGGCTGTTCTTCGTGGTCAAGCGCCCGGACGGGAACCCGCTGACCGGCGAGCCCGACCTGGCCGCAATCGAGGCCCGGATCGTGGCCGCCACCCGTAGCTGGGAGGACGACTTCGAGCGGGCGGCGCGCGAACTGGCCAGTGAGGCCCGGGGTGTCGAGTTCAGCGATGCCTACAAGGAGGAGTTCCCGGCGGCCGTCGCCGTCCACGATCTGCTGCTGTCGAACGGCCTGAGTGCCGAGGACGACCTGGCCTACGACGTCTACACCCCGATCTGGGACTCCGACGAGGCGGACGTCCGGTTCAAGGTGATCGGCTATCGGCACATGTCTCTCGCAGAAGCGATGCCGCACCTTTCGGTGCTCGGCGTCGAGGTGGTCGACGAGCGGCCCTATGAGTGGGTGCTTCGCGGCCGTCCGGTCTATCTGTACGACTTCGGCCTGAAGCTGACCGGCGACATGGACGCGGCCGAGGACTGGGGGCCGGAGCTGCAGGGCCGCTTCATCTCAGCCTTCGACGCCAGCTATCGGGGTCGCGCCGAGTCCGGCAAGTTCAACCGGCTGGTAATGACCGGGGGACTGACCTGGGAGGAGATCGCCTGGCTGCGGGCGATCTCCCGCTACCTGGTGCAGGCCGGCATTCCGTACAGCCAGCCCTACGTGGCCGCGGCCCTCAACGACAATCCCGAGATCGCCGCCGCTCTGGTTTCGGCTTTCCGGACCAAGTTCGACCCGGCTCTGGAGTTCACCGATCTGGGCGCCCGCAAGCAGGCGGTCGATCAGGCCTTCGCCGGCATCGAACAACAGTTGGCCGACGTCGCCAGCCTGGACGCCGACCGGATTCTGCACGCCTTCCTGGCGGTACTGCAGGCAATGATCCGCACCAGCGCGTTCCAGCCGGACGCGCCCGCGCATGCCTTCAAGCTGCTGCCCCGCGAGCTGCCGCTTCTGCCCGAGCCGCGCCCGATGTTCGAGATCTATGTCTATTCACCGCGGGTGCAGGGCGTGCACCTGCGGTTCGGCACGGTGGCCCGCGGTGGCCTGCGCTGGTCGGATC
The DNA here is from genome assembly GCA_963723605.1 of uncultured Actinomycetota bacterium. Lineage (GTDB taxonomy): Bacteria > Actinomycetota > Actinomycetes > Propionibacteriales > Propionibacteriaceae > Micropruina. The sequence goes on along the minus strand of CAVRRM010000011.1, from coordinate 287,143 downwards.
GCCGCGAGGACTTCCGCACCGAGGTGCTGGGCCTGGTCAAGGCCCAGATGGTGAAGAACACCGTGATCGTGCCGTCCGGCGCCAAGGGCGGCTTCGTGCCGCAGTCCCTGCCCGACCCGGCGGTGGACCGGCAGGCCTGGCTGGCCGAAGGGGTGGCCTGCTACGAGACCTTCATCAGCGCCCTGCTGAGCGTCACCGACAACATCGTCGCCGGTGCGGTGGTGCCCCCCTCGGGGCTGATCCGCTGGGACGATGACGATCCGTACCTGGTGGTGGCGGCCGACAAGGGCACCGCCACGTTCTCCGACATCGCCAACCGGATCTCGCTTGATCGCGGCTTCTGGCTGGGGGATGCGTTCGCGTCCGGCGGCTCGGCCGGCTACGACCACAAGGCGATGGGCATCACTGCCCGCGGCGCTTGGGAGTCGGTCAAGCGGCACTTCACCGAGATGGGTCGCGACTGCCAGAACGAGGACTTCACCTGCGTCGGCATCGGCGACATGGCCGGTGATGTGTTCGGCAACGGCATGCTGCTCAGCCGGCACACCCGGCTGGTCGCGGCGTTCAACCACCTGCACGTGTTCCTGGATCCGGACCCCGACGCGGCCTCCAGCTACGCGGAGCGGCAGCGGTTGTTCCAGTTGCCCCGGTCGTCGTGGGCCGACTACGACGCGTCCCTGATCTCGGCCGGCGGTGGGATCTTTCCCCGCACGCTGAAGTCGGTTCCGATCAGTTCCGAGGCCAGAGCGGCTCTCGGCCTGGCCAAGACGGTGCACGCCCTGACCCCCGCGCAGTTGATCAACGCGATCCTCAAGGCGCCGGTCGACCTGCTCTGGAACGGCGGCATCGGAACCTACGTGAAGGCGTCCGGTGAGACCAACCCAGACGTCGGCGACAAGGCCAACGACGCCGTTCGGGTGAACGGTCACGATGTGCGGGCAGCCTGTTCGGGTGAGGGCGGCAATCTGGGCTGGACGCAGCTGGGCCGGGTCGAGTACGCCCGCGGCGGCGGCCGGGTGAACACCGACTTCATCGACAACTCCGCCGGCGTGGACACCTCCGATCACGAGGTGAACATCAAGATCCTGTTGGCCGACCAGATCGCCCGCGGCGAACTCGACCTGGAGCAGCGCAACGAACTGCTGGCGTCGATGACCGACGAGGTGGCCGAGTTGGTGCTCGATCACAACGTCGACCAGAACATCGCGTTGTCGAACTCGATGGATCGCAGCAAGGAACTGGCCAGCGCGCACGAGGGGTGGATGCGGGCGTTGGAGAAGGCCGGCTACCTCGATCGAGAGATCGAGTACCTGCCGAGCACCCGGCAGATGGCCACCCGGCAGGAGGCCGGCCGTGGGTTGACCAGGCCCGAACTTGCCACCCTGCTGGCCTACACCAAGATCTATCTGGCCGAGCAGGTACTCGCGTCCGACCTGCCCGACGACCCCTACCTGGCCGACCGGCTGATTCAGTACTTCCCACGTGAGCTGCAACAGCGCTTTGCCGCGGACATGCCCCGGCACCGGCTGGCCAGGGAGATCATCACCACCGTTGCGGTCAACCGGTTCGTGAACAGCCAGGGCATCACCGCCTACCACCGGCTGACCGGTGAGACCAACGCCCCGATCACCGAGGTGATTCGGGCCCAGCTGGCCGCCCGGTCGATCTTTGCGGCTGGACGGTCCGAGGTGGCGCTGGCCCGGATGACCGAACTGGACGCCGGCGTTGCCACCGAACTGCGGATGGCCTTGCGCCGAATGGTGGAGCGGGTCACCCGGTGGCTGCTGGCCTCCCGGCGCTCGGGCATCGACATCGTGGCGGCCACCAGCCGGTTCACCGATGGGGTGCAGCAGGTGCGGGAACGCCTCGGCGACCTGCTCACCCCGCGCCAGTTGGCCAGGGCAACCGCCACCCGCGACCGGCTGGTCGGCGACGGTGTGCCGGAAGGTCTGGCCACCGAGATCGGCCGGGACGCCTACGCCCACTTCGCGCTGACCATCGTCGACATCGCCGCCGCCGAGAAGGCCGAGCTGATCCGGGTTGCGGAGGTCTACTTCGCCCTGGCCGAGCAGGTCGGGCTGGACGTGCTGGAGGCGTCCATCGTCGGACTGCCGCAGAACGATCGCTGGGGCACGCTGGCCCGGGCCGCGTTGCGTGAGGACGTCCACGCGGTGCACGGCGAGCTCACCGCCGCGGTGCTCAGGGCTGGGGAGGGGCCGTCCGAGCAATTGGTCGAGGAGTGGCTCCGAAAGGTGCCCGGCATCAAGGAGAAGATCACCACCCTCCGGCAGGTCTGTGAGGAGCCGGATGTGGCCAGGATGAGCGTCGGCGTGCGCATGCTGCGGTCTCTGGTGCCCGCCTAGTGTCGGCGCCGCAGCCGTCTGTGCGGGTGCGGCAGGATGACGGTATGCGGATCGACCTGCACACCCACACAAGCGTCTCGGACGGCACCGACACGCCTACCCAACTCGTCCGCAAGGCTGCCGAGCAGGGGCTGGACGTGATCGGGCTGACCGATCACGACACGTTTGACGGGTTGCGCGAAGCCCGGCTGGCGGCGGCAGGGCTGGGTATCCAGGTGCTGCCCGGCATCGAGATGTCGTGCCAACTCGACGGCGCCAGCGTGCACCTGCTCGGTTATGGCTGCGACCCGCATTTCGAGCCGTTGCTGGACGAGCTCACCCGGGTGCGGGTCGGCCGTACCGGCCGGCTGCCCGAAATGCTGGCCAAGCTGGCCGAACTCGGCATGCCGCTCACCGAGTCCGAGATCGCTGCCCAGGTCGGCGCCAGTCCGTCGCTTGGCCGGCCGCATGTCGCCGACGCGATGGTGGCCAAGGGGTACGTTGCCGACCGGCAGGAGGCGTTCGACAAGTACCTGTACGAGGGTGGGCCGGCGTACGCGAACCGTTATTCCTGCGATGTCCGGCGGGCGATCGGGCTGGTCCGGCGAGCCAACGGCGTGCCGGTGATCGCTCATCCCTGGGGCCGCGGGCGAGAGAAGGAACTCACCCCGGCGGTGCTGTCGGAACTGGCCATGGAGTACCGGCTCGAAGGCATCGAGGTGGATCACCCCGATCACGACGACGAGACCCGGACCAGACTGCGTCCGCTCGCGCACCGTCTCGGCCTGTTGCAGTTGGGCTCGTCCGATCATCACGGGCTGGGTAAGACCCGCAATGACCTCGGGTGCGAGACCACACCGACCGAGGTCTATGAAGAGTTGGTCCGGCGAGTCAAGTCGCGCGGCGGTCAGGTCTAGGGCTCAGCGCAGCACGTCGATAGCGGCGCGCGCGAAGGCGTTACGCCGCGCGCGGACGATCTCGAGAGTCAGGTCGGGCCGACCCTGGGAGTGAAAGTTTCCTAGCCAGGCGGTCAGGTCGGGCGGCGAGGCGCACAGTGCGGAGACGTCACCCCAGGCGACCTCGGGCTTGGTCAGCTCGCTGCCCGAGGCCTGCTGCCAGCCGAACAGCACGTCGTCGGCGCCGCCGCCGTTCAACACCGTCAGATCCCACCGCAGGGTGCCCAGATCGATGGTCGGGTGCCCGACCCCGGCATAGTCCCAGTCGACCACCGCCGTCAGCCGATCCTCCTGCCACAGGGTGTTGCCCTGCCAGAGGTCACCGTGGACGAGGCTGCGGCCGGCGGGCGCCGGAGTTGCGGCCAGTACCTGCCGTAACCGGGCGAAGAGCTCGACGTCGGGCGCTGGAACGGGCAGGGACGCAAAGTCGACGCCCTGCAGGGAGGTGGTTCGCGACGGGAGATCAAGGGTCGGGTCGAGTCGTACGTGGTGGATCAAGGCGGCCGCCCGACCCAACTGCACCGCCCGGCCGGGTACCTCAGCTGTCGGCACACGACTGGAGCCCGGTATCCAGCTCTGCACCGTTGCGGCCTGACCGTCCAGGGCACCGGTCAGTTCTCGGACCAGCATTCGCGGGGCGGGCACACCGGCCTTCGCGCACAGGAGCAGCGCAGCCATCTCGGTGGCGTGGCCCGGATCGTTGGGGTCCACCAGGGCGAGAACCACCCGGCGGCCGTCGGCCAAGTCCAGTCGCCAAGGGCCGGATCTCGAAGCCTGCGGCAGGGCTGACCAGTGCATGACACCACCCAGCTCGCCGGCGACCCAGGCGAGCGCCGAGGCAGGCGGTTCTTGCATCGGCATCGCACTCCTCGGCGGGTACCACACAGGTTGGCCTGCCACGGTACGGCCGTACCCGGCCGACCAGCAATGACGGGGCCGGCCACCGTGAAGCCGCCGGGCCGATTCGGTTCGCGCCGGTGCTCGCCCCGGCACCGCCCGGCTCCACCGGAATCACTTTTCCGGATTGCCCGTCCGCCGGCGTCCATGTGCCATAGTGCGGTTCGTGACTACCCACGCGCCCTTGCCCATCCACCTTCTGGACCATCTGGGACCTGTGTCGTTCGTCGCTGTGGCCTTCCCGAACGGTCAGGTGATCGGCGACGGTTTCAATCGCTTGCTCGAGCTGGTCGACAAGGGTCTGGTCCTCGTCATTGACCTGGAGTTCGTCCGGCGCTCGGCTGACGGTTCGCTGGCCACCGTCCCGGTCGGAAACCTCGATCTAGGCGTTGACCTGTCGATGTTTGCCGGCGCCTATTCCGGCCTTCTCGAGCGAGACGATCTCGAGCTGGTCGCGGGCGAGCTCGGTACCGACGATGTGTTGGCGGTGCTTGTGTATGAGGACCTGGCGCTCGAGCCGGTGCTCGCAGCGTGGGCATCGGGTGGCGCCCGACTCCTCGCCGAGGGCCCTGTCGCGCCGGATGACCTCGAGGCGGCCCTCGAAGTGGACGATCATCCGCACGCCGACTGACCGGTCCCCGTGCCGAATACCGAGGTTCGTCCCTCACCCGCGATATCCATCTACCAGCAAGGAGTCTCCATGGGCCTGTTCAAGACAGCCGCCAAAGTTGCCGTGGCCAGCAGGGTGCACGGCAATGTCCAGCGCCGCCAGCACCAACGCTTCGCAGCCCAGGATGCCGCGTCGGCGGCCACTGCTACGGCGGCGCAACCTGTCCCTGCAGCCCCCGCACCCGTCGCTGCGGCCCCGGCACAGGTGCCTGCCGCGGCGGTCGCTGCGCCCGCAGCACCCGGGGGGACCGACGCCATGCTCAGCCAGCTCGTCACACTGGGTGAACTCAGGGCTGCCGGGGTGCTCACCGAGGGCGAGTTCGAGAACCAGAAGGCACGAATCCTGGCGCAATAGAGGCCAGTCCGCCGGATCGCGACCCTCCTGTTGAGGCTGGTGCATGCGTCTTCGCTTGGGTAGCAGCAGTACATCCTGCTACGTGCTCCGGGTGACGATCCGCGACGACCCGGCAGTCGTCAGCGGCCCTGGTCAGCGCTTCTCGCAGGCGATGCCGTCCTTGTCGCGATCCAGATCGCCGTGGTAGCCGACCACCTTCTTGTACAGCGCGGTCGAGTGCTTGAACGTCGTCACCCGCTTGCCGCTGGTCTTGTCCTTGGCGTGGTCCTTACCGACGCCGTGCCCGTAGACCTTGTTCAGCGCCGTGCAGTTCTTGAACTTGTACTTCGGCGCCTTGGCCATCGGCGCCGACACGGCGGCCGGAACGGTCGGCGCCGCCTCCGCTGCGCCGATGGCGATGGGCAGCGCGCCGACGGCCAGAGCACTGGCAGCGGACACGGCAAGAATGATCTTTCGCATGGAATCCCCCCGGATCGTCCACCCGATTCGAGTGGTTTGTTCGCTCGAAGCGTAGCGATCGGTTGTCGGACGGAGCCACTCGAAAATGTCCCTCGGCAGGGGGACAGGGCCACGATGATAAGGTCGGGCCATGCACCGAGTGACCCACTGGCACAGCCGCTGACGACCTCCCTGCATCATGATCGAGGCCGTCCACGTGGCGGCTTTTTGCAGGTTCGGTGAACTTGAACGAAACAGTGAGAATGCGATGACCGACACCCTGCTGGACAACGCCGGCGACGACCTGGCGCAATCCACGTCCGACGCCTCATTGCGCCGGACGGAGGTGCGCAGCGCCGAGATCGAGCGGCAGATCGCCGAAGATCCCGCCAGGTTCCGGATCATGACGGGCGATCGGCCTACCGGGGCGCTGCACATCGGTCACTACTTCGGGTCGCTGGCCAACCGGGTACGGCTGCAGAACGCCGGAGTCGACACCATCATCCTGATCGCCGACTATCAGGTGATCACCGACCGCGACGGCACCGGCCCGATCCGCGAGCGGGCCCTGGGTATGGTCGCCGACTACCTGGCGATCGGCATCGACCCTGACCGCAGCACGATCTACGCCCACTCCGCGGTTCCTGCGCTGAACCAGTTGTTGCTGCCGTTCCTGTCGTTGGTCACCGATGCCGAACTGCGCCGCAATCCCACCGTGAAGGCTGAACTGGAGGCGACCGGAGACCGTCCGATGTCAGGGTTGTTGCTCACCTATCCTGTCCACCAGGCTGCCGACATCCTGTTCTGCAAGGCCAATCTGGTGCCGGTCGGCAAGGACCAACTGCCCCACCTGGAACAAACCCGGGTCGTGGCCCGGCGGTTCGACGAGCGCTACGGACGGGCCAACCCGGCCGAGCCGGTGTTTCCGCAGGCCGAAGCGCTGCTGTCCAAGACACCCACCGTGCTGGGCCTGGACGGCACCAAGATGAGCAAGTCCAAGGGCAACGTGATCGAGATCGGGATGACCGCGGATGTCACCGCGAAGTTGATCAAGAGAGCCGTCACTGACTCCGATCGGAACATCTCCTACCAACCGGTGACCCGGCCCGAGGTGGCCAACCTGCTGATGCTGGCCGCGCTGTGCACCGACGGCGACCCCGTGGCCATCGCGGCCGAGATCGGCGACGGTGGAGGTGGCGGTCTGAAGAAGGTGGTGACCGCAGCGGTGAACGACTTCTTCGCACCGATCCGGGCCAGGCGGGAAGAGTTGGTCGCCGACCCCGGGTACCTGCTCGGCGTCTTGCGGGAGGGCAATGCCCGCGCCAACCGCATCGCCGACGCCACCCTGGCCGAGGTCCGCCAGGCGATGGGCATGGTCTACTGATCCGTTCGAGCGTGTCGAGACGAGGGTTTCGACAGGCTCAACCAGCGGGAGCGTCGGTCGAGGTTGTCGAGACCAGTCACCCGCATGAGGGACCGGCAGTGGCTGCGCGGAGTCGTCGTTCCGTGAGAGGCTACGGGTTGCGGCGTAGAGCCGAATGGGGGGTCTCGGGGGGGATCACATGTCAACGGGGTCTGGTCACGTGCGTCCATGGACGACGCGGCGCATGCTGCTCACCCTGGTCGCGTTCGCCGTTTCGCTGTTGGGGTTCGCCGCAGTTCCAGCCGCTCACGCGGCTGCCGAGGTCACGGTCACTGGTACCGGAGCCGAGTCGTCCGAATCCGTCAGCCTGCCGGTGGGCATCTATCGGGTCCAGCTGAGCTACACCGACAACATCGCCGACAGCGGTCCGACGAACTTCGTCGCCCGACTGTCCGACTCGGCCGGGCAGGCCGATCAGCCGCTCGCGAACGACATCGCCGCCGACAACACCCAGCGCCGGATCCTCGAATTGTCGAAGCCCGCCGAGTTGTGGGTTGATGTGAGCGTGGCGGCCATCGAGGCCAAGTGGCAGGTGTCGTTCGAGAAGCTGACCGAGCCCTCGGCCGGCGTCTCGATGCTGTCGGTCACCGGTACCGGCTCGAACGCGGCCGACCTGTACCGGTTGAACGCCGGCACGTACGCCGCCACGGTCACCTACTCGGGCAACCAGTCTGGCGACACGGGCAACTTCAAGCTGAGCCTGGTCGGCAAGGGCAGCACCAAGCAGTTGCTGATCGACGGCGCGGCGGCGGCCGGCACAGCGACCATCAACGTGCGGATCGCCTCTGCCGGTACCTATTGGCTCAAGCCCCTGGGCAGCGACGCTGCGCAGTGGTCGGTGAAGCTGGCGCCCGCGTTGAAGCTGACCACCACCCCGACTCCGACGATCTCCGGAACCGTCAAGGTCGGCCGCACGCTCACCGCGAAGCCCGGCACCTGGAAGCCGTCCGGGGTCAGCTTCACCTACCAGTGGAAGCGCAACGGTTCGGCGATCAGTGGGGCCACCAAGTCCACCTACAAGCTCACCTCGACCTCCAAGGGCAAGAAGATCACCGTCACGGTGACCGGGTCGAAGGTCGGCTATGTGCCGGTGGCCAAGACCTCGAAGTCGACGGTGGCGGTGAAGAAGTAGCCGCTGATTGAGCTTGTCGAAATCAATCCTGCGACCAGCTCGACCGGCGGTGGGTCTCGACCCGCTCGACCGGCGGAGGGTCTTGACCAGCTCGACCGGCGATTAACCGTCCAGATTCGCCTTCTCAGCCCCGATGGTGGTGTCGTCGCCATGGCCGGTCTTCACCACGGTGTCGTCGGGCAGCACGAACAGTTTGGCCCGGATCGATGCGACCAGAGTGTCCCGGTCGCTGTAGCTGCGTCCGGTGGCGCCGGGTCCGCCGTTGAACAGCGTGTCACCGGTGAAGACCGTATTCAGCGAGGGGACGTACAGGCAGACCGCGCCCGGCGCATGCCCCGGCGTGTGGAACACCCGGACGGTATCGCCGGCGATGGTGAACGCCTGACCGTCGCTGAGCCGCCCTTCCGGCGGGGTGTCATGGGTCAACCTCCACAGCGGCAGGTCGTCGGTGTGCAGGAGCACCGGCGCCTGCACCACCCGGCCCAGCGCCGGCGCCCAGCGGACATGATCGTCGTGGGCGTGGGTGCAGATGATCGCCTTCACCCGGCGTCCGTCGATCAGGTTGACGATGGCGGCCAGGTCGTGGGGCGCGTCGATCACGATGCAGTCCCACTTGTCCCCGACCACCCAGACGTTGTTGTCGACGTCGAAGGTCTCGCCGTCCAGCGAGAAGGTGCCGGACGTGACCGCGTGGTCGATTGCCGCCGGCATCAGAACATCACCACCGAGCGCAGCACGTCGCCGCCGTGCATCTTGTCGAAGGCCGCCTCCACATCGTCGATGCCGATCTCTTCGGTGACGAAGGCATCCAGCGGCAATCGGCCCTGCTGGTACAGGTCGATCAGCATCGGAAAGTCCCTGGACGGCAGGCAGTCGCCGTACCAGGACGACTTCAGGGCGCCACCGCGGCCGAATACGTCGAGCAGCGGGATCTCCAGCTGCATGGCCGGGGTGGGGACGCCGACCAGCACCACCGTGCCGGCCAGGTCGCGTCCGTAGAAGGCCTGCTTCCAGGTTTCCGGACGGCCGACCGCATCGATCACCACGTCCGCGCCGTTGCCGTCGGTCAAGGCCTGGATCGCCTCGACGGCGTCCGATTCCTTGGAGTTCACCGTGTGGGTGGCGCCCAGTTCCCTGGCCTTGGCCAGCTTGCGGTCGTCGATGTCGACCGCGATGATCCGGCTCGCTCCGGCCAGCCTGGCGCCGGCGATCGCGGCCGAGCCGACCCCGCCGCAGCCGATCACCGCAACCGAGTCGCCGCGGGCGACGTTGCCGGTGTTCAGCGCGGCACCGAGGCCGGCCATCACCCCGCAGCCGAGCAGACCCGCGGCCGCCGGGCGAGCGGACGGATCGACCTTGGTGCACTGCCCGGCTGCCACCAATGTCTTGTCGATGAAGGCGCCGATGCCCAGGGCGGGGGAGAGCTCGGTGCCGTCCTCGAGCGTCATCTTCTGCTTGGCATTGTGGGTGGCGAAGCAGTACCAGGGCCGGCCGCGCAGGCAGGCCCGGCACGAGCCGCAGACCGCCCGCCAGTTCAGGATGACGAAGTCTCCAGGGGCGAGGTCGCGCACGTCCGGACCGACGGACTCGACGACGCCGGCCGCCTCGTGGCCGAGCAGGTACGGGTAGTCGTCGCCGATGCCGCCCTCCCGATAGTGCAGGTCGGTGTGGCACACCCCGCAGGCCTGGATCTGCACCACCGCCTCGCCGGGACCGGGATCGGGCACGTTCACCGTGACCAGTTCCACCGGCGCGCCCTTGCTGCGAGCGATGACGCCCTTGACCTGTTGCATGTTCGACGAGCCCTTCGTTGGCGTGCTGTTTGGTTCGATCCTGCTGGGCCGAGCACGGCCGGTCAACCATCCGCCGCGGCGGGGGTACGCATTTCTGACACTTGTGGCCCAGCGGCTGTGGCGCCGACGCTGTTCACGGACGAAGTTTGCCCAGCAGGGCGCCGCCAGGAGACACCTCGCGCGCAGGATCGGAGGCATTATGCCCAGTCAGGAAGAGTTCGACGAACTCAAAGGCCGCTTGGAGAGTTTGGAGAAGCAGGTCACCGGCGGTGCGGCCCAGCAGTTCAGCGATGAGGAGATGGCGGCGTTCAAGAAGGTGTCCTCGGCGATGGCCGACACCGGTGACTTCTGCGGCATCAACGACTGCTTCCGGCCGCGGCTGTGCACCGTGTGCAGTGTCTGCAGCGTGTGTCGCGCCTGTTGGGTGCCGTGCGTCAATGAATGCACCTGCGGCCCCTGCAACATCGGCGGCTTCAACGTCGGTGGCCTCCAGCGCTTCAACGGCTTGGGCGGCTGATCGGACGTGGATCCTGACACCCCCACCCGGCGGCTGGACTCGGCCGCCGGGTTGGAGGTCTTCGCCGACGGTGCGGACCTGATTCTGGCCAGTCCGGCCGGCATCCTGCGGCTGGACGGCGGCGTCGCCGCCGCGGTCAAGGACAGAATCCTGCCCGCGCTGGCGGACCGTCCCGCTCGAAGCCAACTGCTGTCCGAGCTGGCCGACCTGCCGTCGGCCGAGGTGGACCGGCTGCTGGACCGGTTGATCGACGCCGGAATGGTGATCGAGAGCGCCGGCTCGGGGTCGGCGGAATGGCTGGGGCTGCTCAGTACCGACGCCTCCACCCGCGAGGCTTTGGCCGCTCGGCTGAGCGCCGTCCGGTTGCTGATCCTTGGCAGCGCTCAGGACAGCGGTGGGCTGGCCGAGTTGCTTGCCGAGATCGGCATCAACGAGGTCACTGTCGTTGATCCGGACGGGTTGCGCCGCGACGACCTGCCCCGCCTGATCGCCGGCCGCGACCTCGTGGTCTGCTTGGTCGAGGCGGGGTGGTCAGCGATTCGGGCCTGGCTCAACCGGGCCTGCCTGGACGCGCGGGTGCCGGCCCTGTATGCGGCGCTGGAGGGATCGTTCGCGTACATCGGGCCCCTGGTGCTCCCCGGGGAGGGCCCGTGCTACCTGTGCTGGCGGATGCGGGCCCTGGCCTGCGCCGATGACTTCGACCTGGCGATGGCCCGGGAGGAGGCGCTCGACGCGGGCCGACGTGCACTTGGCCGGCCGGTGCTGCCAGGACTGGTCGAAGCGGTCAATGCCGTGGTCAGCCGCGAGGTGCTGGCCCTGACCACATCGGCGCTGCCGTCCGAACTGGCCGGGAAGGTACTTGTTCTGGACCAGGTCAAGGGCAGCCGGCAGAGTCACCCGGTGCTTGCCCGTCCGGATTGCCCGGCCTGCCGAAAAAAAGCCCGGCCGCCGGAGTCCGCAGCGGAACCGGCGGCTGAACCGGCCAGCACCGACTTCGACGCGATCGCCGACCGAGCGGTCAGCGAGGTGTGCGGGCTGATCCGCTACCTCGACCGGGTGCCGAAGCACGTCCAGGAGCCGGCCCAGCCACTGGTGGTCCGAGCCCAACTGGCCAACGTGCTGTACGGCCAGGGCGAGGACGCGTTCGTCACCTGCTCGGGCAAGGGCCTCGACCTGACCACGGCCCGCAACACGGCCATCGGGGAGGCGTTGGAGCGCTACGCGTCGCTGGCCTGGACGCCGGATCGCCGGGTCACCTGCAGCCGCGCCGAGCTGACCGGGCCCAGCCTCGACCCGCACCAACTGGTGCTGTTCGCCCCTGAGGACGCCGAGCGGCTGCACTTCGCCCGCTATCACGAGGAGTTGGCGCTGGACTGGGTGCCGGCCAAGTCCCTGGTCACCGGCGCGGAAGTCTGGGTTCCGCATCAGGCCGCCACCCTGCACGGCAGCCAATGGCCGCGGCACGCCTTGCTGTTCGCACCCACGTCCAGCGGGTTCGCGGCCGGTCCGGACGCGGCTTTCGCCGCCGAACAGGCGCTGCTGGAGGTGATCGAACGCGATGCCTTCCTGATCGCCTGGGCGCACCGGTTGCGCACCGAGCCGTTCGCCGCCACCACACTTCCCGACCCCGATGCGGCCGCCGTCGCCGAGCTGTACGCCCGGCGCGGAGTGCGCATCGACGTTCACCTGCTGCCCACCGACGGCACCGCATTCGTGGCGATGGCGGTCGGTTGGAGCGACGGGGAACCGGCCGCGGTGGTCGGTCTCGGCGCGTCGCAGGATCCGCTCCGGGCGGCACGCTCGGCGGTCATGGAGGTCGGCCAGGTGCGGCCGGCACTGCGGGCCCGGCTGGCCGACCCCGAAATGCTGAACCGGCGCGCGGAACTGGTCGCGGACCCGACGCTGGTTGCCGAACTCGAAGACCACGACCTGCTCTACTCCGACGCCTCGGCGGCGGCCCGGGCGATGCGGCACCTGCGCACCGCCGAACCCGTCGCATGGCGCAGTCCACCGCAACGTGGTCGGAGCCTGGCCGATCTGGTGCAGTCGCTGGCGCCGGTCACCGGTGACGTCCTGATCGTGGATGTGACGCCGGATGATGTCGCCCAACTGGGCGTCCGGGTGGTGCGCGGGATCATTCCCGGCTACCAACCCATCCACTTCGGCGCCGACCAGGCCCGGCTGGGGCACGACCGGCTGTTCACCGCCCCGCACCGCTGGGGGCTGCAGGATCGGCCGGCCGGCCGAACCGACCTGAACTCCGACCCGCACCCGCTGGCCTGACATGCACGAGTTCAACTTCGCCGACGACGTGCCGATCGCCTGGACCTATCACCGGGGAACGGCCCGATGGCTGTTCAACGCATCGGCCGGTGGCGAGTCGCCGGCGGTGCGGCCCGGCCGTGAGGACGGCAGCCTGCCGTGGACGCCGTTGCCCGCCGGCGTTCCGGTCGAGCCATCCCTGACCGACGCATTGCGCGGGCGGGTCTCCTGCCGCGCATTCGCCGTCGACCCGCTCACCTTGGCTGAACTCGCAACCCTGCTGCGGGCGTCGTACGGAATCGAAACCCGTAGTGGCCCCGTGATGCAGGACCGGCCACCACCGTCCGGTGGCGGGCTGTATCCACTGGAGGTGAGCTTGCTGGTGCGCGCCGTCACCGGTCTTGAACCTGGTGTCTATCACTACGTGCCGGCCGCGGACGGACTTGAGCAGGTGCAGCAGCTCGTGCTGCCGCGTCCGTTCCTGACCTACCTCTTCATGGGTCAGCCCTGGGTCGCCGAGGCGGCCGTGGTGACCGTGCTCAGCTTCGCTGGCGGACGGAGCCTGACCAAGTACGGGGATCGCGGCTACCGCTACGCGCTGCTCGAGGCCGGGCACACGATGCAGAACCTGAACCTGACCATCGCCGCCCTGGGTCTCGGGGTGGTCAACCTGGGCGGCTTCTACGACGACGAACTGGCCGCGCTGTGCGGCATCGACGTCGAGCAGGAGGTGCCCTTGTACTGCTGCGCGCTCGGCCGGCCGGATGCCGATCCGTCCGACCGGATGGCGGTGCGGGCGTTGGAGCGCGGTACGCCCTGAGTGACGCGCACCGGACGACTACTCGGCGCTGGCCGCCTGGGGCTTGCTGCCCGAGGAGCGCCTGCGCCGGCGACGACGTGGCGCGTCGGTGCCGCCCTCGGCCGGAGACTCGACGGTGCCGACGGCGTCGTTGGTCTCGGGTTGCACCGGTTTGTCGCCCGCACGACCCCGGCGCTGCCGGCGCACCCGGCCATCGCCGGCGTCCACCCGTTCGGCCTTCGGTCCACGGTCACGCTGCGGACGGGGCTCGCGCAGTTCACGCGGTTCGCGTGGTTCGGCCGGCTTCAGCCGGCCCTTGGTGCCCGGGGTGATGCCGAGGTCGGTGAACAGGTGCTTGGAGGTCGAGTAGGTCTCCGGCGGCTCGGGGAAGCCCAGATTGAGGGTCTTGTTGATCACCTTCCACCGGGTCATGTCGGCCCAGTCGACCAGGGTCACCGCGACACCCTTGGCGCCGGCCCGGCCGGTGCGGCCGATCCGGTGCACGTAGGCCTTGTCGTCGTCGGGGCACTCGTGGTTGAGCACGTGCGAAACACCGGTGACATCGATACCGCGGGCAGCCACGTCGGTGGCGACCAGCACGTCGACCTCGCCGGCATGGAACCGCTTCAGCGACTTCTCGCGGAGCACCTGATTGAGGTCGCCGTGCAGCGACCCGACGTTGAAGCCGCGGTCGGTCAACTCGTCGGACAGCCGCTGAGCGGACCGCTTGGTGCGGGTGAAGATGATCGTCTTGGTGCAGCCCTCGGCCTGCAGCAGACGTCCGATCACCTCGGGCTTGTCGAGATCGTGGGCCTGGTAGACGAACTGGTCGACCTCGGGCACGGTCATCGACGCGTCCTGGGTTTCGGCTCGGACGTTCACCGGCTGGTTGAGGTACATCCGGGCCAGGCCGACGACGGCGGACGGCATGGTGGCGCTGAACAGCATGGTCTGCCGGGTCGGCGGAGTCTTCGAGATCAACCGCTCCACGTCGGGTAGAAAACCCATGTCGAGCATCTCGTCCGCCTCGTCGAGCACCAGCACCTTGACCGCTGAGAGGTCGAGTGTGCGGCGGGTGACCAGGTCGAGCAGCCGTCCGGGAGTGCCGACGACCACGTCGACACCGCTGGACAGGGTTCCGGTCTGGATGTCGTAGCCGACTCCGCCGTACACGGTCAGCACCCGCACCTTGCGGACGGTGGAGGCGACCTCGAGATCGTCGGCGACCTGCAGCGCGAGCTCACGGGTGGGGCACATCACCAGCGCCTGCGGCTTGCCTTTGGGCTGGTGGTCGGCATACTCGGCGTCGGACTTGGCGACGATCCGCTGCAGCAGGCTGATGCCGAAGGCAAGGGTCTTGCCGGTGCCGGTGCGGGCCTGGCCGATCATGTCGGTGCCGTTGATCGCGATCGGAATCGCCAGCGACTGGATCGGGAAGGGGTGCTTGATGCCGACGGACTCGAGTGCCTCGACGGTTTCAGTGATCACGCCGAGGTCGGCGAAGGTGGTCTGCGGAGCTGCTTCCAGCAGTTCCTCGGTAACGGTCAGGGAGGCAGCAACCTGCAGCTCCTCCGAAGCGATGTCGCTCAGTGCGGTGGCCTTACGTGTACCGGCCGCAAGGCCGGGCTGATGAACACCCACCACTGCGGCGGCGTGAAATCTGCTCGCCGCGACGGTCGTGGGGACGCACGTCCTGTGCGTACTTTGCGCTCAGTGTAGCCTTCTGTGCCCGGGTGCGCGGAACCGGGTCATGGCACCGGTTGCCGCGGCTGCCGTCGCGAACTCAGTCGTGGGACGGCCCGGCGGCGCCCACGTGGGAGCCGGCGGCCTAGACCGCGCCGAAACCGACCCGACGGACGTGCTCCTGGCCGATTTCGAGGTAGGCGATCCGGTTCGCCGGGACGAGCACCTTGCGACCACGCTCGTCGACCAGGCTGAGCAGGCCCTCATCGGCCACGGCCTTGGCGAACGCGGCTTCGACATTGGCGGCGGTCTCTTCGGACTCGAGAACGATCTCGCGAGATCCGTGGACGATGCCGACCTTGATTTCCATTGATTCTCCTCAGCGCGGTGTCGGAGCCAATCTAGCCGGGCCCTGCGGGCTGGACGCCAGCGTCCGCTCGTGGCGCAATTGGCCTGGACCGGCGAACCCATGCTTGCCGCACCATCGTTGAATCTGGCGGGGACGACGGCAGGTGTACTGCCCGAACCGGTTGCGCGGTACTAGCGTGACCCAATGAGCGGTATCACCGCAGACGTTCGACGTCGAGCCGCGGTCGCGGGGCTGGCGGTGCTGCTGGCCGGGTGCACCCCGGCAGCTTCGGGGCCGTCCGCAACGCAGGCCACCACGTCTGGGCCGTCACCGAGCGTCTCGGCGTCCGGACCGCCCCTGGCCGATGACCTGGACGGCGGCGTGCCCGTTCAGTTGGGGTCGGTCGATCATTGGGTGATCGATGAGTCAACAGCCTTCGTCGCGGATCAGGATGGGTCGGTGCGGGCGATCGACCTGAACACCGGTGGCGTCTCGTGGCAGACCGCCTATCCCGCGTCCGGAACCCCGTGGGACGGCCCCCCGACCATCGGGCTCAGCTCTGACCGCACGACCGTTCTCGCCCTGCGGACCGTCGACGTGCCCGCCGGCGCCCAGCTGCAGTTGCTCCGACTGGCGGCTGCGACCGGGGCGGTGCTCGACGCCCGACAGGTCGGCGATCCGCAGCGCCAGTGGCGCACAGACCTGCCGCCGACCGTGCTCGCGGCGGACGCGGAGACCCTGGTGATCGCCGAACAGCCGGAAACGGGGAGGCAGGCGGGGGTGATCGAGCTGGCGACCGCCACGATGAGCTGGGCACGCTCGGAGCAGGCGTACGCGGCCGACGAGGCGCGGGTGTACACCCGCTCCGGTGCGCTGCAGCGCCCCACCGGCGCAGTGGATTGGCGGACCAAGGATCAGGTCGGACCGTTGCTCGCACTGTCCGGGGAGTCCGTGGTGCTCTTCGATCCCGAGCGGAGCCGGGTGGTCTGGTTGGACGCCGGTACCGGTGCTCGCCGGGGCGCGACTGAACCGGTCGGCGACCCGGAGGAGTGCCGTCCGGCGACCTCGGTGCTGGTCTGTGTTGGCGCCGAACCGGCCGGGTATGACCTCGATACCGGCAAGGCGCTGTGGCGAACCCGCACGGCTGCCCACGCGGTCGAGACCCTGGACGACTGGGGGTATCTATTCACCGGATCCACCCGCGGCTACGTCGTCGACGCGGTCACCGGCGACGTGCTGGTGCGGGATGCGGAGCTTCCCGCGCTGAGATTCAGCAACACCTCCGGAATCCTGGTCGGCGGCGACGCTGACACCTGGGTGGCCCGCTGATCCGCACCTGGCCCGAGCCGCTCCGCGAGGCCGGCCACTGATACGTGGGTGCGCCGCACGCAGCGGGTGCTGCTAGTCGGCGAACGCCTGCTTCTCGTCGTCGGTGGCCCTGCGGATCACGATCCGGGTCCAGCCGCCGAGGTAGATCCGTTGGTCGAGTGCGAACTCGACCCGACCGCGTCCGATCGGCGTGGACGGCAGCGGGCCCGCCGACGAACCGACGAAGGTGCCGTTGGCCGATTCCAGATCCTCGATCCACCAGCGGGTGCCGTCGGTGCTGATCTGGGCGTGCCGACGGCTGACGCCGGTGTCGGGGTCGCAGTCGATGTCGGGGTGGATGTTGCGGCTGGCCGACACTCTTCCGATCAGGGCCGAGGTGGAGCGCAGCGGCACCACGTCGGGCAGGCCCGGCGAGGGCAGGGCGTCGGTGGAGCCCTGGGTGCCGTACCAGTCGGGGTCGATCCACATCTCGGCGACCCAGTCGACCGAGATCGGCTGCGGATGCAGCAGCCGGCTGCCCGCGACCGGTGCCGGGCTCGGGTCGGGCGCAGCAGGCGCCTCCCAGGGCTCTTCGGGCGCGGGCGCTGAGGTGGCGGGCTCGGGCGCGGCCACGGGTGTTTCGGCCGCCGACCCGGTCACGGGCTTGGCATCTGTAGCGGCACCCGGCTCGAGCGGCTCAGGCACTGCTTCCGGCTCGGGTTCGACCGGGCCACCCTCGGCGACGAACTCCTCCACGTCCTGCGCCTCGGGCTCGGCCGGGGCGGCGGCGGACCGGGGCAACGTGCCGGTGGTGAAGTCGTACCCGCAGGCCTCGCAGAACAGGGCGTCCGGGGCGTTCAGGGTGCCGCAGTTTGGGCATTGCGCCCCGCCGGCCTGCGGTGTCGTGGGTGGCGCCGGGGTGGCGGCCGGGCCGGACTCGATCGGCAGCCCGCAGATGTCGCAGTAGTCGTCCGATGACGAGGTGTGTCCCGCCGGGCAGATCGCCATGCTCAGCCCCTGATCCGTGTGGTCTTGGTGGACGCGGTGTCGAGGGCCATTTCGTCGGCCTTCTCAACGGTGCGCTTCAGTCGCACCGTACCGGTCTCGGCATTGTCGATGTCGATCACCTTGCGGAGTTTCGCGGTGGCCTCGGCGTTGCCGGTCTGCACGGCCAGCTGTGCGGCCCGGCCCAGCTTCGTGGTGGCGGTCCGCTCGTCGCCGACCGCCTTGGCCTGCAGTCCCTCCTGGATCGCCTGGGCCAACTCGGTCTGGCCGGTGTAGTGGGCCACCTCGGGATTGATCTGCGCGGTCAGGTTGGTGTCGGACGACCATTTGGCCTTGACCAGGCCCTGGGTGAGCACCTCGGTGCCGACCGACAGCTGCACCCGGGCGGCCAGTTGCTCCTGGCCCACGGACTTGGCCGGCAGCCGGACCTGCAGGTGGTAATCGCGCTCCTCGTCGCCCCAGGAACCGGTCGGGTAGGCCTGGGTGAGCGGATTGACGTTCACCCCGCGGGTGGTCAGGTCCTCGACGGTTGGGGAGACCTGCCGGACGAACAGCACCTGCGCCCCCTGCGGAATCCACACGCGCAGATCAGCCTGCGCGACGCCACGTCCCATCGACTTCTGCATCAGTTCGGCGAACGCCTGACCCAGCTGGGACGGGTTGGGAATGATGTCGACGGTGCCGAGCAGGGCCTGGGAGATCTTGCGGATCTCGGCCACCTTCCAGTCCACCCCGACGCCCCGGCAATCCACCTGGAACTGGCCGACCGAGTTGCGGATCGCGATGTCGAGCTGCTGTTGGGTCTCGTTGTGGTTCTCGCCGTCAGTGAGCAGGATCGCGTGCTTCTGGGCCAGCCCGCCGATCGAGTCGAACAGCGCCTTGGCCAGGTTCAGCCAGTTGCCCATGGCGGTGCCGCCGTCGGCCCTGAAGTAGCTGATCGCGCGTCGTGCCTCAGCCCGGGTGCGGGCGTCCATGCGCACCAGGCCGGCGCCGGACTGCACCATCGGGTAGGCCAGGTACGCCTTGTGGTTGCCGGCCACCACCGCAAAGTAGGTGCCGTCGAGAATGTGGTCCAACGCCACCATGGCGGCCTGCTTGGCCGCCTGCATGTTGCGATCGCCCATCGATCCGGACGTGTCGACGATGATGATTTCGCCGGCGTCGCCGCTGCCGGTCTGCCCGGCCGCTCCGGCGCCACTGCAGGCGATCGTGACGATCGCGTTCACATCGGTGCCGCCGTCGGGCAGGAACTCGTTCTGGTACACCGCGGAGGTGAACAGGGCCATCTCAGATCTTCTCTTCCACGTTCGGCAGGGCCACACTCGGGCTCGCCCCGGACGTCCCGGCGGGGGAATCCGAAGGTGCTTGTGACGCAGTGTTCAGCCTAGCCGTCACCCGAGCCAGGGCCACGGTCACGTTGTCCTTGCCGCCCATGCCGTTCGCCCACCTGACCAGCCGTCCGGCAATCGCGACCGGGGTTCCACCGGCCGCCGCCGCCCGCTCGACCTGGGTGGCGATGCTGCTGGGCTCGGAGGCGTAGTTCCACAATCCGTCCGAGCAAACCAGCACCCAGCCGTTTTCGGCAGCGGTGTACACGCCCGTATCGGGCACGACGTCATCGGCATCACGGCCAAGCCACCGGGTGATGGCGTGCGCCTGCGGTGCGGCCTCGGCCTCGGCCCGGGACGACCCGGCGCGGATCAGCTCCTCGGCCGCGGAATGATCGGTGCTGAGCTGCACCCGAGAGGCTTCGGCCAGAAAATAGACCCGCGAGTCGCCCAGTGCGGCCCAATGCACGCGATCCTCGTGAACCACCGCGGCGGCGAACGTGCACGAGGCCGCGTTCACACTGTCGGCGGCGGTGTGGGCGATCACTGCCTCGTTCGCCTTCGCGGCCGCCTCGACCAGGGCGGCGTCCATGCCGGCGTCGTGACTGTCGGGGGTACCAACACCCGCGGGCCGGTACGCGACCAGCACATCGCGCGCCTTCTCGGCTGCGGCCATCGACGCCACGTCGGAGTCCTGCGAACTTGACACTCCGTCGCAGACCACCAGGACGGCGACCCGCTCGGGTGGTTCGGCCGCCCAGAGCGCCATCGCGTCCTCGTTGCGCACGTGCGTGACGCCGCGATCGCAGGCGCCGCCCACCCACTCGGCCGGTTCGGCCTCGAAGTGATCGCGCGGCGACGGGGCTTTGGTGCCGCAGGTCTGGCAGTAGCCGTCGGCATCGACTTCGCCGCCGCACTCCAGACACACTCGAGGCGCCGGACGGGGCCGGTTCAGTTTCACCGTAGCCTCGGACGCACCACCGGCGGCCCCCGGAGCGGCCACCTGGGGATGCACGTCGGCGCCGCAGTTCTCGCAGTACCGCTCGTCCGGCCGCACCGGCCGTCCGCAGTCGGGACACGGGGACGCCAGCGGCAGGGTGGAGAACTCCTGCGCGGCAGCCATCGCGACCGCCTGCTGCTCCTGCTCGGCGGCCAGTTCGCCGGCCTTCTGCTGAGTGGCCCACAACGGCCAGGCGGGACGATCGTCGCTCACAGCAGGCTCCAGACTCGGATCGCGTTGGCCTGGTCGACCAACTGCGCACGTTCGTTCGGGTCGGCGCTGAGCTGGGCCAGCCGCCGGTAACCGGCCTCCAGCCGGTCGCGCAGGTTGCCCTCGGTGAACGACACCGGGCCGAGTTTGACCGCACCGCCCCTGGCCAGCCCCAGTGCTCGCTCGAAGATCACCGACTCGAACTCCAGTTGACTGCGCTCGTCCAGCCTGGCGTGCTGCAGCACCTTCAGCGCCTCGCCGAGATGGGCGGCGTCGTTGCCGAAGCCGATCAGGTGCTCGGTCTTCAGCTTCTGCGACTCCAGGTACCCGCGAGACGTCTGCGGAATCAGTTCCAGGGCCGCCAGCGACCCGCTCAGGTCACCTCTGGCGGCCCGGATCCGGGCCAGGCCGAAGCCGGCGGGGGTGACGTAGTTGGCGTCGGTGGAGGCGCAGATCCGGTACAGGCTCTCGGCCACGTCAAGCTGCCCGGCCAGTTCACAGGCCACCGCCAGCGCCAGTTTGGGCGCGAGTTCGCCCGGCAACTGGCCGTAGACCGCGTTGAAGGACGAAAGTGCGGTGGCGTTGTCGGCCCGGAGCAGCGCTCCGAGGCCGGCCATCCAGACCGCCCGCCACTCCCAGGGGTCCTCGGTCAGCAGGGTGTGCACGGACGCGTCCAAGACCCGCTGGTTGCCGGTCTCGAGAGCGGCCAGGCAGCGGCCAAGCAGCACCCCGGTGGACAGGGCCGGAGGCCGCATCAACTCACCGAGCCGCTCCACGGCGTCGCTGGGGTTGAGCTGGCCGAGCCAGCCGGCCTGCGGATCGGTGGGATCCGGACGCAGCTGCGGCAGCTGCTGCCAGTCGAACTGGTTGCCGGACACGGTCGGCGCCTCGAAAAGTACCGAGGCCACTGACGTCGCGGCGGTGCCGGCCGTCCTGGCCGCGACAACCTCGCGCAGCACGCCGAGCATCTGCAGCCGCAGGTCCTCGGCGGTGTCGAACCGGTCGCCGGGGTCGCGGGCACAACACTTCAGCAGCAATCGGTAGAGCGAGTCGTACTGCGCGAAGGCGGGCATCTGCTCGGCCGGCGGAATGTTGAACTCGAAGTCGCCCTGGTACTGCGGCACCTCGGCGCAGAGCACCATCAGGGTGCGTCCGATGGTGAAGATGTCGGACGCGACGGTTGCTCCGACGGTGGCCACCTCCGGAGCCTGGTAGCCGACCGTGCCGTAGATCGCGGACTCGTCGTCGGTGGCCCGGCGGACTCCGCCGAGGTCGATCAGCTTGACCGAATCACCGACCTGGATCACGTTGTCGGGTTTGAAGTCGCAGTAGAGCAGGCCGAGGTCGTGCAGGTAGCTGAAGGCGGGCAGGATCTCGATCAGGAACGCCAGCGCCTGGTCGACCGGCAGCGGGTCGTAGGTGCCGCCACGGGTCTCCATCCGCTGCTTGAGCAGTTGCTTGAGCGACCGGCCGCCCACGTACTCCATCACGATGTAGCCGTTGTCCTCGTGACTGACGAAGTTGTAGATCTCCACGATCAAGGGGTGCTCGACCTGGGCCAGGAACTGCTGCTCGGACAGGGTGGCCTTCAGCGTGTCGGCATCGCCGGTGTTGAGCAGCCCCTTCAACACCACCCAGCGATCGGACACGTTCTTGTCGCGGGCCAGGTAGATCCAGCCCATGCCGCCGTAGGCGAGGGGACCGACCACTTCGTACTGGCCGGCTACCAGGTCGCCGTGCTTGAGCTTGGGGCTGAACGAGTACGCCGCGCCACATTTGGGGCAGAACCCGTCCGAGCGCCCGGCGGCGTCGTCGCGGGACCGTCCGACCAGCGAGCCGCAGTTGGGGCAGACCCGCTTGTCCTCGGGCAGCTCCGGGTTGGCCATCACGGCCCTGGCCGGATCCACCGCCGGGGCCGGGGGCACCGCTGTGAGGCCCTGACCGATCCGGCCCATCCGGGCCCGTCCGATGCTCGAGGGACGACGGGTCGGACGGGCCCCGAACGATGTCGCGCGAGCAGAGCCGAGAGCGGTCGAGCCCAGTTGCACCGAGGCCCGGGTCACCGCCGAAACCGAGGGTGCCAGGGCGGACTCGGGCGGCATTCCGCAGGTATCGCAGTAGCCGTCGACGATCTGGCCCGAACAACCGGGCTGGCGGCACGGCCCACTGGCGGTGGCGGACGGTCGGCGACCCGGAGTGCCGCGCCCGACCGGCATGGTGGCGGCGTTGCCGGGCATGCCGCAGACGTCGCAGTAGCCGTCCACGATGGTGCCGGTACAACCCGGCTGACGGCACTTCATCGGGCATCTCCCTCGGCCAGCCAGTCCAGCATCGCCTGAGCGGCCGGCAGTAGTTGGCGGATCACAGCCATCGGTGCCGGCCGGCGCTGCAACAGCCGCTCGGCCTGATCGATCAGCGCGTTGAAGTCCAGGTCGGCGCCGAAGCCGAGGGCGTCGGCCTTGGCCCGCAGCGCGGACACCAGGGCAACCTGGGCGTCACGCTCGGCCAGGGCGCCGCTGTAGGCGTCCTGCACCACCTGCATGGCGCGGCTGACCTGGGTCAGCCGGCCGAGGTAGGCGTCGATCTCCTTGCGGGTGTTCGGCACCGGGCCGAGTGCGGCCACGCCCGGGACCGCGTACTTGGGCGCCGGCGAGACCCGGGCCACCGTGTTGGCCACCAGCTGGCTCAGTGCCTGCTCGCGGGCGGCGAGCTCGTCCGCCTGTTCGCGGGCGCGGGCCAGGGCGTCGCGATTCTCACGGCGCCGGGCACCACCGACGATCAGGTCGCGTTCGTAGCGGGCCGCATCGATCTCGAGCGGGCCGAGCAGGCCGCCGATGTCGCCGCCCCGCTCGCGCTTGCCCTCGAGGTCAGCGACCCGGGCGGCCAGCTGCGCCACCTGCGCGGTCGCCGCCGGCTGGGACGTGGGTGGCTCGATCTTCACCTGCTCCCGGATCCGCTCCAGCTGGGCGCGGAGGTCGCGCAGTCGGCGGGCCAGTTGTTCGGCGTTCGGGTCCAGGTTCAGCTTCTGCCGCAGCTGGGCGACCAGGGCGTCCGACAGCCGGCACGCCTCGGGAAGCGAAACCGCCATGCCTGCCAGCTGGGCGGATGGGGCTGACCCGGTGTCCAGCCGGCCCCAGATCAGGGACGAAAGCCGGGCGCACTCGGCCGGGCCGACCCGTCCGGAATCCCAGGTCACCAGCAGCAGGTCGTAGCGGCTCTTGACCGCCTGCCAAAGGGCCAGCGACAACTGCATGTCGGGGGTCAAGGCGGAGAGCTTGCGACCCAGGATCTCGGCGTCGATTGCGGCCAGTTCGCTGCGCCGGGCGGCCGTCCAGGCGTCCAGTTCGCCGAGATAGGGCACCATCGCCTGCGGCTGAACGGGTTCGCCCAGTCGACCTGGTGCCGCTGGTGCGGTGACCGCACTCATCGGTACTCCTCGATCCTGCGCGAGACGCCCCAGGTGGCCAGCGCCGCTCCGGCCAGGGTGAGCACGACCACGCCCGCGATCGCGGTGGCGATCACGTCCGCCGCCGACGACACGCCGCTGGTCAGGGGATCGCGGACGGTCTTGGCCAGGTTGCTGACCGTGGTGTCCGCCGCGCTGAACGCCTGGCCGGCCGCACCGTTGCCGACCGCCAGGCCGGCCGCCTGGTCCCATTGGGACTTCGCCAGTGCGGCGTTGACCTGGTTGTGCGCCGAGTTGTACGCGGTCAGCGAGGCCTGTGCGGAGGTGGAGTTGGGGACGCCGCCGAGCGCCTTACGGGCGGCGTCGTACCCGGTCGTCCAGCGGGACTGGTAGGTGCCCCCGGCGCCGCGCAGCCCGATCGCGAGGAGTTCGTCCGCGCGGGCCTGGTTGAGTTGGCGTCTGGCGGTGGCCAGGTTGTCCAGGCTCGCCCGGCTGCTGGCGGTGAAGCCCGCGGCAGTGCTGCTGGCCGTGCCCAGGGCGGCCGTGGCGACCCCGACCGAGATCAGGGCGCAGACCAGGGCAGCGGCCACCCCGACGTTCAGATAGCGGTGCGACGATCGGGCCAGCAGCACCAGGATCCCCGCGAGGCCACCCGCGGCGACGACCGCACCCAGGTAGATCCCCAGCAACCAGTTGGTGTTCAGGTCGGTGGCCAGGCGATCGCCGATCACCTGCTTGCCCGCGTCCAACGGTGTGAGTAGCTCGGCGTTCAACTGCTGGTCGGCCTTCGCCAGCAGGGCCGCGGACGCTGTGCCATCGACGCTCAGCGCGTCCTGCAGGGTCATGCCGTAACGGACCAGTGCGCCGGTCAGCGGCGCCACCCGGGCACGGTCGTCAGCGATGGACGCGGCGTCGGCCATGGTGGTCGCCAGATCACCGAGCTGGGTCTGGACCGACTCCCGCAGCGAGCTCGACGGCGACAGCGGCCAGGTGTTCGCGCTCTGTTGCACCGCCAGCGCCTGCACCTGCGCATCAGCCAGCCGGTTGTACTGGGTGAGGGTGTCCCGGGCTGCCCGGGCGGAGTTGTAGGAGACCCCGAGCGCGATGACCACCAGGCTGCCGAATACCAGCAGCAACGCGACCGCGCCCGCCCGCAGTCGGCGGAGCCGCCGCATCGATGCGGGCGTCGAGGCGCGCCGCTGGGCGGTCGCAGCGGATGCTGTCGTTGCCGCGGTCGGGGCCCCGGTGCTGACCCGGGCCGGGGCCGTCACGAGGGGACCCCGGTGGCCGGCGGGCTCGGGTCGGACGGTGGCAGCAGCTGTTCGGGGGATGCCGGCGTCCAGTCGACCGCGGGCGTCGGGTCGGGGGCCAGGTCCTCCGGCAGCAGGGCGCGGAGCTGGTCGAGAGTGGGCTCGGTGACGTCGCGAAGCCGCCAGGCGTGCTTGCCGATCGCCGCCTCGAGCGTGTTGCGAGCGAAGCGTCCGTTGCCGAACGTCTCGTTACGGAACTGGGTGCCGAGCACCTCGCGGAAGGCGTCCAGGCATCCGTCGCCCAGGTCGTAGTCGGCGCCGGCCACCATGCCGACGAAGATCTTCTCCAGCTCCGCGTCGCTGTAGTCGTCGAATCCGATCGTGGTACGGAACCTGCTGGCCAGGCCGGGGTTCTGGGAGATGAAGATCTGCATCGGCAGCGGATAGCCGGCCACGATCACGACCAGATCGTTGCGCTTGTCCTCCATCTCTTTGACCAGGGTGTTGATCGCCTCCTCGCCGTACTGATCGCCGTTGAGGCTGTACGCCTCGTCGATGAACAGCACGCCACCCTCGGCCTTGGCGACCACCTCGGCGGTCTTCATCGCGGTTTGACCCAGATAGCCGGCGACCAGTTCGGAGCGGTCCACCTCAACCAGTTGGCCCTTGGACAACAGCCCCACCGCGCGGTAGATGCCGGCCACCAGCCGGGCCACCGTGGTCTTGCCGGTGCCGGGGTTGCCGACGAAGACCAGATGCCGCGTGATGGTCGGGCTTTTCAGGCCGGCTTTGGCCCGCATCGCATCCACCTTGAGCACCGCGGTCTGCCGGTGGATCTCCGCCTTCACCTTGGTCAGCCCGACCAGGGCGTCGAGCTCGGCGAGCAGCTCGTCCAGCGACTTCTCCGGTTCCGCGGGCTCCTCGGGCTCGGCCGGCGGGACGGGCTCGGGCGGGGGCGCGGCCTCGGTCGGCGGCTGCTGAGCCTGGACGGGTGGTTGCCCGGCGATGGGTGCCCCGGCGCCCTGGGTGCGGACTTCCGAACAACCCCGGGATGGCGCCGGCGCCGAAGGGGTCCAGCTGGCGCAGGTCGAGCAGCCGGGCCTGGTTGCTGTTCATCCTGTCCAACACGCTGGAGAGGATCTGCGGCGCCTGCCGGACGAAGTCCGCGTCCCCGCCCGGACGTGGTGCTGCGGAAGCACCTTGTACGCCCAGACCCTGCGCCGCGCCCAGTTGCACGGCGGCAGCACCCTGGGCGGCGCCGGTGCTCTGCGGCGACGGGGTGCCGAGCAGCGCGGCCGCGGTGGCGACCTCGGCGAGCGCCTTCGCATAGGGCACGGCGTGCTCGGAGCGGGCGTTGTGCAGTTGGGCGACCAGCGGGGTCGGGGACGCCCGGAACTTGCGTCCCCGCAGGGCGGACTCCATGAACTCCACCGCGCTGATCGCCCGACCGGTGGCGGCGCACCAGTCGACGAACGAGCCAACCGCCGACTCCGACACCGCGGCGGCCAACTGCTCGCCCTCGACCCGGGCGGCGGCTTGGTCCACCCGCGCCTTGGCGGCGACTGCGGTCAGGGCGTCGAGGGTGCTGGCCAGGTCAGGGGTGCTCACGGGCGCTCCAGATCGAAGGGGTCGGCGGGTGGGCGGGCGAGGTTCAGGTCCACCGGGGCCGGGGGATGACCGAACCGCTCCTGCAGGAAGCGTCCATGGGTGATCAGGGCGGCCGCATCGGTGGAGTTGGCCGCGTCGTAGATCTTCTCCATGGTGGCGCCCAGCAGGTCCAGCTGGTCGATCAGCAGCAACAGCGGGGTCTTGCCGTTGTCCACCGGACGGGAATCGGCCCAGTCCCGCGGCAGCCGGAGGTAGGCGCCGATCGCTTCGGGCAGGTAGTCCGTCGCGGTGGCGACGACCGAATAGCTGTCGTAGCTGCCGAGGCCCAACGAGCCGAGCCGGGGCAGCGTCTTGCGGACCAGGGAGGTGACCCGTGCGGCGCGCGAGCGCACCACCGCGGGGAGGGTGCCCGAGCTGATCAGCTGGTCCACGCCGGCCAGGGAGGCCATGATGTCGGCTTCGGTTGGCGCGGGATCGACGTCAGGTATGGCTGCCGGCGGTGGCGTCGAGTTCCGGCCGCTCAGCCAGTCCCAGAAGCCCATGATCCGTCCAACTGCGTGATGTTCAGTTCCGTGATGATTGTGCGCGCCGGGATCAAATGTTGATCTGCGGCATGGTCGAGCTGCGGGAATCCTGCTGGGCGACCCGGTCCAGGTATTCCTTCGACTTGACCACCTCGCCCTCCAGCACACCGATGGTCTGCGCCATCGAGTCGAGGGCGCGAGCCTTGAACTCATCGATCGAATCCATCGTCGCGTAGATGTTGGCGAAGGCCGCCTGCAGCTGCTCCAGGCCGATGGTGGAGCTGGCCGCCTGCTCCTGGATTCGGGCCGAGTTGTCTTTGAGCATCTCGGACGTGCGCTGGATCATCGCCGAAGTGGTGGTGTTCAGCGCGGTGATCTGATCGAGCACCAGCTTCTGGTTGCCCAGCGCCTGGGCCACGATGACGGCCGTGCGAAGCGCGGAGATGGTGGTGGTCGAGGCGCGATCGACACCCTTGATCAGCTCGATGTTGTTCTTGATGATGATGTCGATCGCCAGGTAGCTCTGGATCGAAACGGCCAGCTGGGTGAGCAGGTCCTGATGCTTCTGCCGCACGTAGAAGAGCACGTCCTGGCTGAGCGCCCTGGCCTTGTCCGGATCGGACATCTGCAGCTCGGCGATCTGGGCCGACAGCCGGGCGTCGAGTCGCTCGGCGATATAGACGTACTGGTTCAGCCGGCCCATCACCGTCCACAGGTTCTGCTTCTCCATGTTGAGGGCGACGTTGTCCTTGGTCAGCTCGTCCTGACCACTGCGCAGCGCGTGCAGAATGCCGTTCAGCTGCTGCTGGGAACTCTGGTAGCGACGGAAGTAGTCGGTCATCTGGTCGCCGAAGGGCAGGAAGCCGAGCAGCTTCTTGGCGCCACGGGCCTGGCCCGGGTCGAGTTCCTCGACGGTACGGCGCAGTTGAACCAGGGTCTGGCCGACCTTGGAACCCTCGGACAGGCCCCCCTCTTTGAGCGCCCGGACGGGAGTGTTGAGCAGCCGGTTGGACGTCTCGGCGGCCCGGCGGATGTCCTGGTCACCCATGCTGCGCACGGCGTCGGCCTGAGCCGCGAAGGTGGGCGACTTCTCCTCGGCGGAGTTGAGTGCGTTGAGGAACTCGTTCACCTTCGCGTCCAGCACCGGAACCTGGGTCGACTCGACCTGCGGCGCCATCGTGGGCGCCTGCGTGGTGGTGACGGCCGCCGGTGCCTCGGGCGCGCTCAGGGTGAGGGTGGTCGGAGGCTGCAACGGCATCGCTGCGGCGGCACCGCCTTGGGGAGTGGTCGAGCTCATGACTGCCTCTCGAAGTGAACAACAGGGCGTGTCGTCCAATCTAGCGGGCGTCGGGGTGGCCAGGCAGTGGGGAGGCGTCGGGGACAACCCTGGAAGCACCGTCCGACCAGGTGCAGCGGGTCCGGGCCGATCGGGACGGGACCCGCTGCTTTCGTAGGCGTGTTTGCGGCGGCGGGCTCAGAGCCCTCGGACGCTGTCGGCCTGCGGCCCCTTGGGCCCCGAGGTGATCTCGAACTCGACCTTCTGCCCCTCGGTGAGGGTGCGGAAGCCCTGGGCATCGATGGCCGAGTGGTGGACGAAGACGTCCTGGTTGCCACCGTCGACCTCGATGAATCCATAGCCCTTCTCGGCACTGAACCACTTGACGGTTCCCTGCGCCATGCACTTCTCCTTCACGTCGACGTGATCCACCGGGGCGGATCAGGACACTGCCGATCCGGCTCTCCGAGCGACCTTTGGGCAGCGTCGCGGCAGCGATTGAAACACTTTCACATTCCTGCGACACCTGTCACCGGTGCGGGTGACCTGGGCACCCGGCGTGTCGCCGGACCCGAAATGTCCGGGCCGGATGATTGCATGTGGGCATGGACCGAGTCGGCAGCGTGCCCCCAGCCTGGGGCCTGGACGCATCGCAACTGGCCGCGGTCGAGGGCGTTCGGAACGGCCCGGCGCTGGTGATCGGGGCGCCCGGGTCGGGCAAGACCACCGTGGTGGCGGCCGCCGCGGCGTTGGAGTTGGCGGTGCGTGACCCCGGTGGGCCACAGCCGCTCGTGCTGACCTTCGCCCGGCGCTCGGCCAGCCAGTTGCGCAACCGGGTGGCCCAAGCGGTGAACCGCACGATCAGCCCACCGTGGGTCACCACGATGCACGCGTTCTGCCTGTGGGTGTTGCGGCGGGCAGCCGCGCCGGGTGAACCGGAGCCACGGCTGCTGACGGCTCCGGAGCAGGAGTTCCGGGTCCGCGAACTGCTCGCCGGCCGGGGCGCTGCGGTCTGGCCGGACTCGGCGCAGCGGGCCGTCGGCACCCGGGTGTTCGCCCGGCAGGTTCGCTCGGCGATCGCCCGCGTCCGGCAACTCGGCCTCGATCCTGAGGACGTGGTGGCGGCCGGCGCGGCGGCAGGACGTCCGGAGTGGGTGAGCACCGGCCACTTCTTCGACGAGTACCTGGACGTGCTCGACCACGAGGGCAGTCTCGACTACGCCGAACTCGTGCACCGGGCTCGGATCGCGCTGACCGACCACCAGCTGGCGGCGTCGGTGCACGCCCAGATCTCGCGGGTGATCGTCGACGAATACGGCGAGCTGGACCCGTCCCAAATCGGTCTCTTGCGGGCATTGGTGCCGCTTGGCGGCGCGATTCTTGCGGTCGGCGACCCCGATCAGGTGGTGTTCCGGTTCCGGGGCGCCCACCCCAGGGCTTTGATGGACTTTCCGGCGACCTTCCCGACGGCCACCGGCGATCCGGCTCCGGTGCTGGTGCTGACCGGCGGTCACCGTGCCGCGGGGGGGTTGCGGGCAGTCTCTGCGCGGGTGTCGCGGCGGCTTCCGCTGCCGGTGCTGGGCGCCGAGGCCGTCCGGGTGCTGCGCCCCGAGCCGGGCCGCGTTGCCGGCGGCGACGTCCGGGCGGTGGTCTGCGCGTCGGAGTCGGAGCAGGCCCAGTTGATCGCCGAAGAGTTGCGCCGGGCCCACCTGGACGACGGTTTCGAGCACGGCGACCTGGCGGTGCTGGTGCGGTCCGGACGGCGGCAGATCGCCCCGATCGCGCGAGCGTTGGTGGCAGCGGGAATTCCGGTCGAGGTGGCCGGCGACGAGATCCCGCTGTTGGCGGAGCAGGCGGTACGGCCACTGCTGCTCGCCCTGGAGGTCGTCCTCCGCGGCGGCGAACTGGACGCTGACGAGGCCAAACGCCTCCTTACCTCGCCGCTCGCGCGGCTGGACGCGGTCGGCCTGCGTACGCTCGGCCGGCTGCTGCTGGTGACCGAGCGTGAGCAGACCGGCTCGGCCATCGTGGGCAGGTCGCCCGGCCAACTGATCGCCGACGTACTGGCCGAACCCGACCGGTTGGCCGACCTGCCCGACACCGACGAGGTGGGGGTGGTGCGGTCGCTCGCCGGCCTGCTGGCCGCGGCGGCGCGCACCTTGGCTGTGCCCGGCAACGGGGCGGCCGACCTGCTCTGGACGCTCTGGTCGGGCACCGACTGGCCCGAGCGGCTGCAGCGGGCCAGCCGCGTCGGTGGCGAAGCAGGTCGTCGGGCCGACCGGGATCTCGATGCGGTGATCGCGCTGTTCGCTGCTGCCGGCGCCAGCGAGCAGCCGGCCGGTGCGGGTGGCGTCCGGGGGTTTCTGGCCGAAGTAGCGGCCCAGGAGATTCCAGCCGACACCTCGCGGGAGGCCGAGGTGCGCGGACGCGGCGTCCGGCTACTGACTGCGCACCGGGCCAAAGGTCTGGAGTGGCCGGTGGTTGTGGTGGCCGGGGTGCAGGAGGGGTTGTGGCCGGCACCGGGGCAGGGGGGCGCGATCCTGGAGCCGACCGAACTGGTCAGTGCTGGTTTGGCCGGCCGTCCCGATCCGCGCGAGGCGCTGACCGAGGAGCGGCGGTTGTTCCACGTCGCGTGCAGCCGGGCCAGCCAACGGTTGTTGGTCACCGCCGTCCAGGGCTCCGACGGTGAAGCGAACCAGCCGTCCCGGTTCCTGGCCGAGTTGGGCGTACCGATCACCGAGTACGTGCCGAGCAGGCGTCCGCTCACCCTGCCCGCACTCGTGGCCGACCTGCGCCGGCGAGCAACGTCGGCGGACTGCTCCGCGGCCCTGCGCGAAGCGGCGGCGATCCGGTTGGCGAGGCTTGCGTCGCTCACCGACCAGCAGGGTCGGCCGCTTGCTCCGCAGGCCCGGCCGTCGCTGTGGTGGGGTCTGGCCGAGCCGACCGGTGGACCGCACCTGCCGGCCGGGCCGGTACGGCTGAGCCCGTCAGCGCTGACCGGACTGCTCACCTGTCCGCGGCAGCACTACCTGACCCGGCAGGTGCACGCCGACCCGCCCCGCAACGCCAACGCCAGCCTGGGTTCGGTCATCCACGTGTTGGTCGAGCATGCCCGCAACGACGACCTGGGCCTGACCGAGCTGGCCGGACGGCTGGACGAGGTCTGGGCCGAACTACCTTTCGATGCCGCCTGGTTGTCCGAAGCGGAGCGACTGAAGGCCGAGGCGGCCTTGACCCGCTTCGTGAACTGGCAGGAGGCCAATCAGGGCACCGATGTGGTGGGGGTCGAGGTGCCCTTCGACGTGCAGGTGCAGATCGATGGAACAACGGTGCAACTGGTCGGCACCGTCGATCGGCTGGAACGCACGGCCGACGGACGCCTGCGCGTGGTCGACTTCAAGACCAACAAGCGGCCGCCCACCGCCGCGGCCACGGCAGCCCACGAACAGCTGGGGGTCTACCAGCTGGCCGTCGACGCCGGGGGCTTCGACCGGATCGCCGGCCCCGCGACCAGCGCAGGGGGATCTCTGGTCTACCTACGGCTGCCGGCCGGCAACGACCTGGACGACTATCCACGCGAGTTCCACCAGGCCGCCCTGGCCGAGCGTCCGAGCCTCGACGAACAGGACACCGGCCACTCGACCTGGGTGCACGAGCGACTGTCCCGGGCCGTCACGTTGCTGCGCGAAGGGCGGTACCCGGCCACGCCGGGCGACGGCTGCACCTGGTGCCCGTTCACGGCCAGCTGCCCGGCCAAACCGTCCGGGCGGCA
Source organism: uncultured Actinomycetota bacterium (assembly GCA_963723605.1). Lineage (GTDB taxonomy): Bacteria > Actinomycetota > Actinomycetes > Propionibacteriales > Propionibacteriaceae > Micropruina. The sequence goes on along the minus strand of CAVRRM010000011.1, from coordinate 254,841 downwards.
GGTGGTGGCGTGACCGCGCTGAGCGATCCGGCCGAGCTGAGCGAGCTCCTGGGGCTGCAGTTCTCCGATCAGCAGCGTGCGGCGATCACGGCGCCACTGCAGCCCGGGGTGATCATCGCCGGCGCCGGCTCCGGCAAGACCACCGTGATGGCCGCCCGGGTGGTCTGGCTGGTCGGCAGTGGGCAGGTGGCGCCCGAGCAGGTGCTCGGCCTGACGTTCACCAGAAAGGCGGCGGCCGAACTTTCCGCCCGGGTGCGGTCCGCTCTCGAGCGGGCCGGGGTGGTCGACAGCTCGGGCGTCGACGAGGCCGGTGAGCAACTCGTGCTCACCTACGACGCGTTCGCCGCCCGGCTGGTCTCCGAGCACGGGCTTCGGCTCGGCGTGGAGAGTGATCCGGTGATGATCACCGGGGCGTCGCGGTTCCGGCTGGCGGCCAGGGTGGTGACGAACGCGGCCGGGCCCTTCGAGCACCTGTCGTCGTTCACACCGGCCACGTTGACCGAGCGGCTCTTGAAGCTTGACGCCGACCTCACCTCGCACCTGGTCCAGCCCGAGCAGGTCGGCTCGCACGCCCGCGACTTTCTGAAGGCCTTGGACGAGGCGCCCACCAACCGCTACCGGCGCGAATATGCGACCGTTCGGTCCGCTCGGGCGATCACCGAGCAGCGGCTGGAGTTGCTCGGCCTGACCCGGGCCTATGCGCAGCTGAAGCGACGACTGGGATACGTCGAGTTCGCTGACCAGATGGCGGTGGCCGCCGAACTGGCTGAACAGGTGCCGGCGGTGTCCGAACTGCTGCGTCGGCAGTTCCGAGTGGTGCTGCTCGACGAGTACCAGGACACCTCATCGGCCCAGGCGACGCTGCTGCGGGCCTTGTTCTCGGGTGCCGACGCCGCCACCGGTCGGGGTCATGCCGTGACCGCGGTGGGCGACCCGCATCAGGCCATCTACGGCTGGCGCGGTGCCGCGGCAAGCAACATTCTGCAGTTCGGGCAGGACTTTCCGACCGCCGCCGGGCTCCCCGCGCCGTCCTTCGCGCTGACCGTGAACCGGCGCTCCGGGCCGGCGATCCTCGCGGTGGCCAACGACCTGGCGGCGGGGTTGCGGTCCGATCCGCTGATCGGCCCGGACGCCGCGCAACTGCGATTGACCGCCCCCGACGGCACGCCGTCGGGTCGAGTCGAGGTGGCCTCGTTCAGCACCTGGCCCGAAGAGGTGCGCTTCGTCGGCGAGCGGATCGCGGCTCTGCACGCCGGCGGCCAGGTCGGGTTGTGGTCGGACGTGGCCGTGTTGGTGCGGCGCAACGCCCAGATTCCGGCGGTGTATTCCGACCTGTTGGCCCGCGACGTGCCGGTCGAAATCGTCGGTCTCGGGGGGCTGCTCGAGCTGCCCGAGATCGTCGAGGTGTGCTCGGTACTGGCCCTGCTGGACGACGTCAGCGCCAACCCGGCGGCGATCCGGCTGCTGACCTCGGCGCGGTGGGCGATCGGCATCGGCGACCTGGCACTGCTCGGCCGTCGCGCCACCGACCTGGCCCGCGGTGAGCACGGTCAACGCGGTGGCGACCTGGTGGACGATCTGGGCCGTGCGCTTGCCGGTGCCGAGGCGGTGGTGACTCCAAGCCTGCTGGAAGCTCTACACGACCCGGGCGACTTGGGCTACAGCGCCGAGGCGAGCCAACGGTTCCGGGCGATCGCGGCTGAGCTGGCCACCCTGCGATCACACGCGGGTGAGCCCGTACTCGATCTGGTTCGGCGAGTGGTATCCACGGTCGGACTGGAGGCCGAACTCGCCGCGGCAGGATCGTCCGGCACCCAGTTAGGCGCCTTCACCGACGCCGTGGCCGCCTATTGCGACGTCGACGGTGAGGCCTCGTTGGGTGGCTTGCTCGCCTACCTGGACGCCGAGCGGGCGCACGGAGTGGGCCTCGACCAGGCGGTGGCCAGCGATGCCGACTCGGTCAAGCTACTGACGGTGCACAAGGCCAAAGGACTGGAGTGGCAGGCCGTCTTCCTGCCCGGCATGGCCGACGGTGTGTTTCCGAACGAACGGGTCACCGACAACTGGGTGAGCAATGCCGGGGTGCTGCCGGCCGAGTTGCGCGGCGACGCCGTAGCCGTGCCGCAGCTGGCCGAGGCCTCCGACCCAGCGTTCAAGGACTACGCGGCGGCACTCAAGCAGCAGATCCGCCACGCCGAAGACCGGCTCGGCTACGTCGCGGTGACCCGGGCCAAGCAGTTGCTGGTGGCCAGCACCCACGCCTGGGAGGGCGAACTGGTCCGGCCCCGAGTGCCTTCGCCGTATCTCACCATCATCGCGCGGCACGGACGGGTGCTGGCCGAGGCGCCCCCGCCGAGCGCGGAGAACCCGCTGGCCGGCTCCGGTGCGGCGCTGGACTGGCCGGTGATCGGAGATCCCGACGTCCGGGAACGGCGGCGACGACTGGCCGCCGAGGTGAACGCCGCCGGTGAGGTGCTCGTCTCGGCCGAGCCGGTGGGACTGACCGAACAGGAGCGCGCCGAGGTCGCCCAATGGGACGCCGAACTCGACCTGTTGTCCGCGGCGGCAGGCGATGTTGCGACGCCGGGACGGCCGGCGTATCTATCGGCGACCGGGCTGGTCCGGTTGACCCGGACTCCGGACGAGTTCATGGCCGAGTCAAGGCGGCCGATGCCGGCGCGTCCGATCGTTGCCCAGCGGCTCGGTACCCGGTTCCACCGATGGCTGGAGCAGAGGTTCGCCCTGACCCCCTCGATGGACGTAGATCCCGGCCATGAGCCACCTGATGATCCGAACTTCGCTCGGATGAGTGCCGCCTTCGAGCGCGGGCAGTTCGCCACCCGGCGACCGCTGGCGGTAGAGGTGCCGTTCAGCATGGTGGTCGGGGGCACGATCGTCCGGGGCCGGATCGATGCGGTCTTCGAGCAGGGCGACGGCTACCTGGTGGTGGACTGGAAGACCGGGGACGTGGCCCGTGCTGACCCGATCCAGCTGGCCGTCTACCGCCAGGCCTGGGCAGAACTGGTCGGGGTACCGATCGCTCAGGTTTCGGCCGGGTTCTACGACATTCTGGGCGACCGCCTGGTGGTGCCAGAGCGGTTGCCCGGGGCCGATGCCTGGGCGGACGCGGTTAACCGGATCGGCGGATAGCCCTGGTGGTTGTGCCCCGAACCACTTATCGGTCGGGGGTGCCTGAGCACGCACTTCGCGGCGTTCTCCTCGGTGGCTCCATGCGACCCCGGTATCGACTCTCTCGCCGGCCCTGCGATGCACGCACTCAGACACCGCTGAACCGCAACCCATTTGGAAGGACCCACCACTAGGTTGAACGGTATGGACGGCTGGGGTGATGCGGGGCAGTTGGACCGGTGTGAGAACCAGCGTGCGGATCAGGCCTGGCTGGCGACTCGCTGGGCAGACGCTGCCAGCGTGTTGCTCGCCGTCGACGCCCAGGGCCGGGTGAGTGTCGACGCCGCCGGCTCCGGGCTCGCCGAGCGGCGGCCCCAGGGTGACTTCGACGAACAACGGCATTTTCTGCTCGGCCGCGCCGACGACCGGGCGGTCTTCGTCGAGGCTGCCGATTCCTGGCCGGCCGCCGGCCTACGTGAACTGATGCCGATCGCCGACGACGCGACTCGCGAACTGGCCGTCGCTTCGGTGGCCCTGGTCAACTGGCATCGGACCTCGCCGCACTGTGGCCGCTGCGGAGCGCTGACCGAGGTGACCGCAGCCGGAATGGTGCGGCACTGCCCGGCATGCGGGCGGGACCGGTTTCCACGCAGCGATCCCGCCATCATCGTGGCCGTGCTCGACGCTGACAACCGGCTGCTGCTGGGCCATCAGGTGGTCTGGCCGGCTGGACGGGTGTCGATTCTGGCCGGCTTCGTGTCGGCGGGGGAGTCCCTGGAACAGGCGGTGCACCGCGAGGTCGGCGAAGAGAGCGGGCTGAGGCTGTCGGCTGTCCGGTACCTCGGCAGTCAGCCGTGGCCCTTTCCTCGTTCGCTGATGCTCGGGTTCGTGGCCCGGGCCACGGATACCCGAATCGACGTCGACGGTATCGAGATCGAACATGCCCGGTGGTTCACCCCGGACGAACTGGCTGCGGCTGAGCAGGCGGGTGAGGTCGGCCTGCCCGGCTCGGCGTCCATCGCCCAACGCATCATCGCGCAGTGGCGCGACGGCACCCTGCCGTTCCCCGAGAGCTGAACAGGCCAACCAGACGAACCGGTTGACAATCACTTACAACCGATCGCGCAGGCCGCTGGCCCGACGCGCGATTCGGCCGACCGCCTGATGCAAGGCCTCCTCAGATCCGATCAGGTGCACCTCGTCGCGCGCTCGGGTCACCGCGGTGTACAGCAACTCGCGGGTGAGCAGGGGCGAATCCACGTCGGGCAGCACCAGCGTCACCACCGAGAACTGGCTGCCCTGAGACTTGTGCACGGTGAGTGCATCGACCGACTGGGTGGCGCCCAGCAACTCGGGGCTGAGCGGACGGGTGGAGCTGCCGGCGAAGTGCACCAGCGGGCGTCCGGTGTCGGTGAGCACCACGCCGGTGTCGCCGTTGTACAACCCCCAGTCCGGTTGGTTGGTGGTGACCAGTACCGGCCGTCCGGCGTACCACTCGCCCTCGGCACCGAAACCTGGAACGGACGCTCGCAGCCAGAACTCTGCCTGCCGCGCCCAGGTGGTGGCGCCGTGCGGTCCGTGCCGATGCGCACAGAGCAGTCGATGCTGGTCGAGCAGGGTGAGCGCCAATCCAGGGTTGGCCGACAGCGCCGCCGCGTGAATCTGTCGTCCGACATGCACGATGCGCGCCCGCAGTGCGTGCTGAGGTGTATTTGGGTCGGTCAGGGTCAGGTTGGCGTGGCCGGCGGTGGCCAGATTGAGCACCTGCCCCGCATCGCCGGCCCTGATCGCCTCCGCCAAGGCTCCGAGCATGCCGGTGAACCGGTAGTTGCGTTGCAGCCGGACGACCGGACTGGCACCGCCCGTGCTGCGCCAGGAGGCGGCGGTCAGGTCGCCCAGAATCGCCCCGGCACCGACCGAGTTCAACTGGTCGGGATCACCGACCAGCACCAGCCGGGTGCGTGGGCCGAGGGCATCGGTCAGCCGCGCCATCATGGTCAGGGAAACCATCGACAACTCATCGACGATCACCACGTCGTAGGCAAGTGGATTGTCGCGGTCATGGCGCGGGCGACGGTAGGGCTGGGCGCCCAGCAGCCGGTGCAGCGTGGTGGCGCTCAGGCCGGCCACCCGGGCGGCGACGTCGGCGGGCAGCTCACCGGCGGCGACACGCAGAGCCTGATCCATGCGGGCGGCGGCCTTTCCGGTCGGCGCGGCCAATGCGATCCGCTGGACGCCCTGCCGGAACAGTAGAGCGAGCATGCGGGCGATGGTCGTGGTCTTGCCCGTGCCCGGACCGCCCGCGAGCACGGTGACGCCCGACGTGGCCACTTGGGCTACCGCCCGGCGCTGGTCGGGGTCGGCATTCGGTCCTGGGAACAGCTCCTGCAGCACTTCGTCGAGTTGCACCGGTGCGACGGTGCCGGCATGGGCCAGGGTGCGAGCCTGCAGATTGAGCCGGACCTGTTCTTCTTGCTGCCAGTAGCGGGTCAGGTACAGCTGATGGCCGACCAGGCGAAGCGGCAGCTTGGGGTCACCGTCGGCACCTTGGGCCACCATCGGGCTGAGCTGCAGCGCGACCAGCCACTCGTCGGGCTGCGGCCAGAGCTGGTCGGGTACCTCGACCAGCTCGTCGTCGCGCCCGGTCACCCCGCTGCGCACCCGATCAAGTTCCAGGCAGACCGAACCGGCCCGCAGCGCACGTGCCGTCATGGCCAGCGCAAGCTGCACCCGCTCGTCGGTCTCGCCGTAGAGCCAGGCGATCTGTTTGGCGGGGTGCAGGTCGGCCCAGTCGAGCACCCCGAGGGTGTGGAACTCACCGGTCAGGCCGGTGGCGTTGATGGCCAGGGCGGGGTCAGCCATCAGCAACACCGCCCAGGATCAAGGACAACTCCCGCACCAGCGCATGCGGTGGTTGCCAGGAGAACACGCCGGTGCTCGAGCCGGCCCGCGGCCCGCCCATGCCACGAACAAAGAGGTACAGAACCCCGCCGAGGTGTCGCCGTGGATCGTAGTCGGCCAACCGTCCGGCCAGGAACCGGTGCAGAGCGACGCAGTACAGCAATGCCTGCAGCGGGTAGTGCGACGCGCACATGGCCGCCACCATCGGGCCCTGCGCGTAATGCCCAAGGGTGAGCTCCTCGCCGCCGAGCCGATTGGTCTTGTAGTCGACCACCACAAAACGAGGATTCGCCGAAGACCCGACCCGGAAGACGGCGTCGATGCTGCCAGTGAGGAACCCCTTCAGCGGCTGCGCCGCAAGGGTCGGGTCGGCCAGCAGCGCCGGGTACCCGATCAAGGGATCGTTCGGCGGCAGATGACGGCGCAGCAGGGCGGCCAGATCGCCCAGGGTGAATGGAGCAGCGGGTGACAGGGGCAGGTCGAAACTGAGTTCGGCCAGCCGGTCCGCGATCGGCAGGTCGGCGAGGGTGCGCTCGTCCGCCAGCGGACCCAGTGGAGTGGTGAACGCGGGTAGCAGTGCTTGCGCCAGCGCCGAGGCGCTCACCCCGGGTAGCGGGAAGCGCGGCAACCATTCATTGGCGGCAGCGCGCAGTCGGGCTGCCAGCACGGCCTCGTCCCGACCGGGGTCGACCTGCTCGAAGAGCGCGTGCACGAGGCTGCCGAACTGGGTGCCGCCCGGAAGGTCACCCATCGGCGAGGGCACCAGCCCGCTGGACGCCGGCTCGGCCGATTCGGGGTCTTCGGGCTCGTCGAGTAGCAACGGCGCGTCGTGGTGCGCTCCTGCGGTCAGGCCGGAATACGACGTGCGACGCCAGTCGGCGTCGATCTCGCGGGCGAAGCTGAGGGCCCGCAGGGCGACGGCCGGACGCCCCTGGGCAGGGGGAGCATCCATCATGCCGGGCACGACCGGTTGGACGCTGATGTCGGCGGCGGCGCTCACCCAAGGCAACTCGAGCGGGGACAGGCTGCCCGGTACCCCGTCGAGAGGGTAACCGGATCGGGGCGGGGTGGGTTCGGCCGAGCGGGCCCGGTACAGCACCCGTTGCAGCGCTGAGTCCGGGGTTCGGAAGGTGCGAGCCCACCACGCGATCACCTGGGATCTGGCCCGGGTGAACGCCACGTACAACAACCGCAACGACTCTTCGGCATCCTCGGCCTGCGCAGCGGCGAACCGCTGCCCGCGGCCACGCGCCTGATTGCCGCCCAGGTCCACCACCGCCCGGCCTTGCTCGTCATGGAACAGCAGCCCGGCACCTCGGTCGTCGCCGCCGTAGTCCTGCCACAGGTCGGGCAGCAGCACGATCGGGAACTGCAGGCCCTTGGCCCCGTGCACGGTCTTGACCTGCACCGCCTGCGCATCTGTTTCGAGTCGCCGGGTTCGTTCGTCCTCGGCTCGCTTCTGCCGCTCGCGCTCCAGCCACTCGACCAGCCAGCCCGCGGTCGGACGGGTGTGCCCGGAGGCTTCGTGCAGAACCTCGGCGACGTGCCGGAAGTCGGTCATCAACCGTTCGCCGTCGGGGCGGCAGAGCACCCGATCGACGAAAGCCGTCTCGGCGCTGATGGTGGCGAACAGCGCGGCCACCCCCGACCGCACCAGAACCCGGTCCCATTGCCGGACGGTCGCCGTCCAGTCGGCGATCCGCCCATCGCCGGCAGCGGCGAGATCACCCAGGGACCGTCCGAAGAATCGGGTCCGCAGAGCTCGGCGCAGTTCACCGCGGCGCTGCGTGGCGAGGGCTTGGAGCAGGGTCAGCCAGTCGTCGGCCGCTTCGGAGCCGTAGATGCTGTCGGTGCCGCTGAGCGCGACCGGTACGCCCGCCTGGCGCAGCGCCTCGGCGACGGCCTTCGCTTGAAAGTTGCTGCGCACCAGCACGGCGATATCGCTGGCTTCGACGGCGCGCCAGCCGGCGCCGTCGTGAAGTTGCTGCTCGGCCAGGATCGAGCGCACCTGGCGGACCAGGTCGGCCCGGATGCGTTGGTGCGCCTCCCAGGGCTTGAGCTCCTGGTCGAGGGTGCTGACGGTGAGCGGGGGAACAGTTCGGGTCGCGCAGCGCACGCCCGACCCGGGCCGGTTCGCGTCAACCGGATGCACCTCGATGCCGTCGCCGAGCTGCAACCCCTCGAACAGCACGCCGAGCGCTCGCACCAGGGCGGCGTCGCTGCGGTGATTGACGCTGAGCGAGAGGTGACCTCCAGCCGCATTCACGGCGTTGGAGTAGGCGGCGATGTCGGCCCCGCGGAACGTGTAGATGGCCTGTTTCGGATCGCCGATCAGCACCATGCGCGCGTGCCCGTCGAACAGCAGCTGGAGGATCTGCCACTGCACCGGGTCGGTGTCTTGGAACTCGTCGACCAGCACCGCGTCGAACCGGGACCGCAGCCGGCGGCAACTGCTCTCGCCGCTGATCGGGTCGGCCAGCGTGTCGCGCAACCGGACCAGCTGGTCGTCGAAGGTCAGCAGGCCGAGTCTCCAGCGCCGGACGGCGGCCTCGCTGCGGACTGTTTCGGCGAACTGCACCCGCTGGCCGACGATTCCGTCTGCGCCAGTCGGCACGATCGGCCGCAGGACGTGGTTGACGGCGTCGGCGGCCAGCGAGACGGCCCCGCCGATGTTGACCCGGTCGCGCTTGATGTCATTGAGCGGGAAGGGCGGCTCGCGGTCGTCGAACGCATAGCGGCTGAGGTAGAGATCGGTGGCGACCTCGCGCACCAACGGCCCCAGGTCGGCGATCACACGACCGGACGGGTCCGTCGAAGCCAGCACGCCCAACTGTGCGTACATGGCCTGGCAGAACTCGTGGATGGTCATCACCTGAGCGGTGTCGAAACCAGCCACTGCGGCGGCCAGCCGTTCGCGAGCGGGTCCGGAGGCCGAATCAACAGCCGCCAGCAGATGGGTGCGAACCCGGGCGCGAAGTTCGCGGGTCGCGTTGCGGCCGAACGTGACCATCAGCAACCGGTCGACGGTGGTGTCGCCCCCGGCGATCAGCTGGACCGCGAGTTCGGCCACCGCGTGGGTCTTGCCCGTGCCGGCGGACGCCTCCAGCACCGTCGTGCCCTGCGGAAGCGGGACGCTGGGGTCGAACTCGATCGCCGTCCTCACCTGACCAGCACCGCCTCATGGTCGTTGATCGGGCTCCAGATCACCCGCGAAGCCGCGAAGGCCAGCACCGATTCGTCCGGCTGGTCGAGGTCGTCGGTGCCCAGCGGCACGGCCAGCAGGTGTTCGGCGCGGTCGTAGAACTGCCGCCACTGCCGGCCACGGGCGTCGTCGTCGTAGGCGTACTGCAGTGTGCGTAGTTCCGAGAACGGGTCTTTTGCACCTCGGAGAAGATCAGCCAGCTTGGCGCCGAACGTCAACGGTAGAGGCAGTGGTGCGTCGAGGCCGATGCGGTAGAGCCGGATCAACCGGGACAGGTGGTGGATCGCCTCACTGCGCAACGGCCCGCGGAACAGTTGCCGGCCGCCCCGGCCCACCACCATGGCCCGCCAGGGATCGTTGGAGCACGCGGACAGGGCCAGCACCTGCAACCACGCGTTGATCGTGCGCCTCGGCGACACCCTGGAGAAGGTGGCTTGCAGAACCAGGTCCTGTTGGGTCGCCACCCGCCCGGTGAGCCGGACCGGGCCGCAGTCGAGGCTGATGTCGTGGTGAGTGACCGGCTCGTCGGGTGCCACTGGCAGTGCCTCGGCGATGGGGCGCACCTGCTCGGCCACGCCTTCCAGGAACCGGCTGCCGAGCTGACCGGGTGGCACGGTTCCGCGTAGCCACTCCGCGCGCATCGCGACCTCGATCGGGTGACCCGAACGCACCAGGGTGAGCAGTCGTTCGCCGACGCTCCAGCGATCGAGACCGCTGAGCTCGACGGGGATCTCGTCCGACGGCTTCTCGGCCTCCCAATAGGTGAGTCCGCAGCGCTCGCGCAGGAAATGCCTCGCCGGGTCGCTGACAAACCTGATCAGGTCGTCGAGGCTCAGCTCAGTGAGCGGGGGAGCCGGCGGAACTGCCAGGTCTGGGGCCGACGTCCGGCGTGGTGCGGACACCGCCAAGGCGCCCCGGAGTCCGACCGGGTCGTAACTGATCGGGGGACCGTCGGCGCCGAACAGCAGTGGGCTGAACGGCTGCAGCGGGTGCTCCTTCAGCCCGACTCCCGCCTGCCGGAGCAGGTCGAGCAGGTCGGCGAGGGCGGCTGGTGGCGGAACCGGCTCATTGGTCTGCGCGGACCGCGACTGATGCACGATCACCAGGGAGTCGCCGGCCGCCGCGACCGCGTCGGCAAGCGCTTGGCGATCTTCGGCCGGGGGGTCGGGTTCGCCCAAACGGGGGTCGCGCACCATCAGGTTGTCGCCGTCGCGCTCGGGAAGCCGCGGAAACGCGCCCTCGTCCAGGCCGAACAGGCAGACCACCCGGTACGGGACGCCCTTCAGTGAGCGCAGCGAACACACGGTCAGGGAGCCGTTGCCGAAGGTCGACCGGGCCTCGCCGCGCTCGAACTCGTCGGAGACCAGGTCCGTGACGTCGGCCAGCGTGAGTGAGCCTTCGCCGGCACCCCGCTCACCCAGGTCGGCCAACCGAATCAGCGCATCGGTTCGTTGCCAGACGTCTTCGCCGCTGACCAGGGTGAAGTCGTCCAGGGCGGCCTGCAGCCGCTGCACCCAAACCGGAAGGGACACCGGAGTGTCGGCCTCGATGGCCAGGGCCGACAGTCGGGCGATCAGTTCGGTCAGGCCGCCGAGTGGGATCAGGTCGCCGTCCTCGACATCGTCGAGCGGCAGCACGGTGCCGACCACCGGCAGGTCGTGCTCGCTCAGTGCCACGCCCAGGAGCATGCGCTGCAGCCCGGCCGTCCAGGTGTTCTGTCGCAGCTCGCCGAGCCCGAAGCGGGACCGATGTCGGTTCGAGATGCCCCAGCGGACGCCGGAGTCGGCCGCCAGGCCGGTGAGCCGCTCGATCGAGTCGGGATCGAAGCCGAACCGTTCGGAAACGGCGGGCTGGGCGCACAGGTCGATCACGTCTGCAGCGGTTGCCCGGGAAGCGACCAGCGAGAGCACCTGGACGAGCACTCCGACAAGTGGGTTCACTTCGGCCGAGCTTCGGTCGGCCAGTTGCACCCGGAAGTCGTTGGCCGGGTGCCGGCCCGGCACTCCGGTGGGCAATCGGAACGCGGCCTGGACCAGGGGTGCCGCCGCGGCCAGATTGGGACAACCCACGACGATGTCGCGCGGCTGCAGGGTCGGGTCGGCCGCGAGCAGGGCGGTGATCGCATCGCGAAGGATCTCGACCTGACGCTCGAGGCCGTGGCCACCGTGCACCTGTACCGACCCGTCGGAGGCGGACGGTGGCGTCGGGTCGCCGCGAAGGGAGGCCTGCAACCAGGCCAGGGTTCCGGTGGCATCGGACGGCGGCGATGCCAGCAACTCGTCGCGCGCCGCCGTGAGCAGACCCAGCTGGGTACCGCTCTCGAACCGGGTCAGCCGGGCCGCCGGGCCGGCCCCGATCGGCGCGGGCCAGGAGGTGGCGGTGACCTGACGCAGCGACACGTGCACGTCACGCCTGGCGGCCAGCGACTCGAGTACCGCCAGCCACCACGGCGATAGTGGATCGGGCTGCACGAATGACACCGAATCGGGGAGCTGCGTTGTGGCTGACTGCCGCAGCCGGGCCACGAAGTCGGCTCGAGCCGCAGCGGGGCCGGCCGCGCCAGCGGCCAACCGCCACAGCACCGGCTGCCAGGCGTCGAAGCCCAGTGGAGTGCCGTGCTCGTCACAGTTGTCGCCGGCCTCCCACCGTGCCACCAGCTCGGGTCGCCAGTGCAGGTACCGGTAGAACAGGCCCGCGATGCGGTGGGCGACCCGATAGCCGTTGCGGGACCCCGCCAGGTGCCGGCGCAACTGCGCCAGTTCGGTGACCTCGGGGTGTTCGTTGATCACCTGCAGGAGTCGCCAGGTGAGCTGCCTCGGCTGCCAGACCACCCCGGGGTCACCCAACTGGTGCAGCAGCCGGCCGGGAGACAGGAAGGAAACTCCGGCGCAGATGCCCTCGCCGGGCCGTCCCAGCCGCACAGCGAGCTCGTTGGTGAGCCAACGCCGCAGGTGTTGGTGAGGGGTGACCACCACGTCCATGATGAACGGATCGGGCCGGGTGCCACCCAGTCGGGACGCCAGTTCGGCGGCCAGGGCGGCGGCGTCACTGGAGCGGTGGAGGAACAATCCGGTCATCGTGAGCACCACCTTAGGGGTGGCTCCGGACACTTATCGTCGACCCGGCGGGTTGTCCACAGCCGACTCGCGAAGCACCGTCCGCGGCTGTCGGGATCGGCCCCTACAGTGTGGAGGGTGCCTGATGCCGACGCCCTGCTGGCCGCGCTCGACCCCGAGCAGCGGGCGGTGGCGACCGCGTTCGGCCCGCCGGTCTGCGTGATCGCGGGGGCCGGCACCGGCAAGACCCGGGCGATCACTCACCGGATCGCCTATGGCTGTGCGACCGGGGCCTACGACCCGTTCTCGGTGCTGGCGGTGACCTTCACCACCCGGGCGGCGGGTGAGATGCGCGGCCGGCTGAGGCTGCTCGGTTTCCCCCGCGTCCAAGCCCGCACCTTCCATTCGGCGGCGCTGCGCCAGGCCCAGTACTTCTGGCCGAAGTCGATGGGCAGCGAGTTGCCCCGAATCAGTGATCAGCGGGCCGGGCTGATGGCCGAGGCGGCCGGCCGTCAGCTCGGCCAGCGGGTGGAGTCCGGCACCCTGCGCGACCTGCTCACCGAGATCAGCTGGGCCAAGGTGAGCAACGTACCGCCGGCCGACTACGCCGAACTCGCCACCGAGCAGGGCCGCGAGGTGTCGGCGGTCGATGCCACCGGGGTGGGCCGAATCTATGCCCGGTACGAAAAGTTGAAGGTCGACCGGGGTGTGATCGACTTCGATGACGTGCTGCTCTGCACGGTGGCGCTGCTCTCCGACCACGACGATGTGCGCACCCAGGTCCGGCGCACCTACCGGCATCTGGTCGTCGACGAATACCAGGACGTCAGCCCGCTGCAGCAGAAGCTGCTCGATCTGTGGCAAGGGGACCAGCCCGATCTGTGCGTGGTGGGCGATCCCGCCCAGACCATCCACTCGTTCGCCGGAGCGCGGTCCAGCTACCTGACCCGGTTCGGGGTCCGGCACCCCGACGCCGAGGTGATCCGGCTGGTCCGCGACTATCGCTCCACCGACCAGGTGGTCGACCTGGCCAATCGGGTGCTGCACTCCCGCGGGCCGGGCCAAGGCGTCCGGCTGGTCGCACAGGCCGGTGCCGGGCCGGCTCCGTCCTTCACCGCTGCCGACTCCGAGTCGGACGAGGCGGCCCGCGTGGCCGGGTGGCTGGCCAAGCTGATCGCCGACGGGGTTCCGCCGGCGGAACTGGCCGTGCTCTACCGCATTCATGCCCAGTCGCCGGCCTATGAGGCGGCCCTCTCGACGGCAAAGGTGCCGTTCACGCTGCGGGCCTCCGAAGGATTCTTTCAGCGGCAGGAGGTGCGCGGGGCGATCGTCGCGCTGAAGGCGCAGCTCGGGGCAGCGTCCGATGACCTGGTGACGTCCGTCCGTGGCGTGCTGGCCGGCTTGGGCTGGACGCCCGAACCGCCGTCCGGCCAGGGTCAGGCCCGCGAACGTTGGGAGTCCCTGGCGGCGCTGCTCGGGCTGGCGACGGACCATGTCGGCCAGCATCCGGACGCCACCCTCGCCGACCTGATCGCCGAACTGGACGAGCGCGCACGGGCCGAGCATGCGCCCTCCGGTGCAGGAGTCACGCTGTCGACGCTGCATGCCGCCAAGGGCCTGGAGTGGGAGGGTGTCGCCCTGGTCGGGCTGCAGGAGGGCACGCTGCCGTTCGCACTGGCCCAATCTCCGGTTCAGCTGGCCGAGGAGCAGCGCTTGCTGTACGTGGGCATCACCCGGGCCAAGCGGCACCTGTGGTTGTCCTGGGCACCGTCGCGCACCGGGGGTGGCGCCCGGCGCAAGCCGTCCCGGTTTCTGGACGGCATCCGGCCAGAGACCGAACCCGCCCGACCTGCCCGCACCGCCGGTAAGAAGAAGGCGAAGAGTAGGCACAGCCTGACCTGCCGGGTGTGCGGTGGTCCGCTGGCACCCGGAGCCGAGTTGAAGCTCGGCCGGCACGCCGATTGCCCGTCCAGCTATGACGAAAAGACCTGGGAGTTGCTGCGCGAATGGCGCCGCCAGGAGGCAGCGGAGCAGGACCTGCCCGCATTCTGCATCTTTACCGACGCGACCCTGATGGCGATCGCGGAGGCCCGGCCGGCAGATGAGCGGCAACTGCTCGCCATCGCCGGGGTCGGTCGGTCGAAGTTCGACAAGTACGCGGACGCGGTGTTCACGATCCTGCAGCAGGATGTGCCGTCGAGCTCGTGACGACCAAAGCCGGCCGGCCGATCGTGGGCCGGTCCTGCCAGCGCCGGGCCGGCGATGATCAGTCGTTCCACCCAGGCAGAAACTCGGCCAGCACATCACGGAAGCTGGCGGTCACGTCCAGTTGCGCGAGCACGGCGATGCCGCCCAGCCAGACCCGATGAATCAGTGCGTAGACCGGTGGGATGGTCAGTTTCATGCCCACCCCGTCGCGGGTCGAACTGCTGCGTACGTGCAGGAACTGGGCTCGCATCCACTCGCGGTCGAAATGGAACTCGTCGCTGCGCGCGGGCTCGACGAACGGCTCCAGATAGCCGAACAGTTCGCTGGCGTCCACGTCCTTGGCGATAAAACCTTCGGCGGCCAGGCCCGCGGAAATTGCGTCGACATCGTTGGTGATCGCGAGTTGGATCAGCCTGCCCATCGCCGGGGGCAACCCGTCGGGCAGCTTGGCGACCAGTCCGAAGTCGACCACCCCGAGCCGTCCGTCGCTCAGGATCAAGTAGTTGCCGGGGTGCGGATCGGCGTGCAGCAGCCCGGCCCGGGCCGGTCCGGCGAACAGGAACCGCACGTACGACAACCCGACCCGATTGCGCACCTCGGCCGGCGACTCGGCGGCAGAGGTCAGCTTGCGGCCGTCCAGCCAGTCGCTGATCAGCACCCGCGAGGTGGCCTCGTGTACCCGCGGCACGGCGAACTCGGCATCGCCGGCGAAGGCAGCGGCGGCCTGGGCCTGGTTTTCGGCTTCGAGCGTGTAGTCGACTTCTTCGGCGATCCGGGCGGCGAGCTCACGGGTGATGGTGACGACATCGACGCCGCCGGCCAAGGGGGTCACCACGCTGGCCAGCCGCTCGATCTGGCGCAGGTCTGAGCGCAGCGCCTGATCGGCACCCGGGTACTGCACCTTGATCGCGACCGGTTGGCCACCCACGAGCACCCCGCGGTGGACCTGGCCGATCGACGCGGCCGCGGCTGGACGCAGGTCGATGGACTCGAACCGGTCCTTCCACTTGGGACCCAACTCGTTGCGCAGCACCGCCTGCACCCGCGAGGACGGCAGCGGCGGTGCGCCGTCCTGAAGCTTGGCCAGGTGCTGGCGATAGGGGGCGGCGATCTCCTCGGGCAGGAAGGCCTCGAACATGCTGAGGGCCTGGCCGAACTTCATCGCGCCACCCTTGAGTTCGCCGAGGACGGAGAAGAGCTGCTCGGCCGCGGCCGTGCGCATCTGCAGGTCGACCTGGTCGGCGTCGGCACCCATCAACCGGCGACCGAACCCGACCGCTTGGCGCTGCGCGGCACCCAGGGGCAGGGACAGCATCCTCGAGGCGCGGGCCAGCGAGGAGGTGGGCAGGCCACGGTCGTCCGGCTTCTCCTCGGGGGCTTCCATGCTGGCCATTGTGCCAACCCGGCCCGAATGCGCCTCGCGGCGATCACTTGCCACGCCGGGCGCTCCGGGTCAGGATGTGCCGATGACCGACCCGTCCGCGTCCCGCGACTGGGACGCCTTCGCCGATCGGCACGGCCGCGCTGCCCTGGCCGCGGGCGAACCGACTCGGTGGTTCGAGGAGATCTGGTCCTCCGGCGCCCGGGACGAGATCGACCTGCCCTGGAACCGCACCGCCGCCTATCCACCGGTGGCAGACTTTGTGGCCGCGGTCGCCGGCGGGGCCGGACGCAGGGCGGTGGTGGTCGGCGCTGGGCTGGGCGCCGACGCGGAGTTCGTCGCTGCCCACGATTACGCAACCACCGCTTTCGACATCGCCCCGTCGGCGGTGGCCCTGGCCCGCGATCGGCACCCGGGCAGCCCGGTGGACTATCGGGTGGCTGACCTGCTTGACCTGCCCGACGACCTGATCGGATCGTTCGAGCTGGTGATCGAGGTGTTCACCGTGCAGGCGTTGCCCCGTACCCTCCGGGCCGCTGCGATCGCCGGCGTCCGCAGCCTGCTCGCAGCAAACGGGCGGGCGCTGGTGGTGCAGTTCGTCCGCGACCCCGATGTTGCGGACATCGGACCGCCCTGGTTGCTCGATTCCACCGATCTGGACCTTTTCGTTGCGGACGGGTGCACCTGGGTCAGTCTTGAGCAGCAGCCACATCCAACTCGTCCGGACGGCCGCCCGGTCTGGATCGGGATCCTGCGCCGGGCCTGACTGGGCCTCACGCCAGCCCAGGTCAGCCGTCGAGGGTGCCGAAGCTGACCCCGGTGACGCACCGGGTGGCTCCCTCGGCCACCTGGGCCGTGATCGACAGCCGCTTGGTGTCGCCGCGGGCCAGGTTGCGGAGCACCTCGAAGCCGCGGCCCCGGATGTCCCCGTTGGCGTTGGTCCAGCTGATCGAAATCAGGAAGTCCTGCTTGCCGGCCTGGCTCGAGGTGAGCGTTCCGGTCACCGTCTGCTTGCCCGGTGCGGTGGGGCACTCGCCGATCACCACATCACGGATCGCTCCACCCTTGATCTCAATCGACGGCAACGCCTGCAGGCTGGGGGACACCCGGTCCTGGTCAGCTGCGGAGGTGGACGGCGAGGCCGACGGCGACGCACTCGGCTGGTTCGTGCCGGTACAGGAGCTCAGGCCGAGTAGGGCGGCGAGGGCCAGCGTGATCACGGAGGTTCGGGTGTTCATGGGTCCTACTCGTGTGGTCGAGGAGTCATCGCGAAGCGGGCCGGATGGTCGGCGCCCACGATACAGAGGTGCGGGATTCGGCCGCCGCCTCAGCCGCGCAGCGCCTGAACTCAGCCGAACTGCAGGCAGCCGCAGCCGGGATGTGCCCTGATCGGCCGCAGCCCGACCTGACCGGCCCCGTTCAACTCCAGTGCGGCACCCAGGGTGTCCGGCACAGCTCCGTCCAACCAGGCCAGCGCCTGCCCCACACCGGTCGCCGCCGCCCAGTACAGCGCCGCCTGACCCGGCGCCGGACGCCGACGGCACAGTTGGGCGAGCAGCCGCGGCCAAGCCGAGTCCCGGGCCGCGCGATGCAGGTCCTCGCAGCGCTGACAGGCGGTTCGTCCCGGCGCCACCAGTGGACCGACCGAGGTGCCCAGGTCACACGCTCGGACCACGAGGTACGGCTGTCCGTCGGCTTCCAGTTGGGCGAGCAGGCTGCGATCCGCCTCGGCCGCCTGCGCCGCGATCACGACGAGGCCGCTGGGATCGGACGGTGAGTACGACCAGTGGCTGAAGCAGAGCAACCGGTTCGGGAACCGTGCCTGCAGTGACAACGCGGCTCTGGGAGTTCCCGCCGAACCGGGCCAGACCAGCCGAACCGGTTCGTCCAACTCGGCCAGCAGCAACTCCGCAACCAGAATCGCCAGCCGCCCCTCGCCGATCACGCTCACCGCACCGCTCGTGGGCCTGGTGCTACGCAGCAGCCCGGCGCCGGCCAGCATGCTGAGCAATGCGTCCAGCCAGTGCTGCGAGCCGGCGCCGCCAACCTGGTCGAGTTCATTGCGCCGCCGGGGCCGGATCAGTGCCTGCAGCACATCCGGCAGGGCTTCCGGTGGATTCTGCACCAGTAGCCCGGCCGGTGGCTCGAGCCCGAGTTGCAACGTTGAGTCTGAGCGCCACAGTGTTGAAAGCGGAGCGGTCAACTGCCACACCAGGCAGGAATCTTGTTGCACGCGATGCATCTTCGTCGACGTGGCCAGATGACACGCCGCGCGTTCCTGCTCGGGCAACACCCGGTGGTCAGCGGACAACACCGGGGCCCTTACATGCCAAAAGCGCCGCACCTCACGGTGCGGCGCCTGGGCAGAATCAGGCCTTGGGCAGGAACCGGGTCAGGTTGGTCCCACAAACGGGGCACTTGGCCTTCGCGATCCGGGTTCCCTTTGCGTTGACCGTCACGTCGCCGGTGGCGTCGCGGTGATCCTTGCACTTCACGCAGTAGAACGAACCGCTGTAGGTGTCATCGGCCACGTCATTTCCTCCTATTGATGATGGTTGCGCTGGAGCAACACAGCGCTCTCTGCCGGTTCAGCATACGGTACCGACCGCGAAGGTTCCGCACCCCGTCAGGCGTGCCGGAGACCGTCCAAATGATCGGGCTGAGAGCGAGGCCCAAGGGGTTTCTTCCGCTTGCCTTCCCCTGCGAGCGGAGCAACCCCGAGGGCCTCGTCGCTCAGACGCTAGTGCGGCATGCCCGGGCAGGTCAACACGGCCAACCGAAGTTTGTCGGGAGACCCGATTACGCTTCCACCCATGGGTTCGGACGACTACCTGGTGCGGCGAAGTGCGCGGCGTCGCACCACGATGGGCATCGTGCGCGAAGGGGGCACCCTGGTCGTCGTGGTGCCCCAGCGAATGAGCCGGCAGCAGGAGCGGGAACTGATCCCCGCGTTCGTCTCCCGCTACCTCGAGCACGAAGCCGGACGTCGCCCTCCGGTGGCCGACGCCGACCTGACCGCCCGGGCGGCCCAGCTGTTCGCCCAGCACCTGGCCGACCAGGAGCAACGCGCACCCGCGTTCAATGTCAGCTGGTCGTCCCGGCAGCGACAACGCTGGGGGTCCTGCACCACGGCGACCGGCGAGATCCGGCTCTCCGAGCGACTTCGCACCATGCCGGACTGGGTCACCGACTACGTGCTGGTTCACGAACTGGCGCACCTGCTGGAGCGCACCCACTCGGCGCGTTTCGATGAGCTGGTGGCGCGCTACCCGCGCAGCGAGCGCGCCCAGGGGTACCTGGAGGGTTGGCTGAACGCCCAGAACCTGCCCGCGGTCGACTACTGAGCGCCGCCCTCCTCGTCGAGCAGCTTCGCCAACTCGGCGTCCAGATCGTCCGGTGCATGCGTCAGGTGGCCGTGTTCGGCGTAGCCCAGCGGATCGTCGAGATCGGCGGAGGTGGGAATCAGGTCGGGGTGGCTCCAGGCCGCATCCCTGGCCTGGGCTCCACGAGTGGCCCGGATCGCCGCCCACAGGTTGGCCGCGTCGCGGGTGCGCCGAGGTCGCAACTCGAGCCCGACCAGCGACTTCAGAGCGTTTTCGGCCGGCCCGCCCGCGGCCCGGCGCCGCCGGACCACCTCGGTCAGTGCCGCACCGTTGGGCATCCAGCGGCTCATGGTGTGCCCGACCACCTCGTCCACCCAGCCCTCCACCAGGGCCAACAGGTTCTCCAGCCGCGCGAGCACCTCGGTCTGCTCCTGCGTGACCGCCGGCTCGAACAACTTGCCGGCCAGGGTCTGGCCGGCCCGCTCCAGGTCTTCGGCACTCATCGCGGCGCTGAGCTGCGACTCGATCGCCTCCTCGAGTGCTGCGCTGTCGATAGTGATGTCGCGGGCATAGTGCTCGACCAGGGCGTGCAGTTGCGGCCCGAGCCAGCCCACCGCAGCGAACAACCGCTGCCGGGCGGCTTCGCGCAGAGCCAGGAACAGCAACACGTCGGCGGCCGTGGCATTCTCCAGCTCGGCGCCGAACTCCTCGATGTTGGTGGGCAGTAGCGCGACCTGCGGACGCTCGCCGAGCGGTAGTCCGATGTCGCTCATGCTGAGCACGTCGGATGCCAGGCTGCCCAGCGACTGGCCGACCTGTGCGGCGAACATTCCGGACGCAGCCGCTCGCACCATGGGTTTCATGAACTCCTCGCCCGGGCCGGCTTCGCGGGCCATCAGCGAACCGAGCGCCGCCGACAGGCTGGTCACGATCGGGTTGCCGAGCTTCTTCCAGGTCTGGAACGTGCCCTCCACCCACTCCGCACGGCTCCAGGCCACAGCGGGTGCGCTGAGCCGGGGAAAGGCGATCTCCTCGTCGAGCCAGAGGTCGGCCAGCCCGACTGCGTCTCTGACCTGGCCCGACTCGGCCGCGGACGGGGTGCTGTCCGGCCCCTTCGCGGCGGTCACCTTGCGGGCGATGTCCTTGGTGAACGTCCAGTTCATACCGCTGGCCGGGTCGGTCGGGCCGAAGCCTGCCATCTGGGTCTGAAACTGGGACATGACGGCCTGCAGCCGGTCGGTGAGGGCGGCGAGATCGAACTCTCCGTCCGGACCGGGCTTGATGCCGAACTGGGCGAGAAACTGGGCCAGCGGGTTCTCCTCGGGCGGCGTGTCGCCGTTGTCGGGGAGGTCCGGGTCGGTGGCCATGCGTGGCTCCTGATGGGTCGTCGGACGAATCCTGCCGGTCGCTCGAGCGCCCGGCCTTCGAAGACCATTGTCTCGCATACCGCAAGCCTGCGGCGGGCCGGACGGGCCGGTCGGGTCAGGTAGTCTCACCCGGGTGACGAAGCAGACCTGGACGGCCGCCGTCTCGGCGTTACTGTTCGTGGCACTTGCTGCCGTGGTCTCGCTGGTGCCGGTGCCCTTCGTCAGCTGGTCGTCCGGCACCACGGTGAATCTGTACGAACCGATCGACGGTGTCGCCCGGGTCGATGTCCAAGGCATCGAAACCCATCCGACCACGGGGCAGTTGCGGCTGACCACGGTCGCGGTCACCCGCGCCGACAGCCAACTCACCCTGCCCGAAGCCCTGCTGTCCTACTGGTTGGCGGCCCGCGAGGTGCTGCCCCGAGACGCGGTCTACCCGGCCGGCGTGAGCGTGGACGAGATCCGCGCCCGCGAGGTGCAGATGATGGACAACTCCCAATCCGCCGCGGTCGCCGCCGCGCTCAGGGCCGCGGGCCAGAAGGTGATCGAGTACCCGATGGTGATGGGGGTGTCCAATGGCAGCCCCGCCGACGGCAAGCTCAAGCCCGGGGACTTCATTCTCCGCGTCGACAACAAGGTGGTCAGTTCGACCGATGACGTCCGGGCAGCGATCAGCAGGCACGAGGTCGGGCAGGCGATCCTGTTCACCATTCTCCGCGATCGGCAGCAGCTGACCGAAACAGTCACCACCGTGGCTTCCAACGCTGACGCGTCCACGCCCGTGGTGGGAATCAACCTGACCACCGGGTACTCCTACGAACCCCAGGTAACCTTTCGGATCAACCCCGAAATCGGTGGCCCGAGCGCGGGATTGATGTTCGCGCTGGCGGTCTACGACGAGGTCACGGTCCACGACCTGGTCGCCGGACGCTCGGTGGCCGGAACGGGCACCATCACCGGTAACGGGCAGGTCGGCGCGATTGGCGGCATTCAAGAGAAGATCGCCGGCGCCGAAGGCGCCGGGGCCACCATCTTCCTGGTGCCGGCCGACAACTGTCCCGACGCGCGAGACCTGAACACATCGGTGCGACTGGTGCGGGTGGCTACCCTCGCCGAGGCGATCGGCGCCCTGGAGACCCTCAAGGATCCCGCCGGAGCCGCGTCGATACCGGGGTGCTCGTGACTTCGGACGCACTCGTCGCCGGTCTGATGGAGATCGAGCGGCACGTCTCGGGCCTGGGCTGGGACCAGCCCGCACGTCTGTTCGCCCTGGTGCCCACGGCAGAGCTGATCGCAGCGGAACCACATCTCGCCGAACACCTGGCCGCCGGGATGCAACCCACGGCCGATCACTTGTCGGCCGTCGAGCAGGAGGGATTCGCCGGCGGCAACGACCTGGGCGAGGCGCTGGCCCGGATCAGTTGGCCCGGTACCGTCAGCGGGGTCGCGTTGAGCCTGGAGCGGTTCTTCCTGCCGGGCATGTCCGGCACCGACCTTCCCACCGGACCGGAGGCGGACGACCGGGTCCGCAACGATCCCGGGCGCGAAGAGATCCGGGTGGTTGCCGGCGTCCTTCGAGCGGGCGACTCCTACGGTGTCGCCCGAATCCGCAGTCACCCTGAGGAACTGTTGTCAGGTAGTGACCTGGTGCCCGGGCTGGCTGCTGCCCTGGCACGTACATTGGACTGACACCCGAAAGAGGAGTTCCCCGAGTGAGCCAGTCGACAACTGTGCACCGTCGATCCCCGCTACTGCTGACCCTGGCGATCGCCGCGGTGGCGCTGATCGCCTTCGCCGTGTTCACCCAGGTCTGGACCGACAAGCTGTGGTTCGAATCGATCGGCTTCGGCACCGTGTTCAGCACCGAGCTGTTGACCCGACTGATCCTGTTCGTCGGTGTCGGTGGGCTGATGGCCGCGCTGGTCGGTGGCAACATGTGGCTGGCGATCCGGCTCCGGCCCCGTGGCCGGCGAGCCGGCGAGAGCGCGGTGCTCGACGCCTATCGCCGGATGCTTGAGAACAACAGCCGGATCGCCGTACTGGTGCCCGCGATCGCCCTGGGCATCCTGGCCGGAATGTCGGCGACCACCGAGGTACTGCCGGTGTTGGCCTGGCTCAACGCGGTTCCGTTCGGCCTTGTGGACCCCAACTTCGGGCTCGACTACAAGTTCTTCGTGTTTGAACTGCCGGTCTGGCAGAGCTTCCTGTCGTTCCTGCTGACCGCCACGGCGTTCAGCCTGATCGCGACGGCGATCGTCCACTTTGCCACCGGTGCGCTGCGCGCGGTGCGCAACACCAACCGCCCCCAGGTCAGCCCCGCGGCACGGGTGCACCTGTCGGTGCTGACCGGTGTGGTGCTGGTGCTGTACGGGTTCCAGTGCCTGCTGGACCGGTATGCACTGCTGATCGGCCAGGGCACCCTGTTCACCGGCGTCCACTACACCGACGATCATGCCCGGATGGGCGCCAAGCTGGTGATGGCGGTGATCTCGTTCCTGGTGGCCGCCCTGTTCTTCGCCAACCCGATCATCAAGCGCACCATCTACCCGGCCGCCGCTCTGGTACTGATGGTGATCTCCGGCCTGATCCTGACCTTGATCTATCCCGCCGTCGTGCAGTCGTTCGTGGTCGCGCCGAACCAGCCCGACAAAGAGAACCCCTATATGCAGCGGCACATCGACATGACCCGGCAGGCGTTCGGAATCAACGACACCGAGATCACCGAGTACGAAGCGGTCACCCAGGTGAAGGCAGGGCAACTCAAAGCCGACGCCGAGGCGCTCCCCGGCATCCGGCTGATGGACCCAGCGGTGATCGGGCCGACCTACGAGCAGTTGCAACAGGTCCGTGGCTACTACACGTTCCCGGACGTGCTGGACGTCGACCGGTACAAGGTCGACGGTGTCGAGCGCGACGTCGTGGTGGCGGCCCGGGAGATGAACCTGGCCGGCCTGCCCGACCAGAACTGGAACAACATCCACACCGTCTACACCCACGGCTACGGCCTGGTGATCGCCTACGGCAACCGCCGGCAGACCATGGGCGAGCCGCAGTGGATCGTCCGGGACATCCCGCCGGTGGGCGATCTGCCCGACCACGAGTCGCGGATCTACTTCGGTGAACAGTCCACCTCGTACGCGATCGTCGGACGCGAGGAGGGCCAGGACCCGATCGAACTCGACACCCCCAACGGCAAGTCCAACGTGTACACCGGCAAGGGCGGCGTACCGATCGGCGACGCCTTCACCCGCACGCTGTACGCGGCCCGCTTCATGGACATCAACCTGATGCTGTCCGACCGGGTGAACAGCGAGTCACGGATCCTGTACAACCGCACCCCGAAGGAGCGGGTCCAGCAGGTCGCCCCCTGGCTGACCGTCGACTCCAACATCTATCCGGCGATCGTGGACGGCCGCACGGTGTGGATCCTCGACGGCTACACGACGTCCAACAGCTACCCGAACAGCCAGCTGGTGAACCTGCGCAACTCCGCGGCCGACACCCAGTCCCGGGTGGTCGGCACCCAGGTGGACGAGAACGTCAACTACATCCGCAACTCGGTCAAGGCCGTGGTGGACGCCTACGACGGCTCGGTCACCCTGTACGCCTGGGACGAGACCGATCCGATTCTGACCGCCTACGCCCGCGCCTTCCCCGGCACCGTGCAGCCGAAGAGCGCGATCACCCCCGACCTGCTCAGTCACCTGCGCTATCCGGAGGACCTGTTCAAGGTGCAGCGCGAGATCCTCGGCCGCTACCACATGACCAACCCGTACACCTGGTACGCCCAGAGTGACCTGTGGCAGGTGCCCAACGATCCGGTCAAAGCCAGCACCGACGCCAAGGAACCGCCCTACTTCCTGAGCATCAAGTGGCCCGGCGATGAGAATCCGGTGTTCAGCCAGACCACCGTGTTCGTGCCGAGGGGCCGTTCGAACCTGGCCAGCTACCTGTCTGTCGTTGCCGAGGCCACCAGCCCGGACTACGGCAAGCTACGCGTGCTGCGGATGTCGGACACCCACCAGATCGACGGGCCGGGCCAGACCTTCAACGCGATCAACAACGACCAGAAGGTCGCCGAAATGCTGCGGCCGTACCTGAACCAGGGGGCTTCGGCGGCAACCTACGGCAACCTGCTCACCTTGCCGATGGGCAACGGGTTGCTGTACGTCGCCCCGATCTACACGATGCGGCAGGGCAACACCGGATCGTACCCGGCACTGGCCTTCGTGGTGGTCAGGTTCGGTTCCTACGTCGGCATCGGCAGCACCCTGCAAGAGGCACTGGACAAGGTGTTCGCCGGCAATGCGGGCGCCGAGACCGGGGAACAGCCGATCGGCACCTCGTCCACCAGTCCGTCGCCGAGTCCGTCCGGTTCCGCGTCACCGTCACCAACCGGGACTCCGTCCGCCAACAACCCGGCGGCAGTGACCGAGCTGAATCGTGCTCAGGCCGCGTTCGAAGCGGCCGATGCCGCCCTGCGCAAGGGCGACCTGGCCACCTATCAAGCAAAAGTGAACGAGGCCCAGACGGCGCTCGCCGCCGCGTTGAAGCTGATGGGGCGCTAGTCGAGGATCACTTCGGGACGAAGCCCTTGGGCGGTGAGCGGCGCGGCCAGCACGTCCGCGTCGCCCACCACCACCAGGGTCAACCCGTGGGGCGGCAACAGGCCGGCGACCGCCGCGGTCGCGTCGTCGGGGGTCACACGCAGGAGTTCCGCAGCATGGGCGTCGACGAAGTCCGCACCCAGTCCGACCTCGACGAGAGTGGCAACCTGATCGGTGATGCCCGCCGCGGTGGCGCAGCGCAGCGGGGTGATGCCGATCAGAAAGTTGACCGCCTCGGTCAGCTCCGCCTGGCTGATCGCGTGCTCGCCGTCGACCCGCAGCAACTGCAGCGACTCCTCGATCGCAGCGGCCGCCACCTCGGTTCGGAATGACGCGTGCAGGGCCAGCAGCCCTCCGCTTCTGGCGGGAGCGTTCGACAACTGCACGCCGTAGGTGAAGCCACGCTCCTCGCGCAGCACCCGGTTCAGTCGGCTCAGGAAACCGCCACCCAGCACGAAGGCCCCGAGTCTGAGCGCCGGCCACCGCGAGTTGCTGCGGTCAACACCGAAGGTGCCGATCCGGACGTCGGCCTGGACTGCTCCGGGCCGGTGGATCAGCAGGGTCCTGGCCGTGGCGCCGGTCGGCGCCTCGTGCTGCACCGCCTCCACCGGCGAAGCCCAACCGCCGAAGGCGTCCGCCACCGACGGCAGGGGATCGGCCGAGAAGTCGCCAGCCAGGACCAGCGTGCCACGGGCCGGTCCGTACTCCGCCGCATACCTGGCCCGGACGTCAGCCACGGTGACCTGGGCCACGCTTTCGGCAGTGCCGGCAGTCGAGCGGGACGCGCGGAACCGGGGATCGATCACAGCGGCCCGGAACGCCAGTGCCCCACGATGGGCCGGATGCGCCCGTTGCTGGGCGATCTCGGCGAGCCGAAGGTCGACGTGACGCTGGACGTCCGCCTCGGCCAACGTCGGCTGCTGGACGGCCTCCGCAAACAGCGGCAGGGCGGCTTCGAACCTGGTGCTGGGCACCTCGAGACTGAGTTGGGCGGCACTGTGACTGCTGCTGCCACCGAAAACCGCGCCCTGGCTCTCCAGCTCTTCGGCGAACCCCGTGCCCGGGTGGTCGGTGGTGCCCTCGTCGAGGCAGCGCTGCATGATCGTGGAGACACCCTCGACAGTGACCGGCTCGCTGGCCAGGGGCAGGTCGAGCACGAGGGTGGCACTGATCAGATGCTGGCCGGGCCGGTGAAACGCCTGCACGCGCAGGCCATTGTCGAGGGTGGCGCTGGCCGGGGTGGGAAAGTCCCAGGGCTGCGGTGGTGCGATCTCGGGGCGTTTCACGACTCCGCCTTCCGGTAGCTGAGCACGGCTCGGTTGGCGGGGTCGAGCACCTCTCTGGCGGCGAGCGCGACGTCGTCCAGGCTCAGCGCGCGCACCTGATCCAGTCGCCGGTTCACCGCATCGGGGTCCCCGTGCAGGGTGGCGTAGCCGCTGAACAGATCGGCCCGGCTGTCGAACCGAGCCAACTCGCCCAGCCATTCGCGTTCGTACTGAGCCTTCGCCCGCTCCACCTCGGCGAACTCGGGACCGGAGTCGATGAAGCGCTGCAGTTCGTCAACGATCGCTTCTTCGAGAGCTTCCGCCGGCACCCCGGCGAGCGCGCGGGCATGGGCGTAGCCGATGCTGTTGCCGCCGACCAGGCCGGTGGCCGAGGCGCCGGCACCTTCGGCGATCAGGTTGGTTCGAACCAGTCGCCGGTGCAGCCGGGAGGTCTGACCGTCGCCCAGCGCCGCCAACGCCAGCTCGGTCGCATCGAACAACGGCGTGTCGCGGGCAGGTAACCGCCAGGTCAGGTAGGCCGCTTCAGTTGGCACGTTCTCACGCACCTCCCGGCGTGGCACTCCGGTCAAGGCGGCCAGTGCCGCGGCGGGCGGTCGCACGGCGGTGGTGGCCGGGATCAGCGAGCCGAACGCGTCGCCGATCCGGCGCAGGCCGTCGTCCGGATCGATGTCGCCGACCAGGGTCAGCACGGCGTTGTTGGGGGCGTAGTGCGTGCTGAAGAACACGTGCGCGTCGTCGAGCGTGGCCGCAGCCAGGTCGTCCATCGAGCCGATCGTCGGGTGGCCATAGGGATGGTCGGCAGGAAAGGTGAGCTCGACGAGATGGATCAGTACGTCCCCGTACGGCACGTTGTCGTAGCGCTGGCGTTTCTCTTCCATCACCACTTCGCGTTGATTGTCCAGATTGTGCTGGGTCAGGTCGAGCGTGGCCAGCCGTTCGGCCTCCAGCCACAGGGCCAGGTCCAGGGCGCCCGCGGGCACGGTCTCGAAGTAGTTGGTGCGGTCGAACCAGGTGGTTGCGTTCGCCGAGCCGCCGACGCCCTGGATCGCGGCCAGGTGTTCGCCGGCGCGCACCTGCGCCGACCCCTCGAACATCAGGTGCTCGAACAGGTGGGCGAGGCCGGTTCGGCCAGGGCTCTCATCGCGCGAGCCGACGTCGTACCAGAGGTTCACCGCCACCACAGGAACCGTCCGGTCGGTGTTGATGACCACCCGTAGACCGTTGTCGAGGGTGGCCTGCAGCAGCGGAAAACGCACGACGGTGGACATGTGGGCCATCTCACCACACCGGGCCAAGCCTCAGCGTGGTGGCTCGACTGGAGTCAGCTGACCCGGCGACCTGGCGGCCGCATCAGCAGCGTGAGGCCCATGATCACCACCGCGCCGGCCAGGATCGGCAGCATCGCGGCCAGCCCACGTTCCAATGAGAGTGCATCGCTGACTGCGGACGACCACGACCCAGGCCCGCTGCCGGCCCCGGGCTGCTGCGGTCCGGGCAGCGGAGGATCGGTGGGCGTGCCCTGGGGTAGATATGCCGAAGGAGTGGGGCTTGGGCTTGGCTGCACGGACGCTGTTGCACTGGCGCTCGGACCGGCCGGGGTGGCAGCGGCCGTCGTGCGGCTCCGGTCCGGGTTTCGGGTGCCAGGGTCGACGGTGCCCGGTCGTGGGGTCGACGTGGAGGAGCGGGTCGGCGTCGGGCTCGGACGCGGAATCGTCTTGGTCGGAGACGGAGTCGGCCGGACCGTACGGGTCGGCGTCGGAGTTGCCGTCGGGGTGGTGGTCGTTGGGCTCGGGGTCAACGTCGGACGAGGCGGCAGGAAGGGCGGGCGGATCGGGGGACGAGCGCTCCACGTGGGCAGCGGACGGGTGATCGTCGGCGTCGGCTCCTCCGTCGGGGTGAACGTCGGGTCGCTCGGAGGGGTCTTGGTCGATTGCAGCGGAGGAGTCTTGGACGGCTCAGGCGAGGGTGTGGAAGTCCGGGTCGGTGTGACGGTGGGTTTCGGCTGATCAGAGTGACTCGGCGACGGCTCTTTCGCCGTGGTGGGCACCGGGCTGGGGTCAAGGTGCTCGTTGGGCGACGCCGGAACCGCCGGCTTCGGATCTTTACCACAACGCTGAACCTGGTCGCCACAAGGGGTGGGACCGGGATTGGCGAGGGCGGGAGCTGCGGCCAGCAGGGCAGCGCCGAGCAGGACTGCGGCGCTCCAGGCGGCGTCGCGCAGCCACAGGCCGAGCTGACTGCTCATCCGCCCCCCAGTGCACTCCACGCTTCAGGGTACAGACGGCCGACCCCGCTTGTCTTGACGAGGTCAACGACCCGGATGGGCGGTTGAGGGTTTGCTGCCCCGCCGACCCGGTCCACCGGGCAAGGTTCGCCGATGGCCGCCGCGACCTCAGTTCAAGCAAAGGCAGAACGGGTGCCCGGCCGGATCCAGAAACACTCGGAACGTGGTGCCCGGCTGATGTTCTGTGCGCATGGCGCCGAGCTGGACGACCGCCTGCTCGCCGACGTCCAGGTCATCGACCACGACGTCGACATGCAGCTGTTGCGGACGTTCTTGACCGGGCCAGTCGGGGGCTTGATAGTTCTCCACCTGCTGAAAGCAGATGCATTGGCCGTCATCGGAGCGGATCTCGACCCAATCCTCGTCGTTCCGGACCGACCAGCCGAGGAGTGCGCCGTAGAAGGCCCCCAAGGCGCCGGGGTCAGGACAGTCGAATACGAACGTGGGAAATCGCGCAATAGCCATGTCCGTCACCCTACGGACGGTTCCGGACGGATCGCGTCCGTATTCAGGCGACTCGACCGGACATCCGCTCCGGAGGCCGGCCAAGCGAAAGGGCCCTGACCTGGCTGTTGTGCCTGATCAGAGCCCTTTTCCTTGGTAGCGGGGACAGGATTTGAACCTGTGACCTCTGGGTTATGAGCCCAGCGAGCTACCGAGCTGCTCCACCCCGCGTCGCTCGTTCAACTATAGGGGAACGCCCTGAATGACCCAAATCGCCGTCGGACGCGTCCGCACGGGCCGCGGGCGTCGCTCGGCTAGACTTTCCGCGCGATCCTCTCCCCGGCCGGGGGCAGGCCACGAGGAGGACAGATGGTCTCCAGCACGTCCGCGACCGTTTCACCCCGCAGAGGGTGGCGGTGGGCGTCACTGTTGTTCACGCTCGCCCTTCTCGCCGGGTGCGTCGGGCAGAACCCGTCGCTGCCTACCCAGCAGTCGCGCACGCTGATGGTCGGTGCCACGCTCGAGCCGCCGACCATGAACCCGAGCGCATCCCCGGCCGCGTCCATTCCACAGGTGCTGCTCTACAACGTGTACGAGACCCTGGTGAAGCTGGACCCCGAGGGCACCCTCAAGCCGCTGCTGGCCCAGGAGTGGGACGTCAGCGACGACCGCACCGTCTACACCTTCCGGCTGAATCCGGCGGCCAACTTCGCCAGCGGCAAGCCGGTGACGGCGGCCTCGGTGGTGACCAGCTTCAATCGGATCAAGACCGAGCCCGCCATCGCCGCACCGCTGGTGGAGCAGATGGCGGTGGTGAAGTCGACGGAGGCGGTGGACGAGCACACGGTGAAGGTGACCCTGAGCCAGCCGTCCAACCTGTGGCTGTACGACATCAGCTCGAGCGCCGGCATCATCTACGACCCTGACGGCCTGGCCGCCCTCGACACCACGCCGGCCGGATCCGGACCGTTCGTGCTGCAGAGGTGGAACAAGGGCCAGAGCGTCGTGCTGGCCGGCAGCGATGGCTACTGGGGCACCCCGCCACGGCTCGACTCCGTCAACTTCCGCTACTTCGCCGACCCCAACGCGATGAACGCCGCGATGCTCGCGGGCGACCTCGACGTGATCTCGAACCTGCAGGCCCCGGACGCGATCGACCAGTTCAGCGACACCAGCCGGTTCACCACGATTCAGGGCACCACCAACGGCGAGGTGGTGCTCGCGCTCAACAACTCCCGCGACACGCTCAAGGACGTCCGGGTGCGTCGAGCCATTTCCATGGCGATCGACAAGAAGGCGTTGCTGGACACCGTCTGGAACGGCAAGGGCGCGCTGATCGGCTCGATGGTGGTGCCAACCGACCCCTGGTACGAAGACCTGACCTCGGTCAACGCCTACGATCCCGAAGGCGCCAAGAAGTTGCTCGCTGAGGCAAAGGCCACCAACCTGAGCCTGAAGTTGCGGGTTCCTACCATCGCCTACGCCACCAAGAGCGCCCAGTTCATCGAGAGCGCGCTACGGCAGGTGGGCGTCAAGGTGACGGTCGAGGAGCTCGACTTCGCCACCTGGCTCAAGGACGTCCACAACGGCGGCAACTACGACATGTCGATCGTCGCGCACGTGGAGGCTC
This sequence comes from uncultured Actinomycetota bacterium, assembly GCA_963723605.1. Lineage (GTDB taxonomy): Bacteria > Actinomycetota > Actinomycetes > Propionibacteriales > Propionibacteriaceae > Micropruina. The sequence goes on along the minus strand of CAVRRM010000011.1, from coordinate 224,023 downwards.
GAGACATCCGTCGGTTCACCGACCCGGCCTACTACTTCCACTTCGACAACGCCGACTTCAACGCCCAGTTCGAGGCGGCCGACGAGGCGCCGAGTGACGAACTGGTGCCGTTCATGCGCAAGGCCGCCCGCACCCTCGCCGAGGCCGCGGCTGCCGTGTGGCTGTTCGACCTGCCCAACCTGGTGATCACCAAATCGACCGTCAGTGGCGTGCCGCAGAACGCCGCGACACTGAGCTTCGACCTGACCACGATCGCCGTCCGGTAAGCCCACCGCCGGTGCGCATCGTCGCCTTTCTGGGCAAGCGGCTGGGCATCTTCGCGATCAGCCTGGTCGGTGCGTCGCTGCTGGTCTTCGCGGTCTGTTCGGCGCTGCCGGGCGAGGTGGCCGCGATCCTGCTCGGCGAGGGCGCGACGCCCGAGCAGATCGCGGTTCTGACCAGTCAACTCGGGCTGGACCGGCCGTGGCTGGTGCGCTACCTCGAATGGGTGGCGGGCATGCTGCACGGAGACTTCGGCACCTCGTACTTCACCGGCCAGAGCGTCACCGAGCTGATGTCACCCAGGATCGCCGTGACGTTGTCGGTGGTGCTCTTCGCCCTGGTCCTGTCCATCGTGGTTGCCGTTCCCACCGGCATGCTGGCGGCGATCAAACGCCGGCACTGGCAGGGGTTCACGGTTTCGGCTGGTGCTCAACTGGGCATGGCGGTTCCCGCGTTCTGGGCGGGCATCGTGTTGGTGATCGTGTTCGCCGTCCAGTTGCGCTGGTTTCCGGCCAACGGCTACGTGCCGCTCAGCACGGACCCGGGCAGTTGGTTCACGCACCTGATCCTGCCGGCGGCCGCGTTGGCCATCGTCCAGTCCGCGGTGTTGACCCGGTACGTCCGGTCGGCCTTCATCGAGGTACTCAACGAGGACTACTACCGCACCGCCCGGGCGGTCGGTTGGCGTCCGTTCCCGGCCCTGCTGCGGCACGGCCTGCGCAATGCGGCCCTTTCCCTGGTGACCGTGATCGGCCTGCAACTGGCCGCGGTGCTGGTCGGGGCGATCGTGATCGAGCAGGTGTTCGCCCTGCCCGGCCTGGGCACCCAGTTGCTGGACGCGGTGTCCCAGCGCGATCTGCAGGTGGTCCAGGGCATCGTGATGTTCCTGGCCGCCGCGGTGCTGGTGATCAACTTCCTGGTCGATCTGTCGTATGCCTGGATCGACCCACGCCTGCGGACGGAGCGGGACTGATGCGCCGGGCAACTCTGTGGGTGGGCGCCGCCCTCGTCGCGACGGTGGTGCTGATGGCCCTGGTGTCGCTGTTCTGGACGCCCTACGACCCGACTCTGGTGGTGCCCGGGCAGCGGCTGCAGGGCCCGAGTGCGCAGCACTGGATGGGCACCGACGGCATGGGCATCGACAACTTCAGCCGAATCCTCGTCGGGGCGCAGACCACCATCGTGGTGGGCGTGGTCTCGGTGTCCATCGCGGCCCTGATCGGAGTGCCGCTGGGCATGCTGGCCGGTCAGGTCGGCGGTTGGGTGGACGAGGTGGTGATGCGAGTGACCGACATCGCCTACGCCTTCCCGGCGCTGTTGCTGGCGATCCTGTTGGCGGCCAGGTTCGGAGCTTCGCCGGTGACGGCGATGTCCGCCATCGGCCTGGCCACCATTCCGAGCTTCGCCCGAATCACCCGAGCCGGCACCAAGCAGGTGATGAGCAGCGATTTCGTGTTGGCCGCTCGAGCAGCAGGCACCCGCTGGCCCGGCGTCTCGCTGCGGCACGTGCTGCCCAACATCGCTCCGCTGATCGGCGTGCAGGCGTCCGTCACTTTCGCCCTGGCCATCCTGGCCGAGGCCGCGCTCAGCTATCTGGGCCTGTCCACCGCGGCGATCGTCCCGACCTGGGGCAAGATGCTCCGCGATGCCCAGACGGTGATGTTCAACGCGCCATTGCAGGCGGTCTGGCCAGGGCTTGCGATCGCCGTCTCAGTGCTTGGATTCAACCTGCTCGGCGACGGGCTGCGCGACCTGCTGGATCCGCGGCTGCGGGAGGTGTCATGAGCCTGCTCGAGGTCCGTGACCTGACGATCAGCTTCGGCCGGCGGCGGATCGTGGCGGTGGACTCGGTCTCGTTCACCCTCGACGCCCGGCAGCGGCTCGGCATCATCGGCGAATCCGGCTCAGGCAAAACCGTCACCGCACTTGCCCTGATGGGGCTGTTGCCCGAGACCGCTCAGATCTCCGGGTCGATCGAGTTCGCCGGCAGCCAGCTGGTCGGCATGGAGGAGTCTGCGCACGCCGGCCTTCGCGGTGACCTGATGTCGATGGTGTTCCAGGAGCCGATGACCGCGCTCGATCCCACCATGCCGGTCGGCCGGCAGGTTGCCGAGGTGTTGCTGTTGCACACGTCCGAGCGCGGTGGCTCGGCCAGGGCCCGGGTGCTCGACATGCTCGGCCGGGTCGGACTCGACGACGCCGAGCGGGTGGCCGACAGTTTTCCGCACCAGCTCTCCGGTGGACAGCGGCAGCGCTGCCTGCTGGCGATGGCGTTGATCAACTCGCCCGACCTGATCATCTGCGACGAACCCACCACCGCTCTGGACGTGACCGTGCAGGCCAAGGTGCTCCGCCTGCTGGACGAGGTGCTGACGGCCGAGGCAGCCGCGTGCCTGTTCATCAGCCACGACCTGGCCGTCGTTTCGCAGGTGTGCAGCGACGTGCTGGTGATGCTGGACGGCCGGATCGTCGAGGCGGGGCCCGTGCGCACGCTGTTCACCGCCCCGGAACATCCCTACACCCGCGGCCTGGTGGCAACCGCCCGGATCGACCAGATGGCGCCGGGTGAGCGATTGCCGACGGTCGAGGACTACTACCGACGGGAGGGGGTCCGATGACTGCTGCGGCGCTGTTCCAGATCAGCGAGCTGACCCGGATGTTCGGTCGTGGTCGGGTCCGTGCACTGGACGGGGTCACCCTGCAGGTCGAGCAAGGGCAACGGCTCGGCATCGTCGGGGAGTCCGGATCTGGAAAATCCACCCTGATCAAGCTGATGGCGGGGTTGGACCGGCCGACCTCGGGCAGCATCCGGTTCAAGGGTCAGGAGATCGTCGGGCTCGCCGAATCGCGGCTCGGTTTCCTGCGGTCCTCGGTGCAACTGGTCTTCCAGGACCCGCGCTCGTCACTTAATCCCCGGATGACGGTCGGCTCGATCATCACCGAACCGTTGCGCTCGCGACACCTGCGGCGGGAGTTGGACGACGTCGACCCGCGGCAGCGGCTGAGGGACGTGCTGGCCGCCGTCGACCTGCCGGCTGAGGCCGCGCTGCGGTATCCCCACGAGTTCTCGGGCGGCCAACGGCAGCGGATCGCGATCGCCCGCGCTCTCGCTCCGGATCCCGAGGTGCTGATCGCCGACGAGCCCGTCTCGGCGCTGGACGTGAGCGTGCGGGCCCAGGTGTTGAACCTGCTGTCCGATCTGGTCGCCGCCCGGGGTCTGACCCTGATTTTCGTCAGTCACGACCTGGCCGTGGTGCGGCACCTGTGCGACACGGTGGTGGTGCTGCGGGCCGGCCGAATCGAAGAGCAGGGCACCGCCGAGCAGGTGTTCGCACAGCCGAAGGCCGACTACACCAGGGCGCTCTGGGCGGCGGTGCCCAGAATCAAAGCCTGAGCGCGTGTGCGGTGGCAGTCGGCAGGTCAGTGGTCCGCGAGTTGCTCAACCACCGCGTCGTGCAGCTTCCCGTTGGTGGCGATCGCCCCCGGCCCGTTGGGGCCGTTGGCGCCGTCCAGGTTGGTGAACCGGCCGCCGGCCTCGGTGACGATCACGTCGAGGGCGGCCATGTCATGCAGGGCCAGCTCGGGTTCGGTGGCGACGTCGACCGCCCCCTCGGCAACCAGCATGTAGCTCCAGAAGTCTCCGTAGGCCCGGCTGCGCCAGGTGGTTCGCATCAGGTCGACGAACTGCTGGCCTCGGCCGGAGTCCACCCAACCGTGCAGCGACGAGTACGACAGCGAGGCGTCGGTCACGTCCGAGACCCCGGACACCTGGCACGGATTGCCCTGCAGCAGGGTCTTGCCGGTGAAGGCGCCGCCACCCAGGCTGGCCCACCAGCGACGTCCCAGTGCCGGCGCTGAGACCACGCCGACGACCACCTTGTCCTCCACCATCAGCCCGATCAGCGTGGCCCAGACCGGTACCCCGCGGACGAAGTTCTTGGTGCCGTCGATCGGGTCGATCACCCAGCGTCGTGGCCCCCAGCCGGTGTCCTCGCGCTCCTCGCCATGGACGGCGTCGCGAGGCCGAGCGGTTTTCAAGGTGCGCCGGATGGCGTCCTCGACGGCGACGTCGGCGTCACTGACCGGAGTCAGGTCGGGCTTGGCCTCCACCTTGAGGTCGAGCGCCTTGAACCGGCTCATGGTCAGCGAATCTGCGTTGTCGGCCATCATGTGGGCGAGTCGCAGGTCGTCGAGGTAGCTCTGATCGGGCATGGTTCTCAACCTATCGGCTCGACGTGCGGCGGACGTGGACGTGTCGGGTGTCAGGCACCCGAAGGACGCGCGTTCCAGGCACCCTCCATGCGGCGGAAGGATTCCAGTCGTTCCAGCGCCAGGCGTCCGTCGGCGACGGCCACGTCCATCGCGCACTCCGGCGACCCGGTCGAATGGGTGCACCCGCGGGGGCAGTCCTTGGTCAGCGCCTCCAGGTCGGGGAAGGCGGCCACGATCGACTCCCTGGTGACGTGACTCAGCCCGAATGAGCGGACGCCCGGCGTGTCGATCACCCAGCCGGCATGCTCGGGCAACTCCAACGCGATCGCCGCGGTCGAGGTGTGCCGGCCCCGGCCGGTCACCTCGTTCACTTCCCCGATGGCACGGTCAACGCCGGGAATCAGTGCGTTCACCAGGGTGGACTTGCCGACCCCGGAATGTCCGATGAACACGCTGATCCGGTCGTCGAGGAGTTCGCGCAACGGGCCGAGGTCGGAGTCGGGCTGCACGGCGAGCACCGGGATGTCCAAGGGGCTGTAGGCGGCGATCAGCTCGTCGGCCGGCGCCAGGTCCTCCTTGGTCAGGCACAGCACCGGATCGAGGCCGGCGTCGTAGGCGGCGACCAGGATCCGGTCGATCATGCCCATCCGCGGTGGGGGATCGGCCAGCGCGGTGACGATCACCAACTGGTCGGCGTTGGCGACGATCGGACGCTCGAACGGATCGGTGTCGTCCGCCGTGCGGCGCAACACGGTACTGCGGGGCAGCACTTCGACGATCCTGGCCAGGCTGCCCTCGGCGCCACTGAGGTCGCCGACCACCCGCACCCGGTCACCGACGATCACCCCCTTGCGACCCAGTGCCCGGGCCTTGGTGGCGGTCAGCGCCACCTCACCGAACGTGCACCGGTAGCGGCCGCGGTCGATGGTGACCACGATCGCTTCCTCGGCCTGGGAGTAGTCCGGATGGTCCTTGGTTCGCGGACGGGAGCTGCGCCCCGGTCGGCCGAAACCCTCGTGGTCGTCGTCGCTGACCCCGCCACGCAGCCGATTGCTCACCGCTGGTCCAACAAGTGCCGCCAGAGCCCCGGAAAGTCGGGCAGGGTCTTGGTGGTACAGCTCACGTCGTCCAACTCGACGCCGGGCACGGCGAGTGCGAGCAGCGTGCCGGCGTGGGCCATCCGGTGATCGGCATAGGTGTGGAAAACACCCGGGCGCAGCGGCGCCGGGGTGATCGACAAGCCGTCCGGCGTTTGTTCGACCCGACCGCCGAGACCGTTCAGTTCGGCCTGCAGGGCGGCCAGCCGGTCGGTTTCGTGGCCCCGGACGTGGGCTACGCCGCGGATCTGGCCGGGGGAGTCGGCCAAGGCCAGCAGGACCGCCGCCACACAGGTGAGTTCGCTGGTCAGGGCGAGGTCGAGGTCGTTGGCGGTGACCCGTCCGGTGCCTCGGACGGTGACCTGCCCGGCCCGTCGGTCGACCGCGGCGCCCAGCGAGGTCAGTACATCGAGGATCGCCTCAGCGGCCTGCACGGTGCGCTCCGGCCAGGCCGTGGTGACACTTCCGCCGACGATCAGCGGTGCGGCCAGGAAGGTCGCGGCGTTGATCAGGTCCGGTTCGATGGTCTGGTCGCGGGCCGCGATCGGGCCTGGCCCGACGATCCAGCGGTTCGGGTGCGGTTGCGCGACCTCGACCCCGCGATCACGCAGCATCTCGACGGTCAGGGCGATGTGCGGTCGGGACGGCAGCGTGGCTCCGACGTGTCGAAGATCCAGGCCGCGGTCGAAACGGGCGCCCGCCAGCAGGAGTCCGGAGACGAACTGGCTGGATCCGGATGAATCGATGCCGACCACACCACCAGGCACCTGTCCGGTGCCTCGCACGGTGAAGGGGAGTGATTCGGGATGGTCGATCTGCACTCCGGCCTGGCCCAATCCGGCCAACAGTGGAGTGACCGGGCGAGCCTCCGCCTCGACATCTCCGTGGAACCGGCTGGAGCCGTCGGCCAATGCCGCCAGCGGAGGCAGGAAGCGCATCACCGTTCCGGCCAGGCCGACCGCTACGTCGGCGGCCTGGAACCGCTCGGGCGGCTGCACCCGCACCACCCCGTCCGCAAGGTCGGTGATGGAGACCCCAAGGCCGGTCAGCGCGGCCCGCATCAACCGGGTGTCACGAGCGTCCAGCACTCCGGTCAGCACGCTGGCCCCGTCGGCCAGTGCGGCCAGCACGTAGCCACGGGCGGTGGCGGACTTGGATCCGGGGACGACGATCGTCGCCGACAGCGGTCCGGCGGACGCCGGAGCCGCTGTCGGACTCACTTCAACGCACCTTCAATGCTCTTGCCCGCCCGGCCGGCCATCTTCTTGGCGTTGCGAGCTGCGCGCTTGCCCTCTTTGGTCAGGGACCTCTTGGTGCGCTCGGTCTCGCGGGCCACCGCGGCCTTGGTGTGCTCGACCTCGCGGCCCAGCGCCTCGGCCTTGATCTTGGCCCGGTTGGCCAGGTTGGGTTGACCCTCGGTGTCGCCTGCGGCCAGCAACACGCCCCCGGTGAGGGCGAGGTTGCGCAGGAACAAGTCCTTGTTCTCGGAGTTGCCGCTGGAACCCAGTGGATTGGTGGCGAGCAGCTGCGGAGCCATCGACACCCCCAGCGCGAGCGCGCCGAGCCGACGTCCGATGCCTGTGGCGAGGCTGATTCCGCCGACGATCTGGATGATGCCGCTCAGCCTGACCAGACCCTTGGCGTCCTCAGGCAGGTAGGCGGCCGCCTGCGGGGGCAGGGTCTTCTCGACCAGGGGCAGGAACTGCTTGGCCAGCGGTTCGGTGGCGGCGACCAGCGGTTCGGGGTCGCGAAGCGCCTTGACGCCATTCACGACGAAGAAGCTGGCCAGCATGGTGCGGGCGGCAAAACGCAGCAGACTCATGCTCTATGTCTAGCGCCTGCTCGGCATTTGTCCAAGCGCTAGCGGGCTAGTCTCACCCCTATGTGCGGACGGTATGCGGCCTCGGCGGATGCCGAGTTGCTCGAGGAGATCTTCCTCATCGACGAGGTGGTCGGGCCGCTGCCCCAGGCGCGGTGGAACATCGCCCCGACCGATCCGGTTGCGGCGGTGCTCGAGCGGGCCCCGAAGCAGCCGGACGAGAAGGTGCGCCGCAAGCTGGTGGAGCTGCGCTGGGGGCTGGTGCCGTCCTGGTCGAAGGACGCCAAGGGTGGGGCGCGGATGATCAACGCCCGGTTCGAGACGCTCGCCGAGAAGCCGGCCTTTCGCAAGGCGCTGGCCTCCCGACGTTGCCTGCTGCCGGCGGACGGCTACTACGAGTGGTACGCGCAGCCGCACGACCCGTCGCTGCCGGCGTCCAGGCAGCCGCGCAAGCAGCCCTTCTTCATCCACCCGGTAAATGGCTCGCTGCTGGCGATGGCCGGCCTCTACGAGTTCTGGAAGAGCCCGGCGGGGGAGTGGCTGACCACCTGCACGATCATCACCACCTCGGCCGCGGACGCCGTCGGTCACATTCACGACCGGATGCCGATGACCGTCCGTCCGGATCGTTGGGACGACTGGCTCGACCCACACCAGACCGACGGCGCGCTGGAACTGCTGGAGGCACCGGGGGCCGAACTGGAGGCGTACGCCGTCCCGCTGCTGGTCAGCACCGTCGGCAATGACGGTCCCGAACTCGTCGAACCACTGCCCGACTCCTGACAATGCCGGCTGGACGGTTGGGGACGGTTCTTTCTCGTTCACCCAAGGTGGGTCTGGACGGTTGGGGACGGTTCTTTCTCGTTCACCCAAGGTGGGTCTGGACGGTTGGGGACGGTTCTTTCCCGTTCACCCAAGGTGGGTCTGGACGGTTGGGGACGGTTCTTTCCCGTTCACCCAAGGGTGGGTCTGGACGGTTGGGGACGGTTCTTCCTCGTTCACCGGACGGTGCTGTAAGAGGTCCCATACACCTGGATCCACCCCAGTTGAAAGCCGATAACGTCCCCGATAGTTCAGCAGTGAACGGAAAAGAACCGTCCCCGGTCGTTCAGCAGTGACCGTCCCCGATAGTTCAGCAGTGAACGGAAAAGAACCGTCCCCGGTCGTTCAGCAGTGAACGGAAAAGAACCGTCCCCGGTCGTTCAGCAGTGAACGGAAGAGAACCGTCCCCGGTCGTTCAGCAGTGAACGGAAGAGAACCGTCCCCGGTCGTTCAGCAGTGAACGGAAGAGAACCGTCCCCGGTCGTTCAGCAGTGAACGGAAAAGAACCGTCCCCGGTCGTTCATGCGGGGAGCCTGGCGGGACGATGGGGAATAGCGTCCGACCCAGCGCCGTTCCTCTGACTGTGATGAGCACGTTCGGCAGCGCACCGGTTCTTGACCGCCCGGCCTCTCCGCTCAGCGACCGGCTAGGCTCGTATCTGATGACCATTCCCACCGCCGACGAGGCCCTGTTCGCTGAGGATGCCGACGACGTCGCCGATCTGGCTACCGAGACCGATGCCGAACGCGCGACGCGGTTCGAGCGCGACGCGATGGTGTTCCTCGACCAGCTCTACGGTGCGGCCCTGCGGATGACCCGTAACCCGACCGACGCCGAAGATCTCGTGCAGGACACCTACGTGAAGGCGTTCGCGTCCTTCCACCAGTTCACGCCGGGCACGAACCTGAAGGCTTGGCTGTACCGGATCCTGACCAACAGCTTCATCAACACCTATCGCAAGAAGCAGCGGCAGCCGCAGATTTCCGGCGGCGACCAGATCGAGGACTGGCAGCTGGCCCGTTCGGAGGCGCACGCCTCGGACGGGTTGCGCAGCGCCGAGATGGAGGCCCTCGACCGGATGCCCGATTCGGCCGTCACCGAGGCGATGAACGCACTGTCGCCGGACTTCCGGTTGGCCGTCTACCTGGCCGACGTGGAGGGGTTCTCCTACAAGGAGATAGCGGAGATCATGGGCACGCCGATCGGTACCGTGATGTCGCGGCTCAACCGGGGCCGCAACCAGTTGCGGCTGGCGCTGACCGACTTCGCCCGCGAGAACGGACTCGGTCGTCGGGGTGGGTCCAATGACTGACCGCGAGTGCGCGATGGCCCTGCAGCGGCTGTACGAGTTCCTCGACCATGAACTGGTGGACGCCGACTCCGACGCGATCCGCGCCCACCTGGACGCCTGCGAGCCCTGCTTCGAGGCCTACGGGGTCGAGGAGCACATCCGGTCGATCGTGAAGCGTTGCTGCATGGTTGAGCGGGCCCCTGAGACGCTGCGCGTCAGGGTCACCCAGATCACCGCCACGGTGGTCATTCGCAACGTGTGACCTGCCGAGCAACTCCTGAATGAAAGAAGCTCCGGCAAGCCGTCCACTATGAAAGAAGCTCCGGCAAGCCGTCCACGCCTCCCCGGGGTCTTCGGCTACCGACTCGCGTGGAAAAGCCCCGACACCGTCAGGTGCCGGGGCTGTTCGGGTTCGTCAGGCGTTGGGGCGCTTGCCGTGATTCGCCTTGTTCTTCTTGCGGGCGCGCCGCTTGCGTCCATTCTTGGCCATGGTGGTCTCCTCGTAGCTCGTGGGGCGCCGTCGGCGCGATCCTCCATTCTGCCATAGGGTTGCCGCATGCTCACGATGGCCGAAGTGCTCGATGCGCACACGGCCCTCAATGCAGGTGACACGGCTTGGCTGGACAACCTGGTAGCCGAGTGGCATCTGTTGGCCGACCTGGCCTTCTCCGACCTGATCCTGTGGGTACCGGACGTCGATGACAACGTGTTCTGGGCCTGCGCGCAGGTACGTCCGACCACGGGTCCGACCGCTCTCGAGGACGATGTTGTCGGCGAGGACATCCACTACGACCCCGAGCATCTGGTTACCGAGGCGTACCTGTCCGGAGAGATCGTGCTGATGAGCGGCAATGCCCTGAGCGCGGGAATACCGGTCGACGTGCACGCCATCCCGGTGGCGCTCAAGGGCCGGGTGATCGCAGTGGTCGAGGCGCACACCAACCGGATGGGCGTCCGCGCCCCGGGTGCGCTCGAGGACGCCTACCTCGAAGCCGCAGATGTGCTGTCGGGCATGGTGCACCGCTGCGAATACCCGACCGGCATGGACAAATCCGTGCCGTGGGTGTCCCCTCGGGTGGGTGACGGCATGATTCGGGTGACCGCGGACGGAATGGTGTCCTACGCCAGCCCGAACGCGGTCAGCGCGTATCGCAGAATGGGGTTGACCGCCGACCTGGAGGGCGAGGATCTGGCCCAGGTGACGATGGCGTTGCTGACCAACCGTGCCCCGGTCGAGATGGCACTGCCGAACGTGCTGCGTGGCCAGGGCCAACACGAGGTCGAGGTGGAGACACCCGACGTCCAGTTGCGGCTCCGGATCATCAAGCTCAGCGACGAGGACGGCCCGGTCGGCCAGTTGGTGCTGTGCCGGGACACCACTGAGCTCCGCAGCCGCGAGCGCCAGCTGGTCACCAAGGACGCCACCATCCGTGAGATCCACCACCGGGTGAAGAACAACCTGCAGACGGTTGCGGCGCTGTTGCGGTTGCAGGCCCGCCGGATCTCTTCTCCGGAGGCCAAGGGCGCCTTGACCGACGCGATGAAACGGGTGGGTGCCATCGCCGTGGTGCACGAGATCCTGTCCCAGGCGTTCGACAAGTCGGTCAAGTTCGACGATGTGGCCGACCGGTTGTTGCGCATGGTGGTCGACGTGGCCGCCACCGGTGAGCCCATCCAACTGCGCCGCGAGGGCAGCTTCGGCTACGTGCCGGCCGACGTGGCCACCAGCCTCTCGCTGGTGCTGACCGAGCTCTGCCAGAACGCGATCGAACACGGTCTCGGCCAGGACCGCGGAGTGGTCTGGGTGACCCCGCGCGAGTCCGAGGGCCGGCTGGTGGTCGAGGTGACCAACCAGGGCGCGCCGCTGCCGGCCGACTTCTCCCTCGGCACCAGCAACAGCCTCGGCCTGTCCATCGTCACCACGCTGGTGGACGATCTGGGCGGGGAGTTCACCCTCAGTTCGGCCGAGTCAGGCGTCGGCACGGTCGCCCGGGTAGCCATTCCGCTGGGCTGACCGCGACTTCGCCGGTGGCCTGCTCAGGCCGGCTTGACCAGCACGCAGCCGAAAATCGTCCCGCACTCATCCACCAGCGACATGGGCAGCCCCACCATCAGCGTGACGGCCTGGTCGGACTCGGCGCCTACCTTGAAGGCGGTGCGCAGAACGGGTTCGGATTCGGACGAACTGGTCACGATGCCTCGTCTCGCAGAGAATCTGCCGAGAAGAGTGTGACCCTGGCGGGGAGACACTGCTACGACGTGGCTGACCCGGTTGGACGAAGTCCGAACCGATAGTCAGGGCGTCGGGGTGGGCTAGCTAACCCGAACCCGGGACCGGGCGGCGCGGCGCTTCAGCGCTCTCCGCTCGTCCTCGCTGAGGCCACCCCACACTCCGTGGTCCTGGCCGGCGTCGAGGGCCCACTGCAGGCATGCTTCGCGGACGTCGCAGCGGTTGCACACCTTTTTGGCCTCCTGAATCTGCATCAGGGCCGGGCCGGTGTTGCCTACTGGGAAGAACAACTCCGGATCCTCGGTGAGGCAGGCAGCCCGATGGCGCCAATCCATGCGGCTTCCAACTCCTTCTTGTGGAAATCTTGTGCCCGACAGGGGCAGGATCGCCGCCATGGTTGGCGGCGCACAACTCTACGACACTAGCCTGGCAACCCAAGCTTGTCTGTACAAGGTGCCTTTCACTAAATGAACGGATCGGCCGGGGTATTCCCGCCCCGGGGTGCGAATCGACGAATCGTCTACGGTGGTACCCGTGCAGCAGAGCCGACCAGTGGGCGCCATCGTCGCGGCCGCATCGAGTGTGACGTTGGGGCTGGTCTTTCTGGTCTTCGCCGGCGTCAGCGCCGGATCGGGCCATGGCATCTTCAGCATTCAGATCGGCGCGCTGCTGGCCGCCTACGGGTTGTTGTTGATCGGGTCGGCGATCGGGCTGTGGCTACGCAAGATGTGGTCACGAGGGCCCGTCGCGGCCTTCAGTCTGATGGCTGGTTTCGGGTTTGGCGAATACCTCAAGGACTCGCCGTGGATGTGGGCGCTGGTCGCCATCTGCCTGGCCGCGGTGGCCGGGGTGGTCCTGCCCAGCACCACCCGATGGCTGGCGCGGAAGGTCAGTTCAGCCGACCCGCCCCCGCAGCCGGGCGGGCCACGAAAGTGGCGGGAGCGGTTCGGCCGGAATCCAGGAACGCCTGGGTGACCGCCGCCGCGATCGGGTCCAGCAGATCCATCTCGGCCAGTGCCAGCACGCAACCTCCGAAGCCGCCGCCGGTCATCCGGGCACCAGCGGCTCCCTCGGCCAGTGCCACCTCGACCGCGAGATCCACCGATGCTTCGGTGATCTCGTAGTCGTCCCGCATGGATTCGTGCGAGGCGGTCATCAGTTGCCCGAGTTCAGCCAGGTCGTCGGCACGGAGGGCCGCGCAGGCGTCCAACACCCGCTGATCCTCGGTGACCACATGCCTGGCCCGCCGGATCAGCCGGTCGTCATCCAGAACGGCGAGCCGCTCGGCCAATCCGTCCATGGTCACGTCGCGCAGCGCCGGCACCCCCAGCAGCTCGGCGGCCCGTTCGCAGTCAGCACGCCGGCTGGCGTACTCGCCGCCGGCATGGGTGTGCCGGGTCAGGGTGTCGATCACCAGAATCGCCTGGCCGTGTGCGGCCAGGTCAAGCGGCACCTGTTGCACCTCCAGCGAGCGGCAGTCCAGGAACAGGGCATGTCCCTCGGTGCACAGCATGGACGCGGCCTGGTCCATCAGGCCGGTCGGGGCACCCACATAGGCGTTCTCGGTGCGCCTGGCGAGCTTCGCCCGATCCATCGGTTCGATGCCCAGTTGGTAGAGGTCGTTGAGCGCCTCGACGAGTACGCACTCGATCGCCGCGGACGATGACAGCCCGGCCCCGATCGGCACGTCGGAAGCCAGCGCCAGATCGGCTCCGCGCACGTCATGACCGGCCTCACGCAACGCCCAGAACACGCCGCCCAAGTAGGCGTGCCAGCCGTCGTGGTTGGGTGCCAACTCGTCCAGGGTGGTCTCGAACTGCTCGGCCAGGTCGACCGACGCGATCCGGATCACCCCGTCGTCGCGCCGTCCAGCGGCGAGATAGGCGGCCTGGGGAAGGGCGAAAGGCATCACGAAGCCGTCGTTGTAGTCGGTGTGCTCGCCGATCAGGTTGATCCGACCCGGCGCACGCCAGATGCCCTCTGGGGCGGCTCCGGTCAGGTTCTGGTAGGCCTCGAGCACCGCCAGGTCCAACGTCATCGGTTCTCCTCATCGAGCGGTTCGGGTCAGGTTCGGGGCACATGTGACGCGGGTAGATTACCGCCCTGATGCGCTCAACAGACCGTCGATCGAAGCTTTGTCGAGATCTGGAACCGTGAGCCTGACGCCATCGGTCGACTCGAGCTACGACAAGTGCAGCGGCTGGCGGGGACTGGTCTCGACAAGCTCGACCGGCAGGTCCGAATCAGCCCTTCAGGGCCTGCTCCAGTAGCGCGTCCTGTTGCGCCCGGTGCACCTTGAGCGCCCCGACCGACGGAGCGGACGCGGCCGGCCGGGTGACCGGGACCAACTCGAGCTCGTAGCCGGGCAGGAACGCCGCCACCGCCTCGGGCAGATGCTGTTCCATGAACCACCAGGCACCCTGGTTCTCGGGCTCGTCCTGGACGTAGCGGATCTCGACATCCTTGGGGTAGTTGGCCAACTGGGCGGCCAACTCCTTGGCCGGCAGCGGATAGAGCCGCTCCAGCGAAAGGATCGCCACCTTTCCGTCCAGCCCTGCCTCGTGCCGCGCGGTGGTCAGGTCCCAGCGCACTTTGCCCGAGCAGATCAGCACCCGGGTGACAACCGAAGGATCGGTGATGGACGGGTCACCCATGGCCGGCTGCCAGCGACCCTGGGTGAAGTCGCTCGGCATCGACACGGCCTGCTTGTTTCGCAGCATCGACTTCGGCGTCGCGATCACCACCGGACGGTGCCAGTTCACGTACGCGTGGGTGCGCAGCAGGTGGAAGTAGCTGGCCGGGGTGGACGGCTGGCACACCGCCAACGCCCCCTCGTGACACAACTGCAGCCAGCGTTCGATGCGCATCGAGCTGTGGTCGGGACCCTGTCCCTCGTAGCCGTGCGGCAGCAGCAGCACGACGCCCGACTTCTGCGTCCACTTGGTGTTGGCCGATGCGATGAACTCGTCGGCGATGGTCTGCGCACCGTTGGCAAAATCACCGAACTGTGCCTCCCAGCAGACCAGCGCGTCCGGCGCAGCGACGGAGTAGCCGTACTCGAAGCCCATCGACGCGTATTCGCTGAGCAGCGAGTCGTAGACGTGGAAGGCGCCCTGGTTCGGGGCAAGGTGGTTGAGCGGCACGTAGCCCTCGGCGGTGTCGCGGTCGATCACGGCCGCGAACCGCTGCACGAAGGTGCCGCGGCGGGTGTCCTGGCCGACCAGCCGAACCGGGCGGCCCTCGAGCAGCAGCGAACCGAAGGCCAACAACTCGCCCGTCGCCCAGTCGATCGGGCCGTTCGCGATGCCGTCGGCGCGGCGCTGCAACTGCGGCAGCACCTTCGGATGCACGGCGAACCCCTCCGGGAACGTGACGTGCGCCCGAGCCACCTTGGCCATTGTTTCGGGGGTGATCGTGGTGCCCTGGGTCTTGCCCAGCTTCGGCGGGTAGTAGGGCACCTTGCGATAGCTGTTGTCGTCCTCGGCATCTTCACGTGCCTTCTTGAACACGCTCTCCAGGCCGTCGCGGAACCGGGTCAACACCGCCTCGGCGTCTTCGGTGCTGATGTCGCCGCGACCGATCAGGGCCTCGGTGTACAACTTGCGAACGCTGCGCTTCTGCTCGATCAGGTCGTACATCCGGGGCTGGGTGAAGCTGGGATCGTCGCCCTCGTTGTGGCCGCGGCGGCGGTAGCAGACCACGTCCAGCACGACGTCCTTGTTGAACCGCTCGCGGTACTCGAAGGAGAGTTGCGCGATCCGGGCCACCGACTCGGGATCGTCACCGTTGATGTGGAAGATCGGCGACTGGATGGTCTTGGCCACGTCGGTGCAGTACACCGAGGTTCGGGAGTCGAACGGCGAGGTGGTGAAGCCGACCTGGTTGTTGACCACCACGTGAATCGTGCCACCGGTCTTGTACGGACGCAGTTGGCTCATCTGCAGGGTCTCGTAGACCACGCCTTGGCCCGCGAACGAGGCGTCGCCGTGCAGCAGGATGGGCAGCACCGGGAAACCCTTGGCCGCGCCGATCTGGTCGAGCTTGGCCCTGGCGATTCCCTCCAGCACCGGGTCGACCGCCTCCAGGTGGGACGGGTTGGCCGCGACGGAGGTCTTGATCGTGCGGCCGGACAGGGCGGTGAACTGGCCCTCGGCCCCCAGGTGGTACTTCACGTCACCGGTGCCCTGGGCGTTACGGGGGTCGACGCTGCCCTCGAACTCCTTGAAGATCTGGCCGTAGCTCTTGCCGACGATGTTGGCCAACACGTTCAGCCGGCCGCGGTGCGGCATACCGATGCAGACCTCGTCCAGGTCGGCGTTCGCGGCGGCGTCGCACAGTTCGTCCAGCAGCACGATGGTGGACTCGCCCCCCTCCAGGCTGAACCGCTTCTGGCCGACGAACTTGGTCTGCAGGAAGGTCTCGAAGATCTCAGCCTCGTTCAGCCGATCGAGGATCCGCAGGTGCTCCTCGCGGGGCCACGGTGCGTGCGGCACCTCGACCCGGCGCTGGATCCAGGCCCGCTGTTCGTTGTCCTGGATGTGCATGTACTCGATCCCGATGCTGCGGCAGTAGGAGCCACGCAGGGTGTTCAGAATGTCGCGCAGGGTCATGATTTCGCCGTCGTGACCGCCGAAGTTGCCCACCGGAAAGTCCCGGTCGAGGTCCCACAGGGTGAGGCCGTGGTACTCAAGGGTCAACTCGGGGTGTGAACGCTGCCGGTACTCCAGCGGGTCGATGTCGGCCATCAGGTGACCGAATTGCCGGTAGGCGGCGATCAACGAAAACACCCGGGCCGACTTTGGGATCTGGCCGGGACGCTCGGCGCTGACGTCTTGTGCCCAGCGGATCGGGGCGTAGGGAATGCGCAGCGAGGCGAAGATCTCGTCGTAGAAGCCGTGCTTGCCCAGCAGCAGTTCGTGGATCACCTTGAGGTACTCCCCGGACTGGGCGCCCTGGATGATCCGGTGGTCGTAGGTGGAGGTCAGGGTGGTCACCTTCGACACGCCCGCCTCGTTGATCCGGCGCATCGAGGCGCCCTGGAACTCCGGTGGATAGTCGATCGAGCCGACCCCGAGGATCAGTCCCTGGCCGGCCATCAGCCGCGGCACCGAGTGGCTGGTGCCGATGCCGCCGGGGTTGGTCAGGGTAGCCGTGGTGCCCTGAAAGTCGCTGACCTCGAGCTGGCCGCTGCGGGCCTTGCGGACGATCGCTTCATAGGCGGCCCAGAACTGGCCGAAGTTGAGATGCTCGCAGCCCTTGATGTTCGGCACCAGAAGCTGGCGGGAACCGTCGGGACGCGGCAGGTCGATGGCCAAGCCCAGGTTGATCGTGTTCGGCTCGACCAGGAACGGCTTGCCGTCCACCTCTTCGTAGGCGTTGTTCATGCCCGGAACCCGCTTGAGCCCCTGGATCATGGCGTAGCCGATCAGGTGGGTGAACGAGATCTTGCCGCCGGTGCTGCGGGCCAGGTGCGCATTGACCATTTGGCGCTGGTCGATGGCCAGCTTCATCGGAATGTTGCGAACCGACGTCGCCGTGGGCATGGTCAGCGACGCGTCCATGTTGCGAGCAGTGCGCATCGGCGCACCCTTGAGCTGAACCCGGGTGGGCTCGCTGGTCTGCTTGCTGCGCGCCACCAGGCTGGGCCGGTTGGCCGAGAGGCCCATGCCAGAGCCCGGGGACTCCGGCGCCTGGTCGTGGCCTCCCTTGGACGATTCGACGGTCGCCTGGGGAGCGTTGCGGCCGGCCGCCGGCTTCGTCGCGGCGGGGGCAGCCTTGGCCTGGGAACGGTGCGCTGCGCGCTCGGCGACGACGGTGTAGGACTGCTCGCGCTGCGCCGAGTTCTCGGTGGTGGGAGCCGGTGTCGCTGGCTTGGGTTCGTCGGGCGCGGCCTTCGACTGCGCAGGCTCGGACTCACCCGGCGCGGCGTCGGTTTTCGCCGCCGGGGTAGTGCTGTCGGCTGGTTCGGGAGAATCGGCCTTGCCCGAGTCTGAGGCGACGCCGTCGACCTCGGGAGCGGCCGTCGGGGGAGCTGCCTGCTCGACGGCGGCGCCCCCGTTGGCAGCACGGCCGGCGAAGAAGCGCTGCCAGTTCTCGTCCACCGAATCGGGGTCGTCCTGGTACGACTGGTACATCTCGTCGATCAGCCAGTCATTGGCACCAAATTCATCAGCCGCTTGGTTTTCCGCCGTCAGATTCTCGGGCGCGAGTACCACGATCGCCTTCTTCCGTTTCTGCACAGGGCGCAACGCCTGGTGCTGTTTCGATGCTACTAAGCAAGCCGGTGAGGCGAAACCGACGAGGCCGGTGTCGAGCCTGACGCGTCAAGATTCCATCAACTCTGCCGGTGCAGGTCGCGTCATGGTGAGGAGAGGTTCTGCTCGCGATCGCGGTAGATGGTCGGGGGAACGCCGACCAGCCTGGTGAAGTCACGCGCGAACTGGCTCTGGTCGTACCAGCCGAGCCGAACGGCCAACTCCGCCAGCGAGTCCACACCGCCGGCGTCGAGTTCGGCGAGGGCATCGTGCATCCGTTGCCGGCGGATCAGCCACTTGGGACCAACGCCGACGTAGTGGCGGACCAACCGCTGCAGCGCCCGGACCGAGCAACCGCAGCGCCGGGCCAACTCGTCCACCCGCGTCACGGACGGGTCCAGGGCCAGGCTGAGGGCCCGATCGACCGCTGCGGGAACACCGTCCCG
Organism: uncultured Actinomycetota bacterium; assembly: GCA_963723605.1. Lineage (GTDB taxonomy): Bacteria > Actinomycetota > Actinomycetes > Propionibacteriales > Propionibacteriaceae > Micropruina. The sequence continues at coordinate 205,591 of CAVRRM010000011.1, read as the reverse complement.
ATCCGCCCCCGCACGCTCGACGAAGGCAGAGAGCGACTGAGCAGAACGCTCGGCGTCCAGTGGGAGTTCGGCCAGAGCGGCAACGCCTTGCAGCAGGCCGGCGGCGGGCAGCACCCGATCGGTCAGCGTGTCGGCACCGATTCCCGACCAGGCGGTGAAGCCGCCGGGCCGGAACTTGAGTCCGACCGCTCCGCCAATACCACTCCGGATGACGTCGAACCGTCCGGTGACCACCCCGGTTATCCACACGCCGTCGCCCTGACTGCCGTCGCGGGCCACCCCACCCCGCTCGATGGTCAGGCTCACGGAGGGGTGCGGAAGCAGCGACGTGGTACTGACCTCTCCCGGTGGCATCGACCACGTGGTGGACCAGATCCGCTCGACCCAGACAGCCACAGGTGGGGACGGACGCGCCTCGGCGAACCGGACCTCCTGCGCAAACTGCTCGGGGCGCAACAGCCCCTTGGAGTCGGGCAACGCCCCCGTCGCGTTTGTGCTAGCGGTCACGTCGGTGAGTGTACGAATCTGAACCGACACTTCGGAACACGGGAGGAACATGTCTGCATCGGCACCGGCGACACTGGCGATGGTCACCATCGACTGCGCGGATCCGGCCAAGGAGGCCGCTTTCTGGGCGGCGGCCCTCGGCTGGGAGGTCAGCTACTCGGATCAGAACTACGGCATGGTCACCAAGGGCGATCAGCGGATCGGCTTCGGCAAGGTCGAGGGCTGGAAGGCTCCCGGCTGGCCGAACACCTCCGGCACCAAGCAGTTCCACTTCGACCTGGCCGTCGACGATCTGGCGAAAGCGTCGGACGCACTGGTCGAACTCGGCGCGACCAAGCCGGCCGAACAGCCGTCCGATGACTGGGTGGTGCTGCGCGACCCCGACGGCCACCCGTTCTGCCTGACCAAGGCCGCGAACTGGGGGTGAGGCACCGGCCGCGCGGTCAACCGAATCGACGACAAACCCCTGGTCAACGTGTGGTTGACCAGGGGTTTCAGATGGCGCCCCCGGCGCGATTCGAACGCGCGCACCCGCCTCCGGAGGGCGGTGCTCTATCCCCTGAGCTACGGGGGCCCGAGCCATCGGGCCGCCCACGACTGTAGCGCATGGCCACTGCCGGGATCGAATCGCAACGGGCTCCAACCACCGTCCGCAACGAGCGTCGGCCAGTAGGGTCGAAGGCATGCGGACATGGGCACGGCTGGTCGCCCCGGCCCTGATCGTGCTGCTGGTGGGCTGCGCCGCCAGCACCGCGCCGGGGCCGCCCGTCGTGCGCACCACCGCCCCGCCCTGGCCCGCCCCACGCGACGGCCTGGCGCAGATCCAGGCGGCCGGCCTGGAGTCGTCCAGGCTGGACGACACCACCAACCAACGCCGCTTCATCCTGACCATCGCGATCGACGGGGCGCCTGTCCGGCTGGTGCCCTACATCGGCATGGACCGACCCCGCGCGCTCCAGGGGCCGGCGCACACCCACGATGACTCCGGCACCGTGTGGTTGGAGGGTCGTGGCGCCCAGGAGGTCACCCTTGGCCAGTTCTTCACCCTGTGGGGCGTTCGGTTCGATGCCCGGTGCCTGGGCGCGTCGTGCGGGCAGCTGATCGTGTCGGTCGACGGCCGTCAGATCGAGAATCCACTCACCCTGCGCCTCTCGGACGTGACCGATCGGGTCGAGATCGCGGCGACCGGCGGATAGCCGGAACTGCCGTCCGGCCAGCGTCGGCGCACTGGGCGGGTCGGTCCCAGCCGACGGGAGTCCGCGGCTCATCGGGCCGGGTTCTGGCAGAGTTGGGCGCCATGACCCACATGCACGTCGCCGGCTCGATACACGCCGACGCGACCTCGCCTGCGCCGCACTGGCTGAGGTTGCCCGATGACGTGAATGCCCTGACCAACCAGCTGTGGAGCAAGAACACCAGGCGAAACGCGGACGGCGAGTTGGAGATCGCCGGCCGGACCGCCGCATCAATCGTGGACGAGGTGGGCAGCCCGGTGTACGTGATCGACGAAGACGACTTCCGCACCCGGGCAGCGGCCTGGCGGGACGCCTTCGCCGGCTGGGACGTCTACTACGCCGGGAAATCGTTTCTGTGCACCACGGTGGCCCGCTGGATCGCCGAGGAGGGCCTCGGTCTGGACGTCTGCACCGGCGGCGAACTCGCGGTGGCGCTGCGCGGGGGAATGGAGCCGGCCCGGATCGGCCTCCACGGCAACAACAAGAGCGAGGACGAACTCCGCGCCGCCCTGATCGCCGGCGTGGGCCGGATCATCGTCGACTCGTCCAATGAGATCACCCGGCTGGAGCAGCTGTGCGCCGAACTCGGAACCGTCGCCGAGGTGATGATCCGGGTCACCACCGGGGTTGAGGCGCACACCCACGAGTACATTGCCACCGCGCACGAGGACCAGAAGTTCGGCTTCTCGATCAACGGGGGCGCCGCGTTGGTGGCCATGGTCCGCAGCCAGCACAGCCCCTACCTGCACCTGCGCGGCATCCACAGCCATATCGGGTCCCAGATCTTCGACACCAACGGTTTCGAGGTGGCCGCGCGGCGGACCCTGAAGCTGTTCTCCCAGTTCAAGGAAGCCACCGGTGTCGAACTGCAGGACCTCGACCTCGGTGGCGGCTTCGGGATCGCCTACACCTCCGTCGACACCCCCTCGCCGCCGGACGAACTCGCCGCCGGCCTGCGCAGCATCGTCGAGCACGAGTGCCGCGGCTTCGGGCTCGACGTGCCCCGCATGTCGATCGAACCCGGGCGGGCGATCTGCGGACCGGCCGGCACCGCCATCTACACGGTTGGCACAGTGAAGCCGGTCGACATCGGCGTCGGGGTGTCGCGTCGATACATCTCGGTGGACGGCGGCATGAGCGACAACATCCGTCCGGCGCTCTACGCGGCGGAGTACTCCGCCACGATGGCGAATCGGGAGGGCCGGCGGGGCCCGGTGCTGTCCAGAGTGGTCGGCAAGCATTGCGAGGGCGGCGACATTCTGGTGCGGGACGAGTTCCTGCCCGATGACGTCACCCCCGGTGACCTGATCGCGATTCCGGCCGCCGGCGCGTACAGCCGGTCGATGGCCAGCAACTACAATCACGTTCCCCGCCCGCCGGTGGTTTCCGTCTCCGAGGGCCGCCTCACCACCATGCTGCGGCGCGAGACCCTGGCCGACCTGTTGGCGCTGGATCCCGGGGCCCAAGAGAAGAGGAAACCATGACGCCAGCGAAACCGCTCACGGTGGCCCTGCTGGGCTGCGGCGTGGTGGGTTCCCAGGTGGCCCGGCTGCTGCTCGATCGGGGCGAGGAGTTCCAGGCCCGGGTCGGCCGGCGGCTCGATCTGGTCGGCATCGCGGTGCGCGACCTGGCCAAGAACCGTCCCGGCATCGATCGATCGCTGCTCACCGACGACGCCGCCGAACTGGCCGCCCGCCAGGACATCGATCTGGTGATCGAGGTGATGGGCGGGGTCGAACCGGCGCGCTCGCTGATTCTGGCCGCGATGGCCGGTGGCGCCTCGGTGATCACCGCGAACAAGCAACTGCTGGCCCAGGACGGCTCCACCCTGTACGAGGCGGCCGCCGCGGCCGGCGTCGACCTCTACTTCGAGGCCGCCGTCGCCGGCGCCATTCCGATCATCCGGCCGCTGCGCGAATCGCTGGTCGGCGACGAGGTGACCGCGGTGAAGGGCATCGTCAACGGCACCACCAACTTCATCCTCGACAAGATGCACACCGAGGGCTCGTCCTTCGAGGAGGCGCTCGCCGAGGCGCAACGACTCGGCTACGCCGAACCGGACCCGACCGCCGACGTCGAAGGTCTGGACGCCGCGGCCAAGGCGGCGATCCTGGCCAGCCTGGCCTTCCACAGCCGGGTGAAGCTCGAGGACGTGGACTGCGAGGGCATCACCAAGGTCACCGCGACCGACGTTGAGACGGCCGAGCAGCTCGGTTACGTGATCAAGCTCCTGGCCCGCTGCGTGCTGGCCCCCGATGGCAGCATCTCGGTCGGGGTGCATCCGACCATGGTTCCGGCCACCCATCCGCTGGCCAACGTCTCCGGCGCCTTCAACGCGGTCTTCATCGAGTCCCGCTCCGCCGGCCAGCTGATGTTCATGGGGCCGGGTGCCGGTGGTACGCCGACCGCGTCCGCCGTGCTCGGTGACGTGATCACCGCCGCGCGCAACCGGGTCCGTGGCGTGTCCGGACCGGGGGAGTCCTCGTACTCGGCCCGTCCGATCACACCCAGGTCGCAGGTGCCGTCCCGGTTCTACCTGTCGTTCAGCGTGGACGATGAGCCCGGTGTGCTGGCCAAGATCGCAGCCGCATTCGCCCGCTACTCGGTGTCGATCCAGGCGGTTCGACAGGAGAGCGAGCCGGGTCGTCCGCATGGCCAGGGCGCCAAGCTGGCGATCCTGACCCACGCCGCCAAGGTCGGCGACCTGCACGCCGCCCTGGAGGACCTGACCGCGATGCCCGAGGTGATCGGTGAGATCGTGCTGATGCGGGTCGAGGGCTGAGCGGTGCAGTTGGCCTGCCTGGACCTGGAGGGGGTGCTGATCCCCGAGATTTGGATCGCCGTGGCCGAGGCCACCGGCATCGAAGGGCTGCGCCGCACCACCCGCGACGAAACCGACTACGACAAGCTGATGCGCTATCGACTCGAGTTGCTGGACCGCAACGGTCTCACGTTGAGCCGCATCCACCAGGTGATCGACGGCCTCGAACCGATGCCGGGCGCCGCCGACCTGATCGACTGGTTGCGCGAGCGGTTCCAGGTGATCATCCTGTCCGACACGTTCTACGAGTTCGGCATGCCGTTCATGGCCAAGCTCGGGCAGCCGACCTTGTTGTGCCACCGGTTGGTGGTCGAAGCGGACCGGATCGTGGACTACGCACTCCGACTGCCCGATCAGAAGCGGGCCGCGGTGCATCGGTTCCATCAGCTGAACTATCGGGTGATCGCGGCCGGCGACTCCTACAACGACACCGCAATGCTCGGCGAGGCTGACGCCGGCATACTTTTCCGTCCGCCGGCCAACGTGATCGCCGAGTTTCCGCAGTACCCGGTGGTGACCGACTACGCCGGCCTGCGCACCGAGTTCGAGCGGGCATCCGCCGCCCTGAACTGATCCGCGGACGCTCCAATGCGTCCGCAACTGCCCTTCTTGGCGACGATGCGGCCCCCTCCCGGCATCACCACCGTGGTCCAGCCGGTGAGCGACCTCGGCCGGGCCGCGGCTGCCCCGGCTGCATGCCCGGATGTAAGTGGCCGCAAAACCCCAAGGGTCGCGCCGAACTTCCCACCAAACTCGTCCTGCGCCGGTCGTGTGGTTGTGAAGAAGATCCACCCAGGGCTTCCGCCTCGGGTGGTCGACGAAAGGAAGACCGATGAAGACTTGGGCTCATTGCGGCATTCGCTACGACAGCGCTGTCCGTGAGCGGATGTGGCCGAGCGGCCGAGCCCCTCTGGGGCGGCGTCCGGATCAGCCGTTGGGACCGGCGAGCTCACGGTGACCTCAGCATGTGGGCGATAGGCGCGGACGGCCAGAACCTGCCCGACCTGCTCAAGGACTTCACCGCTGCCAACCTGGGGAGCAAGGTCACGATGAAGGTGACCGCGGTGCCGTGGGATTCCGCACGACAAAATTCGACAACTCGATCACCGACAACACCGATCCCGACATCGCGACAGTCGGCACCTGGACGGGCGGGTTTGCCGAGCTGGACGCACTTGATCCGACCCCGTCCAACAGCGACAAGTCGGGCTCTTCCCCGGCGCCCCAGGCGACCGTGGAGGTCGGCGGCACCAGCTACGGCGTGCCTTGGTATGTGGAGACCCGCTGGGTCTATTGGCCTAAGGACATCGCCGCGAAGGTCGGTCTGACCGACCCGCCCAAGGTACGACGAGCCACCGGTGAGGCACTGTGGATGCGGCCCGAGAGCGGTCGCGAGGTGGTCCGTTCGTCCAGCGTCGACATGGATTGGTTGGGCGCTGACACCTGGGCGGTCTGAGACGCCCTGCCCGGTGCCCGCGCCCGAGCCGACGAACTATGGGACGACTACCGCTGGGACGCCTCTTCGATCCGGACTTTGACGAAGCCTTGGGGCTTCACCGAGAGCCTCGTGGGTACGGGACCCGGTCGCACGGTTGCGGTGGCCGACGGCGAGGGCAACATCTGGAATATCGACTCCTATCCGGGCGAGTGAGCCGGCCCACCCGCTGCGCGTTGCCCCGGCAACCTTCTGCAACGGTGGTTAACTGGCGCCCGTGAAAACCGTCGCCGGCCGGATCGGCCGGGTGCTGTTGCTGGCCCTTGCCCCGCTGCTGGCGGCGCTGTGGGCAGGCGGCACCACCATTCCCGGCGGAAACTTTGAGCCGTGGGCGCCGGCGATGATCGACCTGGACGTGTATCGGCGCACCGGTGAGCTGGTGCTGCAGGGCCAGGACTTCTACAACGTCACCGCCTGGTTGCCCTGGATCTACCCGCCGTTCCCGGCCCTGCTCGCGGTGCCCTTCGCGCTGATGCCGGTTGCGCTCGCGCAGGTCACCTGGTTGGCCACCAACGTGGCCTGCCTGATGGCGATGATGTACCGGCTCGGACTGAAGGGCTGGCAGCTCAGCCTGGCCACGACCGCGGTCATCTGGCTGGTCGAACCCGTCCGCGAAACGCTCGGCTTCGGTCAGCTCGCGGTGTTCCTGGTCACCGCCGCGGTGCTGGACTCGATGCCCGGACCCACCGTCTTCAAGCGGCGACTACTGCCGGAGGGCTGGCTCACCGGAGTCGCGACGGCGGTCAAGCTGACCCCGGCGGTGGTCGCGGTGTACAACTTCTTCGCCGGCAAACGTCGGGCCGGCATCGTCAGCTTTCTCACCTTCCTGGCCTGCACGGCGATCGGGTTCGTCGTGCTCTGGGGGCCTTCGATCACGTACTGGAGCAGGCTGCTGTCCGGTGACTCGGGTCTCAACACCGGCATCGTGTTCAAGACCAACCAGTCCGTGCTCGGGGTCTGGACCAGGCAGTTCGGCGAAGCCAGCCGGGGCGGCCTGGTGCTGGCCGCACTGGTCGCCGTCCTCGGCATCGTCGCGGCGGTGCTCATGCACAGGGTGGGCGAGGTGCCGTTGGCTCTCTGTCTGGCCGGCCTGACCAGCCTGCTGGCGTCGCCGATCTCGTGGTCGCATCACTATGTGTGGATCGTTCCGCTCGGCATCGTGCTGCTGCGCAACCAACGGCTGCCCAACTACATCCGAATACCCGGGCTGCTCTATTCGATCTGGACCGCCTTCGCACCCTTCAAACAGTTACCCGGCGACAACAATGTTGAGTTGACCTACCCGCCGGTGCACATGCTGGTGGACAACATCGGGGTCTATGTCGGCGTCGGCCTGCTGGTGGCCAGCATCGTGGCTGCCTACACCCCGTGGGGGCGGGACCGGCGCCGGGCCCAGGCCACCCTGAGGAACGGCGAAGCGATTGCCGCCCAGTACTGAGTTGTCGGCGCCAGCAGGGGAATATCGTGTCGCACGGCGTGGTTCAAGGATTAGGCGCCCGCAGTGCTACAGTGACAACGCGCTGCAGTGCAGCCACTGCCCCCCACAGATCGGGGCGGACGATCGCACTCGTCGAGGAATCCTTCCATCATCGCCCCGGATTTTCGGGAGATGGAACGCATCCAGGATCTGTACCGGAGCTAGTCACGCTCCTCCCATTTGCTTGTCCGGGTGCCGGTGACGACACCCGCCCGGATGTTCCGAAAGGACCCATGTGACCGACACAATCGAAGCGCCCGCCGTCGCCGGCAAGGCCAAGGGGTTGAGCGGCATGCTGCTTCCAGAGTTGAAGCAGCTCGGCGCCTCGCTCGGCCTCAAGGGCACCGGCGCCATGCGCAAGAGTCAGCTGATCGACGCCATCCGCGTCGCCCAGGGCGGCGGTCAGGCGCAACCACGCGGCAACGGTGCCGACGGTGGCCAGGCCGAGCAGCCCCGGGCTCGCCAGGAACGCGTCCAGGAGCCCCCGAACCAAGCCGCGCCCGCTGCGTCCACCCCGCAGCCGGATAGCTCCGAGCGGGCGGACGTCTCCGCCGAAAGCTCCGACGATGTGGCCGCCCGGCTCGACGCTCTGCAGGGCGAGCGGGGCCGGCGTCGCCGCAGCCGCAACAATGACGCCGAAGGTGCAGCGGACCATGCTCCGCCCGAGCCGGTGGAAACCGTCCAGGAGGCCCGCTCGACGCAGTCGACTCAAGGCAATCAGGGCGGTAACCAGAGCAACGGCAACCAGAACAACGCCAACAACGACCGGCAGCAGCAGCAGTCCCGCGACGACGACGACTTCGGCACCGGACGGCGCTCGCGCCGGCGGCGTAACCGCGATCGGCAGAATCGCAACGGCGGCAACGGCCGCACCGGCCGGGGCGGTCAGTCCAACTCGATGGTCAACCTCGAGGTCGACACCGCGGTGGCCGACGACGACGTTCTGGTCACCGTCTCGGGCATCCTCGACGTGCTCGACAACTACGCCTTCGTCCGCACCTCCGGATACCTGCCGGGCAACAACGACGCGTACGTCTCGCTGTCGATGGTGCGCAAGTACGGCCTGCGTAAGGGCGACATCGTCACCGGCGCCATCCGGCAGACCCGTGAGGGCGAGCGCAAAGAGAAGTTCAACCCGTTGGTCCGCATCGACACGGTCAACGCCGACGTTCCCGACAACGCCAGGGACCGCCCCGAGTTCGGCAAGCTGACCCCGCTGTATCCGCAGGAACGGCTCCGGCTCGAGACCTCGGCGGTCGGCATGATCGGCCGGATCATCGACCTGATCGCTCCGGTCGGCAAGGGCCAGCGCGGCCTGATCGTTTCGCCGCCCAAAGCCGGCAAGACGCTGATCATGCAGGCCATCGCCAACGCCATCACCACCAACAACCCCGAGGTCCACCTGATGGTGGTGCTGGTCGACGAGCGTCCTGAAGAGGTCACCGACTTCCAGCGTTCAGTCACCGGTGAGGTGATCGCGTCCACGTTCGATCGCCCGGCCGACGACCACACCACGATCGCCGAACTGGCCATCGAGCGGGCGAAGCGCCTGGTCGAGTTGGGTCGCGACGTGGTGATCCTGCTCGACGGCATCACCCGCCTGGGCCGGGCGTACAACCTGGCCGCGCCGGCGTCCGGACGGATCCTGTCCGGTGGTGTCGACTCCGCCGCGCTCTACCCGCCGAAGAAGTTCTTCGGCGCCGCCCGCAACATCGAGGACGGCGGCTCGCTGACCATTCTCGCCACGGCGCTGATCGAGACCGGCTCGAAGATGGACGACGTGATCTTCGAGGAGTTCAAGGGCACCGGCAACATGGAGCTGCGGCTGCGCCGGGATCTCGCCGACAAGCGGATCTTCCCGGCCATCGACGTGGACGCCAGCGGCACCCGTCGGGAAGAGATGCTGTTCTCCCGCGAGGAGTTGCAGATCATCTGGAAGCTCCGCCGGGTGCTCTCCAGCCTTGAGCCGCAAGCGGCTCTGGAGACCCTGTTGTCCCGGATGCGCAAGACCGAGTCGAACCGCGAGTTCCTGATCCAGGTGACCCGGACGACCCCGTCCCAGAACTGACCCGATCGCGCCGGCGCGGTCGAGCGAAAGCTCGGCCGCGCCGGTTCTGTCTGTGCTGAAGGTGCGGTGCTGGCACCGGACGGAAGTGCGACGACGCGTGCCCGTGGTGCGTCAGCACAGGGGGCCTTGCCCGATAGCCGGCAGGGTGGTGAGAACCGGCCGACCGGCATATGCTGATCGGCTCGCCCAGATCCTGGAGGTGTTTGGCATGCCCACCCACGACCCGTTGACCGAGGCGCGGGAGCATTTGACGCAGGCCCGGGAGGCGCTGCGCGACATGCGCGACCACACCGCGTCCCTTGAGGCGCTGGCCGGCGATCGGCTGTCGGGGGAGTACCTCAAGCAGGCGCTGTACCGACGAATGATGTCGTTGCGCGACGACCCGTCCACGCCGCTGTTCTTCGGCCGGATCGACTACCGCACGGCGGCCGGCGGGGAGGAGAACGAGGACTGCTGGATCGGACGGTTGCATGTCACCCGCGAGATGGGTAGCGAACCGATGGTCTACGACTGGCGGGCGCCGGTGTCCCTGCCGTTCTACCAGGCCAGCCGCACCGAGCCGATGGGGATCGCGCTGCGGCGCAGGTTCGGCTCTCAGCACGGCCAGATCACCGCGTTCGAAGACGAGCGACTACTGGATGCGGGCGCCGACGACGATGCTTTCGGGCACTCCGAGATCCTCGAGGCGGAGATCGAACGGCCCCGCACCGGCCCGATGCGCGACATCGTGGCCACCATCCAGCCCGAGCAGGACCTGATCGTCCGCGCACCCTTGAGCCAATCCGTCGTCGTCCAGGGCGCTCCGGGCACCGGAAAGACCGCGGTCGGACTGCATCGCGCGGCATTCCTGCTGTATGCCTACCGCGACCAGCTTCGTCGTAGCGGGGTGATGGTGGTCGGACCGAACGCCTCCTTTTTGTCCTACATCGGCGACGTGCTGCCGGCCCTGGGCGAGATCGACGCCGCGCAGGAGACCCTGGAGTCGGTGGTCACCCGAACTGCCGGACGTCCGGTCACCGGGGGCGACCCGGCACCCGTCGCCGTCCTGAAGGGCGACCCGCGACTGGCCGAGGTGCTCCGCAGGGCGGTCTGGAACTCGATCGTGATTCCGTCCGAGACCCTGGTGGTGCCGCGCGGATCCAGTCAGTGGCGAATACCGGCACACCGTTGCCAGGCGGTGATCGAGGAGCTGCGCGGACGCGGCGTCCGTTATTCGGCGGGTCGCGAGATGTTCGCCCACCGGCTCGCCCATCAGGTGTTGCTGCGAATGGAATCATCGGGCGAGACACCCGACGACCGGGTGCAGAACGCGGTCGCTCGGTCGCGTCCGGTGAAGGCCTACGTGGATGCCCACTGGCCGGCCCAGGACGCCGCCAAACTGGTCTTCCGGCTGCTCGGCGACGCGGGGTTCCGGGCCAAGCACGCCGACGGGATACTCAGCGACGATGAGCAGGGCACCCTGGATCTCCGCCATGGGCTGAGCGGTCGGCAACGGCCGGCCCGCAGCGCGGCGGCATGGAAGCCGAGCCTGGCCGACCTGGTGCTGATCGACGAGGCAGCCGATCTGCTCAACCGCACGCCCAGCCTGGGCCACGTGATCATCGATGAGGCCCAGGACCTGTCCGCCATGGGCTTGCGCGCCGTTGGCCGCCGGGCCAGCACCGGCTCGGTCACCGTGTTGGGGGATCTCGCCCAGGCCACCACCGCCTACGCCACCACCAGCTGGGCCGACTCCCTGGAGCACCTCGGCAAGTCCGACAGTGCGATCACCGAGCTCGTCGCCGGGTTCCGGGTGCCGCGATCGGTGATCGAGTACGCCGCCCGGTTACTGCCGAGCATCGCGCCCACGCTGACCCCGCCGCACTCGGTGCGCCGGTCGGCGGGGGACTTCCGGGTGATTCCGGGCGGGGCGGACGCGCTGCTGGCGGCCGCTCGGATCGCACTGCAGCAGCAGGGCACCGTCGGCCTGATCGTCGCCGATGATCAGGTGACCGCGACGATCGATGCCCTGGACGATGCCGGCTTGGCCTTCGGTGTGCTTGGCGAGGCGAGTTCCGACGCCTTCGACCACCGCTTGGACGTGGTGCCGGCCACCCTGGCCAAGGGCCTCGAGTTCGACCAGGTCGTGCTGGCGGAGCCCGCCACCATCGTGGCCGCCGAACCTGATCGCAGCACCGGACTACGCCGGCTCTACGTCTGCCTGACCCGCGCCGTCAGCGGCCTGCAGATCGTCCATGAACTCCCACTGCCGCCCGAGTTGGACGCCCCGACGGCCACCTGATTTCGGGTCGGAACCACCGCGGCGATGAGCGTTATTCCGCGCAGCGGCGGCCACCGCTGGCCGAACGTGTCCGACAACTTCGACCAGCCCAACGGCGACGGGCTCAGCGCGCCCGCGCCACCCTGCCTTCATCCCATACCGGCTCGCCCGCCTCGTACACCGAGCCGTCAGCGCCGAACACCATGAACCGATCGAAGCCGCGGGCGAACCAGCGGTCGTGAGTGACCGCGACCACCGTGCCCTCGAAGGCTGCCAGCCCGGCCTCCAACGCTTCCGCGGACTCGATGTCCAGGTTGTCGGTCGGCTCGTCGAGCAACAGCAAGGTGGCGCCGGCGAGTTGCAGCAGCAGGATCTGCAGCCTCGCCTGCTGCCCGCCGGACAACGTCTCGTACCGTTGTTCGGCCGCCTTCGCCAACTCGTAGCGGTCCAGGAACCTGGCCGCGGCCTCGCGTCCCATGCCGTCGCGATGGTCGTCGCCGCGGTGCAGGATCTCGATCAGGGTGCGGCCGATCAGTTCGGGGTGCGCGTGGGTCTGCGCGAACAGTCCCGGCCGTACCCGCGCACCGAGCCGAGCAACCCCGGTGAACTTCACCGGTTCGATCAGGGCGTGGTCGACCGAGGTGTTACTCGGGTCAGGGGAGGATCCGCCCCGAGCGAGCAAACGGAGGAAGTGCGACTTGCCCGACCCGTTGGAGCCCAGCACGGCGACCCGATCACCGAACCAGATCTCGATGTCGAACGGCTTCATCAGGCCGGTCAACTCGAGTTTCTCCACCACCACGGCGCGTCGTCCGGTACGCCCACCCGCGAGCCGCATCGACACCTGTTGACGCAGGGGCACCGCCTGCGGGGGGCCGACCTCCTCGAACCGGGCCAGCCTGGTGACGGAGGCCTGGTACCGCGACGCCATGTCGGAGTTGTAGGCGGCCTTCTGCTTGTACATCAGCATCAGTTCGCGCAGCTTGGCGTGCTCCTCGTCCCACCGCTTGCGCAGCTCTTCGAACCGGGCGAACCGCTCCTGGCGGGCCTTGGCGAACGTGCGAAAGCCCTTGCCGTGCACCCAGAGAGTGTTGCCAGCGGCACCAAGCTCGACGGCGGCGATCCGGGTGGCCGCGCGCGCCAGCAGTTCGCGATCGTGGCTGACCAGCAGCACGGTCTTCTGGGTGGCCCGGAGCTGATCCTCCAACCAGCGTTTGCCGGGCACGTCGAGGTAGTTGTCGGGCTCGTCGAGCAGCAGCACCTCGTCCGGCCCGCGAAGGAGCAACTCCAGGGCCAGCCGCTTCTGCTCGCCGCCGGACAGGGTGTTCACCTCGCGCCACTTGGCGGTGTCGTAGGGGATGCCCAGCGCGGAGTCGCAACAGGCGTCGAAGACCACCTCCTGGTCGTAGCCGCCGGCGTCGGCATATTCGGTCAGGGCGTGCGCGTAGGCCAACTGGACGGGCTCGGAGTCTTCGTCCATCAGCTTCAGCTCCAGTGCGTCCATGGCCTCGGCGGCCTCGGCGACCCGGGCCGGCGACAGCGAGAACAGCAGGTCCTGGACGGTGGAGTGGTCGCGAATGCTGCCGATGAACTGCCGCATCACCCCCAGGCCTCCGGACCGCGAGATGGTGCCCTCGGTGGGTGCCAGGTCGCCGGCGACGATCCGCAGCAGGGTGGTCTTGCCGGACCCGTTGGCTCCGACCAGGGCAACAATCGCCCCGTCACCCACCCGGAACGACACGTCGCTGAGCAGCGGCCGGCCGTCCGGCAGGTTGTACGACACCCCAGACAGGTCGACATGTCCCATGACCCGAAGGCTATCCGCGGCACAGGTAGCGCGAACCAATGCCCTCAACGGAAAGATCCCGCACGGTCCTGGTGACCGGGTCCACGAGCGGCATCGGGGCGGCGGCTGCCGCCGGGAATGAAACACCCCACCACCGGTGTTTTGCGGTTGACCTGCCCGCTGAGGCAGAATGGACGGTCGATGCCGGTTCACGCCAAGGGTCCATCCAAACCCAGTTTCACCAGGCGACCCGGCACAACTAAGGAGATCTCACCATGAAGCAGGGAATCCATCCCGACTACAACGTGACCGAGGTGACCTGCACCTGCGGCAACACGTTCAGCACTCGCAGCACCGCCAAGAGCGGCGTGATCCACGCCGAAGTTTGTGCGGCCTGCCACCCGTTCTACACCGGCAAGCAGAAGATCCTCGACACCGGCGGCCGCGTGGCCCGGTTCGAGCGTCGCTACGCCAAGCAGCCGGCCAAGAAGTAGCCCGCGAGAGCGCCGGGGCCCGCCTGGGCCCCGGCGCTTCGTCGTTGTTGCGCAGTCCCTCGCCCAGGTCGATCGAAGGGATCGGAATGTTCGAAGCCGCCGACTCGCTGCGTGCTGAGTTCGCCGTGCTGGAGCGCAAGCTCGCCGACCCCGCCACCCACTCCGACCTGGCCGTGGCCCGCCGGATCGGTCGGCGCTACGCCGAGCTGACTCCGATCGTGAAGGGGCTGGCCGAGTACGACCAGCTCACCGACGACCTGGCGGCCGCCCGCGAACTTGGCGAGGACGACGCGGCCTTCGCAGCGGAAGCCGAAACGCTGGCCGAGCGTCTGGACGTGGTCACCCACAAGCTGACCGGTTTGCTCGCCCCACGCGACCCCCACGACTCGTCCGATGCTTTGCTCGAGATCAAGTCCGGCGAGGGTGGCGAGGAGTCTGCGTTGTTCGCGGGTGACCTGTTCAAGATGTACTCCCGCTACGCCGAGAACCGGGGCTGGGTGGTTGACGTTCTGGACAGCCAGGAAACCGATCGTGGTGGATTCAAGTCGATCACCCTGGCGATCAAGGCCAAGGGCAGTGACCCCGACAACTTTCCCTACGGGGTGCTGAAGTTCGAGGGCGGCGTGCACCGCGTCCAACGGGTGCCGGTAACCGAGACCCAGGGCCGGGTGCACACCTCGGCCGCGGGCGTCCTGGTGATGCCGGACGCCGAGGAGGCCGAGGTCGAAATCAACCCCGACGACCTGCGGATCGACGTTTACCGCAGTTCCGGCCCGGGCGGGCAAGGCGTCAACACGACCGATTCGGCGGTACGGATCACCCACCTGCCGTCCGGCATCGTGGTCAGTTGCCAGAACGAGCGCTCGCAGCTGCAGAACAAGGAGTCCGCGATGCGGATGCTGCGATCCCGGCTGGTCGCAGCAGCCGCCGAACAGGCCGCCGCGGACGCGTCCGCCGCTCGTCGCTCTCAGGTGCGCACGGTGGATCGCTCCGAGCGGATCCGCACCTACAACTTCGGCGAAAATCGGATCGCCGATCACCGGATCGGCTACAAGGCCTACAACCTCGACGCAGTGCTGAATGGCGACCTGAGTGCCGTGATCGAGGCCCTGCAGGCCGCCGATCTGACCGAGCGGCTGGAGAGCATCGGGTGAGTTCGGTGCCGCAACTGCTGCGCGAGGCTGCGCTCCTGGTGCCGGCCGCGGACGCCAGGCTGCTGCTCGCCCATGCGGCGGACGTCCCGGTGTCCAGGCTGCTGACGCTCGGCGGCCTGGATGCCAACACCCTTGCCAGGTTCGAGCAATTGCTCGCGGATCGCGCGGGCGGAACACCCACCCAGTACCTGCTCGGCCGGGCTCCGTTCCGGCACGTGGAGGTGGTGGTCGGCACCGGAGTCTTCATTCCACGGCCGGAGACCGAGGTGATGACCGGCTGGGCGATCGATCACCTGCGCGCCGGGCCGGCGAACCCTGTCGTGGTCGAGCTCTGCGCAGGCTCCGGCGCCATCTCGCTGGCGATCGCGGACGAGTTCGCCGGCGCCGATCAGTACGCGGTGGAACTCAGCGAGCAGGCCACCGCCTACGCGGCGATCAACCTGGCCGGCACCGGCGTCCGGCTCAGCCAGGGCGACCTGGTCGACGCCCTTCCGGAACTGGACGGCGGCGTCGACCTGGTCATCGCCAATCCGCCCTACGTGCCGCTGGAGTCCTTCGACGGTATTCCGGCCGAGGTTCGGGACCACGAGCCGGCCCTGGCCCTGTTCTCCGGACCGGATGGCCTGGACGCCATCCGAGCCCTCACCGCGGTGGCGGCACGTCTGCTGCGTCCCGGTGGGTGGGTCTGCGTCGAGCACGCCGAGTTGCAGCACGCCACCGCACCGGAGATCTTCGTCCGGCACGGTGGCTTCGACCAGGTCCGGGACCGCGTCGACCTCAACCATCGCCCGCGGTTCGTGACCGCCCGCCGGTCAGCCGCGGTGGCAGGATGGCCCCGTGAGTGATCCGCAGCGTTTCGATTGCGCGACCCAGCCCGACGAGGCCCTCGCCGCCGCCGAGGCTGCGATCGAGGCCGGCGAGTGCATCGTGCTGCCCACCGACACCGTGTACGGCATCGGTGCCGCCGCCTTCGACGCCACTGCCGTGCAGCGGCTGCTGGACGCCAAGCAGCGGGGCCGCGACATGCCGCCGCCAGTGCTGATCGCGGAGCCGTCCATGTTGCGTTCGCTGGCCACCGGCCTGACCAGACCCGGGCTCGACTTGGCCAAGTCGTTCTGGCCCGGCCCGTTGACCGTCGTGGTCACCGCTCAGCAGGAGTTGCAACTCGATCTGGGTGACCGCGGCGACACCATCGCCGTGCGGGTGCCCGATCACGAGTTCACCCGTGCGCTGCTGCGCCGCACCGGCCCGCTGGCGGTCTCCAGCGCCAACGTCAGCGGTCAGCCGGCCGCGATCACCATCACCGAAGCGATCGAGCAACTGGGCGACAGCGTGGCGGTCTACCTCGATGCCGGCCCAGGTACCGGACCGGTGCCGTCCACCATCGTCGACCTGACCGGTCCGCCGGCGATTCTGCGCGAAGGTCGGCTGACCAGGGACGAAATGGCCGAGGCCGTGCCCGGACTGTTCGGCACCGATGCGTGAATATCTGCTGGTTCTGCTGATCGCAGCCGGGTTCACCTACCTTTTGGCCGGTCTGTGCCGCCGGCTGGCCTTCAGGTTCAACGCAGTCGCGCTGGTTCGTGATCGAGACGTGCACACCCGGCCGATTCCCTACTTCGGCGGCATCGCCATGTTGTGCGGGCTGGCGGCGGCACTGCTGGTGGCCGGCCAGCTGCCCTGGCTGGGCCGGTTCGACCTGGTCGCCCATGACAGCTTCGCGGTGTTCATCGCCGGCCTGGTGATCTGCGCCGTCGGCGTACTGGACGACATGTACGAACTGAACGCCCTGGCCAAGATCGCGGGTCAGATGCTGGCCGCGGGCATCGTGGTGCTGAACGGCGTCAAGGTGTACTGGATCCCTTTGCCCGGCACCATCATCACCCTGGACGACGCCATGTCGATCGTGCTGACCATGGTGCTGATCTTCCTGTGCGTGAACTCGATCAACCTGATCGATGGGCTGGACGGGTTGGCCGCCGGGGTGGTCGCCATCGGTGCCGGCGCCTTCTTCGTCTACGCCTACCTGCTCAGCTACGAACAGGAACTGGTCCGGGCCACCACGGCCAGCCTGATCACCGTTGTCACCGTGGGCATGTGCCTGGGCTTCCTGCCCTACAACGTGAATCCGGCCCGGATGTTCATGGGTGACTCCGGGTCGATGCTGCTGGGCTTCCTGCTGGCCACGTCGATGATCAGCCTGACCGGTCAGATCGACCCGTCCCAGATCGCCGTCGAGGGATCCGGACTGGCGATGAACGCCTACATCCCGGTGATCCTTCCGTTCGCCGTGATGGCACTGCCACTGGGCGACCTGGTGCTGGCCTACGTCCGGCGGACGATGGCCGGACGGCTCTGGTTCCAGGCCGACAAGCAGCACCTGCACCACCGCATGCTGGAACTCGGCCACAGTCATCGCCGTGCCGTGTTCCTACTCTGGCTGTGGACGGCGCTGCTCGCCTTCGGGGCCGTTCTGCTCGGCCTGACCACCGCCCCCTGGGCGATCGCCGCCCTGGTCGCCGGCCTCGCGCTGGCGGCCTGGCTGACCTGGAAGCCGGTGCGCCATGCCGCGTGACAGACGTCCACTGAGTGCCAATGCCCGCCGGGCCAGACAGCTGATGAACGGGGGAGCGATGGGTGGACATATCATCGCTCTCTTCGTGGTGCCGGCGATGCTGTGGCTGCGTGGCCCGGTTGGCGGGCTCTGCGCGCTGATCGCGGCGCTCGGCACGCTGGCCTTCATGGGTCTGGGCCAGTGGGTGCAGGTGCGGATGGCGGACGCACCGCCGCAGCGCATGATGATCGCCTGGTTCGCCTCCTACCTGCTGCGGGTGGGCGTGCCTGGGCTGATTCTGCTGACCGCGGCAGCCAATCCGGAACGGCTCGCCGGCATGGACCGGATCGCGGTCGCGGTCACCACGATCGCCATCGTGGTGGGCTGGCTCAGCGCCGAGATCTGGGTCTTCAGCAGGCTGCGGATACCAGTCTTCGATCCGCCCGAGGACCCGTCCCACTAGGCAGTGCGGTGGCCGGTCCGGACGGCTTCCTGCTAGGCTCCCCACGTCATGGAGGAGCAACGGAGCGCCCACGAGGCCGTGCGTTCGGACCCGGGTCTGAACGGCGCTGACCAGGGTATTCGCTCGGTCAGCTATCTGATCGCCGGAGTCCTGCTCTATGGTGGGATCGGCTGGCTGTTGGACCGCTGGTTGGGCACTGTTTTCCTCCTTCCGATCGGCATTGTGCTTGGCGCCGCCGGTGGGGTTTACCTGATCCACCAAAGATTCGTGCGCAAGTCTTGACCACGACAGAGACGACGGAGGTGCTATGGGGCTGGGCCTGATCATCCCCATGGAGGGCGGTGGCGAAGAGAGCCACTGGCCGCCGGGGGTTCACAGTTTCGACCCACGTCCGCTCTTCCCCGGTGCCGGGGTCGATTGGATCAACAACTACCTGTTCCAAGCGGTACTGGGTGCCCTACTCGCCGTCATCGTGTGGTGGTGGCTGGCCAGCAAGCACAAGCCGGTGCCGGGCAAGAAGCAATTCATCGGTGAGCAGTTGTACAACCTGGTTCGCAACGGCATCGCCCGTGACGTGCTGGGCCACGAATACCGTCGGTTCCTGCCGTTCCTGTTGGCGTTGTTCAGCTTCATCCTGATCAACAACCTGTTCGGTCAGTTCTTCTTCTTCATGCTGCCGACGTTCTCGCATATCTCCTACCCGTACGCTCTCGCCCTGATCGTGTGGGTGATGTACAACGCGGTCGGCATCCGCAAGTGGGGCTTCTTCACCTACGTGCGGCGGATGTCACTGCCCGAGGGTGTGCCGGTTGCGATGTGGCCGATCCTGATCCCGCTGGAGTTCCTGTCGAACTTCATCGTCCGACCGGTCACGCTCGCCCTGCGACTCTTCGCCAACCTGTTCGCGGGCCACCTGCTGGTCATCGTGTTCATCGTCGGTGGCACCCTGCTCGTCCAGTCGGCCAACGCCGGCTACATGGTCGCGGGTGTCGCCTCCTGGATTCTGAGCTCGGCGATCTTCGCGCTCGAGATCTTCGTGGGCTGCCTGCAGGCCTACATCTTCACCGTCCTGTCCGCCCAGTACATCTCTTCGGCACTGGCCGAAGAGCACTGATCGCTTCACCAAACCAATCCGAAAGGGAACAACTGATGCTCACGCTCCTGGAGATCACCGGCTCGTTGAACATGGTCGGCTACGGCCTGGGTGCCATCGGCCCCGGTGTCGGCGTCGGCCTGATCTTCGCCGCCGTCATCAACGGAACGGCGCGCCAGCCTGAGGCGCGCGGCGCCCTGATGGGCACCGCCTGGCTCGGCTTCGCCGTGGTCGAGGCGCTGGCCATCATCGGCATCGCGCTGGCCTTCGTGCTCTGAGTCCGGGCCGATGATTCTCGAAATCGAACTCGGCCCGCTGGCTCCGGAACTCCCGGAGTTCATCGCCGGCATCCTGCTGTTCATTGCAGTGTGGATCGGCATTGCGAAGCTGGTCGTGCCGCGCTTCGAAGCGACCTACGCAGAGCGTGCGGCGCTGATCGCAGGCGGCATCGAGAAGGCCGAGCTGGCCCAGCAAGAGGCTGCCGAAGCGCTCAAGCGGTACAACGAACAACTGGCCAAAGCCAGCGACGAGGCGAGCGCGCTGCGCGAGGACGCCAAGGCCCAGGGTGCGGCCATCCTCGCCGAGATGCGAAAGGGCGCCCAAGAGGAGTCCGCCCGGCTGGTCGCCAACGCCAAGTCGCAGATCGAGGCCGAACGGGTCGTCGCCGTTGAGCAACTCCGCTCCGAGGTGGGTGGCCTGGCCACCAGCCTGGCAGGCAAGATCGTCGGCGAGTCGCTCGACGACGACGAGCGCGCCCGGCGCACGGTCGACAGGTTCATCGCCGACCTCGAGGCGAACAGCTCGGAGAAGGTATGAGCAGCACCCAAGAGGCGCGGCTCGGCGAACTGGACGGCGTGCTGAACGAACAGCAGGTCAATCCAACGGTCGCCGAGGAGTTGTTCGCTGTGGTCGACATCCTCGACCAGCAGCCGGCTCTTCGCCGCGCCCTCACCGATCCGGGTGCGGAGGCGGATGCGCGTCGCGCTCTGGTCGACGCCCTGTTCGGTTCGCGGGTGTCCGAGCCCACGCAGCACGTGCTGCGTGCGGCCGCGACCATCCGCTGGGGCGGCTCGTCGGCATTGGCTGCCGCCCTGGAACGGCAGGGCGTGCGGGCCGCTGCGGCCAGCGCGCAGCAGGCCGACACCCTCGATCAGGTCGAGGACGAGCTGTTCCGCTTCGGTCGGCTGGTGGAGGGCGACTCCCGGCTGCGTTCTGCCCTCGGCGACCGGTCCGCACCCCTGGCCGTGCGACGCCAGCTGGTTTCCGACCTGCTGGACGGCCGCGCCGACGCCACCTCGGTCTACCTCGCCAGGCGTGCCGTCGGCGCCCGCACCCGCAGCTTCGAGTTGACCCTGCAGGGCTACCTCGCCTTGGCCGCAGCGCAGCGGGGCCGGGCCATCGCTCACGTGGTGGTTGCGCGTCCGCTGTCCGAAGAGCAACAGAGCCGGCTGGTGAGCGTCCTGGGCGACCAGTTGGGCCGCCAGGTCAGCCTGCAGATCGTGGTCGACCCGTCCGTCGTCGGCGGGGCCCGAGTCACGGTCGGCGACGAAATCATCGACGGCACCGTTTCGGGCAGGCTCGAAGAAGCCCGCCGCCAGATCAGCTGAAGCACATTCCCCGAACGAACGAAGACAAGGACCAACGCACATGGCGGAACTGACTATTCGTCCCGACGAGATCCGGGAGGCCCTGGAGAAGTTTGTGGCGAACTTCTCCACCGACGGCGCGGCTCGCGAAGAGCTGGGCACCGTCGTCACCTCCGGTGACGGCATCGCCAAGGTCGAAGGGCTGCCGTCGGCGATGGCCAACGAACTGCTCGACTTCGCCAACGGCACCCGCGGCATCGCCCTCAACCTCGACATCCGCGAGATCGGCGTCGTCGTGCTGGGCGATTCCGAAGGCATCGAAGAAGGCTCGACGGTCAAGCGCACCGGCGAGATCCTGTCGATCCCGGTGGGCGACGGCTACCTGGGCCGGGTGGTGGACGCGATGGGCGTCGCGATCGACGGCCTCGGCGACATCACCGACGTGCCCGAGCGCCGCGCGCTGGAGCTGCAGGCGGCCGGCGTGATGGACCGCCAGTCGGTCAAGGAGCCGATGCAGACCGGCATCAAGGCGATCGACGCGATGACCCCGATCGGCCGCGGCCAGCGCCAGCTGATCATCGGCGACCGCAAGACCGGCAAGACCGCCAT
Organism: uncultured Actinomycetota bacterium; assembly: GCA_963723605.1. Taxonomy (GTDB): domain Bacteria; phylum Actinomycetota; class Actinomycetes; order Propionibacteriales; family Propionibacteriaceae; genus Micropruina. The sequence goes on along the minus strand of CAVRRM010000011.1, from coordinate 183,989 downwards.
CGCCGTCGACACGATCATCAACCAGAAGGCGTTCTGGGACACCGGCGATCCGACCAAGCAGGTGCGCTGCATCTACGTCGCGATCGGTCAGAAGGGTTCCACCATCGCTTCGCTGAAGCAGGTGCTGGAAGACGCCGGCGCGATGGAGTACACCACCATCGTGCACGCCCCGGCGTCCGATCCGGCCGGTTTCAAGTACATCGCCCCCTACACCGGTTCGGCCATCGGCCAGCACTGGATGTACGGCGGCAAGCACGTGCTGATCATCTTCGACGACCTGACCAAGCAGGCCGAGGCTTACCGCGCCATGTCGCTGCTGCTACGTCGCCCGCCGGGCCGTGAGGCCTACCCCGGCGACGTGTTCTACCTGCACAGCAGGTTGCTCGAGCGCTGCGCCAAGCTGTCCGACGAGCTCGGCGGCGGTTCGATGACCGGCCTCCCGATCATCGAGACCAAGGCCAATGACGTGTCGGCGTACATTCCGACCAACGTGATCTCGATCACCGACGGCCAGATCTTCCTGCAGTCCGACCTTTTCAACGCCAACCAACGTCCGGCCATCGACGTCGGTATCTCGGTTTCCCGAGTCGGCGGCGATGCCCAGGTCAAGGCCATGAAGCAGGTTTCCGGCACGCTGAAGATCGGCCTGGCCCAGTACCGCGACATGCAGGCGTTCGCCATGTTCGCCTCCGATCTGGACGCCACCTCGCGGCGCCAACTCGAGCGCGGCGCGCGGCTCACCGAGTTGCTCCGCCAGCCGCAGTACAGCCCCTTCGCGGTCGAAGACCAGGTGGTCAGCGTCTGGGCCGGCACCAACGGTCACTTCGACGAGGTGCCGGTTGAGGACGTGCTGCGGTTCGAGAGCGAACTGATGGATCACCTGCGCCGCAACACCGACGTACTGAGCAACATCGCCGCCACCGGCAAGTGGGACGACGACACTGCCAACGCGGTGACCAAGGGAATCGCCGACTTCAAGAAGCAGTTCCGCACGTCCCAGGGCAACCCCCTGGTGGAGGGTGAGAAGGGCCACCGTCCGCTGGAGGACGAGGAGATTTCGGTCGAGACGATCGAGACGAAGAAGCAGGACTGAGCGATGCCTGCGAGTCTCCGCGAGCTGAGACAACGGCGAAAGTCCGTCTCGGCCACCAAGAAGATCACCCGCGCCATGGAGTTGATCGCTGCGTCCCGAATCATCAAGGCGCAGCAGGCTGCCCAGGCGGGTGAGCCGTACATCACCGAGATGATTCGGGCGGTGTCGGCGGTTGCCACCTACAGCCAGGGCGATCATCCCCTCGTCCAGGCACCCGAACAGGTGCGTCGGGTCGCGCTGCTCATGATCACCTCCGATCGGGGCATGAACGGTGCGTACTCGGCCAACGCGATCAAGACCGCCGCTCGGCTGCACGAGCGGCTCCGCCAGGACGGGGTCGAGGTGGTCCGCTACGCCGTGGGGCGTAAGGGCATCGCGTACCTGAAGTTCCGTGGCATCGAGATGCGCAAGTCGTGGGACGGGTTTTCCGACTCGCCCCGCTACGAGCACGCCCAGGACATCGCCGACACCCTGATCGCCGACTTCATGACGCCCTACGAAGAGGGCGGGGTGGACGCCATCTACGGCGTCTACACCCGCATGCAGTCGATGATCGAGCAGACCCCGCGAGCGCGCCGGCTGTTGCCACTCGAGGTCGTCGAGGGGGTGCACGAGCCGGAAGAGGGTGAACTGCGGTCGCTGTTCGAGTTCGAACCCGACCCCGACTCGGTGCTGGACGCGTTGTTGCCGATGTACGTCCGCAGCCGGGTGTGGTTCTACCTGCTGCAGTCGGCAGCCTCACAGTTGGCCAGCCAGCAGCGGGCGATGAAGTCGGCGACCGACAATGCCCAGCAACTGATCGAGCGGCTGACCCGCGAGGCCAACCAGGCTCGCCAGGCCGAGATCACCCAGGAAATCAGTGAAATCGTCGGTGGTGCTGGTGCACTTGCCGACGCAGCAGCCCGGGACTAGGGCACGAGACGAGAGTGAACCAATGACCGTGACACTGGACAACAACACCGGAACTGACGAGACCCAGGGTGCCGTCGGCCGAGTAGCCCGGGTGATCGGGCCGGTGGTGGACGTCGAGTTCCCCGCCGACGCCATGCCCGACATCTACAACGCGCTGCTGATCGACATCGACACCGGCGAGGAAACCCGCACCATCTACGCCGAGGTGGCCCTGCACATCGGTGACAACATGGTGCGCGCGGTCTCGCTCAAGCCGACCGACGGCATGCGCCGTGGCGCCAGCGTGCGGGACACCGGCGGCCCGATCACGGTGCCCGTCGGCGACGTGACCAAGGGCCGGGTCTGGAATGTGACCGGTGAGTGCCTGAACGAGGACACCGCGTCGATCCAGATCGACGAGCGCTGGTCGATCCATCGTCCGGCCCCGAAGTTCGACGCCCTCGAGCCGAGAACCGAGATGCTGGAGACCGGCATCAAGGTGCTCGACCTGCTCACCCCGTACGTCAAGGGCGGCAAGATCGGCCTGTTCGGCGGCGCGGGCGTGGGCAAGACGGTGCTGATCCAGGAGATGATCTACCGGATCGCGCACAACTTCGGTGGCACCTCGGTGTTCGCCGGCGTGGGGGAGCGCACCCGTGAGGGCAACGACCTGATCCACGAAATGATCGAGGCGGGCGTCATGGACGACACCGCCCTGGTCTTCGGCCAGATGGACGAGCCGCCGGGCACCCGGCTGCGGGTGGCACTGTCGGCCCTGACCATGGCGGAGTACTTCCGCGATGTGATGAACCAGGATGTGCTGTTGTTCATCGACAACATCTTCCGGTTCACCCAGGCCGGCTCCGAAGTCTCCACGCTGCTCGGCCGGATGCCGTCCGCGGTGGGTTACCAGCCCAACCTGGCCGACGAGATGGGCCAGCTGCAGGAGCGGATCACCTCGACCCGGGGTCACTCGATCACCTCGATGCAGGCGATCTATGTGCCGGCCGACGACTACACCGACCCGGCTCCGGCGACCACCTTCGCGCACCTGGACGCCACCACCGAGCTCTCCCGCGAGGTTGCCTCGCGAGGCTTGTACCCAGCAGTGGACCCGCTGACCAGCTCCAGCCGGATCCTCGACCCGCAGTTCATCGGTGCCGAGCACTACCAGACCGCCACCCGGGTGAAGCAGATCCTGCAGCGCAACAAGGAACTCCAGGACATCATCGCCATTCTCGGTGTCGACGAGCTCTCCGAAGAGGACAAGGTGCTGGTCGGCCGGGCCCGGCGGATCCAGCAGTTCCTCAGCCAGAACACCTACATGGCCACCAAGTTCACCAACGTGCCGGGTTCGTCCGTGCCGCTGGCCGACACCATCGCGGCGTTCACGATGATCTGCGACGGCGAGGTCGACCACGTCGCTGAGCAGGCCTTCTTCAATGTTGGCGGCATGGACATGGTGATGGAGAACTGGGACCGCATGCAGAAGGAGGGCTGACCAGATGGCAGAGGGCGACTTACTGTTCGTCGACGTCGTGGCCGCCGACCGGCGGGTCTGGGAAGGCGAGGCGCTCTCGCTGGTGGCCCGTACCGTCGAGGGAGACATCGGCATCCTGCCCAACCACGAGCCCTTCCTGGCCGTGCTGGTGCCGTGTGCCGCCGAAGTGCTCACCCCCGACGGCAAGCGTGAGGTGGTCGCCTTGGACGGCGGCTTCATCACGGTCGCGGACAACCGGGTGTCGATCTTCAGCCAGTACGGTCGGTTGGCTCATGAGATCTCCGTCAAGGAGGCCGAGCGTGAACTGATGGAGGCCGAGAAGAAGCTGAACGAGGGCGACAACGGCGAAGAGACGCGGCATCACCACGATCGTGCCACTGCTCAGCTCGCCGCGGCCAAGAAGGCCGAACAGTTCCGCTGACCGGTAGAGAGTAGGGACCGTGGGCGACGTGATCCAGGCGGCCGAAGTGCTGCTGATCACGGTCGGTGCAGTTCTGGCGCTCGCGCTCGCCTGGCTGTTTCTCCGGCGGCGATGGCTCTCCCGCACCGGCGGCACCTTCGCCTGTAGCCGGCGACGTGACCTGTCCACGCCGGGCTCGCGCTGGGTACTGGGCGTCGCTCGCTATCGCGAGCACGAGCTGCAGTGGTTTCCGGCAGTCTCAATGTCGTTGTGGCCCACCCAGCGGTTCGATCGCGCGCATGTGCGAGCAGGTGACCAGCGCCGTCCGCTGCCCGAGGAAGCCGGCCCGTTGTATCAGAGCCAGCGGGTCCTGCGTCTGGACGGGCCCTCCGGAGGTGTCGAGTTGGCGATGGACGCGGGCTCGCTGACCGGCCTGCTCAGCTGGCTGGAGGCTGCTCCGCCTGGAATGCGCTATCGGATGTCGCCGGCGTCTCCTGATTAGCCTCGGCCGCGCGGCGGCGTCGCCCGGCCGCCTTCTCCTCCACCGGAACCCGATCGGTGCCGGGTACCCACAGCACGTCCCCGACCTCGGCGTTGGCCACCCGAGCAGCCAGGAAGAGCAGGTCGGACAGCCGGTTGAGGTAGGTGATCGCCAACGGGTTCAGCCCGCCCTCGACCGCCAGGCCGTGATCGTCAGCAGCGCGCCAGGCCGTCCGTTCGGCGCGACGGACCACGGTGCGGGCCACGTGCAGCTGGGCTGCGGTCTGGGTGCCGCCCGGCAGGATGAACGAACTCAACGGGCCGACCTGATCGGACAACTCGTCGCACCAACTCTCCAGCCGGTCGATGCAGGGCTGGACGATGCGCAGTGGCTCCCAGGGCGGGTTGTCGGCCAGTGGGGTGGACAGATCGGCGCCCAGGTCGAACAACTCGTTCTGGATCAGCCGCAGGGCCTTGTTGAGGCCTTCGGGCAGATCTCCGCGCGCCGTCGCAACACCGAGAATCGAGTTCGCCTCGTCCACCTGACCGTACGCCTCCACCCGCAGATCGGTCTTCGCGGCGAGTGACATGTCCGACAGCCGGGTCTGGCCGGCGTCGCCGGTGCGGGTGTAGATCTTGGTGAGCTGGACCATGTCGCCAGCCTAACCAACCGGGCCCGCCGGCACCGCTGGGCCACAGGCCTGCGGTGCGGCGCGCTCGCCGGCGTGTGACAGAATCGGGTGGGTGTTTCGTTCTGCGCCGCTGCTGACCGCCGCCCTGCTGGTGGTGACGGGCTGTGCCGCCGGACCCAACCCCAGTGCGAGAGCCTTGCCCGCCGCCGGTACGACCGACTGCGACTACACCGTCGCCGGCAGCCCCGCCAAGGCCGCCGACCTTCCGGCCAGCACCGGGGTTCCGGACGTGGGTACTGTGATGATCACCCTGAACATGACCGATGGTCCGGTCACCTTCACCGGCGATCGGTCCATCGCACCGTGCACACTGAACTCGTTCGAGTCGTTGGCCAGGCAGAAGTTCTTCGACGACACCGGCTGCCATCGGCTCGGCGGCTCCTGGCTGTTCATGGTGCAGTGCGGCGATCCGACCGGCACCGGACGGGGTGGCCCGGGCTACCGATTCGGTGACGAGCTCGATCCGGCACCCACCTATCGGGCCGGCGCGGTGGCCATGGCGAACTCAGGTGCCGACACCAACGGATCGCAGTTCTTCATCGTCTACGAGGACTCCCAGCTGCCGCCGACCTACACCGTCTTCGGACACGTGGACGAGGCCGGGCTGAGGGTGATCAAATCCATGGCAGCGGCGGGCCACGACAACAGCTTCGATGACGGCACTGGTAGGCCGTTCAACGCCTTCCGGATCAACTCGGTCAGCGTTGGCTAGTTGCGGGTCCAGCTGTCGCGTCCTCCGTCCAGTAGTCGTGGTCAGGTTTGCTGCCGCGGGTCGGGGCATAACATCAGTCGTTGCGCGGGTCCGGGCTGGTTGCGCGCGGACGGACCCGCGCAATGAGCGCTTGACCGCGCAACGACGGTGGGTTCAGGCGTCCAGGAAGGTGAGGACTTCGGCTGTCAGCTTGGCCGGCTGGTCGGCGTGCACCCAATGGCCGGCCCCGGGAATCTTCACCAGCCGCACGCGTGGGAAGAGCCGACGCATCCGCTCGTCGTGTTCGGGGCGGATGTACGGGGACTCGGCACCGGCCACCCAGAGGGTCGGGCCAACGTAGCTGACGTCGCCGACGTCCGGCCACTCGGCGATCTCGTCGAGATGGTCGCCCAGCAGCTGCAGGTTGAGATCCCACTGCCAGCCGTTGCGGTTGTCTGCGGTGCGAGTGTGCTTGAGGTTCTGCATCAGGAACTGCCGGACGGCGGGGTCCTGCACATCGCGGGCGAGGATTGCCTCGGCCGCGCTGCGGTTGTCCAGGTTCTGCAGGTCCAGCTCGCGCATGGCCCGGACGAAGGGCACGTTGCTGCTCACCTTCGCGGAGAAGTCCGGGGCGATGTCGACGACCACCAGGCTCCTGACCAGCTCCGGATGCTGCAGTGCCACCAGCATGGCTACCTTGCCGCCCATCGAGTGACCGATCAGGTGCACCGCCGCAGCGCTGCCCAGCCGAAGCCGCAATTCCGCCGCGACCTCGTCCGCCATGGAGGGGTAGTCGAAGGTGTCGGTCCAGTGCGATCGGCCATGGTTGGGCAGGTCGAACAGCACGCTGGTGTGCTCGTGATCGGCCAGCGTACGAGCGATTCCGGCCCAGTTCTTGCCCCGGCCGAACAGGCCGTGCAGAAAGACGGCGTCCGGACGGCCGTTTCCGATCACCTGCGTGAACAGCGCCATCAGAGCCTCCGATTCCAGCAGGACGTGTGCCAGTGCCGGCGCTCGTCCACGGCATTGGCGTAGCCGAGGGACGCCACCACCGGCCAGACCACCACGTGCGGCGTACCGAGCGGAATCAGCCGCTCGCACCCCGGGCAGCGGTATTCCTTGATCGCGGCGCGGGCGGGCATGGTCTGGGTCATCCAGCGGCCGTCCGCCTTGTCGACCCCGGCGGCATGGGACGACGACAGCGGGCGCGCTGGGCGCACATGCTTGCTGGGTCGTTTGGGCATGGCCACGATCCTACTGCGGGCGGCATCGACCGCCCGGCCATGAACCAGGCGTTTCAGCCAGCCGCGGGCCCAGGTTGCCTCGGGCTCAAACCAAAGCCGTGAACCCAATCGCACGGGCATTGCATTGGCCACCAGGCGATGGCCTCGGCGACTATTCGGTACGGTGGCCCGGTGCGTCTGATCGTTGCCCGCTGCCAGGTCGATTACGCGGGACGCCTATCGGCCCACCTGCCGTTGGCCACCCGGCTGATCCTGGCCAAGGCCGACGGTTCGGTCTCCATCCATGCCGACGACCGGGCCTACAAGCCGTTGAACTGGATGAATCCGCCCTGCACGCTGACCATCGGCACCGCCGCGCAGGATTCCGCGTTCACCGAGGTGTGGGAGATCCGCAACCGGGATTCCGACACCCTGAAGATCTCGATCGCCGAGGTCCTGCACGACTCCAGCCATGAACTGGGCCTCGACCCGGGCCTGGTCAAGGACGGCGTGGAAGCCCACCTGCAGGCGTTGCTGGCCGAACATCCAGAGGCGTTCGGCAAAGGCTGGACCCTCGTCCAACGCGAGTACCTCACCCCGATCGGGCCGGTCGACCTGCTGTTCCGGGACGCGGCCGGTGGCTATGTGGCGGTGGAGGTGAAGCGCCGCGGCGAGATCGACGGCGTCGAGCAACTCACCCGGTACCTGACCCTGATGAACGCCGACCCGTTGCTGCGTCCGGTGAGAGGAGTGTTCGCCGCCCAGTTGATCAAGCCGCAGGCCAAGACTCTGGCCAGCACCCGCGACATCACCTGCGTCAGCGTCGATTACGACGTGCTGCGTGGGCTCGACAACGCCGACGACCGGCTGTTCTGAAATCAGTGCCGGTTCAGCGCCGGGATCAGCACCTCGCGGTAGAGCAGCATCAACGCCGCCATCGAGGGAATCGCCAAGAGGGCTCCCAACAGGCCGTACAGCACGCCGCCGCACACGGCGGCCAGAATCACCAGCGGCCCTGGCACGCTCACCGAGCGCTGGAACACGCGTGGCTGGATGAAGTAGTTGTCCACCTGCTGGTAGGTCAGGAAGAAGGCCAGCGTGATGAAGCCCTGGGTGGGGGAGAAGGTGAACGCAACGATCGAGACGATGATCATCGACAGGGTGGACCCGATCAGCGGAATCACCGCGCACAACGCCACCACGACCGCCAGCGCCAACGCGTACTGGCCCAGTCCGACCACGCTGAGAAAGACGAACGCCACCGTGGCCGCGCAGGTGATCACGATGAACAGTCCGGTCACATAACCGCCGATCCGGCTGAACATCTCGTTGGCGAGATAGCGCACTCGCGCTCGCCTGGACGCCGGCGCGAGATCGAGGATGGCGCCCTTGACCGACTCCATCGAGGCCAGGAAGTACAGCGTCAGCACGATGGTCATCATGCTGCTGAAGACCAACCCGGCCACGGCCTGGCTGGCCCCCATCAGCCCGCCGAACAGCGCGGTCAGCAGCTCGCCCGAGGTGAGGAACGTGCTGACCCGGTTGATGATCTCGTAGCGGGCATCGAGTTCGGCGATCTGCGGGTTCGCCCGCAGTTCCTGGAGCAATGACGGTGCGTTCAGTAACAGCCGGTTGATCTGCTCGTAGGCGACCGGCAATACGGCCCAGAACGCCAATGCGAGCACGGCGATCGCGCTGAGCGCGACCAGGAACACCGCGAAACCGCGGCGCACCCCGCGCGCGGCCAACCTGTCGACCAGGGGATTCAGTCCGAGCGCCATGTACAGGGCCAGCATCACCAGCACCACCACGGACGAGATTCGGTACAGGCCGAACACCAGACCGAAGGCGGTCAGCGCACCGAGGGTGATGAAGAAGCCGATCGCGAACGGACTGCGCCTGGCCAGCGTGACGTTCGATCGCGGTCCGGCGTTGATCGCGTCCGGATCCAGGTCGGACGGCGTGGCCTGGCTGGACCGGCGGAGCCGGTGCAACCAGCTGCGTGGCCCGCTGGGAGTCGGCGTCGGACGGGGCGGCACGGCTTGGGCCGGGGACGGATCGGCGGCGCCGGGGTTCCGGCCCCCGCCGATCTCGTCCGGCTGCGCCGCCATCGGCTACCGCCGGTTCCGACCGCCCGAGGCAGCCGGCTGGACCCGAGTGGCGTCGTCTTCTTGTTCTTCGGTCACTTCCGCGCTGGGCTCGGCCTCGTCCACCGGGGCTGCGTCGACCGGCTCGGCTGCGGCGTGGTGCGTGTCGTCGGGGAACTCGGCAACGCTGCTGTTGGCCAGGGAGGACAGGCTGGAGAGCTGAGCCACGATGGCCTGCTTGCGTTGGTTGAGCCGCTCGGTTTCGCGCTTCAGCTGCTCAGCCCGACCGGACGCCGCGATCTCGGCGTCGGCGATCAGCTTGGCGGCCTTCGCCCGGGCATCGGACAGCGCCGCCCTGGCCTGCTCGCTCGCCGACGCGACGATCTGCTCGGCCTCGGCCTGGGACTTCTGCCGGCGCTCAGCCATCAGGGCAGTGTCGGTGGCCATTGCCACGCCGAACTCTTCGGAACGCAACCGGGCCTTGTCGGAGAGGTCGGCGAGATGTGCAGTGACCTCCGCCTGCCGGGTCTGCAACTGCGCCAGCGCATCGGCATGTTCGGCGGCCAGCCTGGACCGGATGTCGGCCGCCTCATGATGTGCGGACTGGCGGATTCGTTCGGCCTCAAGGCTGGCCTGGTCGCGCAGCGAGGCGGCATTGCCCTCGGCGTCGGCCAACACCATCAGCCGGTGGTTCTCGGCAGCCTCGCGGAGAGCGGCCGCCTCCAGCTGGGCCGCAGCCAGCTCGGCGCCGGTCTGTCCAGCCAGTTCTTCGCGAAGCCGGCTGAGGTCGTCCAGACCACTGACCCGGGCCACCGCGGCGCCCTCGTGCGCATCGCGAGCGACCTGGCCGGCATCGTTCTGGGCATCGTCCACGATGCGCTGCGCCTCGATCTGGGCGGCCTTCACCATTTCTGCCGCCTGGGCCTCAGCAGCCCGCAGCAGGTCACCGGTGTGGGTACCGAGACGGGAGTAGTCGGTCTCGTCCGCCTTGGTGGAGAGCTGGCGTTGCAACGACCGCACCTTACGCTTGGCCGAACTCAGCTGCCGCTCGATGTCGCGAATGTAGGCGTCAACCGCTTGGCGCTCGTAACCCAGCATCGAGTGCGGAAAGCTGCCGGCAGCGCTCGCGGTCTCGTCGAACAGATCGAGGCCAACCGTTTCTTCTGGCTGATGGCTCACCCGAGGTCCTTTCTATGGGGTGTACCCCCTGATGCTACCCACTCCGATCCCGGGTGAACGCTGGACACTCACGCCTTGGCTGGTTCCACCAACTCCAGCAGCACGCCGCCGGTGTCCTTGGGGTGACAGAAGTTGATCCGGGAACCGCCGGTACCCCGCTTCGGTTCCGGGAACAACAGCCGAACGCCTCGCTCGCGCAACGTCGAGCTGACCGAATCCAGGTCGGTCACGCGGTAGGCGAGTTGTTGCATGCCCGGCCCGCTGCGGCCGATGAACTTGGCGATCGTCGAGTTCTCATCGAGGGGTGCGAGCAGTTGAATCTGAGCATTCTCGGGGCCCTGGTCGCCGGTACCGATCATGGCTTCGGCGACGCCCTGCTCGTCGTTCTGCTCGCGGTGCAGCACCCGCCAACCCATCACCTCGGTATGAAAGCGAATTGCCTCGTCAAGGTCGGGAACTGCGAGGCCGACGTGGTCGATACATACGAACATTCCATCCATGTCTCAAGCCTGGCACATCCTTCGAGCCGGGGTTGAGGGTTTGCGAAGAAGGGCAACAAACCCGGCGTGGCAGTATCGGGCTAGCCGTGACGAGGCTGAGAATGACAAGGTGAGACAGGTTGTGCGGACTTCCCCGGAGGCGAAATGGGCAAGTGGATCAAGTTAATCCTGCTGGTGCTCGTCGTCGGCTTTGCGCTGTTCTACCTGTTCACCAGGCCTGAGGCCGCCGCCTCGGCGGTGAAGAGCTTCTTCGGCGCGTTCGACGCGATCGGCCGGTTCTTCGTCGCGCTGTCCCGTTAGCCGACGGTGACCCTGCCCGCGGAGCGGTCCGCGAACATCAAGCTGGGCTGGTCGCGGTTCTTCGATCCCCACATCAACGATCGTCTGATCGCTGAGGAGGGCGAGTTCGTCCTGGACGAGATCGGTCGGCACTGGGTGACCCGGTTGTGGCCAGGCATCCGGGTGGTGCTGGGAATGCTGCTGTTCGGCGTGATGCCCCAGTTGGGCCACTTCTGGTGGGTCGCGCTGGTCGGCGGCCTACTTCTGGGCCTGAACGGCTTCTGGCGCATGCACACCGAGTACATGGACCGATTCGTCGTCACCAATCTGCGGGTGTTCCGGTTGAACGGCGTACTGGACCAGCGCTGCGCGTCGATGCCGCTGACCCGGGTTCTGGACATCACCATGCAGCGCCCCTTCTGGGGACAGGTGTTCGGCTACGCAGAGTTCGTCTTCGAGAACGCCGCCCAGGACCAGGGGTTGCGTGAGATCGGTTATGTCGGCGATCCGGACGCCCGCCTGCACCTGTTCCAGCGGGTAGTGATCAGCGCCGGCCTGACCGGACGGGTGTCGGACAACATCGCCAACGGCGGCTAGTTCACCACCCCAAGTCCCGGGCGGTGGCAACTCGACGTGCAGAGTCGTCATGCCGGGCCCTGACTCTGGTCTCGACAAGCTCGATCGACGATCAAGCTCGATCGACGATCGGTCTCGACCGCCGACCTCAGCCCAGCGCCGCGTTGACGACCTCTCGTGCCTCGGCCTGTACCAGCGCCAAATGATCTGGACCCTTCAGGGATTCGGCGTAGATCTTGTAGACGTCCTCGGTGCCGGACGGACGGGCCGCGAACCAGGCGTGCTCGGTGGTCACCTTGAGCCCACCGATCGCGGCGTCGTTGCCGGGCGCGCGGGTGAGCTTGGCCACGATCGGTTCGCCGGCCAATTCCGTGGCGGTGACGTCGTCGGGGGAAAGCTTGCCGAGCTTCGCCTTCTGCTCACGGTTGGCCGGCGCGTCCACCCGGGCGTAGGCGCTCTCGCCGTACTTGGCCTCCATCTCGGCGTAGATCTGCGACGGACTCTTGCCGGTCACGGCGAGAATCTCCGAGGCGAGCAGGCAGAGCAGAATGCCGTCCTTGTCGGTGGTCCACGTGTTGCCGTCGAGGGTGAGGAATGACGCTCCTGCGGACTCCTCGCCGCCGAAGCCGATGTCACCGGTCATCAGTCCGGGCACGAACCACTTGAACCCGACCGGCACCTCGACCAGCGTGCGGCCGAGGTCGGCCGCAACCTTGTCGATGAACGAGGAGCTGACCAGGGTCTTGCCGATGCCGGCGTCCGGCTTCCAACCGGGGCGGTGGGTGTAGAGGTACCAAATCGCGACGGCCAGGAAGTGGTTGGGGTTCATCAGGCCGTGGTCGGGGGTGACGATGCCGTGCCGGTCGGAGTCGGCGTCGTTGCCGGTGGAGATGTCGTACTTGTCCTTGTTCTTGATCAGCGAGGCCATCGCGTAAGGGCTGGAGCAGTCCATCCGGATCTTGCCGTCCCAGTCCAGGGTCATGAACGGCCAGGCCGGGTCGACCGTCGGATCGATCACGGTGAGGCCGATGTTCAGATTGTCGGCAATGTACTGCCAGTACTGCACGGCGGCGCCGCCCAGCGGGTGCGCACCGATGTTGAGTCCGGCGGAGCGGATGGCGTCCAGGTCGATGGCGTTCTTCAGGTCTTCGCAGTAGGCGGTGCGATAGTCGTGGCGCTCGATCTGCGAGCTGATCTCGTCGTAGGGACGATCGCGCTTGATCCCGTCTGGATCACCCATCAACTCGTTCGCCCGGGCCGCGATCACCGACGTGGCGTCGGTATCTGCCGGACCGCCGTGCGGTGGGTTGTACTTGAACCCGCCGTCGGTCGGCGGGTTGTGGGACGGGGTGACCACGATGCCGTCCGCCCGCGGACCGTCGTTGTCACGGTTGTAGACGATGATCGCCCGGGACACCGCGGGGGTGGGGGTGTACTCGTCTTCCTTCTCCGCTCGGATGTTGACGCCGTTGGCGACCAGTACCTCCAACGCGGTCTTCCAGGCCGGCAGCGACAAACCGTGGGTGTCCTTGCCGATGAACAATGGGCCGTCCACCCCCTGCGACGCCCGGTACTCCACGATCGCCTGCGTCGTTGCGGCGATGTGCAGATCGTTGAAAGAGGTCTTCAGGCTGGAGCCGCGATGCCCGGAGGTGCCGAAGACAACCCGCTGATCGATATTGGCGGGGTCGGGCACGAGATCGTAGTAGGCGGCGATCATTGCCTCGACGTCGACGAGGTCTTCAGGCAGTGCGACCTGCCCGGCGCGTTCGTGAACCATAACGACATCATGCCAACGTGAGTGGTGGACGGCGACCCTTATCCGGGACCGATCTCGCTATTTGTGCTTGTCTGCTGGGTTCTGCTCACCATGTTCGCGTGGTTGCGTGTGTTGCCGCGGGTGCGCAGGACGCCCTCGCTGCCCCTTCCAGAACACCCGGACGCCGGTGCGGCACGCTAGGCGTCCCGGGTCAGCCGGCCAGAGGGGAAGTGTGGGCGTCGCGGCAGATGGTGGCGAACCGGGCGCCGAGGGGCTGCCAGGCGGCGTCGAGTTCGGCGCGGGCGGCGTCCACTTCGGCGATGGCCACGCGGGCCTCCTCCTCGGAGTCGGGGGGTTCGATCTCGCACCAGCCGGCGAAGACGTCGGTGTCCACTTCGGGGTGCCATTGGACTCCCCAGACCGTCGGGGCGAAGCGGGCGGCCTGCACCTCGCCGCCGGGAGCGGTGGCCAGCACGACGGACCCGGGCGGCAGGCCGAGCACGACGTCATGGTTGGAGTGGACGCCGCGGACAGTGTGATCGAGCGGGCCGAACAGCGGGTCGTCCAGGGCTTCCGGACGGTAGCCGATCGGCAGCACGCCGGTCTGCTTGCCGTTCGGATTGCGGTCGACCCGGCCACCAAGGGCAGCCGCCGCCAGTTGGTGGCCGAGACACACCCCGAGGGTCGGCACCCCCTGCTCCGCGCAGTCGCGGATCAGTGCCCGCACGTCCGGCAGCCAGGGCGCCACCTCGTCGTCGGTGGCTCCCATGATGCCGCCGAGCACGATCAGGCCGTCGAGTTCTGTGGCCGCGGGCAGCCGCGCACCCAGGTCCGGTCGAACCGTGACCAGCTTCGCGCCCGCCTCGTCCAGCCAGTCGGCCAGGCAGGCCGCGGGACATTCACCCTGATGTTGGACGATCGCGATGAGCGGGTCGGAGGGCATGGCCCAACTTTGACACAATGGGCACATGACCTTGCCGAAGTTCACCTCCCGCGCCATGGACCTCTCCGGGATCGCCGCTGCTGCGAAGGCACCGCCGGTCGCGCCGGGCGCATCCTTCGTCGTCGACGTCGACGAATCCAACTTCGAGGCGGTGATGCAACTGTCGATGCGTCACCCGGTCGTCGTCGAGCTGTATTCCCCGCGGGCCAACGCTGCGACGCTGTCCGATGACCTGATCGCGCTCGCCAACGCGGCTGCCGGCCTCTACCTGCTGGCCCGGGTCAACGTCGACGTTGCCGCCGGTATCGCGCAGGCCTTCGGCGTCCAGGCCGTGCCGACCGTGATCGGCGTCATCGCCGGTCAACTGGCGCCCTTGTTCCAGGGCACCCGCAGCAAGGCCGAGGCGGATGCGACCATCGCCCAGCTGATGCAGGTTGCCACGTCCAACGGCGTGGTCGGCCGCGCCGACCCGGTCGCCGGTGGGGCGGGGGAGTCCGACGAACCCGATCCGCGGTTCAACGCGGCCGACGCGGCCCTCGATCGCGGGGACTTCGCCGCCGCGCTGGTGGAATACGACACGATCCTGGCGCAGAGCCCCAATGACCTCGAAGCGAAGGCCGGACGCGCGCAGGTCGCGCTGCTGGCCCGTTCCGCCGGCGGCGATCCGGCTGCGGTGCTGACCCGGGCGGCGAACGAGCCGACCTCGGTCGACGCCCAACTGGCTGCCGCCGACCTGGAGATGCTGTCCGGTCAACCGGAGTTGGCCTTCGAGCGCCTGGTCGAGTTGGTGCGCGAGACGGCTGGTGCCGAGCGCGAGACCGTGCGGGTACGCCTGTTGGAGCTGTTCGAGGTGGTCGGCAACGCCGAACCGTCGGTGTTGAAGGCCCGCCGCAATCTGATGAGCGCGCTGTTCTGACCCCCTGCAGGACCGGTCAGCCTGACCCGCCGCTAGTCTGCGAGCGTGACCCAGCCCTGGCCACCTGCGCAACGGTCGGCGCCGTCCCAACCAGGGCCAGTTCCTGCTTGGAACCAGCCGCCGACCTGGGCCTGGCCGCCCGCAGCCGCCGCTCAACCGGGCGTCGGGTATGGGGCAGCTCGACCCGCGGGAGCGACCCGCAAGCGTGGGACCGTGGGCCTGATCGGCGCAGCGGTACTGATTGGTGTGGTGGTGCTCGCCGCGATGGTCAACGCGCTGACCGGCCCCGCGGTGACGAGGTTGCCGACCACCTTCGCGACCATGCTGCCGACCGTAGCGGGAACACCTCCGGCCGGCACCGTCTCTGCCCCGACGCCCACACAGACCCGCACTACGACCGCTCCATCGCCGACGACGACTCCGACGGCGACGACCTCTGCGGTGCCCCCGAAGCAGCCCACCAAGGCCGGACCCAGGCCGAGCGGCGTCGGGCGCCCCGAGCCGAAACCGGCCCCCGCCCCGTGGCCCACCAGCTGGTCGGTGGCGTCCCGGTGGACGAAGCAGAACCCTCTGTACCGTGGCCGAGTCGCGCCCACCCGCTGCGCGATTCCTCTGATCGACCAGGAACGGATCAAGGCTGCCGCACTGGAGCGGCACCTCGAACTCGTCGCCGGCTGCCTGACCATGGCCTGGCGGCCCACGGTGCAGGTAGCCGGGTTCCAGATGCCTTACCCGGTGGTCCATGTCTATGCGGGTGCGGCCACCGGCCCCTGCGGACGGATGGATGCCTACAACGCCTACTACTGCTCGGCCTCGCAGCGGATCTACTTCGGCCTCCAGTTGCGCGAAATCCTGCCCGCCCAGGACTTCGCCTACGACCTGATCCTGGCCCACGAGTACGGCCATGCCACGCAGGGCCGAACCGGCATCTTCGGTTCGGGCCTGGCTTATGCCCAAGCAGCCGAGACGCCGGCGAAACGGAGCGTGGTGATCCGACGGATGGAACTGCAGGCCGACTGCTTCGCCGGCCTGGCGATGAACTCGCTGGCCGGGTCCAGCGGATTCACGTCCGCAGACCGGTCCGGTTTCGCGGTCCTGATCAAGGCCATCGCGGACGACACGCTCACCGGTCGGATCGGTGATCACGGTTCGGCGAAGGCGCGGGCCCGCTGGCTGAACCGCGGTCTGGCCGGCCCTCAGGTGTCGGCCTGCTCGACCTTCACGGCAGCGGCGAAACTCGTGCGCTGAGCCGGCGGCTGACCGCGCCCAGTGCGGTTGCCGGCCGGGCCACGCACTCAGCCGGTCTCCGGACGGGGGAAACCCCGTTCCAGATACTGCGTCCCCCCGCCGACCCGGCAGGCGACCGAGGCGAGCAGTCGGCCACGGGCGAACGGGGCCATCTTGTCCGCGGCCTTGTCGGGTGCGAGCCAGTGCACCGCCCGTACCTCGACCGGGTCGGGCACGATCTGGTCCATCTGCTCGGCAGTCAGTGACCCGGCGTCGAAGATCAGTTCCACCGCGTCGTCCCACCCCAGGTACGGCGCCAGCCAGTCGACCACCAGCACCCGACCCACCTCGAGCCGCAGCGACAACTCCTCATCGATCTCACGGACGGCGCCGTCGCGTGGCGACTCCGACGGGTTCACGATTCCGCCGGGCAACTCCCAATCGTCCTTGAACGTGGTCTCCAGCAGGCAGACCCGGTTCCAGGGATCGGTGAGCAGGGCGTGCGCGATCAGCCGCTTGCGGGGCAGCACGGAGTTCATCACGCCGGTGAAGCCACCGGGACCGTAGACCAGATCGTTGGCCAGCCTGGCGTAGAGCACCACGTCGACGAAGCTGCCGTCGGGTAGGGCATAAGCCTGCCGACGGGCCCCCTCCAGCCGGAACCCGGACCGCTGCAACGCCCGGCGCCCGACCACGTCGCCGGACGGCAATGAGACCTCGACCCGGCGCAGCCCTCGGGCGATCAGCGCATCGTCAGCAGCCAGGCTGACGGCCTGGTCGACCACCTGCTGGTTCGCCCGACCGGACCACTCCAGGACGCCGACTCCCGCGTCGCCGACCCGGAGCTGGACCTTGAACTCCTGGCCGCCCTGGCTCAATCCTCGTACCGGAAGAAGACAGCACCCAGCGGCGGGATGTTCACCGTGGCGGCGGCCTCCCAGCCGTTGAAGTCCTCGGCGTGGGCCTCGACCTGGCCGAGGTTGCCGTGTCCGTCCGAGCCGTCGTAGATGCCGGCATCGGAGTTGAGCACTTCCTTCCAGGTGCCCGCGGCCGGCAGGCCGATCTTGTAGTCGTGCCAGGCCTCGGAGGAGAAGTTGACCAGCACTGCGACGTGCTGGCCCTCGCCGTCGGAGCGCACCCAGGCGAAGGTGTTCCGGCCGGCATCGTCGGCACTGATCCAGCGGAAGCCGGCCGGATCGCTGTCCAGCTTCCACAGGGCAGGAGTCGCCACGTACATGTCGTTGAGGTCCTTGACCAGCCGCTGCAGGCCGTGATGGCCCCATAGGTCGGAAACCCACCACTCCAGCGAGGTGGCCTCGTTGAACTCGGTGCGCTGGCCGAACTCGCAGCCCATGAACAGCAGCTGCTTGCCCGGGAATCCCCACATGAACGAGTAGAACGCGCGCAGGGTGGCGAACTGACGCCAGGAGTCCTGCGGGATCTTGTTGATCATCGAGCCCTTGCCGTGCACCACCTCGTCGTGGCTGATCGGCAGGACGAAGTTCTCCGAGTACTGATAGACCATCGCGAAGGTCATCTCGTGGTGGTGGTACTGACGGTAGATCGGCTCCAGCGCCAGATAGCGCAGCGAGTCGTTCATCCAGCCCATGTTCCACTTGAATCCGAAGCCGAGACCGCCCTGGTCGACCTGCTTGGTGACGCCGCCGAAGGACGTGGACTCCTCGGCGATCATGCAGACGCCCGGGACCCGCTCGTAGAGGTGCTTGTTCACGTAGCGCAGAAAATCGATCGCTTCCAGGTTCTCGTTGCCGCCGAACTGGTTCGGCACCCACTCGCCGTCCTCGCGGCTGTAGTCCAGGTAGAGCATGGAGGCCACCGCGTCGACCCGCAGCGCGTCGATGTGGAAGTCGGTCACCCAGAACAGCGCGTTGCTGACCAGGAACGACTTCACCTCGTTGCGGCCGTAGTTGAAGATGTAGGTGCCCCAGTCCCGGTGCTCACCCTGGCGAGGGTCGGCATGCTCATAGAGCGCGCTGCCGTCGAACCGGCCGAGAGCCCACTCGTCCTTCGGGAAGTGGCCGGGCACCCAGTCCAGGATCACGCCGATGCCGGCCTGGTGCAGCCGGTCGACCAGGTGCCGGAACTCGTCCGGACGGCCCAGCCGCGACTGTGGCGCGAAGTAGTTGGTCACCTGGTAGCCCCAGGAAGGCTCGAACGGATGCTCGGTGACCGGCATCAGTTCGACGTGGGTGAAGCCCTGCCAGGTCACGTACTCGACCAGTTCCTCGGCCAGCTCCAGGTAGGTCTTGCCCTTGCGCCATGAGCCCAGATGCACCTCGTACACCGACATCGGATGCTCGTGCGGCTGGGTGAGGGCCCGCTTGGTCATCCATTCCTCGTCATCCCAGATGTACTGGCTGGTGTAGACGATGGAGCTGTTGGCCGGCGCCTGCTCGGCGAAGAAGGCCATCGGGTCGACCTTCTCGCGCCAGACGCCGTCCTGGCCGAGAATGTTGTACTTGTACATGGCGCCGTCACCGACGCCCTCGACGAAGGTTGCCCAGACGCCCGAGTTCGGCACCAGGGTCATGGCGTCACCGGTCCACCAGTTGAAGTCGGCGTTCAGCCGGACGGCTTGGGCGTTGGGAGCCCAGACCGCGAACCGGGTGCCCTGGACCTCGCCCCGCTCGTCATCGTGCAGGGTGATCTGGTGGGAGCCGAGTCGGCGCCATAGTTCGGTGTCGCCGCCGCTGTGGAACCCTTCCAGGTCCCAACCAGCCAGGCCACCGGCTTGATCGACTGCCATCAGTTCTCCTTCGGGTTGTGCGTGGGGGACAGCGCCGTCCGCCGTGCCACTTCTTGGACGGCACCGAGTGGGATATGAACCCAGTTGGGCCGGTTTCGGGTTTCGTACAACACTTCGTAGACCGCCTTGTCCAGCACGTAGGCGTCCAGCACCGATCGGTCGGGTAGCGCTCCGTCGCAGTACCCGTCGAGGAAGGCCTGGCTGGCGGTCGCGGACCAGGCCTGGGCCTGGGCCGAAGTGGGTTCCGGGTGTGCTCCGCGCACATAGTCGAATGAGCGCAGCATGCCGGCGACGTCGCGCCACACACTGTCGGGACGCCGGCGTTCGGCCAGGCTCTTGAGCGGCTCGCCCTCGAAGTCGATGATCGTCCAGCCGTGCCCGGAGCGCAGCACCTGACCGAGATGGAAGTCACCGTGCACCCGTTGGGTGACCAGGTCGGTGCCGGCCAGCGCCTGTAACGCCAGTTCGACCGACGAGCGGACCGCAGCCAGTTCGCTCACCTGGGCCTCGGCCACCTGCAACCGCCCACGCATCACGTCGGCCACCTCGGCACCCGCGATGACGGCAGTGCCGAACGACTCGGCCAGCCGCTCGTGGACGGCGAGCAGCGCCTGACCGAGCTGGCCCGCCTCGGTGCTGATGTCGCGATCATCGACGCAAGCTTCGCAAGCCCACTCCCAGCCGTCGCGGACGCCCTGTACCCGCTCGACGAACATGCCGAAGTCGGCCTGCCCGTCGCTCGGCAGGTCGCCGACCAGGGTGCCGTACAGGGCAGGGGTGATGCCGGAACCGTTCAGTGCGCCGAGAACTTCGACGTCGAGATTGCGGCCCGGCTCCAGCTTGCGGAACAGCTTGAGCATGCGGTCATCGGCCAGGCAGATCGTGGTGTTGCTCTGCTCCCCGGCCCAGACCCTGGTCGGCGCCGTGGCGTCGATGGCACTCAGGTCCACCCACTGCATACCTGGATGCTCCGGGTCGACCAGCGATCGCAGCAGGGCCGCCATGCAGTCGGAGTCCGCGGGAGCTTCGACGACGCTGAGCCGGCCATGTTCCGGGTCGTCCACCTCGCCGACGACCGGTGAGGCCGGCGTCTTGGTGTAGCCGACCAGCAACAGGTACTGCTCCTCGAGACCCCCGGCATAGCTGATCGTTGCGATTTCTGGACGAACCGCCGGCAGCGAGGCGGCCGGGGTCAGGAACGGCATCGGGGTGAGTTTGGTGAGGCTGGCCGCCAGGCCCTTGCCGCCGAACCAGCGCGCGCCCGAGACGACCCCCCACCATGTTGCGAGCGGTACGTCGATCACCTGGTCATCCTGTCAGGAAAGTGGATCGGACAACAGCTTTCACCCGCCACGCGGCCGCTCACCCGGCGGTCTGGACGTGCAGGATGTGGGCCGGCGTACCCGGGCTCAACCGGACGAAGTTGCGCTCACCCCACGTGAACACCGCACCAGTCAGTTCGTCCCGCAAGTGCACCGCTGAACTGCCCGCCAGTCCGAGCGCCGCCATGTCGAGCCAGACATCGGACTCAACCTGATTGTCGGGATCGAGGCTGCAGATCACGATGATCACGTCGTCGCCGTCGCGCTTGGAATAGGCCATCACGCCGTCATGGCCGGCGTGATGGAAGTGCAGTTGCCTGATCTGCTGCAGGGCCGGGTGGGAGTGCCGAATCGAGTTCAGAGTGCCGATCAGCAGGTTGAGGTTGGGCTCGGCGTTGTAGTCACGCGGTCGGAACTCGTACTTCTCGGAGTTCAGGAACTCTTCGCGACCCGGCGCCAGCGCCTCGTGCTCGAACAACTCGAAGCCGGAGTACACCCCCCAGGTCGGCGACAGCGTCGCGGCCAGGATCGCCCGGATGGTGAACATGGCGTGGTTGCCCGACTGCAGGTGGAAGGGGTTGATGTCGGGCGTGGTCACGAAGAAGTTGGGCCGGTAGAACGCCGCCATGTCGCCGGACAGCTCGGTCAGATACTCGATCAGTTCGTGCTTGGTCGTGCGCCAGGTGAAGTAGGTGTAGGACTGGTGGTAGCCGACCTTGCCCAGGGCGTGCATCATCTCGGGCCTGGTGAACGCCTCGGCCAGGAAGATGATGTCGGGGTCGCTCTCGCGCAGTCGTTCCAGGATCCAGGCCCAGAACTCCACCGACTTGGTGTGCGGGTTGTCGATTCTGAAGATCCGGACCCCGTGGCTCGCCCACAGCTTGAACAGCCTGAGCACCTCGTTGTAGATGCCCTGCGGGTCGTTGTCGAAGTTGATCGGGTAGATGTCCTGATACTTCTTCGGGGGGTTCTCCGCATAGGCGATGGTGCCGTCGATCCGGGTGGTGAACCATTCCGGGTGATCGATCACCCACGGGTGATCAGGACTGGCCTGCAGGGCGAAGTCGAGAGCCACCTCGACGCCGAGCTCCGTGGCGTGGGCGACGAATCGGTCGAACGATTCCCAGTTGCCGAGATCGGGATGGATCGCGTCGTGGCCGCCCGCGGGGCTACCGATCGCCCAGGGCGAGCCAGGGTCCTTCTCGGTGGCGTTGAGGGTGTTGTTCTTGCCCTTCTTGAACGCGTTGCCGATCGGATGGATCGGCGGCAGGTAGATCACATCGAAACCCATCGCGACGGCCGCCTCGAGCCGCTCGTGGGACGAGTCGAAGGTGCCGGACGTCCAGGTGTCGGTGGCCTCGTCGTAGGTCGCGCCCTGGGAACGCGGGAAGAACTCGTACCAGGACGAGAACAGCGCTCGCTTGCGGTCCACCCAGAGCGGGAAGTCCGCGCTCGGCGATACCAGTTCCCGCGGGCCGAAGGTCTTCATCGCGGCCGCCAGGCCGCCGCCGTTGACCACTTCGAGCAGGTCGGCCGGCTTGCGCTGGGGAATCAACAGCTGCGACGTGGCACGCAGAATGGATGCCTCCACGGGCTCGCCGGCGGCGTCGGCCAAGGCGGCCGTCTTCTCCAGCAGGTCGCGGCCCTCCAGGCAGACCAACTCGACGTCGACCCCGGCGCCCAGCCGCGCCTCGGCGTTGTGGTGCCAGGTGCCCCAAGGGTCGGACCAGCCCTCCACCCGATAGGTCCAGGCCCCCTCGGAGTCGGGTCGGACCCAGCCCTCCCAGCCGTCCAGCCCTGGCGGGCCGACCTGGCTCATGTCCACCCGGGTCTCGGCACCGGTCGGATCGGTCAGGATCACCGACGCGTTGACCGCGTCATGGCCCTCGCGAAACACCTTGGCTCGAACCGGGATCAGTTCGCCCACGACAGCCTTGGCGGCATAGGCGCCGCCCTCGATCACCGGCCAGACCTTCGCGACCGGAATGCGTCCGAAGCCGTAGGGCCCGGTCATGGTGGGGGACAGGTCGACCTGCAGCGGCGCTTCGCTGCCCGCGTTCGTCAGTTCGCTCACGCGCCCCAACCTAGCGGTTGGCGCGGCTGTGGTGCAGGCTCTGGCCGCCTGATTTACGCTCCGAGCGAGGCTAGCTGGAGTGGCTCTCGGGCGGCCGGTGAGCGGGCGTGTCGCCGCCATCGGGGTCGGCCGGGGCAGGCGTGAGCTCCTCGTCGAGGACCGCACCGACGCTGAACGCGGTGTCGTCCGGGCTGACCGGGGATACGGCCACCGGCTGCAGGTGGCAGAGCACCTCGCCCTGCAGCACCACCACCGTCTTGGCCGGCACGGTGATGCTCGAACCGGCCAGCAGCGGCTTGTGCGGCAGTTCGGCGCGCAATCCGGTGTGTGCGGCGATCGTCCAGCTGCTGGCCCACGGCTGGCCCGGCAGGGTGAGCACGACCGGCGACCAGCCGCCGTGCACGAAGACCAGGAACGCCTCATCGGCGTCCGACACGTATTGGCCAAGCGTGCGCCGGCCCGCGTCGTGCCAGTGTTCGATGGCCATCTCGGTGCCGTGTTCGCTGAACCAGGCCACATCGGAGCGGCCGAGGCCGTTGCCCTGGTCGTCCACCAACTCGCGGTGGGACCGGTACTCGGGATTGCGCAGCACCGGATGGTCGGCACGGAGCTTGAGCAGGGTGCGGGTCAGGGCCAGCTGATCCGCCCAGTCCACCTGGGTGTGCCAATCCACCCACGACGCCGGCGAATCCTGGCAGTAGGCGTTGTTGTTGCCGTTCTGGGTGCGGCCCATCTCGTCACCGGCGGTGATCATCGGTACTCCCGCAGAGAGCACCAGGGTGGCCATCATGTTGCGTGCGGTCCGTTGCCGAGCGGAGTTGATCTCCTCGTCGTCGGTCTCGCCGTCGTACCCGTGGTTCCAGGACCGGTTGTCGTCGGTGCCGTCACGGTTACGCTCGGCGTTGGCCTCGTTGTGCTTCAGGTCATAGGTGACCACGTCACGCATGGTGAAGCCGTCGTGGGCGGTGACGAAGTTGATCGACGAGGTCGCCGGGCGCCCGCCGTGGTCGAAGGTGTCCGACGAACCCGACAGCCGGGTGGCCAACTCCTGGACGCCGTTGGTGGCGCCCCGCCAGAAATCCCGGGTGTAGGCACGAAAGTGATCGTTCCATTCCGACCAGCCCTGGCCCCAACGTCCGACCTGATAACCGTAGGGCCCGAGATCCCAGGGCTCCGAGATCATCACCTTGCCGGCCAACTGCGGATCGGCGGCGATCTGCTGCTTGAACGGATGCAGCTGGTCGACGTGGTGGGCATGGTCGCGGATCAAAGTGGTGCACAGGTCGAACCGGAACCCGTCGACACCCATATCGGTGGCCCAGTAGCGCAGCGAGTCCATTACCAGTTGCAGCACCCGGGGCTCGCTGGTGTCGACGGCGTTGCCGCAGCCGGTGACGTCGTAGTCGTTGCGGTTGTCACTGGTCAGCCGGTAGTAGCCGCCGTGGTCGATGCCGCGAAAACACAGGGTCGGGCCTTCGTGGCCGCCCTCGCCGGTGTGGTTGTAGACCACGTCCAGAATTACCGCGATACCGGCCTCGTGGAGCTTGCCGACCAGCGCCTTGAACTCGCTGACCTGACCACCGAGGCTGCCGGAGTTGGAGTAGGGGGCGTGCGGGGCGAAGAAGCCGAGGGTGTTGTAGCCCCAGTAGTTGACCAGGCCACGGCCGACGATGAACGGCTCGGAGATGAAGTGCTGCACCGGTAGGAACTCGACGGCGTTGATGCCGGTGTCCACCAGATGCTTGATCACGGCCTCGTCCGCGAAACCGGCGTAGGTGCCGCGGAGCCCCTCCGGCACCTCGGGGTGCCGCTGGGTGTAGCCCTTGACATGGGTTTCGTAGATCACCATCTGGTCCAGCGGCACCGGCTTCGCCAGCGGGGGAGGGGGCGGGCTGTCCGCCACCACCACGCTCAGTGGCACGGCGCCGAACGAGTCCGTGGTGTCGCGGTCGAAGTTGGAAGCGGTGGTGTGGTCACTGATCGGTCCGCGATAGTCGACGTAGCCGGTGATCGCCCGGGCGTAGGGGTCGAGCAGCAACTTGGCCGGATTGAACCGCTCACCCGCGGCTGGATTCCAATCGCCATGGACGCGGTAGCCGTAGCGCTGGCCGGGCCCGATGCCCGGCACGAAGACCGTCCAGATTCCCTCATCGGGGTTCAGCTCGAGATCGAAGTTGGTCTGGTTGTGGGCGTCGTCGACCAAGGCCACCTCGACCCGTCCTGCGCGCGGAGCCCAGAGGGCGAACTCGACACCGCCGTTCCGCGGATGGGCGCCACGCGGAATGGTGGTGGCCGGAGCGTCGAGCCCGGGCTCGGTCATGGGCAGCCTTCGATCAGATAGTGGAGCCACGGCCGATGGTTGGAACGACCGGACGGGAGCATCGGCTACATATAGTGCCTTATGCAGGTGACGAGTGACGCATCGGCGGGCTCGCCTGACCAATGCGTGAACCGTCTGGTCGTCGACCGGAGACATGGGTGAGCGCGATGTCCGAGCGGGTCTATCTGGACCACGCCGCCAGCGCGCCGCTACGGCCCGAGGCGCAGGACGCCATGAACCGGGTCTGGGCACGTGCCGGCAACCCGTCCTCACTGCACACCGCGGGTCGGGCCGCGCGCCGGATCCTCGAGGAGAGCCGCGAGGCATTGGCCGCCTCACTAGGGGCAAGGCCGGCGGACGTGGTGTTCACCTCCGGAGGTACCGAGGCAAACAACCTGATCCTGCTGGGCGCACTCGGTGCCCGACCCGAACGTCCGCGCCTGGCCATCGGGGGCACCGAACATCCCTCCGTCGCCGGCGTTGCCGAGCGGCTGCCCGAGCAGGTCGACGTGCTCGCCGTCGATGCCTCCGGACGTCTGCTCGGGGAGCTGTCGGCGATCGGTCAACAGACCGCGTTGGTGTCGGTGATGACGGTGAACAACGAGACCGGGGTGGTGCAGCCGCTGGACCCGGTGCTGGCGGCAGCCCGGTCGGCGGGGGCGTGGTGCCACACCGATGCCGTCCAGGCGTTCGGGCACCTGCCGCTGAATTTCACCGGCTTGGGGGTCGATGCCCTCACCGTGAGCGCGCACAAGATCGGGGGGCCGGTGGGTGTCGGAGCCCTGGTGCTGCGCCGGGAGCTCACGCTGGCGTCGCCCGGCTTCGGCGGCGGTCAGGAACGCCAGGTTCGCTCCGGTACCGGCCTCACCGCGCTGGCCGCGGGGTTCGCCGCCGCGGCCACGATCAGCACGGCCGAGCTGGCCGCAGAGCCGGCCCGGCTGACCGGTCTGCGGGCACTGCTGCAGGCCGGCGTCGCGGCGCTGCCCGACGTGGTGATCAACAGCAGTGCGCCGGTCAGCCCGGCGATCCTCAATGTCACCTTCCGCGACTGCCGGGCCGACGATCTGCTGCTGATCCTGGACGCCGCCGGCATCGACTGCTCCACCGGCTCGGCTTGCACGGCCGGGGTCCACCAGCCCAGTGAGGTCCTGCTGGCGATGGGCCGGAGCGAGCCGGACGCGTCCGCCTCGCTGCGGTTCTCGTTGGGCCGCTCGACCGACCAGGGCGCCGTCGAGCGGGTGCTCGCAGTGCTGCCGGAAGCCCTCGTCCGAGCCCGGGCGGCTTTTCTATAGACTTACCCGGTGCGTGTTCTGGCTGCCATGTCCGGTGGCGTCGACTCGGCGGTGGCTGCCGCTCGAATGGTCGACGCCGGCCACGACGTGACCGGTGTCCATCTGGCGCTGTCGAAGAACCCCCAGACCTATCGCTCCGGCGCCCGGGGTTGCTGCTCGCTGGAGGACTCCCATGACGCCCGCCGGGCCGCCGACGTACTCGGCATTCCGTTCTACGTCTGGGACTTCTCCGACCGGTTCGCCGCCGACGTGGTGGACGACTTCGTGGCCGAGTACGCCGCCGGCCGGACGCCCAACCCGTGCCTGCGCTGCAACGAGAAGATCAAGTTCGCCGCCGTGCTGGAGCGCGGCCTGGCCCTTGGCTTCGACGCGATCGCGACCGGACACTACGCGGTGCTGCGCCAGCTGGACGGCCGCACCCAGCTGTGGCGTTCGGCCGAACAGGCCAAGGACCAGAGCTACGTGCTCGGGGTGCTCGACCAACAGCAGCTCAGCCACTGCCTCTTTCCGCTCGGGCCTGATACCGCCAAGGCCGACGTGCGGGCCGAGGCCGCCGCCCGCGGGCTCTACCTGGCCAAGAAGCCCGACTCGCACGACATCTGCTTCATCCCGTCGGGGGACACGGCCGGCTTCCTGAGCCGCCACCTCGGTAACACCGAGGGCGAGTTCGTGGACGAGCGCGGTGTAGTCGTCGGCGCTCACGCGGGCAGCCACCGGTTCACCGTCGGCCAGCGGCGCGGCCTGCACCTCGGCGTGCCGGCGTCCGACGGCCGGGCCCGGTATGTGCTGGGCATCGAACCAACCAGCAATCGAGTGACGGTCGGGCCGCACGAGGCGCTTGCGGTCACCGGAATCGAGAGCATCAGGCCAACCTGGACCGAGGCCGAGGTGATCGGTGACTGGACCGGTTTGGTGCAGGTGCGGGCGCACGGCGAACCGCTTCCGGCGCTGATTGAGGGTCGGCCGGACGGGGTCACTGTTCGGCTCGGGGCACCCGCTCACGGCATCGCTCCTGGTCAGGCCGTCGTCTGCTACGCGGGCGAGCGGGTCGTGGGCTCGGCCACCATCGCCGCAACCACCCGCTGATGGTCGAGGTGACCGGGGTCGGGTCGCTTCCCGGCACCGACTTTCCCGCCGCCCTGCGGATGGTGCTGGACGAGTTGGGCGGGGCCGAGGGCGGGATTCCGCACCTGCCCGAGTTGCCGGGGCGCGGACCCTGGGCCGGCATGATCGGGCGCGGCGGCGCCCTGCTGGTCGATCTGCCGACCAGCCTGGACGCGGGCAACTGGCGACTCTCCGACACTGCCGGAATGGATGCCAGACGCGCCCGTACGACGTTGCGCGACGACCTGGACATGCTGCAGGAGCACGCGCATGACTGGTCGGGGCGGTTCAAGATTCAGGTGACCGGCCCGTGGACGCTGGCCGCGTCGGTGTTCCGTCCGCTCGGTGGCCGGGTGTTGGCCGACCGCAGTGCGCGTCGGGACCTGGCCCAGTCATTGGGCCAGGGCACCGCCGACCTGCTCGCCGACGTCCGGTCCCGAATGCCGCAGGCCGAACTGGTGCTGCAGGTGGACGAGCCGGCGCTGCCGTCCGTCCTGGCCGGGCAGGTGCCGACCGAGGGCGGCTTCTTCCGGCACCGCCGCGTGGACCGGCCCGAGGCGGCCGCTGCGCTGCAACCGCTCACCGAACTGGCCGAGTCATCCGTGCTGCACTGCTGTGCGCCCGGGCTGGACCTGAGCCTGGCCGTCCAGTCCGGCTTCACCGCGATCAGTACCGACTCCGACCAGCTAAACGATCTGGACGCCATCGCCGCCCTGGTGGACGGCGGCGCCGGGTTGTTCCTCGGCTGCCTGCCGACGGCCGGGGAGCGCACCTGGACGCCCGACGAGCTCGCCCGGCGGGTGCTCACGCTGGCCCGTCCGCTGGAACTCGGGGAGGCTCTGACCAGGCGGCTGACGCTGACCCCAGCCTGCGGGCTCGCGGGCTTCTCACCGGCCGGCGCGTCGGCCGCCTACCGCACGCTGGTCCGGACCGCGGGCATCGTGGCCGAACAGCTGCACCGCTAGCGCCGTACCGTCCGCCCCGGCACCGTCACGTCCGACCCGGATCCGGGCAGTCCTCCCCGTGGCTCGGTCGGACGTCGAGCCGCGAGCGCTCCTATAGTCGAGATCATGATCATTTGGCGTGGCTGGGGCGTGATCCCGGTCGGCATCACCCTCGCGTGCCTCGGTCTGGGGTTCGCGATGTCGTCGGTCTACCCCCAGCTGCGCGGCGTGTTCGTCGGCTTGATGCTGATCGCGGGAGGCGTCGGCACCTGGTTCATCGGCCAGCACCTCAATCAGAAGAAGCCTATTGAGGAGTTTGACGCCTGGCACGCGAAGCGGCGCACGGAGATCGCGGCGCTCGTGCGGGCCGGGCACTATTCCAGCGTGCCGGACCCGCAGCGACCCGGCCAGCTGGCCGACCCGTGGTCGGTCGGTGAATACGTGCTGAACCAGGAGGGCACCCGGGTGCGAGACCTGATCACCAACCGGCACTCGCTGTTCTTCGTCCCGATCCAATACATCGGTTTCGTGATGGCTGCCGCGGGGCTGGTGGCCATCGTCACTGGCGTGATCGGACGCTGACGGACCACTGGAACTGTCGTCGCCGATCAGTAGGCTCAGCCGGGTGAGCATCGACGATTTCCGCTCCCGGCACGCGGAGTTGGCCCAGCAGATCGACGACCATCGGTTCCGCTACTACATCACCGACGCGCCCACGATCAGCGACGGCGACTTCGACGCACTGATGCGCGAGCTGGAGGCGATCGAGAACGATCATCCCGAGTTGCGCACCCCCGATTCACCCACCCAGAAGGTGGGCGGGGCACCGTCGGCAACCTTCGCCGCGGTCACCCACCTGCGTCCGCTGATGAGCCTCGACAATGTCTTCTCGCACGAGGAGTTCGACCGTTGGGCCGCCCGGGTAACCCGCGACACCGAGGTCACCGCGTGGCTATGCGAGCTGAAGATCGACGGCCTCGCGCTTGACCTGGTCTATCGCAACGGACGGCTGGCCAGCGCCGCCACCCGGGGCGACGGCCGGGTCGGCGAAGACGTCACGGCGAACGTCCGCACGATCAGCTCGATTCCCGATCGGCTGAACGGTTCGGTGCCCGAAATCGTCGAAGCGCGCGGTGAGGTTTTCATGCGTCCCGAGGACTTCGCCATCCTCAACGAGGGGCTGGTCGCCGCCGGCAAGGCGCCGTTCGCCAACCCGCGCAACTCCGCTGCCGGTTCGCTGCGGCAGAAGGACCCGCGGGTGACCGCCTCGCGCAACCTGCAGTTCCTGTGTCACGGGCTGGGCGAGGTGTCGGCGCTGGCCATCGAAAGCCAGTCGCACGGCTACGAACTGCTGAACGAGTGGGGCATTCCGGTGTCCGGCCACTACCGGGTGGTGCCCACCCTGGCCGAGGCCTGGAGCTACATCGAGCGTTACGGCGAGCATCGGCACGGGCTCGAGCACGAGATGGACGGCGTCGTGATCAAGGTCGACGATCGCGACCAGCAGAACGAGCTGGGCAGCACCTCGCGGGCGCCGCGCTGGGCGATCGCCTTCAAGTACCCGCCCGAGGAGGTGACCACCAAGTTGTTGGAGATCCGGGTGAACACCGGACGCACCGGCCGGGTGACCCCCTACGGCGTGATGGAACCGGTGTTCGTGTCCGGCTCAACGGTTGAGAACGCCACTTTGCACAACGCGTCCGAGGTGAAGCGAAAAGGCGTGCTGGTCGGCGACACGGTGGTGCTGCGCAAAGCCGGCGACGTCATTCCCGAGATCGTCGGCCCGGTGGCTGCCCTGCGCGACGGCACCGAGGTGGAGTGGGTGATGCCCACCCACTGCCCGACCTGCGGCACCCTGCTGGCTCCCGAAAAGGAGGGCGACGCCGACCTGCGCTGCCCCAACACCCGGTCCTGTCCGGCACAGCTGCGCGAGCGGTTGTTCCACCTCGCGTCACGTCAGGCGCTCGACATCGAAGTGCTCGGCTGGCAGGCGGCCGACTCGCTACTGTCCGCCGGGGTGTTGGCCGATGAGGGGGACCTGTTCGCGCTCGACGCCGAAGCCCTGCTCGGCATTCCGCTGTTCACCCGAGGCCATCGCAAGGGTGAGGACGCCGGCGGACGGTACCTGTCCGCCAACGGCGAGAAACTGCTGGCCAACCTGGCCGAGGCGAAGAACCGTCCGTTCGCCCGGTTTCTGGTCGCGTTGTCGATCCGGCACATCGGCAAGGGAGTTGCCCCCGACGTTGCGGCCGCCTTCCCCAGCATCGACGCCCTCCAGGCCGCCAGTGCCGAGCAACTCGCCGAGGTCGACGGCATCGGCCCCACCCTGGTCGCCGCGATCCGTGAGTGGTTCACCGTCGATTGGCACGTTGCGATCGTCGACAAGTGGAAGGCGGCCGGTTGCGTCATGGCCGACGAGTCCCCGGAAGTCGCCGATGACACTCCGCAGAACCTGGCCGGGCTGACCGTCGTTGTCACCGGTTCCATCCCCGGGTTCACCCGCGAGGGGGCCGCCGAGGCGATCACCGTCCGGGGCGGCAAGTCGTCGGGGTCGGTGTCGGCGAGAACCGACTTCGTCGTGGTCGGTGAGAACGCGGGTTCGAAGTACGACAAGGCGGTCGCGCTGAAGCGTCCGATCCTCGACGCGGCGGGGTTCGAGGTGTTGTTGAGCGAGGGCCCGGCGGCGGCGGCGGCAGTCGCGAAGGATTCGTGAGCATCGATTTCGTCGGGGTTGTCGATTCCGGCAGCCGCCGCACGACATCCAGTTGACGGCACCCGCCGTCCATACGCAGAGGAGCAGCCATGAAGTATCTGGTGTTGTTGATCGGTGACGGCGAGATGCCGAACTGGAACGAACTCGACGAGCAGCAGCAGGCCGAGGGAATGCGCAAGTTCGAGCAGTTCGACGCCGCCTGCAAGGAGCGCGACGGGGTTGAGATCCTGTCCGGCGAGGCGCTGGCCGGCCCGTCCAGCGCAACCACGCTCCGCACCCGTGGGGGCAAGTTGTCGATCACCGACGGCCCGTACGCCGAGGTGATCGAGGGGCTCGGCGGGTACTACCTGGTCGAGACCCCCGACCTGACCACGCTGATCGACCTGCTCGGCGTGTTGCCGCCTTACGACATGCAGCTGGTGCCGGCCGTCGATCCGTACATGTGAGGCCGTCAGGGGCGAGTGCGATCGCCGGTCGAGCTTGTCGAGGCTCGGGGATCCCGACCAGCTCGATCGACGGCGCGCACGGCAGAGGTCGCGCTCGCAGAAGCCGTCGCGGTCCTGCGGCTGGCTAGACTGGCCGGCGTGGAGGGCCTGAACAGCAAGCTGAACCTGAACGCCGGTGCGCCGCCGCGGGTGTGGCCGAAGCTGGGCGAATGGGGCCCGGCCGAGGTGCCGTCCACCCGTCAGAAGAAGCGGATGCGTTGGTTCGTCGCGCTCGGTTTCGTTGCCGCCGCCGCCGTGCTTTTCCTGTACGGCTGGTACATCTTCACCATGATGCAGGGCGCCGGATAGCGCTGGGCCCAGTCACCGTGCGGTGGCGGTGCATTCCCGTGACCTCTGGCGCGGGCGGCGATGCGTGTGCCAAGGTCGGAGTGCGGGGGGCCCCTCAACGACGAAGGAGCGCGCACACATCATGCGTTTTCGCTATCCAGGCCGCGTGGCGGCAACACTCAGTCTGACCGTGGTGGTCGCGGGGCTCGCCGGTGCTCCGGCCACCTCGGCACCACCCGTTCCGGCTGCCGCAGCCGGTACCACCCTGACCATCCCGACCGAGAAGTCCGGCCGCAACGCTCGTTGCCCGCAGCTGGAACTCGCGTCGCACTGGTACGGCGACAACGCACGGCTGATCCAGCGCGCCATCGACAAGAAGGGGCGTTGCAGCTGGCCCGGTGGAAGGGCACCGCAGGTGAAGCCCTACGCGGTGTTCGATTGGGACAACACCGTGATCAAGAACGACATCTCCGACCAGACCATCTTCTGGATGCTGCGGAACGACAAGATCCTGCAGCCGCCGGGCCGCAACTGGCACAACACCAGCCGGTACATGACGGTCGAGGGCGCCGCCGGACTGCGGAAGGCGTGCGGCTCGCTGGCCCGGCCGGGGCAGCCCCTGCCGACCAGCACCAATGTGGCGTGCGCCGATGAGTTGCTGTCGGTCCGCAAGACCCAGAAGACCACCGATGGCAAGGAAGTCTTCGCCGGCGCCAACGAGCGCTACATGGAAGCCAGCTACGCGTGGGTCGCTCAGATCCTGCAGGGCTACACGCCGGCCCAGGTGCGTTCGATCGCCTCGAAGGCCCGGACGGAGGCGTTGAACGCGCCGATCGGCACCACCCAGCAGGTGGGCTCGCACATGGAGACCGGCTGGATCCGGTACTACCCGGAGATGCGCGACCTGATCCGCACCCTGAAGCGCGCCGGCATCACACCGTGGGTGGTTTCGGCATCGCCCAAGGAGTTCGCCGACGTCTGGGGACCCGGCGTCGGCATCGACTCGGCACACACGCTCGGCATCATGCAGCTGAAGCGCCAGGGCAAACTCACCGGGCACCTGAAGGGGTGCGGCGGGCTGCCGGACGGCTCCGACGCGATCATGACCTACATCGACGGCAAGCGGTGCTTCATCAATCAGGAGATTCTCGGGGTCAACGGCCCGCGGGCGCTGCGGCCGATGCCGGCCCTGCTGCGTCCGACCGTCGCCGGTGGCGATGCGACCACGGATATCTCGATGGTCAAGGATGCGACCGGCGTGCACGTGGTGCTCAACCGGAATCGGGCCGAACTGATGTGCGTGGCCTACGACAATGAAGACGGACGCTGGGCAGTGAATCCGATGTTCATCCAGCCGCTGCCGAAGCTGCCGGGGCTCTACCCCTGCTCAACGACGGCCTACACGGACGCGAGCGGAAATCCGGGGCCGGTGCGGCGAGCCGACGGGTCGATCATTCCCGACCAGGAGGACACGGTTTTCGGCACTCCCTGAGTGCCTGGACCGGTGGGGCCGAGCGCAGGTGGCTCGGCTCCACCGGAACCGAACGATCAGTTCGCCAGCGCCGCCAGGTGCCGCAGCCGGGCCACTTCGGTTTTGATGAAGGGCGGGCCGCCGTTGCGCGCCAACAGCAGGGACGTGCCCTGCTTGAAGGGCGCCACCGCAATCAGCAGCTCGGGCCAGCCCGGCAGCCACTGCGCGGGCAGTTCGGCGTCGCGCGCCTCGTCCAGCCTGCCCAACACGTCCAGCGGCAACTGCGGCACGTTGGGCGCCATCGAGGTCTTCGCATAGATCCGGCCATTGGACTGGTCCACCTGCGCCGCCCAGTTCACCCGGAACACAACCGGGGCGGCCTCGGTCAGAATCTGCTCGGCGCGTTCGGGATCTTCGGTCATGTCGTCCAACACTGCGACATCGGCCTGCAGGCCCCAGCCGACGGGGTAGTGCGAGAACCACAGCACTTCGACGCCCTCGATGCTGGTGCAGCTGGTGATCAGCGCGTCGGGCAGAGTGCCGTGCGGCACCTCGACCATGAAGTCGTCCACCGCGAAACCTTCGTACTTCTCGACGATCTCGACGGCGTGGATGTCTGCGCCGGCCGTGCCCATTGCCGTCGCGACCGCCCCCAGCGACCCAGGTCGGTCGGGCAGCACCACGCGGAGCAGAAACATTTCACCAGTCTTTCGCAGATTTGTTACAGCCGGTCGCATTCCGTCAGGCGAGCGGCGAAACAGACCGTCAGGCTGGCGGGGGACACACCACTAGGGTGGGAAGCCGGAACGAGAGCGAGGTGCAGCGGTGGCTTTGACCACGTCTGAGGTGGCACGTCTGGCGGCGTTGGCGAGGATCGCGTTGTCAGAGGACGAATTGGCGAAGCTGGCACCCCAGTTGGACGTCATTCTGGAGGCAGTGGCCCAAGTCACCGAGGTGGCCGGCGACGACGTGCCGCCGATGTCGCACGCGCTGCCGTTGACCAACGTGTTCCGTGCCGACGAGGTGCGTCCGTCGCTTCCCGTGCAGGACGTTCTGGCCGGCGCGCCCTCGGTCGAGGACGACCGGTTCCGGGTGCCGCGGATTCTGGGGGAGGAACAGTGAACGAACTGCTGCACACCTCCGCCGCCGACCTGGCCGGCCTGATCGCGTCGGGCCGGGCCAGCTCACGGGAGGTCACCCAGGTCCACCTGGACCGGATCTCCGCCGTCGACGGCGGCATCAAGGCGTTTCTGCACGTGGACGGCGAGCGAGCGCTCGCGGCCGCTGACCGGGTGGACGAGAAAGTCGCAGCCGGGGAGCCGTTGGGCCCGCTGGCCGGCGTGCCGATCGCGATCAAGGACCTCTTCTGCATGACCGGGGCGCCCACCACCGCTGGGTCGAAGATCCTCGAGGGCTGGCACCCGCCGTACAACGCCACGGTCACCCAGCGGGTGCTGGACGCCGGCCTGGTGGTGCTCGGCAAGACCAACCTGGACGAGTTCGCGATGGGCTCATCGACCGAGAACTCCGGGTTCTTCACCACGCACAACCCCTGGGACCTGGATCGGGTGCCGGGTGGCTCCGGTGGCGGCTCTGCGGCCGCGCTCGCCGCCTTCGAGGCACCGCTGGCGATCGGCACCGACACCGGTGGCTCGATCCGCCAGCCGGCGTCCGTGACCGGAACGGTTGGCGTCAAGCCGACCTACGGCGGTACGTCCCGCTACGGGGTGGTGGCGATGGCGTCCAGCCTCGACCAGCCCGGGCCCTGCGGACGCACCGTGCTCGACACGGCTCTGCTCCACCAGGTGATCGCCGGGTGGGACCCGATGGACTCCACCTCCATCAACTCCCCGGTGCCGAACGTGGTGGCCGCTGCCCGCAGTGCGGACGTGACCGGCATGAAGATCGGCGTGGTGAAGGAACTCGGCGGCGAGGGCTATGCGTCCGGAGTCGAGCAACGGTTCCGGGCGGGGCTGGCCGCGCTGGCCGAGGCGGGGGCCGAGATCGTCGAGGTGAGCTGCCCCAACTTCACCTACGCCCTCGGTGCCTACTACCTGATCATGCCCAGTGAGGTGTCCTCGAACCTGGCCCGCTTCGACGCGATGCGCTACGGCCTGCGGGTGGGCGACACCGCCGGAGCGAGCGCCGAGGAGGTGATGGTGCGCACCCGTGGCGCCGGCTTCGGCGAGGAGGTCAAGCGCCGGATCATCATCGGCACCTATGCGCTCAGTTCGGGCTACTACGACGCCTACTACGGCTCGGCGCAGAAGGCCCGCACCCTGATTGCCCGCGACTTCGACAACGCCTTCCAGACCGTCGACGTGCTGGTCTCACCGTCCACGCCGACGACGGCTTTCACCATCGGCGAACGCGCCGACGATCCGTTGGCCATGTATGCCGCCGACCTGTGCACGATCCCGTCCAACATGGCAGGCAACGCGGCCGGCTCCTTTCCGTGTGGCCTGGCGCCCGAGGACGGACTGCCGGTCGGGTTCCAGGTGATGGCGCCGGTGTTGGCGGACGACCGGGTCTACCGGGTCGGGGCGGCCCTGGAGCGCGAGCTGGGCGGGCTGCTCACCGACCAACTCTGGGCTCGCGCGAACCGCGCCAGCGAGAATGGGGGAGTGCAATGAGCGTGATGCCCTACGACCAGGTGCTGGCCAGCTACGACCCGGCCCTGGGCCTCGAAGTGCACGTCGAACTGAACACGAACTCGAAGATGTTCTGCGGCTGCTCCACCGAGTTCGGCGCCGCACCGAACACCCACACCTGCCCGGTCTGCCTCGGCCTGCCCGGCGCGTTGCCGGTGATGAACGCGAAGGCGATCGAATCCGTGATCCGGATCGGCCTGGCCCTGAACTGCAGCATCGCGACCTGGTGCCGGTTCGCCCGCAAGAACTACTTCTACCCCGACATGCCGAAGAACTTTCAAACCTCGCAGTACGACGAGCCGATCTGCTTCGACGGCTGGACCGATGTCGAGGTGGACGGAACCACGTACCGGATCGAGATCGAGCGGGTGCACATGGAGGAGGACGCCGGGAAGCTCACCCATGTCGGCGGTTCCACCGGACGGATCCAGGGCGCCGAGTACTCACTGCTCGACTACAACCGGGCCGGCGTACCGCTGATGGAGATCGTCACCCGACCGGTGACCGGAACCGGTGCGGCCGCCCCGAAGGTGGCCCGGGCGTACCTGACCCAGCTGCGCGAACTGCTCCGTGCGTTGGCCGTGTCTGACGTGCGGATGGAGCAGGGCTCGCTGCGCTGCGACGCGAACATCTCGCTGGCACCGCGGGGCACCGACGTGCTGGGCACCCGTACCGAAACCAAGAACGTCAACTCACTGCGCTCGGTTGAGCGGGCCCTGACCTACGAGATCACCCGCCAGGGCGAGGTGCTCAGTTCCGGCGGACGGGTTCTGCAGGAGACCCGGCATTGGCACGAGGACGGCGGCTACACCTCCCCGGGTCGGTCCAAGGAGCAGGCCGAGGACTATCGCTACTTTCCCGAGCCCGACCTGGTGCCGGTGGCACCCGCGCCGGACTGGGTGGAGGAGCTGCGGGCAACCCTGCCCGAACCGCCCGCCGAACGCCGACGCCGGCTGGTCGCCGACTGGGGATTCACCGAACTGGAGCTACGCGATGTGCAGGGCACCGGTGCACTCGACCAGATCGCCGAGTCGGTGGCGGCAGGCTGCCCGCCGGCCGCTGCTCGCAAGTGGTGGTCGGGTGAACTGGCCCGACGAGCCAACGCGGCCGGCGTCGAGCTGGAGGACGTGGGCATCACTCCCGGACAGGTGGCAGAACTCCAGAGCCTGATCGACGCTGGCACGATCAACGACACGCTGGCCCGCCAAGTCATCGACGGCGTGCTGGAGGGCCTTGGCTCACCGAGCCAGGTGGTCGGGGCCCGCGGGCTGGCGATGGTCTCCGACGAGGGCGCCCTGGCTGCCGCCGTCGACACGGCCATCGCCGCGAATCCGGACGTCGCCGAGCGGATCAGGGCCGGCAAGGTGCAGGCCGCCGGCGCCCTGATCGGTGCGGTGATGAAGGCGATGAAGGGTCAGGCCGACGCGGGCCGCGTCCGCGAGTTGATTCTGGAACGGCTGGCCTGAGCCCCCCGGGTGAACAACCTCAACTTCGGGGCATGGAGCATCGCGGTGGGACCGCTCTGATCGTCCAGCAACGGTTCTGGCTGCGGTGCAGGGCTCGCTGGCCGATCAGGTCGTGCTCGGACCGGCCGAAGCGACGGCTCTGCGGCTCGGGTCCGGGTTCGGTCAGCGCCGGGTCAGTCCGCGAAGTCGGGCTCGAGTCCCCACAGATTCATGCCGTTGCGGTTGGCCCCGGTGTTCGCCGGGCACACGGCTGCGACGGACGCGGTCATCCGAGCCGAGCTGTCGACCGTCCGGTACACCACCCGGTCACCGACGATGGTCCCGCAGTAGCGTCCGTCCGGGTCGTAAACCTTGTTGTTCTGGAGTTGGCCGAGGTACCGGCCCGACCGCGAGTGGAGGTGATCGCCGAGGCGCTGCAGAAGGCGACCGCTCCTGGTGTAAAGAACGTCCATGCCCCTATTGACGCACCCAACCGCGTATTCGCCTAATGCGACCGCGAAAACGGTTCGGCGAGGGGGCCCGCCGACCTGATTCGTGCGGCTGGGCCCGCTCACGCCGCCTGGACGCCGCCGCGCAGGATCTTGTCCATCTTCTTGCCGTTGGCGACTTCGTCGACGAGTTTGTCGAGATACCGCACCTTCTGCATCATCGGATCCTCGATGAGTTCCACCCGGTGGCCGCAGATCAGCCCGGTGATCAGGTGGGCGTTCGGGTTCCACGCCGGGGCCTCGGCGAAGAAGGTCTGCACGTCGACCTGCTCGGACAGCACCTTCTGCAGGCCGGCGGCGTCGTACCCGGTCAGCCACTGGATCACCTGGTCGAGCTCGGCCTGGGTGTGGCCTTTGCGCTCCACTTTGGTGACGTAATGGGGATAGATGCTGTCGAAACCGGTCGAGAAGATCCGATGGGCCACGATTGTCCTTCCGCCACAGCAGGTAGCCGCTACCCGCTCTAGGAGAATAGATACGCCCCGCCGGTCGGTCCAGCCGACCTGCTGGTTGCCCCAGTTCCTCAGGTCAGGCGAACTTGCGCCGGTAGGTGACCATGGCCAGCACGTAGGCGACGCCGAGGATGGCCAGGCACCAAAGCACCGCATACCAGAGCTCCGCACCCAGCGGTTGTTCGGCGAACAGATCACGCAGCACGTTCACGATGGACGTCACCGGCTGGTGCTCGGCAAAGGCCCGAACCGGGCCCGGCATGGTCTCGGTCGGCACGAACGCCGAGCTGATGAAGGGCAGGAAGATCAGCGGATAGGAGAATGCCACCGCGCCGTCCATCGACTTGGCGGTCAGCCCCGGAATCACCGCGATCCAGGTCAGGGCGAGCGTGAAGAGGGTCAGCAATCCGGTCACGGCGAGCCAGGACAGCACGCCGGCGCCCGTCCGGAACCCCATCACCAGTGCGACCAGCATCACCACGGCGACCGAGGTGAGATTCGCCACCAGCGAAGTCAGCACGTGCGCCCACAGCACGGACGAGCGCGCGATCGGCATGGACTGGAAGCGTTCGAAGATGCCACCGGTCAGGTCCTGGAACAGCCGGTAGGCGGTGTATGAGATTCCCGAACCGATCGTGATCAGCACGATGCCCGGCAACAGGTAGTTCAGGTACGGTTCCGGACCGGCGTTGATGGCGCCGCCGAACACGTACACGAAGAGCAGCATGAAGGCGATCGGCATGATCGTCGTGGTGATGATGGTGTCCGGGCTGCGGGCGATGTGCCGCAGCGAGCGGCCGAGCAACGTGCCGGTATCGGCGAAGAAGTGGTTGGTCATTCCGAGTCTCCTGGTTGGTGGGTGGTGCCCTGGTCGCCGACGAGGGTCAGGAAGACGTCTTCGAGGGTGGGTTGCTTCTCGACGTACTGCACCTCGGCAGGTGGCAGCAGCCGCTTCAACTCCTCCAGCGTGCCGCTGACGATGATCGTGCCCCGATGCAGAATCGCGATCCGATCGGCGAGTTGCTCGGCCTCATCGAGATACTGGGTGGTGAGCAGCACGGTGGTGCCCTGTGCGGCGAGCTCGCGGACGGCCTGCCACACCTCGATCCGGGCCTCGGGATCGAGCCCGGTGGTCGGCTCGTCCAGAAAGATCACCGGCGGCCGGCCGATCAGGCTCATCGCGATGTCCAGCCGGCGCCGCATGCCACCGGAATAGGTGGCCACCTTGCGAGCGGCCGCCTCGGTGAGCGAGAACCGGGCCAGCAACTCGTCCGCCACGACACCCGGCTCGGCGAGGTGCCGGAGTTTGGCGACCAGGATCAGGTTCTCCCGTCCGGTCAGGATCTCGTCGACGGCCGCGAACTGACCGGTCAGGCTGATCGAACGCCGGACGTCCGCCGCCTGGGTGTGCACGTCGAAACCGTTCACGTCGGCCTCGCCGCCGTCGGCGGTGAGCAGCGTCGCCAGGATCTTCACCACGGTGGTCTTGCCGGCACCGTTGGAGCCCAGCAGGGCGAAGATGCTGCCCGCCGGCACCTCGAAGTCGACGCCCTGGAGCACCGGCAGCTTGGGAAAGGACTTCTGCAGCCCGCGGACGCTGATCGCCGGCTCGAGTACGACGTTGGTGGTCATCGCACTAATTCCCGTCGTCCGCACGGCCCTGCGCCGCCGCATCGATGGCGTCGGTCAGCCGCTTCCGCTCCTTGATGATCCACGAGCCCTCGGCGTAGTTGGCGAGGAAGTCCTCGACGAACTCGACCGGGTCGTCGCCGACGATGTCGCGAATCGGGGTGCCGGACGCCGCACTCTGCTCGAACAGATCGACCAGGTCGCCGTACATCTGCACCAGCACATCGCCCTTCGCGATTCCGCCGGCGTAGAGCAGGTAGCGTTCCACCGCCTCCACCGCGGCGCGATAGTTCACGGGCAACGCCTTGATCCGGGCCTTGTACTGCCGGTACTGCTTCTTCTGCTCGAGCGGGCCGGTGACCTTCTCGATCCATTCTGCTGCCATGTCTACTTGCCTCCTTCACGGAGCTGTGCCAACCGCTCGGTCAGAAAGCTCCACGTCGTCCAGAACTCGTCGAGGTCGCGTCGACCCCGATCGTTGAGTGAATACACCTTGCGCAGCGGACCCTTCTCCGACGGGACCTTCTCCACGTTGACCAGGTCTCGCTTCTCCACCCTGACCAGCACCGCGTACACGGTGCCCTCGGCAATGTCGGCAAAGCCCTGGTCGCGCAGCCACGCGGTGATCTCATAGCCGTAGGCCGGGCGGACGGAGAGCAGTGCCAGCACGATGCCTTCCAGGACACCCTTGAGCATCTCGGTCATCTGTTTGCCCATCGGGCTCTCCTCGCTACTCAGCATTACTGACTACCAGTACATAGTAACGCTGAGTACCGAAAGCGCAAGTCTCCGGTAGGCGGATCAGGATCAGTACCGGCTCAGATCAGGTCGTCGGCGGCCATCAGTTCGAGGCCGAGCTCGCCGGGATTGTGGGCGACCTCCCAGCGGACGCCGTCCGGGTCGGCGAAGTAGCCGGTGTAGCCGCCCCACTCGCGTTGCTGGCCTGGCGCCACGATGGTGGCTCCGGCCGCCGCGGCCTCAGCCAGCACCCGGTCGACCGCTGCAGGTGTCGGCACGTTGTGCGCCAGGGTCATCGGCGCGACTCCCTGGCCGCGGCGGATCGGTCCGACCTCGGCCTCGAACTCGTCAGCGCTCCACAGCGAAAGCACCAGGCTGGGAGAGAGCCTGATCATCACGACGCCGGGCGCTTCGAGCGCGGGCGACCAACCCAACCCGTCCACATAGAACCGGCGCGCCACCGCGACGTCGGCGACCGCCAGACTGATGAAGTTGACCCGTGCGTCCATTCGCCCGACTCTACGCCGGGGCATTCCGCGG
The DNA here is from genome assembly GCA_963723605.1 of uncultured Actinomycetota bacterium. Classification (GTDB taxonomy): domain Bacteria; phylum Actinomycetota; class Actinomycetes; order Propionibacteriales; family Propionibacteriaceae; genus Micropruina. The sequence continues at coordinate 142,808 of CAVRRM010000011.1, read as the reverse complement.
CTATCCCGCGATCTTCACCAAATGGAGAAATACCGATCGGTGACGTCGATCCGTCTTGAATCGATTTACGTGACCTTTCTGGCCCATCGAGGTCACCATTCGGTATTCCATCAATCGGAGAAATGCGCCTCGGCATCGGTGGTCAGGCGGCGCCGACGGCGTCCAGCTCGCGCAGGTCGTCGGCCGCGAGGGACAGGTCCGCGACGGCCAGGTTCTCGGCGAGATGCGCCAGTGAGGACGTGCCGGGAATCAGCAGGATGTTCTCGCGATGGGCGAGCAACCAGGCCAGACCGATCTGAGCCGCGGTCGCGCCGTGCCGCTGCGCCACGGCCTGAACGGCGGGATCGTCGGTAACCTTCGGCAGTCCTGGAAACGCCGAGCCGAGCGGAAAGTACGGCGTGTAGGCGATGCCGCGCTCGGCGCACAGGTCGAGCACGTCGGCGTCCTTCTGGTCGACCAGGCTGAACGCGTTCTGCACGCAGACGATGTCGGCGAGCTCGATCGCCCGCTGCACCTGCTCACGATTCGCCGTTGAGATCCCCACACCTGCGATCTTGCCCTCGTCGCGCAGCGCAACCATCTCGGCCAGCTGATCCTCCAGGGACACCTGCTGGTCGACTGGCGCGTCCCCGGGATGGTCCATCAGGCGCAGGTTCACCGCGCCGAGCCGATCGGTACCAAGCGTGCGCAGGTTGTCCTCGACGCCGGATCGCAGCTGATCGGGACGCAGTGCCGGCAGCCAGCCACCCCTCGCATCGCGGACGGCCCCGACCTTCGAGACCAGGACGAGGTTCGCCGGGTAGGGGTGCAACGCCTCGCGGATCAGCTGATTGGCGACGTCCGGCCCGTAGTACTGCGCGGTGTCGATGTGGTCGACTCCGGACTCCACCGCGTGCCGCAACACGGCGATCGCCTGATCGTGGTCTCGCGGAGGCCCCAGCACGCCGGGTCCGGGCAGTTGCATGGCGCCGTAACCGATTCGATTGACCGGCAGGGAACCGAGGTGGAAGGTGTCCATGGTTCGACCGTAGCTCGGCGGCCCGATAGCGGGACGGGCAGGTCAGAGCAGCCGGGCCGACAGGACGCCGTCGATGCCCTTGATCCGGCCCGGCAGGTCGGGCGGGAGGTCACCCTCGACGTCGACCAACGTGTAGGCCACGTCACCGCGGGATTTGTTCAACAGGTCGGAGATGTTCAGTCCCGCTTCGGCGAGCATGGTGGAAATCTGACCGACCATGTTCGGCACGTTGCTGTTCGAGATCGCCAATCGCCTCGTGCCGCCGGTGCGTGGCAGCCGGGCGTCCGGAAAGTTGACCGAGTTCTGAATGGTGCCGTCTTCGAGGTACCAGCGCAGTTCGTCCGCCGCCATCCGGGCGCAGTTCTCTTCGGCTTCATTGGTGGACGCCCCGAGGTGCGGCAGGGTGACCACGTGCGGGCGCTTGTTCAGGCTAGGGGTGGGGAAGTCGCAGACGTAGCCGCGCAACTGGCCGGCGTCCAGCGCCTCGATCAGGGCGCGTTCGTCGACGATCGGGCCACGGGCGAAGTTCAGCAGCACCGCGCTCGACTTCATCGCCTTGAACTGCTCGGTGGAGATGAGCCCCTTGGTGGCGGCGATCAGCGGCACATGCACGGTGACGATGTCGGACCGCTTGAGCAACTCGCTCAAGTCGGTCACATGTTCCACCTGCGACGACAATGCCCACGCGTGCTGCACCGTGATGCCGGGGTCATAGCCGAGCACATTCATGCCGAGCGAGAGGGCCACGTTGGCCACCTCGACGCCGATGGCGCCCAGCCCGATCACGCCGAGCGTTCGGCCGGGCAACTCGAAGCCCACGTAGTTCTTCTTGCCCGCCTCGACCAGCTTGTCCATGGTGGCGTGGTCGCCCTCGAGCCGATGGGCGAACGCGGCGGCGTCCACGATGTTGCGAGCAGCCAGGAACAACCCCGCCACGACCAGTTCCTTCACCGCGTTGGCGTTGGCCCCGGGGGTGTTGAAGACCGGAACCCCGCGCTTGGAGAACTCCGGGACCGGGATGTTGTTGGTGCCGGCTCCGGCCCGTGCGACGGCAAGCACCGACGGATCGATGGGCTGGTTGTGCAGGCTCGCGGAGCGGACCAGCAGCGCGTCCGGTGCGGAGACGTCGTGGCCGACGACGTACTTGTCGGCGGGCAGCCGGGAGAGCCCGGCATTGCTGATGGCGTTCAGAGTGCGAATGCGAAAGGGCATGGTGTCGGTGAGCGTCAACCGTTGGTGCGCTCGAACTCCTTCATGAAGTCGATCAGGGCCTGGACGCCCGCCAGGGGCATCGCGTTGTAGATGCTAGCCCGCATGCCACCCACACTCCGGTGCCCACCCAGGTTCGTGAGACCCGCCGCGGTCGCCTCGGCGACGAAGGACTTGTCGAGTTCCGGCCTGACCGTGAGGAAGGGCACATTCATCCACGAGCGGCTGTCGGCCTGGACCGGATTGGAGTAGAAGTCGCTGGCGTCGATGAAGCCGTAGAGAGCGTCGGCCTTGGCCTTGTTGCGCTCACCCATTGCGGCGAGTCCGCCCTGGTCCCTGACCCACTTGTAGACCAGGCCGAGCAGGTACCAGCCGAACGTCGGGGGGGTGTTCAGCATCGAGTCGGCGGCGGCCATCTGGGCGTAGTCCCAGGGCGACGGCGTGATCGTCCGCGCCCTGCCGATCAGGTCGTCGCGAACGATCACCACGCACATGCCGGAGGGGCCCATATTCTTCTGCGCTCCGGCGAAGATCAGGCCGAACTTCGACACGTCCACCGGTCGGGAAAGGATCGTCGAGCTCAGGTCGGCCACCACGGGCACGTCTCCGGCGTCCGGCACGTAGCCGAACTCGACCCCACGGATGGTCTCGTTGGGGGTGTAGTGCAGGTAGGCGGCGTCCGGGTTGACCTGATACGAACCGGCGGCCGGCACCTTGGTGTAGTTGTCGGGCTTCTCGTCAACCAACGCCTTGGGGGTGACGTACTTGGCCGCCTCCTTGATGCCCTTGACCGACCAGTCCCCGGTGAGCAGGAAGTCGACCTCGTCCCCCTCCTTCGACAGGTTCATCGGCACCCCGGCGAACTGCCCGAAGGCACCGCCCTGCAGGAACAGCACCTTGTAGTTGTCGGGTATGCCCATCACCTCGCGCAGCGTGGCCTCGGCCTCGGCCGCGCACTCCACGAACGCCTTGCCGCGGTGCGAGACCTCCATCACCGACATGCCGGACCCGTTCCAGTCCAGCATTTCGTCCCGGGCCTGGGCCAGGACTGGTTCGGGAAGCATCGCCGGACCGGCGGAGAAGTTGTAGACGCGCATGGGTGGATTCTTTCAAGCTTCCGGCGGCTCCGCTGCCACCACCGCCATTCGGAACTTGGAAATGCCCGGGCTGGCACACTGGGCCGATGCCCCAGATCGACAAGCTGCTGCACCCTCATGGGCGCTTGCGGGGTTGGTTGTGGGTGCTCTTCGCGCTGAGCATCGCGGCGCACCTTTACGGCCTCTACACCCCTGGTGAGCCGAATGTCGTGGAGTGGTTTCCGCACGCCGACAAGGTCTGGCACTTTTTCGGCTTCGCCATCCCCTCCGCGCTGGCGGTGGTGCTGATCCGACGTTGGTGGCCGCTGGCCGCCTTCGCCGCGAACGCCGGGCTGAGTGAACTGGTGCAGTACCTGTGGCTGCCGTACCGCGACGGCGACTGGTTCGACCTGCTCACCGACCTGACCGGGCTGCTGCCGGCCCTGTGCCTGTACCTGTGGCTTCAGGCGGCCAACGCCTCGATGGCGGATTCAAGCCCCACCACCCGGACGTCCGCCGCCTCGCGCCTTCCCGAGGCGTAGAGGAGTAGTTCGGCCGGTGCGCCGATCACCGTCACGATCCGGTCGCCCTTCGACGCTCGGACGGAGTCCTGGGGGTGACCGGCCCGCTCCAGCACGAGGCTCACCGGCAGGTTGCGCCGCATCAGCGCGGCGGCGGCCTTGACCTGCGACCAGGCCCAGTCGTCGAAGTCCGCATTCCGCTCAGGCTCGGGCAGCCCGTTCGGCCGGCGGACGTCCGTGCCGTGGATCAGGTACTCGGCAGCGTTGAGGGCCTCGTCGGCGCCGGGCAGGCCGAACAGGGAGAATCTGGGCGGCCCCTTGCCGATCAGGTCGATCAGCTCGCCGTACTGGAGCTGGCTCTTCAGTTGCTGCATCCGAGCGTTGGTGCGCGGCTCGAAACGCTCCACCGTGAAGCCCAGCGCCTTGACCGGCTCGTTCTCGCGAAGCCACAGGTGCGCGGCCAGATCGTGCGCCGTCCAGCCCTCACACAGTGTTGGCGCATCGGGTCCGACGGTGAGCAGGGCAGCGCAGGCGTGAGCGCGTTCGGTCTGGGCACGGGACATGCGGTCAGGTTAGCCCTGTCACAATGACCCGGTGAGTCTCGACCCCGGTATCGCCGCCCTGCTCAAGCGCAATGCCGACCAGTTGGTGCCCGCCGTCGTCCAGGACGCGACGACCCGCGAGGTGCTGATGCTGGCCTGGATGGACGACGAGGCACTGGCCCGCACGCTGGCCAGCCGCAAGGGCACCTACTGGTCCCGCAGCCGGCAGCAGTACTGGGTCAAGGGCGAGACCAGCGGCAACACCCAACACGTCCGCGAGGTGCGGCTGGACTGCGACGGCGACACGGTGCTGGTTCTGGTCGACCAGACCGGTCCGGCCTGCCACACCGGCGCGGTCACCTGTTTCGCCGAGCGCACGCTCCTGGCCGACAGCGCTGCGGAGGCTGCCGATGCCTGAGCTGAAGCTGACCCCCGACCTGGCCGGCTTTCTCGAGCTGGCCCCAAGCCGCCGGGTGATCACCGTGCACACCCGGCTGATCGCCGACGACCTGACCGCGGTCGGGCTCTACCACCAACTCTGCGGCCAGCGGGAGAACACCTTTCTGCTCGAGTCGGCGGACAACGGCATGTGGTCGCGTTGGTCGTTCGTCGGGGTCGACGCCGTCGCAACACTCAGCGAACGCGACGGCGAGGCGTTCTGGAGCGGACGCGAGATCGTCGGCCTGCCGACCGGCGGCGACCCGCTGCGGGTGCTGGCCGAAACCCTGCAGATCCTGCACACACCGGCCGACCACAGCCTGCCGCCACTGGTCTCGGGCATGGTCGGGTACCTGGCCTATGACGTCGTCCGGCGCCTGGAGGTGCTGCCCGACGCCAACCCGGACGATCTGGGTCTGCCCGAGCTGGTGATGATGCTGGTCAGTGACATGGCGGTGCTCGACCATCACACCGGCGAGCTCTGGCTGGTCGCGAATGCGATCAACTTCGACGACTCGCCGCAGGACGCCGAGCGCGCTTGGACGGATGCCCGCGATCGGGTGCTCGCGATGGCCGACCGACTGCGCGAGCCGGTGGCACCCGTGATCGCCGTCCAGGACGACCAGGCTGAGGCACCGACCATGGTCAGGCAGCGCACCGCAGCGGAGTACATGGCGGCAGTCGAGACCGCGGTGGAGGAGATCCGGGCCGGCGAGGCGTTCCAGATCGTGCCCAGCCAGCGTTTCGACCTGAGCACGGACGCCGACCCGCTCGACATCTACCGGATCCTGCGCCGAACCAACCCGAGTCCCTATCTGTACCTGCTCCGGCTGCCCGGACTCGCCGTGGTCGGCTCGAGTCCAGAAGCGCTGGTCACGGTGCAGAACGGACGGGCTGAGACTCATCCGATCGCCGGCTCCCGTCCGCGCGGAGCCACCGCTACCGCCGACGCCGCCATGGAGGCCGAGCTGCTCGCCGACCCCAAGGAGCGCGCCGAGCACCTGATGCTGGTCGACCTGGGACGCAACGACCTCGGCCGGGTCTGCAAGCCGGGCACCGTTGAGGTGATCGAGTTCATGAAGGTGCGGCGGTACAGCCACATCATGCATCTGGAGGCCGCGGTGGTCGGTGAGCTGGCCCCTGGCCGGAGCGCTCTCGACGTCACCCTGTCGTGCTTTCCAGCCGGCACCCTTTCGGGGGCGCCAAAAGTGCGCGCGATGGAGATCATCGATGACCTCGAGAACTCTCGGCGCGGCCTCTACGGCGGGGGGGTCGGGTACTTCGACTTCGCCGGCAACTCCGATGTGGCGATCGCGATCCGCACGGCCGTGCTCAAGGGCGGTATCGCGTACGTGCAGGCCGGTGCCGGAATCGTCGCCGACTCGGTTCCCGCCACCGAGGAGCAGGAGACCCGCACCAAGGCGGCCGCCGTGATCCGTGCGGTCGAAGGCGCCCATCGGCTGCGCCGGTTGGACAGCTGACGTGCGCGGCCTGTCACTGGTACTGCTGTGGGGTGGGGCGGGGCTCGCGCTGATCGCCTCCGGACAATCGTGGTGGACGGCCGGCACCATGTCGGTCACCGGCAACGCGGTCACCTCGGGAGCGGCCTCGGTGCTGGTGCTCGCCGGCCTGGCCGGCGGCTTCCTGAGCCGCTTCCTGGCCACCACCGCAGGTCGGCTGATCATCGTGCTGGTCGGGTTGCTCTTCGCCGCAGGAGTGGCGCTCGCCCTGGCCGCAGCCGCTCCGGCCAGCCTGCCCGGGTCGAGCCTCAACGAGTCGGTGGTCAACGCCACGCCGTGGCGCTGGATCTATGCCGGTGCCCTTGTGCTGGCCATGCTCGGCGCCCTGGTGGCCCTGATCGCGAAGCCGGTCGGGCCACGTCCGGCCGCGACGCCCGATCCTGCGTTGGACGCCTGGAAGGCGCTCGATGCCGGCACGGATCCCACCGAACCGTCTGCGCGCGCGGTGGGTGGCGAACCCCCGTCCGACCAGCAACAATGAACCCACCACGACCGACCGGCAGGAGCGCACCGATGAGCGAAGGCGAAAAGCACTACCACCACGGCCGCACGCCGGCCGCCTGGACCGGCGCCACCATCTCGACGATCGGCTTCGTGATCGGCACCGTTGCCTTCCTGATGGGCCCGAACTGGGTGCTCTTCTGGATCTCCATCGTGATCGTCCTGGCCGGCGCCGTCGTGGGTGGCGTGATGAGCAAGATGGGCATGGGCCAGGCCTGAGCATGGGTGTGCTGGACGAGATCGTCGCCGGCGTTCGCGCGGATCTCGCCGAGCGGCAGGCCCGCCGCAGCCTGGACGAACTGGCCGCGGTGGTCGCCACGATGGCGCCGACCCGTGACCCGATGCCGGCGTTCCGCGCCGAGGGCCTGGCGATCATCACCGAGGTGAAACGGTCGAGCCCGAGCAAGGGGGCCCTGGCCGACATCGCCGATCCTGCTGAACTGGCCCGGCAATATGCCGCCGGGGGAGCGTCCGCCATCTCGGTGCTGACCGAGCGCCGCCGGTTCGGGGGCACCCTGGCCGACCTGGAAGCGGTCCGAGCAGCCGTCGACGTGCCGGTGCTGCGCAAGGACTTCATCGTCACCGACTACCAGCTGTGGGAAGCGCGGGCCGCGGGCGCCGATCTCGCCCTGCTGATCGTGGCCGCGCTGCGCGACGACGAGCTGGCCCGGTTGATGCAGGTGGCCGGAACGCTTGGTTTGACCCCCCTGGTCGAGGCGCACACGGCGGACGAGGTCGAACGCGCCCTCAACGCTGGTGCGGACCTACTGGGTGTGAACAATCGCAACCTGCAAACCCTTGAGGTCGACCTGCACCAGTTCGGCCGACTGGTCGAACGGATCCCGTCGGACGTGGTCAAGGTGGCGGAATCGGGCATCCTGACCACCGATGACGTCCGGGTGGTCGCCGGGGTGGGCGCCGACGTGATCCTGGTCGGTGAGGCGTTGGTGAAGCACGGTGACCCACGCCAGGCGGTTGCTGACTTCATCGCGGCCGGCTCATAGCCTTCATCGCCGCCGGCTCTCGGCCGCTCACCTGAGCCCGATCCCGGGTCGCGCTCTCGAGACGCGTTGGTTCGCAGATGTCGGTGCGGCTGCTGTCGCGCGAGCATCAGGTCCAACCCGGGAGGGCGCTGAGTCAACGCCCGGCGACAACCCGTAGAGTGGACCGTCCGCACACCAACCGCACCTGAACCGAGGATCCGACGTGTCGTTACCCGATGCCGCGGGGCATTACGAGGTCTTCGGGGGCAAGTACGTCCCCGAGGCTCTGTATGCCGCGCTCGCCCAGCTGGAGGCCGAGTTCGACAAGGCAATGGACGACCCGACCTTCTGGGCCGAGCTCGACGACCTGCGCCGTAACTACTCCGGCCGGCCGACCCCGTTGACCGAGGCCAAGCGGTTCGCCGAGCACTGCGGAGGCGCGATCGTCCTGCTCAAGCGTGAAGACCTGAACCACACCGGCTCGCACAAGATCAACAACGTGCTGGGGCAGGCGCTGTTGACCAAGCGGATGGGCAAGACCCGGGTGATCGCCGAGACCGGAGCCGGCCAGCACGGCGTCGCCACCGCCACGGCCGCCGCCCTGATGGGCCTGGAGTGCCGGGTCTACATGGGCAAGGTCGACACCGACCGGCAGGCCCTGAACGTGGCCCGGATGCAGCTGCTGGGCGCCGAGGTGATCGCTGTCGAATCCGGTAGCCAGACCCTCAAGGACGCCATGAACGACGCCATGCGGGACTGGGTCGCCAGCGTCGACGACACCCATTACCTGATCGGCACCGTGGCCGGGCCGCATCCGTTTCCGAAGATGGTCCGCGAACTGCAGCGGGTGATCTCCACCGAGACCAAGGCCCAGGTGCTGGAGCGGTACGGCCGGCTGCCCGACGCGGTCACCGCCTGCGTCGGCGGCGGGTCCAACGCGATGGGCATGTTCGCCGACTTCATCGACGAGCCGTCCGTCGCCCTCTGGGGCTACGAGGCTGGCGGCGATGGCGTCGAGACCGGACGGCACGCGTCCGCGATCTTCGGTGGTTCGATCGGCGTGCTACACGGTATGCGCACCTACATCCTGCAGAACGAGGACGGCCAGACGAAGGAGTCGCACTCGATCTCGGCCGGTCTCGACTACCCGGGCGTCGGCCCCGAGCACTCGTGGCTGGCAGCCACCGGACGCGCCCACTACGAACCGGTCACCGACGCCGAGGCGATGGAGGCCTTCCGGTTGCTCACCCGCACCGAGGGCATCATGCCGGCGATCGAGTCGGCCCATGCCGCGGCCGGCGCGATGCGTCTGGGCCAGCGGCTGGTCGCCGAGAATCCGGCAGAACAGCCGATCATCGTGATCAATCTGTCCGGGCGGGGCGACAAGGACGTGGACACCGCCCTGACCTGGTTCGGACTCGACGGTTCCGTCGACGACAGCGTCGGTGGCGAGCAGTGAACGTCGGCAGCTCCGGCCTGGCTCTGCAGCGGGCCGCCGCTGAGGGCCGCAAGGCGCTGGTCGCCTATTACCCGGTGGGTTATCCCGACGTCGCCGGGTCCCTCGAGGTGCTCAAGGCCCTCTGCGGTGATGGCGACCACCCCGGCGCCGACCTGATCGAGATCGGGCTGCCGTATTCCGATCCGGTGATGGACGGGGTGGTCATCCAACGGGCCGGCACCCGGGCGCTGGAGCGCGGCGTCCGTACCCGCGACGTGTTCGCCGCCGTCGAAGCGGTTGCCTCCTCCGGTACCCCGGCCGTGGTGATGACCTACTGGAACCTGGTCGACCACTATGGAGTGGACGCCTTCGCCCGCGACCTGGCGGCTGCCGGGGGAGCAGGCTTGATCACCCCGGATCTGGTGCCGGACGAGGCCGGCGACTGGTTCGCGGCGTCAGAGGCGCACGACCTGGACCGGATCTTTCTGGTATCGCCGTCGTCCAGTGACGAGCGGATCGCCGCCACCGCCGCTGCCTGCCGAGGCTGGCTCTATGCGACGGCGGTGATGGGCGTCACCGGAACCCGCGAGCAGTCGTCGTCCCTGGCGCCCGACCTGGTGGCCCGGATCCGGGCCTTGTCGCCGGACACTCTGGTGGGGGTCGGGCTGGGCATTTCGACCGGCGACCAGGCAGCCCGGGTGGCCGAGTTCGCTGACGCCGCGATCGTCGGCTCGGCCTTCGTGAAGCGCATGGTGGCCGCGGACGACGCCGGGACGCCTGACGATCTGAGCGCGATCCGAACTCTGCTGGCAGACCTGGCGGCCGGCGTCCGGCGATGAGGCCGGCGGCGCGGGTGATCGTGGCGGGGATCAGCGCCGTGGTGCTGACCGCGTGCTCGGCGCCGGCGGCGAACGTCCGTCCGGTCGGGAGTGCGACCGCGCACACCTACGGCGGCGTCGAACTGACCGAGCCCTACACCATGCCGGACGCCGCCTTCACCGACTCGAGCGGCAACAAGTTCGCCCTCCGGACGGGCACCGACAAGCCCGTGGTGATCGTGTTCTTCGGCTACACCTCGTGCCCCGACATCTGCAAGACCACGATGTCCGACCTGGCCAGCGCGCTGAATCGGGTCACCCCCGAGACTCGGGCCAAGGTGCAGGTGCTGCTGATCACGGTCGATCCTGCGCGGGATACGCCGGAGGTGTTGAAGAGCTACCTGACCCGGTTCGACCCCAGCTTCATCGGCCTGACCGCCCCGCTGGCCCAGACCGAGAAGGTCGCCGCGTCGATGGGCGTGGTGATCGATGGCACCACCAAGACCGCGGACGGCGGCTATGACGTCACCCACTCATCGCAGGTGATCGGCTTCGACGCCAACCGGATCGGCCGGCTGGTCTGGACCCAGGGCACGTCCATCGGTGACTTCAAGGCGGATTTCGACAGGTTCGCCGCAGCGCAGTAAGTGGCAGTTCAAGCCTTGCGTTCGAGCGGCATCATCATGAGCCTGCGACGATTGGTTGAGCGGCATCGCCGGTCGAGGGCGTCGAGACCCGAAGCCGCCGGTTCGAGCGGATCCAGGCCAACGTCTGTCTCTCCACGACTGGGCCGGACTTCCGCGACGTTCGGGCCGCTGACCCTCCGGCGGCAAGGATCACCCGCCCGGGCTGGGCGCCTTGGCGGGCGGTCCTGCTGCGATGAGGCAGGATGGGCGGGTGATTTTGTCCATTCCGTCCCCGCCGATCAGCGGTTGGCAGCTGGGTCCCTTTTTCCTGCACATCTACGCGCTGTGCCTGATCAGCGGCATGATCGCCGCCTGGATGATCGGCAGCCGGCGTTGGCAGGCCAGGGGAGGCACCGCGGAGCAGTTCGAGACGGTGGTGCTGGTGGCCATCCCGATCGGCATCGTCGGCGCGCGGCTCTACCACGTGTTGACCCACTTGGGTGACTACTTCGGCCCGGGCCGCGACCCGTGGAGCGCGCTGCGGATCTGGGAGGGCGGCATCGCCATCTATGGCGCCATCGGCTTCGGGGCCTTGGCGGCCTGGCTGATGTGCCGGCGGGAGGGAGTCCGATTTTCCGCGCTGGGTGACTCCGTCGCCCCGGGCATCGCGATCGGGCAGGCCCTTGGTCGGTTCGGCAACTGGTTCAATCAGGAGCTCTACGGACTGCCCACCGACCTACCCTGGGGCCTGGAGATCGACGCCGCGCACCGGGCGCCCGGCTACGAGCAGTACTCCACGTTTCACCCGACCTTCGCCTACGAAGCGATCTGGAACGTGCTGATCGCGCTCGCCCTGATCTGGGCGGATCGCCGGTTCCGATTGGGTCGCGGCAAGGTCTTCGCCCTTTACGTCGCCCTGTACGGATTCGGCCGGTTCTTCACCGAGGGCATCCGGCTGGACTACTCCTACGACACCTTCGGCCCGATCCGGTTCAACCAGGCTGTCGCCGCCCTGATCTTCGTGTTCGGGATCGCCCTGTTCCTGTGGCTGGTCAGGAACCGGCCCGGCCGCGAGGAGAGCGTCTATCTGGTCCCGCCGGCCGAGGACGCACCGCAGGGTGCGGCGGACCTCGAGGACGCAGACGCGACGAGTAGCGCCGACGGCGAGAGCCAGACCGACTCGACGGATCATCCGACAGACTCGGCGGGCCAACCAGCGGGCGCCGAGAATACCGACGAAGCAGCCGTCCCTGGCCCGGACGAACGGGCCTGATCCAGCCATTCATCGGCTAGTGAAATACCGTTTGGTGACTTCGATTCCGAGCGAAACGTTTCGAACCGCACTGCTGGCCGATCGAGGTCACCATTCGGTATTGCATCACTTGGCGAGTTTGAGATGACACCAGCCTGGTGCGGCCGGACCGTGGCGTTCTAGCGGCGAACCTGACCCTCCTGGAAGTCGTCCGGGTCGATTCCGGCGGCCCGCAGGTCCTGTTCGTCGGCCGCACCCACCGTGCCGACCCAGCGCCGGTTCGACTCGTCGACGAAGTACCGATCCGCTCCCGCGTCCACCTGGACGTCCTCGCCCGAGGCGGTGCGGACGGTCTCCTCCTCGCGGATCGCGTTGATGAAGGAGTGCTGTTCGTCCAACCCGGGCACCTGGCTGGTGGCGGCGGGTTGGTTCAGCCGGTCCAGGTAGGCGGCGTGGCCGGCCGCGGAGGTGTCCATCCGCTGCTGGTGCAGCTGCGTGTTTGCCGCGCCGGCCTGGGCGATGTTGCCCATCCTCTGCTCGTGGCCGCGCTGCATCATGCCGAGCATCGCGTCGCTTTGTTGCTGGTTGGCGGCCATCGTGTTGGCGAAGTTCTGGTTCTGGATCATCCGCCACTGAGGATTGGTCCGCTCCGACATCAGGACGCGCAGTAACAGGTCGCGGTACTCCTCCGGATCGCCGGTGCAGAACACCCCGGCGACATCCGGCATCCAGAAGGCACCGATCGAGGTGGTCGATCCGAGCAGCAGCACCTGCACCTTCCGCCCGTTCTCGGTGAAGCCGAGTCGCGCCGATGCGGAGGTCGCCACCGTCGAGATTCCCTGCTCGACGCCGCGGCGCATAATGGCGTCGGCCAGCTCGCGCTCCGGACGCAGCCCGTCGAATCGCAACCCCGGCGCCTCGCCGAAGCGCCGCTGCACATAGTCGGCGAGAAACCGGTCCGCACTGACGTACGTCGCCAGCTGTTGCAAGGGAGGCTGCACGAACATGCCGGACGCCGGTTCGAAGCAGGTCGGCAACTCAGGATCGTGCCCGAACAGCCGTACCGAATCGTCCGGAGCCGCCGACTGAACCACCCGGCGTTGCTCGGTGCCGAACCTCAGCAACCGGACGTCGTGACTCCACTGCGTGGGCAGCTCCACGCTGAAGGATCCTTCGACGCTGTCCATGATCGGCTGCCAGTCCAGATCCACCATGTGCACAGGTTAGGTTTGCGACACCGATGGCGTCGAGGGTTGTTGGGGGGATCTCGCTCCGTCCACCATGCAAGCACCCGTAACCTGCGCGCAACGAGCAGTTGAGTAAGATTCGATCGCTTGCAGCGAAGCCGCCGGACGGCGGGCGCTTCGGCACCCTCCGGTCCCGACCTCCACGCCGGAAGATGAGGAGAACGCCCATGGCTTTGACGATGCCCTCGAGGCCCGCTGAAGGGTTGTACGACCCCGCCTTCGAACACGACGCCTGCGGCGTGGCCTTCGTGGCCCAGCTCAGCGGCGAGGCCAGCCACGACATCGTGGCCAAGGGTCTGACCGCCCTGGAGAATCTCGACCACCGCGGCGCCACCGGTGCCGATGCCGCCGCCGGTGACGGCGCCGGCATGCTGCTGCAGGTGCCGGACGCGTTCTTCCGCGCTGTCGCCGACTTCGACCTTCCGGAGGCGGGCGGGTACGCGATGGGTATGGCGTTCCTGCCCCAGTCGCCGGTCAAGCGTGCCCAAGCCAAGCGCACCATCGAGTACATCGCCGTCGAAGAGGGCCTGGACATTCTGGGTTGGCGCCTGGTGCCCTCCGACGACAGCACGCTGAGCCCGATCTCGCGCGAGGTGATGCCGGTCTTCGAGCAGCTGTTCCTGACCGCCCCGGGCGGCGAACAGGGTATCGATCTGGACCGGCTGGCGTTCCCGCTGCGCCAGCGTGCGCGCAACGAGGCCGGCGTCTACTTCGCCTCACTCTCGGCCCGCACCACCGTCTACAAGGGCATGTTGACCACCCAGCAGCTGGCCCAGGTCTTCCCCGACCTGACCGACGAGCGCATGGCGTCGGCCCTGGCCCTGGTGCACTCGCGGTTCTCGACGAACACCTTCCCGGCCTGGGAGCTCTCGCACCCGTACCGGCTGATCGCGCACAACGGTGAAATCAACACCGTCAAGGGCAACCGCAACTGGATGCGGGCCCGCGAGGCGTTGATCGCCACCGACAAGATTCCCGGCGACCTTGAGCGGTTGTACCCGATCTGCACCCCCGGACATTCCGACTCGGCCTCGTTCGACGAGGTGCTCGAACTGCTGCACCTGGGCGGCCGGTCACTGCCGCACGCGGTGCTGATGATGATCCCCGAGGCGTGGGAGAACAACGACGAGATGGACCCGGCCCGGAAGGCGTTCTACTCGTTCCACTCGTCGCTGATGGAGCCCTGGGACGGCCCGGCGGCGGTCTGCTTCACCGACGGCTCCCTGATCGGCGCGACCCTCGACCGCAACGGCCTTCGTCCCGGCCGGTACTGGGTCAGCGACGACGGCCTGGTGGTGTTCGCCTCCGAGGCGGGCGTGATCGACATTCCGCAGAGCAAGGTGATCGCCAAGGGCCGGCTGCAGCCGGGCCGGATGCTGCTGGTCGACCTCGACGAGCACCGGCTGATCGACGACGACGAGATCAAGTCGTCGCTGGCCGCCGAGCAACCCTACGCCGAGTGGTTGGACGCCGGCCGGATCAACCTGGATGACCTGCCCGATCGCCAGCACGTCGTGCACAGCGCGGCGTCGGTGCTGCGTCGCCAGCAGGTGTTCGGCTACACCCACGAAGAGCTCAAGCTGATCCTGGCGCCGATGGCCAACAACGCCGCCGAACCGATCGGTTCGATGGGCACCGACACCCCGATCGCCGTGCTCAGCGAGCGCCCGCGGCTGCTGTTCGACTACTTCGCCCAGCTGTTCGCCCAGGTGACCAACCCGCCGCTGGACGCGATCCGCGAAGAGCTGGTCACGTCACTCAGCTCGACCTTCGGGCCCGAGGGCAACCTGCTCCAGCCCGGCCCGGACTCCTGCAAGCACATCGTCATCGGCTACCCGGTGCTCGACTCCGACCAACTGGCCAAGCTGGTTCGGATCAACCGCGACGGCGGCATGCCCGAGTACGACACCCACGTCCTGCGTGGCACCTACCCGGTCGAGGACGGTGCCGCCGGGCTGAAGGCGAAACTGGAGGAGTTGTGCGCCGAGGTGACCGCGTCGATCGACCGCGGCTGCCGCACGATCATCCTCTCCGACCGGCACTCCAACGCCGATCTGGCCCCGATTCCGTCGCTGCTGCTGACCGCGGCCGTCCACCAGCACCTGGTCAAGGAGAAGCGGCGTTCGCAGGTTGGCCTGATCGTCGAGGCCGGTGACGTCCGTGAGGTGCACCACATCGCCCTGCTGATCGGGTACGGCGCGGCGGCGGTCAACCCCTACCTGGCGTTCGAGTCCGCCGAAGACCTGGCCCGCCGCGAATGGCTGGTCAAGGTCGAGCCCGAGAAGGCGGTCTACAACGTCCGCAAGGCCTTGGGCAAGGGTGTGCTGAAGGTGATGTCCAAGATGGGCGTCTCCACCATCGCGTCCTACACCGGAGCCCAGATCTTCGAGGCGTTGGGCCTCAACTCCGACGTGGTGGACGCCTACTTCACCGGCACCGCCAGCCGCATCGAAGGCATCGGCCTGACCGAGATCGCCAGGGGCATTTCCGAGCGGCATGCCCTGGCCTACCCACCCGACCGAATCAACCTGCCGCATCGCACCCTCAACGTGGGTGGGGAATACCAGTGGCGGCGCGAGGGCGAACCGCACCTGTTCGATCCCGAGACGGTGTTCCGGCTGCAGCACGCCACCCGATCGAAGCGCTACGACATCTTCAAGAGTTACACCGACCGGGTCAACGACCAGTCCAAGCGGCTGATGACTCTGCGCGGCCTGCTCGAGTTCGGCTCCGATCGCAAGCCGGTGCCGATCGACGAGGTCGAACCGGTCAGCGAGATCGTGAAGCGGTTCTCCACCGGCGCCATGTCGTACGGGTCGATCTCGCTGGAAGCGCACCAGACCCTGGCCATCGCAATGAACCGGCTCGGCGGCAAGTCGAACACCGGCGAGGGCGGCGAGGACGCCGAGCGGCTCTACGATCCCGAGCGCCGCTCGGCGGTCAAGCAGGTGGCGTCCGGACGGTTCGGGGTGACGTCGGACTACCTGACCAACGCCGCCGACATCCAGATCAAGATGGCCCAGGGCGCCAAGCCCGGCGAGGGCGGCCAGCTGCCCGGCCAGAAGGTCTACCCCTGGGTGGCCAAGACCCGGCATTCCACGCCCGGTGTCGGGCTGATCAGCCCGCCGCCGCACCACGACATCTATTCCATCGAAGACCTCAAGCAGCTGATCCACGACCTCAAGTGCGCCAACCCGAGCGCGCGGGTGCACGTCAAGCTGGTCGCCGAGGTCGGCGTCGGTACGGTCGCCGCGGGGGTGTCGAAGGCCAAGGCCGACGTGGTGCTGATCTCCGGTCACGACGGTGGCACCGGCGCGGCTCCGTTGACCTCCCTCAAGCACGCCGGCGGACCCTGGGAACTCGGCCTGGCCGAAACCCAACAGACCCTGCTGATCAACGGCCTGCGCGACCGGATCGTGGTCCAGGTGGACGGCCAGCTGAAGACCGGCCGTGACGTGGTGATCGGTGCCCTGCTCGGCGCCGAGGAGTTCGGCTTCGCCACTGCTCCGCTGGTTGTGTCCGGTTGCGTGATGATGCGCGTCTGTCACCTGGACACCTGCCCGGTGGGCGTGGCCACCCAGAACCCGGAACTGCGAGCCAAGTACAACGGCCAGGCCGAGTTCGTGGTCACCTTCTTCGAGTACATCGCCGAGGAGGTTCGGGAGCTGCTCGCGTCCCTCGGCTTCCGCAGCATCGAAGAGGCCGTCGGCCACGTCGAGGTGCTGCATGCCCACCAGGCGGTCGACCACTGGAAGGCGCACGGCCTGAACCTGGAGCCGATCCTGCACTGGGTCGACACCGACGGTCCGCTGCATCGGATCACCGTCCAGGATCACGGGTTGGACACCAAGCTCGACATGAAGCTGATCGAACTGGCCCAGCCGGCGATCACCCACGGCGAACTGGTCCGGGCCGACCTGGCCGTCCGCAACGTCGACCGCACGGTCGGCACGATCCTCGGCCACGAGGTGACCAAGGCCACCAAGGGCAAGGGCCTGCCAGAGAACACCATCGACCTGACCCTGCGCGGCACTGCCGGGCAGAGCTTCGGGGCGTTCCTACCGGCGGGCATCACGCTGCGGCTGGTCGGCGACAGCAACGACTACTTCGGCAAGGGCCTGTCCGGTGGACGGCTGATCGTCCGGCCCGCGGACGACGCCGCCTTCGTCGCCGAGGAGCACATCATCGCCGGCAACGTGATCGCCTACGGCGCCACGTCCGGTGAGTTGTTCATCCGGGGCATGGTCGGCGAGCGTTTCTGCGTCCGCAACTCGGGTGCCACTGCGGTGGTCGAGGGAGTCGGCGATCACGGCTGCGAGTACATGACCGGCGGCGAGGCACTCGTCCTTGGTGGTACCGGACGCAACTTTGCGGCCGGTATGTCCGGTGGCGTGGCCTGGGTGCAGGACCTCGACCTCGGCCGGCTGAACACCGAAATGGTGGACGCCATGGACGTCACCGACGACCAGTTGGCCCGAATCCGCGAGCTGCTGGTCAAGCACGTGGAGGAGACCGGATCGGCGGTGGCCGAGCGGCTGCTGGAGCTGGACGACCTGGCCGCCCGGTTCACCACCGTGATGCCGCGCGACTATGCCCGGGTGCTCGCCGCCCGTACCGAGGCCGAAGAGGCCGGACTCGACGAAGAGGCCACCACCGCGATGATGATGGAGGCCGCGAATGGCTGACCCCAAGGGCTTCATGAACACTCCGCGGGAGGTCGCCGACCGGCGTCCCGTTGCGGAGCGCGTGCACGACTGGAACGAGGTCTACCCCGGGTCGCCGGGCAAGGCCGTGCTGCCGATCATCAGCAAGCAGGCCGGCCGTTGCATGGATTGCGGTATTCCGTTCTGTCACCAGGGCTGCCCCCTGGGCAACCTGATCCCGGAATGGAACGACCTGGTCTGGCGCGACGACTGGCGCGGTGCGACCGACCGGCTGCACGCCACCAACAACTTTCCCGAGTTCACCGGACGGCTCTGCCCGGCTCCGTGTGAGACGGCGTGCGTGGTCGGCATCAACCGTGATCCGGTGACCATCAAGAACGTCGAGGTCGCCATCATCGACCGAGCCTGGAGCGATCGCCGGGTGACCGCGGTGACGCCCGAATGGCACACCAACAAGACCGTCGCCGTGATCGGCTCCGGCCCGGCTGGGCTGGCCGCCGCCCAGCAGCTCACCCGGGCCGGCCACACCGTCGTCGTCTACGAGCGGGCGGACGCCATCGGCGGCCTGCTGCGCTACGGCATTCCCGAGTTCAAGATGGAGAAGGCGGTGCTGGAGCGGCGGCTTCGCCAGATGCGGCTGGAGGGCACCGTGTTCAAGCCGGGCCGCCCGATCGGCAGCGAGGGCGACCTCACCGGGGCCGACCTGCTGGACCGCTTCGACGCTGTGGTGCTGGCCATCGGTTCCACCGTGGCTCGTGACCTACCGGTGCCGGGCCGGGACCTCAACGGCATCCACCAGGCGATGGAGTTCCTGCCCCAGGCGAACCGGGTGGCCCTGGGCGAAGAGGTGGCCGACCAGATCGTGGCCACCGGCAAGAACGTGGTAATCATCGGCGGCGGCGACACCGGCGCCGACTGCCTGGGCACGTCCATCCGCCAGGGGGCCAAGACGGTCACCCAGCTGGAGATCCTGCCCACGCCGCCCGACCAGCGCCCGGCCAACCAGCCCTGGCCGACCTACCCGATGACGTTCCGAGTGTCCTCGGCGCACGAAGAGATGGGCGACCGGGTCTATTCCGTCTCCACCAGCGAGTTCGTCGGTGACGACGCGGGCAACGTGGCGCAGCTGCAGCTGTCGGAGGTGACCTTCACCAACGGCCGGTTCGAGCCGGTGCCGGGAACCGAGAAGTCCATTCCGGCCGAACTGGTGCTGCTCGCGATGGGGTTCGTCGGCCCCGAGAAGGGCGGCCTGGTCGAGCAACTCGGCGTCGACCTCGACCCGCGGGGCAACATCGCCCGCAACGAGAACTACGCGACGTCCGTGCCCGGGGTGTTCGTCTGCGGCGACGCCGGACGGGGCCAGTCCCTGATCGTGTGGGCGATCGCCGAGGGGCGTTCCTGCGCCAATGGCGTGGACGGCTACCTGCAGGGCAGCTCCCGGTTGCCCAAGCCGATCCTGCCGACGGAGCGTCCGCTGATGGTCTGAGGCCGCCACCGCCTTCACTTCCAAACGCTCGCCTAACTACCGCACGCTCGCCAACCTTGGCGAGCGTGCAGTAGTTAGGGGAGCGTTGGGTGACGGAGCCCCGGTTATCGGGCGACCATTGACCCCCAAGCGTCGGACCGCCACGCTGGCGTTGAGACAACCGAGGAGTCACCGTGGTGAAGCTGAAGAAGCTGCTCAAGAAGGCCGTTGCGATCACCCATCTGCCGATTCCGGAACAGACGCCCGCAGTGAATCCCCTGAACGCGCCGATCGATCTGGTGCACGAGTACATCAGGGCCTGGGACGACAAGGACGCCGAGGCGATCGGGCGGCTGTTCGTCGAGGACGCCGACTTCGTCAATGTGGTCGGGTTGTGGTGGACGGGTCGCCGCTCGATCGTCAAGGCCCAGCGGTTCGGCTTCGAGAACGCTTTCGCCCACGCCAAGATCAGGCCGCTCAAGCTCAGCCAGCGCTACCTCGGCGACGATGCGGCGGTGGTCACCGCGCAGTGGCAGATCACGGGGCAGGTTGACCCCGAGGGTGAGGCGGTCGAACCGCGCCGGGGCGTGATCTGCGCCACCCTGATCAAGCTCGCCGACGGCACCTGGATCGGGGTCAGCTGCCAGAACACCGACATCGCCATGGCCGCCGACACCAACGTGTCGCGGGAGGGCAGGCTGACCGCCACCAGCTACATCAAGGGACCTTCCAAGGAAGAGGTGGCATCTGCCCAGTGGGTGGACGACTGACGCTCCCGGAGGTCGCCCTTCCGGGGTCGCCGCGGGCGCGCCGCCCTGTTCGTATTGGTGGCAATTTCACTCATTGCGGACGCGGCTGCTGATGAGTCACGTTTCATCCGGGGATTCCTTCGGCTGGGAGGTACGTGGCGGCTCAGCGATTGCTCCTGTCACCGGAAGGGGTGCCGATGACTTCACTGGTCAAGACCGCCGACGACGATCTGAACCTGCCCGAAAGCATGCGCAGCACCGAGTTCACCGGTGCGATGACACCGGGGCCCGCCTTGTCACCGGCCAGCGCCGGCGAACCGTCCCCCAGCAACGGCCAGAGCCGCCCGCGCCGCCCGCGGGTCAGTGCGACCGCGGCCCGGGCCGAGGTCGAAGCACTGCTGGCCATCGACCCCGCCGCGGCGGCAAGCACCTTGACCCGGTACGTCGATCGGTTGTCGACCAGTTGCTCGTTCCTGCTGTGGGCGTCCGGGGTGTTCGCCGAACTGGCCCGGGCCAATCCTGCTGACGGCCTGCCCGAGTCGCACCCTGACCACCGACGCCTGGGCGACCCTGCTCTGCACCGTGGTGCTCAAGCCGAGCGACGACGACGTCGGGCTCCAGCAGATCGACCGGCTCGAGCAGCTGCACGAACTGGTCCGCCGCTTCGACCCACCGATCGGCTACACAGAGCAGTACGACACTGCTCTGGAAAGCTTCGCCGGCAGCGGGCCGCGTTCGGCACTGGCTGCGGCGAACCTGCTCACCGCCACAAATCCGTCCCTGGCCCTGCAGCTGGCCGAGGGCTCGGACGACTCACTGGGTCGGGTGTTGGTCTGCGCCAGCGCGCACTGCGAGCTCGGCCAGTTCGAGCCGGCGGCGCACCTGTTCGACCGGCTGGAGCGCTGGGGCCACGGCCCGATCGACCTCAACCTGGACGATCGGTTCGCCTGGGTGTTGGCGATGACCGAGACCGGCCGGTTCTCCGAGGCCGAGCAGGTCTGTGGCGAAACCCTTGGCCGGCTGCGACTGCTCCGCGCCGCCATCCGTGGCGGCATGGGCGTTGATGCCGGCCGGGACGACGACCCGACCGGCCACTGGGAGCACGTCTACTGCGTCCAGGCCGGACGGCTCGCGCACCTGCAGGGCCGGTTCGCGGAGGGCTGGGACCATTTCAGGGACGCCGCCGACGACGACACCACCTCACCCGCGCTGCGCCGCTCGGCCCTACGACTACGGCTGATGCTGGGCAACCGGCACGGAGCAGCGTCCGCGTTGCGCGAGCTGGAGGCCATCGCCGAACACCACCGCGACCCAGCGGTTGAGTCCGCCTTCGCCGACGCGGCGCTGTGGACGGCCGGCCAGTGGGGTGGCGACCTGGCCCAAACCGACGATCCGGACGCGCTCTACCTGCGCACGGCGCGGCTGCGCGGCCAGAGCGCGGCCAGGGCTCTGATGGCCAGGGCCGGCGACGACCTCGACCTGGGCCCACGGCTTCGGCTGGCGCTGCTGGCCGGGGACGACCGGCTGGCCGAACGGATGCTCGCCGAGCCGCTGTCGCCCGACGAGCCGTGGTGGACCCGGGTGCTGGCCGCCGTGCTGGCCCTGCGGACCGGACGCGACGCCGAGGCCAGCGCCATGCTCGAGGACGTGCTGACCACCCGGCGCCACGACATGGAGCTGCGGGTGCTGCAGGCCCAGGCGGCGCTGTTCAGCGGCGACCATCGCGGCGCCCTGACCGATGCGTTGGCCTGCACCGCCGCGATGCCGGACCATCTGATGGCCCGGGTGCTCAAGGCGGAATGCGAGTTCGAGTCCGCCCTGGCCCGCGATGCCGCGGCCGACACCGAGGACCATTCCGCCGAGAGTGCCCAGCAACTGATCCAGGCCACCGCCGACTACCGGACGGCCGCCGACCTGCACCGGTCCACCCGCGCCTACCTGGAGACCGGGCGCACCGACGGCCCGGTCGGCTCCGAGCCGTTGTCGCCGCGGTTGTTCGAGGAAGCCTGCCGCCGCGGCCTGCATGCGGCGATCACCGGCCAGGAAGAGCTGGACCGGCTCGGGCTCCGCCGCGACTCGGGGCTGCGCGACGACGCGTCCGCGCTGCTGCAGCACCTGCGGTCGGCCAATCACCCCTGTTGCCGTACCCCGCGGCAGGGTCTTGGCCAGTGGGTGCACAACCTGCGCCATCGCCGCGACGCGGACGAGGCCCGGCGGCTGGAACTGTTGCTCGACTCCCACGACTCCTACCTACGCAGGGGACGCTGGCAGTCGATCGGCTTCGCCGTGGCCGGCATCGTGGTGCTGGCGGTGGCGTTGCTCAACCTGCTGCCGCCCCCCGAATCGGACACCATCCGGGCCACCGTGCTGGCCGTCGGGGTACTGCTGGTGCTGATGCCCACCGCGCGCAGCCTCAAGATCGGGGCGGTGGAGTTGCAGCGTCCCGAGGCGGTCCGGCCGGCCTTCGGACGCTCGAAGGCGCTGCGCACCAGTTCGCTGCTGCAACGGGGATACCATCTGGGCTCCTTCGCCCTGCCCGCCACCCCGGACTCGGGTCGCAGCCGGCGCGACGTGGTTGAGGCGGATCTCTTCCGGCGCTGACTGCCGCCGCCCCTATCCCGCCGTAGCGGTGTCCCTCAAATGGGGCGCTGGTCAGGGGTGTTTGGGTGCGTGCATCGCAAGGCCGATGAGGGAGTCGATGCCGGGTCGACCGAGGAGAACGCCGCGAGGTGGTGCGTGCCCAGGCGCCGCTGACCGGTGACCCAATTGGGGGGACGCACCGCTAGGGTGTGCCGGTGGAGTCCGGACGGTGCATCCACCAACGGTCGAACGACGTCGGGACCCAGCGGTTTGCGAGTCAGGCGGCGCGCAGCACCTCGTCGGTGATCTCGATCAGCCGCTGCCGCAGCGCCGCCGCACGATCACCGAACTCGCGTTGGGCTCGAACGTATTCGGCCTTGCCGGACGCGGTTTCAATGGTGACGGGGGAGTAGCCCCAGGCGGTCAGGTCATAGGGCGATGCGCGCATGTCGAGTTCGCGGATCTCACGGGCGAGGGCGAAGCAGTCACCGACCAGCTCCGCGGACGTGAAGGGCGCCAGCTTGTGGGCCCACTTGTAGACGTCCATTCCGGCGTGCAGGCAGCCAGGTTGCTCGTTCAGCACGCGGGTCTCAAGAGTCGGCCGCCGGGTGTTCAGGCCGGCCGCCGGTGGCGTGAAGAACCGGTACGCGTCGTAATGACTGCAGCTGATCCGGTGGCCCTCGACCACCGCGTCGGTGCCGTCCGGACCCAGCCGCAGTGGCACTGGATGGCGCACTTCGTCCGGCCGTTGCCGGTAGACCATCGCCCACTCGTGCAGTCCGAAACAGCCCAGGAGTGGCGGTCGGCTGTTCGTGGCGCTCAGCAGTTGGCGGATTTCGCGCAACTGCTCGACCCGGCTGGCCGGCAGTTTCGGATCGATACCGGCCCGGTTGCCCTGAACCACCCAGCCGCGGATGCCGGCGAACTCGTCCACGGCTCCGGTCAGTTCCACCCCCCACCCGGGGTGCCAGGCCTGCAAGGCTTTGGGTCGGTAGGAGTAGTACGTCCAGAGAAAGTCTTCGACCGGGTGCGCCTCCCCGCGGGACCGACGCTTCAGGTGCGGCTGCGTCCAGGCTGCCACCCGGCGTTCGTGGGCGCCCTGCAGCGGGCGCCACTCGGGCTCGGTCAGCACGTCGGCGACCCTGGGGTCGACTGACGTTCGCGCCGTTGACGCCGGCATGGCCCCTCCTTCGCATCGGCCCAATCAGGATGGAATCACGCCCGTGACACCGCGGCAACCTGCCAGGTCTGGAAACTGTCCGGACAATCGTCCACGATGGCCCAATGGCTGATTCAGGCATGGGCAAGCGCTGGGCGGGCCTGCTGCGGGCGGTGAACGTGGGCGGTCGCAGGCTGACCATGGCCGCGCTGAAGAAGTGCACCGTCGACGCCGGCTTCGACGACGTCGCCACCCTGTTGGCCTCGGGCAACGTCGTGTTCACCGCGACGGGCAGCGAGAGCGCCGTCCGCACGAAGATCGAGAAGGCCATCTCCGACAACGCCGGGTTCACCGTCGAGGTGCTGCTGAGGTCAAAGCCGCAACTCGCCCGGTTGCTGAAGGCGAATCCTTTCCCCGACGGTAAAGGGCCACGGGTGCTGATCGGGTTTCTGGACGGCGCCGCACCGTCCGGCCTGGCCGAAGCGATGGCCGCGGTGGCGGTGAACGAGCGCATCAAGGTGGGCGACAAAGAGGTGTGGATCGATTTCGTCGACGGCATCGGCCGGTCGAAGCTGGCCATCAAGCTGCCCAGCCTGTGCCGGCCGCGGGTGGTCACCGGCCGCAACGTCAACACGGTCGCCAAACTCGTCGAGATGCTCTGAGCCGCTGCTGGCCCCGGCTAGGGTCGGCGGGTGCGGGCAGCTCGGTGGTGGCATGCAGTCACCTTCGTCGTGGCTGTGTCGGCGCTGGTACTTCAGCTCTGGCTGGTGTTGATCGGCGTCCGGGTGCTGGTCGACGTCGAGGTGCCGCCCCTCCCGGTGCGGCTGGGCCGGTTCGTCAGCTACTTCACCATTCAGTCCAACCTGCTGGTCGCCGTCGTCGCCGGCCGGTTGACCCGGGATCCCGGGAGCGACGGGCGGCTGTTCCGGGTCCTGCGGCTCGACGCAGTGGTGGCCATCGCGGTCACCGGCATCGTCCACTACGTGGCGCTGCGGCCCCTGCTGCTCCTGTCCGGCGCCTCGTGGTGGGCGGATCTGGGTCTACACGTGATGGTTCCTCTCCTCGCCGTGGCGGGCTGGGTGGCGTTCGGTCCGCGTCCGCGCGTCGACCTGCGCACCGCGGCCTGGGCGATCGTCTGGCCGCCGCTCTGGCTGGGTTGGACGCTCATCATCGGGGCGATCACCGGCTGGTACCCCTACCCGTTCCTCAACGCCGGGGTGCTGGGCTATCCGCGGGTGCTGGTCACCAGCCTGGTGGTGACGGTGGTCTTCCTCGTCCTGATCGGCCTGGTTGCGGTGGTCGATCGCCGGGCACAGCAGCGACCAGCAGGCGTCACTAGAGTGACGCCATGACCCTGTCCACAGCGCTGACCGACTGGCTGCTGAACACCGATCCGGCGTTGCGTTGGCAGGTCGAGCGCGACCTGTTGGGGCTGGGCCGCGGCCATTGGGAGGCGACCCGGAACAGGATTGCCACCGAGGGTTTCGGCGCCCGTTTGCTCGCCGAGCAGGACGACGACGGTCAGTGGGCCGGCGGGGCCTACTTCCCAGCGCAGGGGCATCCGACCAGTTACGTGGAGGGCCAGAAGGGCCAGCCCTACACCGCCACCACCTGGTCGCTGTGGCAACTGCGCGAGTGGGGCCTGGACGCGTCCGCTCTGTCCGGTACCGCCGAGAAACTGGCGGCGAACAGCCGCTGGGAGTACGACAACCTGCCCTACTGGTCCGGCGAGGTGGACGTCTGCATCAACAGCTTCACGCTGTCGGCCGGCACCTGGCTGGGGGCGGACGTCACGGCGCTCGCCGGCTGGTTCGGCGAACACCAGCTCGATGACGGCGGCTGGAACTGCGAGTGGGTGGAGGGAGCCACCGTGTCGTCTTTCCACTCCACCCTGAACGCAGTCAAAGGGCTGCGTTACCGCGAGGCACACGTCGGCGCCGACGAAGGGCTCGCCCCGATCCGGCGGCGCGGTGAGGAGTACCTGTTGCAGCGCCGGCTGAGCCGCCGGCTGAGCACCGGCGCTACGGTCGCGAGTTGGGTTCCCGAGTTCGGCTACCCGTTCCGGTGGAAGTACAGCGCGCTCGCCGCGCTCGACCACTTCCGCGAGGCGGCAGCCCTGGACGGCACACCACCCGATGCCCGGTTGGCGGAGGCGATCGAGATCGTCCGGCGCAAGCAACAACCCGACGGTCGTTGGCTGACCGACGTCCACCACCCCGGACAGGAGTGGTTCGTCGTCGACGGCGCGGTCGGTCAGCCGTCACCGTGGGTGACCCTGTACGCGCTGAGGGTGCTGAACTGGTGGGACGAGCACAACCAGGGGGCGGCGTGAGCGACAGCGAGCAGTGGAGCCCGGCAACCCTCGCGGTGATCGCCGGACGGCCGGGTCGTGCTGCCGGCGACCCGGTCAGCCCCCCGGTCGAACTTACCTCGACCTATGTGTCCTGGGCGCCCTTCGGTGGCACCGATCCCGGCATCTACGGCCGGATGAACAACGCCACCTGGCTGGCACTTGAAGAGGCGGTCGGCGCACTCGAGCACGGAACCGCGCTGTGTTTCGCGGCCGGCATGGCCGCCGGGTCGGCCCTGTTCGCACTGGTGGACGACGGCAGCCACGTGGTGATGGCCGACTCCTGCTACGGCTCCATGCTCGCGCTGGCGCAGCAACTCGCGGCTGCCGGACGCTTCACTCTGACCCTCGTCGACGTGAGTGACACCGACGCCCTGCTGGCCGCGATGGACGCGGCGGACTGGCTGGTGCTGGAATCGCCGACCAACCCGCTGATCCAGGTCGCCGACCTGATCGCTGTGGGGCAGGCGGCCCAGCGGCTGGGCGTACGAGTCGCCGTCGACAACACCTTCGCCACCCCGTTGCTGCAGAACCCGCTCGACCTTGGCGCGTCCGTTGTGATGCATTCCGGTACCAAATATCTGGCCGGGCATTCAGACGTGCTACTGGGTGTGCTGGTCGCTCGCGACGAGGAACTGTTGGGCCGGATTCGCTCCCACCGGGGACTGCACGGCGGCATCCTGGGGCCGATGGAGGCCTGGTTGGCCCTGCGCGGCTTGCGGACCCTGGCCGTGCGCCTGGAGCGGCAGCAGGCCAGCGCGGGCGTGCTCGCCGAACGGCTGAGCCGGCACCCGTCGATCAGCCGGGTGCGCTATCCGGGGCTTCGTGACGATCCGGGGCACGTGATCGCCAGGACCCAGATGCGCGGCTTCGGCGGCATGCTGTCGATCGAGTTCGTCGGCGGTGTCGAGGCCGCCGAGGCGCTGGTCCGCGGGGTGCGCCTATGGGTGCCGGCCACCAGCTTGGGCGGCGTCGAATCACTGCTGGAGCGGCGTCGCCGGATCCCGTCCGAACCTCAGACGGTGCCGACCGACCTGGTTCGGCTGTCGGTGGGGCTCGAGGACGTCGAAGACCTGTGGAGCGATCTCGAGCAGGCGCTGGGCTGACTCGCTGGTCGAGAAGTCGCCGGCCACTGTCCTGGCGGACCTCTGCCCCAGGCCCAGGCCTAGCATGAAGGCATGACCGAGCTGTGCCTTCCGCTGAACCGGCTCCGGGCGTCCGACCTGCCGGTGGCCGGCGGCAAGGGCGCGAATCTTGGGGAACTGGTGGCTGCCGGATTCGACGTGCCGGACGGATTCGTGGTCACCACCGCCGCCTACCGGCTGGCGGTCGGCGCTGTCGGAGTGCCCGACCGGGACGCCGTCCGGGCGCAGCCGGTACCGGCCGACATCGTCTCCGCAGTGATTGGCAGCTACCTGGCGCTGGGTGGGGGAGCGGTCGCCGTTCGTTCCAGCGCAACGGCCGAAGACCTGCCCGGGGCCGCCTTCGCGGGGCAGCAGGACACCTACCTCGGCGTGATCGGCGAACAGCAGCTGATCGAGGCCGTCCGGGACTGTTGGGCCTCGCTGTGGACCGAGCGGGCGATCTCATACCGCGACCGGTTGGCAATCGCCCCCGATGGCGTGGCGATCGCCGTGGTGGTGCAGCGGATGGTGCAGGCCGACCACGCCGGGGTGATGTTCACCGCAGACCCGGTCACGGGTGCCCGCGACCACGTGGTGATCGACGCCAACCCCGGCCTGGGCGAGGCGGTCGTGGCTGGGCTGGTGACGCCCGATCACGCGGTGCTGGACGCCGACGATCAGGTGATCATGCGCTTCGAGGGCCGCCGCGAGGTGGTGATCCGGACGGTGGCCGGCGGAGGTACCGAGAGCGTCGCCGGTGAGCCGCAGACAGCCGGCCTGACGGACGCCGAGCTGGCCGGACTCGCTGACGTCGGACGCCGGATCGCCGCCCATTTCGGACGGCCTCAGGACATCGAGTGGGCCATCGCCGGCGGCCGGATCGCCATCGTCCAGGCCCGTCCGATGACCGCCCTGCCCCCGCCGCCGATTTCACTCAGCCGGATCCAGCGGTTCACCGGCCCGGTGATCCTGGAGTTGTTGCCGAGACGTCCCTACCCGCTGGAGCTGACCGCCTGGACCGGCACCATCGGCGGTCACCTGCAGGGCATGATCGGCGGCATCATCGGCGCCCGGGCGAACTTCGATGCCGTGCTGATCACTCGGGACGATGTCGTCACCGGCTACGTTCCGGTGGAGCCACGCCCCACCGTCCGAACCCCGCTGCGGCTGGTGCGGACGTTGGGCAGGCTTGGCCGCAACCCCCGGGCCTGGCGACACGACGAGCGCTTCCGTCGCTACCTCGCCGGCGCGGAGCGGCTGGCGTTGCTCGATCCGCAGGCGGCGTCCTGGGCAGAACTGTTGGCGGTGCCTGGCCGCGCCGCCGGCTTGATCGAGCTGATCACCGACCTGCGGGTGGGTTACCTACCCGCCGCCGCAGCGGCGATGGTGCGGCTGCGGTTGCTGCTCGGCCTGCTGGGCCGCAGCGACCTGTTCGCTGCCCTGCTGCTGGAGTTTCCCACCGAGACCACCCGGGCGAACGATGAGCTGGCGGCGCTCGCCGACGAGGTGCGCGCGCAGCCCGAACGGGCGAAGCAGATCGCCGACCTGCCGGCTCCGGACGCACTGGAGTTGATCCGCACCGACCCCGGCCTGCACGACCTGAACGAGCTGTTGAGCGGGTTCCTGGCCCGGTACGGCCATCGGGAGACCGGCAGCGTCCTGTTGCTGCGCGAGCCGCCCTGGGCCGACGAACCGGCGACCGTGATCGCCCTGGTGCAGCTGCTCCTGGCCGGCGAGCCCGGCTCCGGCGGATCGCCGTTCGAGGCGGCTTTGTGCACCCTGCTGCAGCTGTCCGTGGTGCGGCGAACCCGAACCGGGCACTGGGTTCGCCGCCTGGTGGCCAGGGCCTCGACGGCAGTCCAGCTGCGCGAGGACACCCACTTCGAGCTGACCCGGACCATGCCACCGGTGCGGCACGCGGTGCTCGAGGTCGCCCGCCGGCTGGCCGCGGCCGGGGCGATCGACTCGGCCGACGACGCATGGTTCCTGACCTGGCCGGAGATTCAGGCGCTGCCGGACCCGCGCCTCGACCCGCCCGCCCTCGACCTCAGGGCTGCGGTCGAGCGCCGCCGGGCGGCGTTCGCGGAGCTGTCCGGCGCACCGCTGATCGCCACCGCCACCCTGTACCCCGGTCGTGACGACACCGACGCCCTGGTCACCGGGGCGGCCGGCGGTGGCGGTACCGCCGTCGGGCCGGCGCGGGTGATCCACGGTCCGGCCGACTTTCACGAGTTGCGTCCAGGCGACGTGCTGGTCTGCCCGGCCACCAACCCGTCGTGGACGCCACTGTTCACCCGGGCCGCGGCGGTTGTCGTCGACCACGGCGGGGTAGCGTCCCACGCCGCCATCGTGGCTCGCGAGTACGGCATTCCAGCGGTGATGGGCACCGGGAATGGCACCACCCTGCTGGCGTCCGGCACCCGGGTACGGGTGGACGGGGACCGCGGCCGGGTCACCCTGCCGTAACTCGAACCCCCACCGCCGACGGCCCCGCTTTCAGCCGGACCCCGATTCGCCAACCCTCGGGGGGCCTGTGCGGACCGGTGGTGCAGACCTGTCCGTACAGGTCCGGTTCGGACTAGAGTCGGAAACATCCGAGCACTGCCGACACCGATGTCCGGCATCTCAATGAGTGACTTGGACGATGCGAGAGGCCCATTCCGTGACTTCAGAGCTGTACACCCAGGTCGATCCCGAAGAGGTCGGTGTTTCCAGCGCCTACCTGGCCAACATCGACAAGCTTCACCAGCGGAACCTGGCCGAGGATGCCTACCAGGGCGGCGTCACCCTGGTCGCCCGGCACGGCAAGGTCTGCTACTTCAAGGCCTTCGGCAAGGCCGACGAGGACGTCCCGATGGCCACCGACAGCATCTTCCGGTTGGCGTCGATGTCGAAGGTGGTGTCGGCCGTGGCCGTGTTGCAGCTATTCGAGCGCGGCCTGATCGCGCTGCATGAGCCGATCTCGACCTACCTGCCCGAGTTCGCGAACCCGAAGGTGGCGGTGGTGAAGGATTGGGCGGTCACTCAGTTGATGAGCGCCAGTCGTGAAATCACCATCCACGACCTGCTCACCATGACCGCCGGCATGACCAACACCTGGTGGCACGGGCTGTTCGAGCCGCCGGTCTATCACGTGGTGCCGAAGCTCTACCACGAGGCCGGCCTGATCGATGACATGAGCAACCCGCCGACCACGCTGGAGCACAGCGTGAAGCTGCTCGCCTCATTGCCGCTGATCGCCAATCCCGGCGAGATGTTCGACTACTCCAACAACAGCGTGGACGCTCTGTGCCGTCTGGTCGAGGTGGTCTGCGGCACTGACTTCGACAGTTACCTCAGGGCCAACATCTTCACTCCGCTGCGGATGAACGAGACCTGGTTCTACCCGCCGCAGGACCAATGGCACCGAATCGCCGCGGTCTACTGGGGCGGCAGGAACGAGAAGCAGACCGAGGCGTCACCGCTCGGGCTGGGCATGATGGGGCCGCAGGGCACCTTCACCGACGAGAAGACCATGTTCAGCGGCGCCGGCGGCCTGCACGGCACCACCGCCGACTACTTCCGGTTCGCCCAGATGCTGCTGAACCACGGTGAGCTGGACGGGGTGCGCGTGCTCAGCCCGGCGTCCGTTCGACTGATGACGACGAATCAGATCGGCGACCTGACCAACTGGCAGCTGACCCAGAACAAGTGGGGCTACATGGTCGATATCCAGCAGGGCGAGAATGCACCGGCCGGGTCGATCCACTACCTGGGTGGCCCGGGCGCGTACTCGTGGCAGGGGTTCTACAGCACGAAGTTCGTCAACAACCCGCGGCTGGACACGGTGATGCTGACCATGAGCACCCCGGGCTTCGACGGTGCACTGCCGCACAACCTGCGGATGGTGGCAGCCGCGACGGCGGCGGTCATCGACTGAGGCGAGTCCGCCGTCGAGCTTGGCGGGACCCGTGCGATCGACGCAGGTTTCGACAAGCTCAACCAGCGAAGGGCGATCAGCGGCCGGCGACGGCGTCCACGATCTCGCGGACAGCCATCGTCTGCCCGCCGGGCTTCGACCAGCGGGTGATGAGTCCGAGCGGACCTTCGGAGAACGAGCCGCCGCCAGCCAGCACGAACGAGTCGGTGCTGCTGCCGGCGTCGCGCAACGTGGCGACCAGCCCGCCGAGCCCGACGCCGCTTTGCGGCGCACCGCTCAGGCCATGTCCCTGGTACAGCTGCTGCGCCGGGCAACTCTTCGCTGAGCCCAGTGGGACCAGCCATACCGAGCCCTCGCCTTCGCCGCCACGGGTGATCTCTTCGCCGCTACCGCCGACGATCATCGAGGTCACGTTCGGGCACACCCGACCAAGCGCCACCGATCGCCCGAAGGCGTCCGATGCCTCGGCCTTACCGGGCACCGCGCTGCCGTACTGGGAAACCCGCCGAACCGGCGTCAGGCCGCTGGACTTGACCGTGAACACCTGCACCGAGCCGGTGTTCTTGGCACTCTCGACGTCGTCGTAGGGGGTCCCGACGATCAGCTTCCCGTCAGCAGCTGCCAGGCTGCGGCCGAAGTAATCGTTCTTGCTCGCGGCGCCGGTTACGCCCTTCGTGCTCTGGGTCACGATTCGGGCCGAGCTGACACCCGACGCGGACATGGTCGCGTCGACCACGGCACCGGCCCAGGATTGACCACCGACCTTCGCTCCCGGCACACCGATGAAAAGCCGGTTGCCGACGGACGCCAGCGCATCGCCGAAACTGCCGCTGCTGGCGTCGGTCAGCGACGAAATCTTGCCCGAACCCGAACGGAGCACGAGCGGCGACCCAGTGGCCAGTCCCGCCGGGTTCAGGTCATAGATCAACACTCGCTGCGGAAGGTCGGGGTAGCGGACGCCGACCGCAAGCCGGGGGGTGGGCGAGGAAATAAGCGTGAACGACCGTGCGTACGCGGCGTTTTCGATGCCTGCGGTCTGGTCCGGAAGGGTGACGGCCGGCCGATGATCCAGGTCGAGCCCGTCGGCCGACCCGAATACCTGCACGACGACCGCCCGCTCGGTGTCGTCAGCGTCCGCGTAGGCGAGGTCGGTGTACCCGTCGGCGTTGAAGTCCGCGGCCAGCAGCGGGGCGCCCGGGCCGGTCTCGAGTGGAGCGGTGGGTCTGAGGATCTCGCTGGTCGTTCCGGAGCCGTACCAGACCCGCACGATCGACCGGACGTCGCCGTTGTAGCTGGCGGCGGCGAAGTCGGCCTTGCCGTCACCGTCGAAGTCGGGGGACGCGGCGCCGGCTGCGACGGTGGGCAGTTCGGGGGCCGCGTTCACCGCCGCCGGCCGGGCGACCGACGACCCTGCCGCCAGCAGCAGCAAGCCGCCACACAGAGCAACAAGTCGCTTTCGCCAGTTCATCAGCATTTCCTCGTCTGTCGGCGCGAAGGTCAATCGCGGTCAATCGCAGACCTCTGGTCAAACTCTAGCCACGCCCACCGACATCGATCCATCGCACCCGGGCGCGCACCTGAGCGGGCGAAGATCCTGGCGTACCCCGGGATGACGGTCCGATCCCGCGATCGTGGCCGCACCAGGCTTCCCGGACGACACGCCGGACGCTGAGCGGAGCACCCGAGTGTTGCCGGGAACCGTCCGCCCGGAGGGTTAGGGTGGGTCATCTCCGCTGGACTTCCCCCTGGCGATCCGCCCTGGTCCACCACGTCTTCATGGAGGTCGAACCAACCGATGGCCGATGGGTTCGTGCATCTGCACTGCCACTCCGAGTACTCGATGCTCGACGGCGCCGCGCGACTCAAAGACCTGGTCACGGGTTGTGAGCAGATGGGCATGCCGGCGTTGGCGGTCACCGACCACGGCAACCTGTTCGGTGCCTACGAGTGGTACAAAGCGGCCAAAGGCAGCGCGGTCAAGCCGATCATCGGCCTGGAGGCCTACCTGACCCCCAAGACCCATCGCAGCGAACGCAAGCGGGTGCAGTTCGGCGACGGTACCGGTGACGACGTGGCTTCCAAAGGTGCCTACACCCACATGACCATGTGGGCTTCGAACTCCGACGGCATGCACAACCTTTTCCGGCTCAGCTCGATGAGTTCGCTGGAGGGGTTCTTCTACAAGCCTCGGGCCGATCGTGAGCTGCTCAACCAGTACTCCAACGGGTTGTTGGCCACCACGGGCTGCCCCTCCGGCGAGGTGCAGACCCACCTTCGGCTCGGCCAGTACGACCAGGCGCTGGCCTCGGCGGCCGAGTTCCGCGACATCTTCGGGGCCGGCAACTTCTACGTCGAGTTGATGGACCACGGCCTCGACATCGAACGCCGGGTGCGGCATGACCTGCTCCGGCTGGCCAAGGACCTGAAGCTGCCACTGGTCGCCACCAACGACCTGCACTACGTGCACGCCCATGACGCCGAGGCGCACGACACCCTGGTCTGCGTCTCGTCCGGCTCCACCCGCGACACCCCGAACAGGTTCAAGCTCGACGGCAACGGCTACTACCTGAAGAGCCCGGCCGAGATGCGGCAGATCTGGCACGAGCTGCCCGAGGCCTGCGACAACACCCTGGCCATCGCCGAGCGCTGCGAAACCCATTTCGACGAGGGCAACGGCACCTTCATGGCGCAGTTCCCGACCCCGGCCGGCGAAACCGAGGAGTCCTGGTTCGAGAAGGAGGTGCGTCGGGGGCTGGAGCGCCGGTTCCCCGACGGTGTGCCGAGTTACGCCACCGAGCGGGCCGCCTTCGAGCAGAACGTGATCGTGGGCAAGGGCTACGCGGGGTACTTCCTGGTGGTCGCCGACTTCATCAACTGGGCCAAGAACAACGGCATCCGGGTCGGGCCAGGACGAGGCTCCGGCGCCGGCTCCATGTGCGCCTACGCGCTGCGGATCACCGACCTGGACCCCGTGCCGCACGGCCTGTTCTTCGAGCGGTTCCTGAACCCGGAACGTCCGTCCATGCCCGACTTCGACATCGACTTCGACGAGCGCCGGCGCGGTGAGGTGATCCGCTACGTCACCGACAAGTACGGCAACGACCACGTCTGCCAGATCGTCACCTACGGCACGATCAAGGCCAAGCAGGCGATCAAGGACGCCGGCCGGGTGCTGGGCAAGCCGTTCGGGCTGGGGGAGCGGATCACCAAGGCCTACACCCCGCCGGTCCAGGGCAAAGACGTCGGCATCGCCGAGGTGTTCGACCCCGAGCACGGTCGCTATGCCGAAGGCGGCGAGTTCCGGGCCCTGTACGAGTCCGACCCCGAGGTCAAAGAGGTGGTCGACACTGCCCGCGGCATCGAAGGGCTGAAGCGCCAGTGGGGCGTCCATGCCGCCGGCGTGATCATGTCGTCGGCGCCGTTGATGGACGTCATCCCGGTAATGAAGCGCGAGGCCGACGGCCAGGTGATCAGCCAGTTCGACTACCCGAGTTGCGAGTCGCTCGGACTGGTCAAGATGGACTTTCTGGGCCTGCGCAACCTGACCATTCTCGACGACGCGATCAACAACGTGAAGGCCAACCGGGGCATCGACATCGACCTCGACGAGTTGGCCCGCAAAACCGACGACCTGGCCACCTACGCCCTGCTGTCCCATGGGGACACCGTTGGCGTGTTCCAGTTCGACGGTTCGGGCTACCAGCAGTTGTGCCGCACGCTGAAACCGGACAGCTTCAACGACGTCACCGCTCTGGGTGCGCTGTACCGGCCCGGACCGATGGGCACCAACACCCACACCAACTACGCGCTGCGCAAGAACAACCAGCAGCAGGTGGCCTACCTGCACCCCGAGTTGGCGGACGCCCTCGCCCCGATCCTCGGCGAAACCTACGGCCTGCTGGTGTACCAGGAGCAGGTGATGGCGATCGCCCAGCAGTTGGCCGGCTACACGATGGGCGGCGCCGACGCGTTGCGCAAGGCGATGGGCAAGAAGAACCTGGCCGTACTGAATGCCGAGTACGTACCGTTCGAGGCCGGCATGAAGGCCAAAGGCTTCTCCGAGGGCTCGATCAAGGCGCTCTGGGAGACCCTGCTGCCGTTCTCCGCCTACGCGTTCAACAAGTCCCACGCGGCTGCCTACGGGTTGGTCTCTTACTGGACCGCCTACCTGAAGGCCAACTACCGGGCCGAATACATGGCGGCCCTGCTGCAGTCGGTGAAGGACGACAAGGATCGCTCGGCGATCTACCTGGCCGAGTGCCGGCGGATGGGCATCAAGGTGCTCCCGCCCGACGTCAACGAGTCCGACGGCATGTTCACCCCGGTCGGCGACGACATCCGTTACGGGCTGGGCGCGATCCGCAACGTCGGCGACAACGTGGTCCGCGGCATCGTCGAGGGCCGCGACGAGTCCGGCAAGGCGTCCGACTTCAACGAGTTCCTCTCCAACGTGCCGCTGGTGGTGTGCAACAAGCGGGTGATCGAGTCGCTGATCAAGGCCGGTGCATTCGACTCGATGGGGCATGCCCGACGCGCGTTGATGGAATGCTACGAGCAGAAGGTGGACGAGGTCATCGACCTCAAACGCAATCAGGCCAACGGTCAGGACGACCTGTTCGGCGACGCCGGTGAGGGCGATGCCCTGATCAGCAGCCCGATTCCCGAGGTGGAGGAGTGGGACAAGCGGGTCCGGCTGGCCTTCGAGCGCGAGATGCTCGGGCTCTACGTGTCGGATCATCCGCTGCTCGGGCTCGAGCACGTGCTGCTGGCCAACCGCGACCACTCCATCGGCGCCGTGATCGCCGAGGACGGCCCGCGCGACATCACCACCACCATCGCCGGCATGATCACCGCCGTCACCCGCAAACAGACCAAGAACGGCGACCTGTGGGCGATCGTCACGGTGGAAGACCTGGAGGCTTCGGTGGAGGTGCTGCTGTTCCCGAAGGCCTACCAACTGGTGGCGATGCAACTGGCCACCGACACCATCGTCCGAATCAAGGGCCGCGTGGTCGGCAAGGACGACGGCGTCGAGGTCAGAGGTACCGACGTCAGTTTTCCCGACGTCTCCGAGGGGCCGTCCGGACCGGTGGTGATCTCGCTGCCGGCCGCTCGCTGCACTCCGGCGGTGGTCCAGCAGCTGCGGACGGTGCTGACCAACCATCCGGGCGCAACGGAAGTGCGGGTCCGGCTGACCACCTCGAGCAACCGCACCACGATGTGGAAGCTGGAGGAATCGCTGCGGGTGATGCCGTCCCCGCCTCTGATGGCCGACCTGAAGGCTCTGCTCGGGCCGTCCTGCCTGAGTGTCTAGCCCGTGCTCGCCGTACCTCCGTTCGGCGCCCGAGTGGCCACTAGGCTGGGCCTGTGACCAGCGCGCCGACGCCCGACTCGACCTCCACCGCGCAGCTGCGCGGCGAGGCCTGGGCGGCCTCCATGTTCCTGGTCGCCGCGTTGATCGTCGGCATCGCCGCAGCCGTGGTCTGGCGGCTGATCGTTCCGCTGCCCAGTTACGTGGTGCAACCGGACGGTTCCGCCACCGTCACCGAGCGGGCGCTCACCCAGTTCTTCGCCTCGGACGCCTGGTATGTGGTGCTCGGCGTGGTCTGCGGCGCGGCTCTCGGCATCGCCACCTGGCGCCGGTTCAAGCACCTGGGTTGGCTCTCGGCCTTTCTCGCCGCCGGGCTGGGCCTGGTGTCCGGCCTGGTCTGCTGGCAGCTGGGTCAGCTGCTGAGCGGCGCCCCATTCGACGAACGTCTCGCCACCGCCAAGCCGGGCGACTCGGTGCCGATCGGCCTGGCCCTGCGGTCACCGTCCGCGTTGGCGGTCTGGGCCTTCGCCGCAGTCACCCCGATCCTGCTCGGTTCGGCCCTGGGTCCCGACGACGAGGCCACCCCGCGCGAGCCGCGCAACCGACGCCGGCGCGCGGTCGATGCGCGGCCCGAACAGCGTGAGGTGGTGGACGAGTTGGGCATCGTCCGAACCGATGAGGCAGGGAGCGTCCAATGAGTCATGGCCCACAGTCGCTGCTCGACTATGTCACCGCGCAGGCGGACGTGATCGCAGCGCGCGCGTCCGACGTGGTGACCGACGAGCCGGACGCGGTGCACCGCAGCCGGGTGGCCACCCGCCGGATCCGCAGCGCCTTGCGCACCTTCGCACCGTTGTTCAAGAAACGCCGTACCCGGGCGCTCCGTGACGAGTTGGCCTGGCACGCCGATCGGCTGGGGGCTCCGCGCGACGCGGAGGTACTCAAGGAACGCCTGCTGGCGGCCCTGGAACAACTGCCCGACGATCAGGTGCTCGGACCGGTGCGGCAACGGCTGGGCGACGAACTCGACCTCGCCCACGCCGCCGCACACGCCGCCCTGGTGGTGTCGATGCAGACCACCAGGTACGAGGACCTGCGCACCGAACTGCAGAGCTTCGTCACCGATCCACCGCTCAGTAAGGCGGGCGCGAAAGCAGGGAACCAGCAGCTCGCCGACCTGCTCACAGTGGCGATCGACCGCACCCGACGGCTGTACGTCCGCGCCGAAGAGATGCCCGACGATCTGCACATGTGGCATGAGGTACGCAAGACGGCCAAGGCCGCCCGCTACTGCTCGGAGGCCCTGGTCGGTGCATTCGGAGACGAGGCCAAAACCCGCGCCGGCGCCTGGGAGCGGGTCACCGAGGCGTTCGGCGAAGTGCAGGACACCGTGGTCGCCGAACAGATGCTGATCCGGCACGCCGCCGCAGCGCTCGCCGCGGACGAACCCGTGCAGACCTACCTGTCCCTGGAGGGGGTCGAGTTGGCCC
This sequence comes from uncultured Actinomycetota bacterium, assembly GCA_963723605.1. Taxonomy (GTDB): domain Bacteria; phylum Actinomycetota; class Actinomycetes; order Propionibacteriales; family Propionibacteriaceae; genus Micropruina. The sequence continues at coordinate 104,808 of CAVRRM010000011.1, read as the reverse complement.
AGCGCGCCGAATCACTGGCCACCGGCCGGCGGGTGCTGGCCGAGGCACTCACTCTGGGTGGACCGTGACGCAGGTGTGAGCCGGCGCGAGGTCTTGGCCTCCGCCCGGAACAAGAATCCGCGGCTCAGGCCCCGGCCAGCCCGACCGCGCGACGGGAGGTGCCCGTCGCGATCGGCGTCGGCATGGCTCCCACCACGCAGATGTGGGTGACCTTCGACTGCCCTGTGCCGACACTGAGGGTGTCGCCCAGCCGCACCCCGCGGGCAGCTCAGTGTTCGACCGGAGGTGCCGCTTCGGGCGCCGGCTGGCCGATCGCCGACAACAACTCCAGGTACCAGTCCTGGGTGATATCGAACGGCTTGCCACCCTTGATCCGATCGAAGGCGATCGCCGACAGCACGTCGCCGTTCTCCTCGTCATGGCCGATCACGCCGGACTCGCCCCGCAGCGCGCAGTCGACCGCCAGATCGGTCATCGAGTGGATCAGGTCGAGGTCGAACTCGTTGGCCGCCGCTGCGCGCGAGTAGTAGCCCGACTTCTGCACCAGGGTCTTCTCGGCGCCGAGCATCTGGGCGAACTGCTGCCCGAACCACGCTCCGGGGTTGACCTTGTCGAGCCGGATGTGGCCGAACGCGTCCCTCGGCACTTCGGTGCCGGCCCGCTCCATCTCGGCGACGATGCTCTCCACACCGGCCCCTTCGGAGATGAAGAGGTTGACACAGCCGACCGCGTCCATCACCTCGGTGAGTCGGGTCGCCTCGGCCTCCAGGTCGATCACGGCTTCCGGCACGTAGACCGCGTGCACATCCCAGGCCTTGGAATCGAGGCCGATCTCGGGCAGCCACTCGGCCTGGGTCAGCCACTCCCGGTACTTCCGGGCCGTTGCGGCGGTGAGCCAACCACAGTTGCGCCCCATCACCTCGTGAATGATCAGCATCCGGGCGTTGGCGTTGTGTTCGGCCAGCACGTTGCGGCTGAACCGGGCACCCATCTCGGCGGCGGTGTCGGCGCCCAATGACTGCCGGATCGGAATCACGTCGTTGTCGATGGTTTTGGGCAGACCCACCACGGTCAGGCCGTAGTCGTTGCTGGCCAGATAGGCGGCCAGGTCGGCGGCGGTGGTGTTGGTGTCGTCCCCACCGATGGTGTGCAGCACGTCCACGCCGTCGGCGATCAGCCGCTCGGCGGCCACCTTCAATGGATCGTCGCCCTCGGCGACCAGGCCGCGCTTGACCAGATCCTTCACGTTGGTCAGTTTCACCCGCGAGTTGCCGATCGGCGACCCGCCGTACAGGTGCAGCAGATGCGCCTTGGCCCGAACCTCGGCGGTGACCTCGAGGAAGTCGCCCCCCAGCAGCCCCTGGTAGCCGTGCTTGTAGGCGATGATCTCGATCTCTGGTGCCAGCTCGGTGTAGCGCTGGATCAGACCACCGACCGCCGAGGACAGGCAGGGGGCGAAACCACCAGCGGTGAGCAGGGCGACCTTGTGAACCATGGAGAGGGCCTCTCTGTAGGGGCGAAGTCGTAACGGGATGTCCGGGTCAGCCTATTGCGCACGCTGGCCGCGCGGAAGCAATGCCGGCCGCCGCCCGCAGCCGATCGTCCGCACGGTTCAGGTGCGACCTGTGGACAACCGTTCGCGGCCGGCCGGCCCGGGGCACACTGGGCCGATGCGGCGACTCGGTGATCGCGGAGAACGCGGCCAGGCGTTGTCGTCCTTCGTCGTGGTCGCGGTGATCGCCCTGCTGCTGATCACCGGGCTGGTGGTGGACGGTGGCCGCAAGAGCGCCGCCGACCGCCGCGCCGAGTTGACCGCGGCCGCGGCCGCCCGCTCCGCCGCCGACGCGACCGCCGCCCAACGCCAGGCGGGCCACCGTCCGGACGCCGGGGTGGCCATCATGGCGGCCAGGCAGGTGATTGCAGCCGAACCCGGAATCCGGGGGTCGGCCACTCTCGCCCCGGACGGCAGCGTTCAGGTCACCACGTCGACCGACGTCGAAACAGTGTTTCTGAGCCTGATCGGCATCAACAGCCTGCAGGGTCACGGCAGCGCCACCGCGCAGCTCTTCGACTGAGTGGAAGAGATGGCAGCGTTCGCCGACTTCGCCGTGGGACGATCAGGCCCGCAGCGATGCGGCCATCCGCTCGACCGCGCTGGTGATGATCTGCGGCGACGTGGCCAGGTTGATCCGCACCCACTGACCGTGGTCGCGGGAGAAATGCAGCCCGGGCGAGAAGGCCACCCGGCCGACCTGTTCGAAATGCCGGGTGGGGTTGGTCAGGCCGAGCGCGGTGCAGTCGACCCAGGCCAGGTAGGTACCCGGCCCGGGGCAGTAGTGAGCGCTGGGCACCAGTGAGTGCAACAGCCCGGTCAACAACTGCTTGTGCGCGGCAACCTCCACGCAGGCCTGATCCACCCAGTCCTGCTCGTCGCGAAGTGCCGCCGCGTGGGCCATCGCACCCAGGTGGCCGGTGGATGCATTGGCCAGCGGCGGCAGCGCGTCCAACACCTCGGCGGCGCCCTCGCCGACGACGTAGAGGCCGGCCTTGAAGGCGGCCAGATTCCAACACTTGCCCGCCGAGACCAGCACCACGGCGTTGCGTGCCTCGGCCACGCTCAGCACCGGCACGAAGGTGGTGCCGGGATCGATCATCCAGGCGTGGATCTCATCCACGATCAGCCGCACGCCGTGGCGGTCGCACAGTGTGGCCACCGCAGCGAGTTCCTCGGCGGAGTGCACCGTGCCGGTCGGATTGTGCGGCGAACAGAGCAGGAAGGCGGTCACCTCCTCGGGTGCGAAGGCCTGCTCGAGCGCAGCCAGGTCGAGTCGGCCGTCAGGGGTCAGCGCAACCGGAACGGTGTGCCGGCGATAGCCGCTGGTCACCGCCCAGAACGGTGGGTAGACCGGCGCGGTGATCACGATCCCGTCACCAGGGTGGGTGGTGGCTTCCAGCACGCACAGCACCGAGTTCATCACGTCACCGCCCCGCCGGACCTGCGCCGGGTCGAGGGCCAGATTCCAGCGATTCAGGGCGGACGCCCGATATGCGTCCGCGTAATCCGTGCCCCAGGGGTAGCCCATGTCGCCCCGATCCACGGCTGCGATCAGCTCGTCCCGCACCCCCGGCTGCAGCGCGGTATCCATCTCGGCGACCCACAGCGGCAGCACGTCTGCGGCATAGGTGCGCCACTTCAGGCTGCGTCGCTGCCGCAATTCGACCTCGGTGAGAGAGAAGATCGTCATGCCTGCATTGTGTCGGCTCGCGCGCCCCGCGAGTCGCAGGTCTCGACCAGGAAAGCGAGCTGATGGCCAGATACTTCGACGTCCACCCCGACAATCCGCAACCGCGGGCGCTGGGCCAGGTGATCGCGATCCTGCGTGACGGGGGGCTGATCGCGTACCCGACCGACTCCGGCTACGCACTCGGCTGCATGTTGGGCAACCGCGCGGGATTGGACCGGATCCGGTCGATCCGGCATCTCGACGCCAAGCACAACTTCACCCTGGTCTGCAGCGAGTTCGCCCAGCTGGGGCAGTACGTGCAGATGAGCAACGACGTGTTCCGGGCGATCAAGGCGACCACGCCGGGGGGCTACACCTTCATCCTGACCGCCACCCGGGAGGCCCCGAAGGTGATGCTGCAGCCAAAGCGCAAAACGGTCGGCGTCCGGATTCCACCGCATGTGACCACGCTGGCCCTGCTGCACGAACTCGGCGAGCCACTGATGTCGAGCACCCTGCTGCTGCCCGACTCCGAAGGACCGATGTCGGACGGCTGGACGGTCAACGACGAGATCGGGCACGCGCTGGATGCGGTGCTGGACTCCGGCGACTGCGGATCGGAGCCGACCACCGTGATCGATCTGACCGGCGACGAAGTCGAGATCGTCAGGCGTGGCTCGGGCGACGCGAGCCTGTTCGAGGGCTGACTCAGGCGGGCACGCCGTCGGGATCGAGCCGCACATAGTCGGCTGCGAAACCGTGCCGCATGCCCCACGACACCGCTTGCGAACGCCGCGCGACGCCGATCTTGCGGTAGGCCGAACGAATGTAGCTCTTCACCGAGTTCGGGCTCAGGTACATGCTGGACGCAATCTCGGCGTTGGACAGGCCTTGGGTGATCAGCGCGATCACCTCGCCCTCACGGTACGACAGCCCTTCTTCACGCCCGGGCCAGTTGCCCCCGGTCGGGTTGGCCGACTTGGGGGCCGGGCTGACCACGACCTTGCCGGCGTGCACCAGCTCGAGGGCGTCCACCAGTTCACGTGCCGCAAGAGTCTTGGACAGATAGCCGGAGGCCCCGGCGAGGGTGGCCCGGTCGATCAGGGCGGGCTGGAAGTTCCAGGTGTAGACCACGGTGCGTCGAACCAGCGGGTTACGCAGGACGCGCTCGATCGACTCCGGTTCAGAGGTGGTCTGGCCAAAGCTGTCATACATGGCGATGTCCACCCGCTCGCGCACTTCCCGGTTGGCGATCAGCTTGACCACCTCGATGCGGTCGGCGTAGTTCGTGAACATGTGCATCAGGCCGGTGACGACCACCTCGTAGTCGTTGACCAACGCCACGCGAATCGGCGGCTTCCTAAACACAACCACAGTATTCCATCCTTTTTACATCCAAAGGGACCAAGGCGATCACCCCTAGAGGCTACCGTTCACCCCCAAAAGTGGGTGCAAAATCAGGTGTTGTCGTCATCGTCCTCGGGATCGACATACTGCGGGGGCGCCTTGCCGGGCTCGAGCAACGACGCATGGTCCGGCACCTCCAGCTGAAGGCTGCGGTCGGTGCGCTCGATATCCGGTGGACTCCGGTCGCTTGGGCAGCTTCAGCTTCTCGCGCTCGACCGGCCGATAGGGCACCGAGTGCAGCAGGTGCGCGATCATGTTGATCCGGGCCCGCTTCTTGTCCTCGGATTCCACCACGTGCCAGCGGGCCTCGGGAATGTCGGTGTGCACGAACATCTCGTCCTTGGCCCGGGAGTAGTCCTCCCACTTGGTCAATGACTCCAGGTCGGTCGGGGAAAGCTTCCAGCGCCGCATCGGATCGGTCAGCCGGGACTTGAACCGACGCTCCTGCTGCTTGTCGGACACCGAGAACCAGTACTTGCGCAGCATGATCCCGTCCTCCATCAGCATTCGCTCGAAGATCGGGCACTGGTGCAGGAAGCGGCGATGCTCCTCGGCCGTGCAGTAGCCCATCACCCGTTCCACCCCGGCGCGGTTGTACCAGGACCGGTCGAACAGCTTGATCTGACCGTTCGAGGGCAGGTGTTGGATGTAGCGCTGGAAGTACCACTCCGACCGCTGCCGCTCAGTGGGCGCGGGCAGCGCCACCACCTGCGCGATCCGGGGGTTGAGGTACTCGGTGATGCGTTTGATCGCACCACCCTTGCCGGCGGCATCGCGGCCCTCGAAGATCACGACCAGGCGCTGGCCCTCCTGCTTGATCCACTCCTGCATCTCGACGAGTTCGCTCTGCAGCCGATGCAGTTCCGCCTCGTATAGATCCTTGTCAAGCTTGGGAGCTTTGGTCATGGACGTATCGTGCACCAATACCGGCCGACCCACCAGAACGCGCCGCGCGTCCGATCAGTGCTGCATCGGCACTGGGTCGTCGCCCAGGTCCGGCGCCTTGATGAAAGCGGTCGCCACGATCGCCAGGGTCCAAACCGCTCCGGCGCCCAGGAAGGCCAGGTGTGAGCCCTGCAGCAGGCTCACCTCGACACTCTGACCGGCGGCCTGGCCGGCTGCGGACGCGGACGCCAACACGGTCACGAAGACTGCGGTGCCGAACGCTCCGGCGACCTGCTGCACGGTGCCGACGATGGCCGAGCCGTGCGAGTACAGGTGGGGCGGCAACGATCCGAGCGCGATGGTGAACAGTGGCGTGAACATGAAGGCGAACGAGGCGCTCATCAGCATGTGGCAGGCCAGCACGAACCACCATGGGGTGCTGGGCTGAATGGTCGACAGGAACCAGAACACGGCGGCCACGACCACACTGGCCGGCAGCATCAGCGGACGAGGGCCGACCCGGTCGTACAGGCGTCCGCTGACCGGACCGAGCACGCCCATCAGCAATCCGCCCGGCAGCAGGATCAGACCGACGCTCAAGGGAGGCAGGTGGAGCGCCTGCTGAAGAATCAGCGGCAACATGATCACGGTGCCGAACAGCGCCATCATCGCCAAGGCCATCACCACGATGCTGATCGTGAAGGGCAGATGGGTGAACGCGCGCAGGTCGAGCAGCGCGCGGTCCTGGCGCGACAGCAGCAGTTGGCGCCAGATGAAGCTGGCCAGACAGACGAAACCGATGGCGAACGAGCCGACCAACTCATAGACCGGAACGGTGCTGTCGCCGATCAGGCTCAGCCCGTAGACCAGCCCGCCGAAGCCGAGCACGGTCAGCGGGATGGACCAGACGTCCAGCGGCACCTTGCGCAGTTCGTTCACGTTGACGATCCGGCGGGCGCCAACGATCAGCATCGCCAATCCGATCGGCACCATCACGGCGAAGACACCCCGCCAGGAGGTGAACTGCAGCACCAGGCCGGCCATCGTCGGGCCCACGGCGGGAGCCACCGAGATCACCATCGAGATGTTGCCCATGATCATGCCGCGGTGAGCGGGCGGCACCAGTTGCATCACGGTGGTCATCAGCAGCGGCAGCATGATCGCGGTACCGCTGGCCTGAATGATCCGGCCGAGCAGCACCAGGCCGAACACCGGGGCGACCACACAGGCCAGGGTTCCGGTGGTGAACAGGCTCATGGCGAGGATGAACGCGTTGCGGGTGGGGATCCGTTCCAGTAGCCAGCCGGTCACCGGAATCACCACGGCCATGGTCAGCATGAACGACGTGGTCAGCCACTGGACCGTTCGCTCGTCGACCTGCAGGTCGGTCATCACCGCCGTCAGCGCCACATTGAGCGCAGTCTCGTTGAGGATCACCACGAAGGCGGCGACCAGCAGAATCGTGATCACGGACCGGTCCCGCCCGCTCAACCGATGCTGGTCGGCAACGGTTGTGATGGGCTCTGCCATGGTTTCCCCTTCAGCACGGCGAATGGGAAAGACTACGGGGTCGGCCGGGGTGCGAACAAATCGTTGCCCGGAGGATTCGGGCCGTGATTCGAGCAGGATTCGAGAAGTCCCCCGGCCCGAGGCTCACTACCGTGGACGCATGGACATCACACTCAGCCGCTGTTTCGTCACCGTGCACGACCCCGAGGCGGCACTCAGGTTCTATCGGGATCTGCTCGGGTTGGAGGTGCGGATGGACGTACCTCGTGGCGAGTACCGCTGGATCACGGTCGGGTCTGCGGGCCAGCCGGACGTCAGTATCGTACTGAGCAATTACCTCGAGGGATCGCCGGCCGACATCGAGACGGTCAAGGCGCTGCTGGCCAAGGGATCGCTCAACGCCGCGCACTTCAGCAGCAAGGATCTGGACGCGTTGTTCGGCCGGCTGCGCGATGGTGGCGTCGAGGTGCTGGACGAGCCGACCGACCAGCCGTGGGGGGTCCGGGACTGCGCCGTCCGTGACCCAAGCGGCAACGTGATCCGGATCGAGCAGAGCTGAGCCGCAACGAAACCGGCAGCCGCCATGCCGCCAGAGCCAGAGATCCCGGCGAACGCCGGGATCTCCCGCTTGGCCAGCGGCATCGCCTGCCGGCCCCTTCTTCTCAGCACCGCTGGCGTCGCAGTGGTCAGCGCACCCCACTCAATCCGACCACCGAGACCGTGCCGTTCACAACGCTGGCGACGTACGCCGTGCGCACCGAGTGGGCGACGGCGACCCCGTAGGAGTAGTCGTCCGTTGGCAGCGTCGCGGTTTGGCGGACGCAGCCGTCGGTGTAACCGGCGCGGCAGTACCTGCCGTCGATGACCGACAGGGTCCCCTCCTGGACGTTGGTCACGACCACCTGATGGGTGATCCGATCGATGCCGGCGAGTGCCGAGCCGAACCCGGCCGGGGTAGCGTCCGGCGGTCGTGAACAACCCGCCGGTCGGCTGCCGTTGCAGGTCCGGGCGTCGATCAGAGCGACGCTCCCGGCCAGTTCGCCGTCGCCGAGAAGGGCAACGAAGACTGTGCGGGTGACTTCGTCGACGACAATGCCGTAGGGATTCAGCCCGGTGGCCACCCGGGCGACCGGGTCGCCGCAGCCGGTTCGGTGGGCGGCGTCGCAAACCCGACCGTCGAAGACGTAGACCTGGTCGCCCACCTGCGGGGCGCCACAGGACACGTCCGCGGCGTAGACGGTGTTGGTCGGCCGGTCAACCGCAATTGCCATCCGGGCGTTGCCGCACGGGGCGGTCGCGGTGACCCGCATGATGCCAGGAGCCTGATCGCAGCCGGTGGTCGTCGTCGCGTTGCAACGGGACGCGTCGTACGCGGCGATCACATTCGATCCGTTCAGGTTGACGATCATCACGTAGACCGTGCCGGTCCGCGAGTTCACCACCACGTCGTTCGGGTGCCCGCCGGGTATCCGCAGAGTGGCCTTGGGCCGGCAGTTCGGGGTACCCGAGTTGCAGGTCAGCGTGTCCAGCACGGTGACAGTGCCCGCTTCGTCCTGCCGCCCCCGGTTGGCGACATACGCGGTGTGCGTCGAGTCGTCGACGGTGACGCCTTGGGGAATGTCGCCCACGGTGACCATCGACGGAGCGATCCGGCAGCCGGCCCGTCGATACGCGTTGCACGTGGTGGTGTCGATCATGGCGACCTTGTTCTCACCGGACACCACATAGGCGGTACCCGTCCGCTCCGAGACCGCCACTGCGCCAGGAGCCTCGACGGACACGCTGGCCGGCTTGACCCGGCATCCTGACTTGTCCAGTGCGCTGCAGCGAGCGGCAGCGACCACTGCCACGTCAGCTCCCCGCTCGTTGGTCACGTAGAGGGTGTGGGTGACCAGATCCAGAGCCATGCCCTGCGGGTTGGCACCCACGTGCACCGACCTCGGTTCCTGCCCGGCGCACCCGGCGAGTTCGGTGCGGTTGCACCGCCGGGTGTCGAACGCGAACACATGGCCACTCTTGTGGAAGGTGGCGTAGAGCGTGTGCAGGGCCGGGTCCACCTCGAGGTACAACACATGCTCGAAACCCGGTGCCGTCAGGGTCAGGCTGCCGCGCGCCGCGGTTCCGCACTGATCCAGCCGTCCGGCCCGGCACGCGTTGCCATCGATCGCGACGATCGAGGTGTCGCCGTCGCCTTCGTAGATCGTGTTGGTGGATTCGTCCACGACCGCCTCGTACGATCCGTAACAGCCGTCACAGATCTGAGTGGCGCCGAGGTCTCCGCACCCTGCCTGGGTCGTCGCATTGCAGGTCCGGCTGTCGAAGGCGACCAGCTGGGACAGGGTCGCCACATACGCCGTCCCGGTGCGGCTGTTGATGGCGACGCTGCCCGGATTGTCCGGCAATGCCACCGTCGGCACCGCGGTCGTGGCGCAACCATCGCTACGGCCGGCGTTGCAGGTGGCGGTATCGATCAGGGAGAGCGTCGCATCGTCGAAGTTGGCAACGAACAGAGTGTGCTGGCGTGGGTCGACGGTCACCGAGAACGGGGCTGCGCCGAGTGCGACGGTCGGCGGCCGGAGGCCGCAGCCGATCATGACGCGCGCGTTGCAGGTGCTCGAGTCGATCATCGAGAGCGACGAATCACCCGAGTTGGCGACATAGATGGTGTGGTGGGTCGCGTCGACCGCGAGTGCCGACGGCTGCACGCCGACGGCCACCGTGGGCCAGGGCCCTCGGCAGCCCTGGCCAGACCGGGCATCGCACCGTCGGCCGTCGATCACAGTGACCACACTCGCACCCCGGTTCGGACCATCGGCGTTCCAGCCGGTGCCCACGTAGATCGTGTCCGTGGCCGGGTCGTACGCGATCGCGGACGGGCCTTCTCCGGTCGGCGCGGAACCCACGAAGGCCGACCCGAGGCTGGGTGCTGCGGGGGTGTGATCCGCAGGCCAGGCGGGCGTTCCGTCGGCCGCTGCGCGACCGGGCGCGAACAGCAGAATCGACACGAGTACGACAATTGCTGCAGAGCGCAGTCGAAGGCGACGAGATTTCGCGGGCATTGAGTGCCTCCTTGCATCGGCCTCTCACGCTAAACACCTGCCGGCGTTCGCACATCCGTGGCAGCACGGGCCCGGCTTGAGTGATTCGCGCACCCGATGGTCGCGTGCCGGCACTGAGGGCTAGCTGCGGAGGTAGGCGAGCACCGCCAGCACCCGGCGGCTGGTGTCCGGCGAGTCCTGCAGACCGAGCCGCACGAATACGTTCCGGACGTGTGACTCCACGGTGCGTGGGCTCAGCTCCAGCAGGCCACCGATCCGAGCATTCGAGTGCCCTTGCGCCATCAGTTCGAGCACTTCGCGCTCCCGCGGGGTGAGGTCGTCGAGCGGTCCCCGGACGCGGTTTCGGTTCAGCAACTGGGTCACCACGGCCGGGTCGAGCACGCAATCTCCGGCGCTGACCCGCCGGAGGGCGTCCTGGAGCACGTCGAGGTGGGCCACCCGCTCCTTCAGCAGATAGCCGCATCCACCGGTGCCGGTGTCGAGCAGGGCGGTCGCGTAGCGCACATCGAGATAGCTGGACAGCAGCAGGGTCGCCGTCTTCGGGTACTCACGGCGAATCCGGACGGCGGCCTGGAGCCCCTCGTCGGTATGGGACGGCGGAAGCTTGATGTCGACCAGTGCGACGTCCGGGCGGTGGGCGGCGACCAGGGCCAGCAGGGCGTCGGCGTCGCCGGCCTGCCCGACGACGTCTACCTCGGCACTCTGCAGCAACCGGGCCAGCCCTTCGCGGAGCAGCACCATGTCTTCGGCGATCACGACTCGCACGGGATCTCCCCAACCGCAGTCAACTGGCCGGCCGCCGTCGTGACCGTCAGCCGACCGCCGAGCGCCGCGAATCGGTCACTGGGCCGGACCATCGACGCACGCTCGTCCTTCACCGGTGCGGTCACCCGCACCAAGGTGGTGGTGGCGGTCCCGCCCCCGAGTTGAACCCGCACTGCTGCGTCCGGCTGGACGGTGGCCGCCCCGGCGACCTCGCGTACCAGGTCGAAGATGGCCCGGTTCGCACCGGCCGAGCCGGCCGGGTCGGCGTGGCCGTCGACCACCACCGGAACTGACGTGTGATCGCCGAGTTCGCGGAGCCCGGCGTCGAGTCCCGCCTCCGCGAGGCTGACCGGGAACAGACCTCGTGCGACGGTGCGGAGGTCGTCAAGGGCGAGGCCGATCTGTTGCTGCGCCCGGGTGAGTGCACGAGTGGAGGTCGGTGAGCGTGCTGACGCCGACAACAGAGCCAGTTCGACGCTGAGCGTGATCAGGCCCTGTTGAGCGCCATCGTGCAGGTCGCGCTCCAGCCGGCTGCGCTCCGCGTCGGCGCTGACCACGATCCGTCGTCTGGCCGCGACCGCGGCGCTGGTCTCAGCCAGCAGGCGGGCCTGAGCCGCCACGTACTCCAGTGCCAGGCCCGAGGATTCGACGGCGGCCAGCAGCAGGTCGAGGTCGGAGTGTGCCCGCGCGGTGTGCCACACCTCGGCGTAGGTGGTGCCGTCCCGGGTCAGCCTCAGCAACGTCCGGTCGCCCGGCTCGTCGACCGGTCGGCCGTCGGCATCGATCCGCTGGCCGTCCAGTCGTCGGTAGGTCACGATCAGGCCGGGGTCGTCCGCGGCCCTCGCCAGCGAGGTCGCCAGTTCCGCCGGCGAAGGGGTGGCGGTGAGCACCGCCCGCGCCACCTGCTCAGCAGAGCGCCGGGGCAACCAGAGCCGGAACCACGCGCCGGCGGCCAGCAGCCCCAGCGCGCCCAACTGGCCGAGCCTGACCGGTTCGGCCCAGGAGTCGAAGACGTCCATGCCGAGGGTGAGCCGATGGGCCGCAGCAGCGGCGGCACACAGCGCAATCCCGGCTCCACCGATGAGCATCGGCCACGCGTGCCGACGACCCAGGGCGGAGCTGCGGCGCAGGCGAACCGCCACGACGACCGCAACGCCGAGACCCCAGGTGATGGTGAGCAACTCGACGATCAACCGGACACCGTCACGACCAGCCACCAGCGGGGCGACGGCCAGTGGGTTGGCCGCACAGTCCGGGCAGCCGGCGTCGCGAGCATCGAACGCCATCGCATCGAGCAGGCCGGCGACCACCGCCGCGGCCAATCCGGCAGCGACGGCCATCGCGCCAGCGCGGGACGGGCGGGCAATCGGCCAGGCCATTCCAGCCAGGGCGGCACACGCGGAAACGAGGGGAAGGGTGAGCAGTGCCAGGGCGAGCTCCGCTGGTGCGGTTCGCTCCGGCGTTCCGGCCAGGGCCAGCGGAACCACCAGAGCCCCCGACCCGACCAGCAGCCAGGTCGATGCCATCGCGATCCGTCTGCCGAAGAGCGCTGCCGCCGTGGCGAAGCAGGTCAGGGCCCAGCCCCAAGCCCAAACCTCGGCGATCATAACGATGATGGTGCCAGCCGGTGACACCGACCAGCCAGAGCGGGCGGACCGGTTGCGGGCGCAGCCGTGTCACGGCCGTCCTTCCGGCGTACAGTTCGCCGGGTGAGGCGAGCCTTGCCAGTTCTCCTGATCGCGGTGGCTGTGCTCAGCGCCAGCTGCGGCGGCCCCGCCGTGGACAAGCTGGGTGCGCCGATCCCGCAACCGGTGGTGCGGTTGAAAGTCGGGGTTTCCGATCCCGGCGACGCCGCGTTCACCTACTTCGTTGAGGCCGCCCAGCGTGCCTCCGAGGGGCGGATCCAGCTCGACGTCGATCGCACCACCTATTACAGCCAGACCCCCGGCGGTGAAGCGAATCTCGCCGGGGCCCTACGCTCGGGCACCGTTGACCTGGCGTACATCCCGTCCCGGGACTGGGCGGAAACCGGCGACATCGGGTTCAGGGCCGTCCAGTCACCATTCCTGATCACGACCACGGCTGCGACCATCGCACTGGTCGAGAGCCAGGCGGCGGGCGAGTTGCTGCGTGGCATGGCTGCCCGGGGCGTGATCGGAATCGGACTGGTGCCGGCGCAGCCCCGGCGCCTCGTCACCCGATTCCCATTGGTTGCGGAGAGGGACCTGACCGGTGCTCGGATCAGGATCAACCCAAGCTCGCAGACCGCATCGATGCTGGTCGCGCTGGGGGCCGAGCCGCTCCCAGGCACCACGGAGGGTGTCCGCCAGGCGCTGGAGTCGGGAAAGCTCGAAGGGGTGGAGGCGGCACCTCGGTATGTCGTGGAGAACTCCTACAATGTGGCGGCGCCATACCTGACCTCGTTCGGTTTGATCCCGAAACTGGAGATCATCGCGGCCTCGAACCGGGCCTGGTCTGTCCTCGCCGAGCAGGATCGCCGGGCACTCGAATCGGCGGCGACCGAGACGGCGCAGCGCGAGTCCGCGCAGCTGCCGCAGGACGAGCAGCGAGATCTGACGACTCTGTGTGCCAATGGACTCGTGCTCGTTCGGGCCGGCGAGGGAACCCTGGCAGGCTGGCGGGAACGGGCCCTGGAGTCCTCCCCGGCCGGATCCGAGACCATGGCCGTGATCGACCAGCTCGCAGCGACCGTCGCCGGCCTGGGCCCCCAGCCGGACGGATCGGACGTGCCGGCGTCCTGCCATGTCGCCACGTCCGCGGCCCAGGCGCGCGAGTTGCAGGGCGCGAAGACGCCCACGGTCGCGCCCTCGATCGTTCCCGGCGAGCGGCCGTTCCCCACCGGCACCTACGTGGTGACCGTGACTGTCGAGCAGTGGCGCGCCGCCGGTCTGGTGCAGCCGTACAACGCGGTCGACGTCACGTACACCTGCACGTTCCGCCGCGACGGCACGTTCTACGTGACCCAGGTTCCAGACTTTCCTGACACCCAGGGCCCGCTGTCGGGTCGCTATTCGACTCGAGGGAACGTCCTGACCTTCACCTACGACCCCTCACCGACCGGAAGCCTGGCGCCGGAATCGGTCCGCTGGAGCCTGCTGCGGGGCACCCTCACGCTCACCGTGGTGTCGGTTCAGGACGAGGGCTCCCGAACGGTCTACCGGCAGCCGTGGCACAAGGTCGCCTGAAGCGATTCGCCCTGCCGGCCGCTGTTCTGGTGCTCGGCGGGGCGGTTGAGTTCGCCTCCAAGCAGCCTGCGCTGCTCGGACTGCTGGACTGGTCCGTGGGTGCTGCGCTGCTTCTGGTCGCGCTGGCCGGCCCGCGCCGCCGCTCCGACGCGTTCATCGCCTGCTCCGCCGCCGCATTGTGGTTCGCGTCCACAGCAGCCTTGACGCCGGTCGGCTGGTGGCATGGTCTCGATGCGCCATTGGCCTTGGCCTATCGCGGACCCCTGCTGCATCTGTTGTTGACCACCAGGGCTGCCGGTCGGGTCAGGGGAGCGTTGCTGGCGGTCGGCTACGGCGCGGCCCTGATCGTGGCGCCGTGGGCCGGGCTGGCCACCGCCCTGATGGCACTGCTGTTCGCCGCCGTCAGCATCCGGCGAAGCCGTCCGGCTGCGGCAGCGCTGCTCGGGCTGGCCGGTTCATGGCTGGCCACGGCACTCGGTTGGCTCTCGAGCGCACCCGCAGTGTTGCTGACCGATACCGCCACCCTGATCGCAGCCTGGGTGGCCTGGCGCCTGCGCCTGCCTGGACCTGCAGTTCGGCACTGGTGGTCACCCTGAGCCAGGACGGCCGCCCGGCCGGGCCGCTGTCGGCCGCACTGGCGGGGGTGTTGGAAGATCCAACGCTCCAGGTGGTGACCAAGTTGCCGGGGGAGGGCTGGCGCGACGATGCCGGGCAGCCGATCTCGGCGCCGCAAACCCTCAAAGACGCGACCGTCGCGGATGTTCCGGGCGGCGGCATTCTCGCCCTTCTGCACGGACCCGGGCCACGGGCTGACATCGACGTGTGCACCGCAGCCGCCCGTGCAGCGGTGCTCGCCCTCCAGCGCGTCCGGATCACGACCGAGATGCACCGTCAGATCAATCAGGTGCGCGAATCAGGCGTTCGCCTGCTCGACGTCGATCGGGAGGAACGCGAGGCGCTTGCCGGTCGACTGCAGTCGGGCGCCAGGGATCGGCTGGCCCGGGTGCGTGACCTGCTCGACCGCATTGACCCTCTTGCTTCCGGATCGATCGCCGTCAGGCTGGGTCAGGTGGACGACGATCTCGATCGGCTGGCTCGGGGGCTACTGCCGGCCGCCCTCGGGCGCCCCCTGGCAGACGCCCTCGAGCTACTTTCGGCAGGCTTGGGCATGCAGGTCGAGATCGAGGTGAATGGAGCGACCGACCAGCTGACCGACCAGCTGAAGAGTTTCGTGTACTTCCTCGTCAGCGAGGCACTGACCAACGTGGTGAAGCATTCCGGGGCCGGCCACGCCTGGGTCAGGATCACCCTCGATGGAACCGTCCGAGTCGAGATTCGCGACGATGGTCACGGTGGAGCGATGGCAACGGTCGGCCACGGGCTGCAGGGCCTGGCCGATCGGGTGACGCTGGCGGACGGCACCCTGACCATCGACAGCCCCCTCGGCGGCCCGACCACGCTGGTCGCCGAAGTGCCGACGCGTGGGTGATGGAAGGTGCCCGTTGCGCCACGGTTTCGCCGACCGTGCGGCGCGGTGAAGTGATTCGGCTAAGGCAGCACGCGCAGTTCCAGTCTGCCGTCGGGCAGGTCAACCTCGACCAGGGAGCCGACCGTGACCTGCCGGCCGCGCCGGGTTTCCCGGACGCCGTCGACCAGCACCTGGCCGTCCATGATCAGCGTCTTCGCGTGCGCTCCGTCGGCGACCAGGTTGGCGAACTTGAGCAACTGGCCGAGCCGGATCGACTCGTCACCGATTTCGATGTCCACCTGGCCAGTGTGGACCACCCGGGGCGATCATGCCCGGCTGGGTTCGGTCAGTTGGGCGAGTTCGCGGGCAACGTTGCCACGGGCCAGCGGCTCGCGCAGCCGTCCCTGGTCGGTGTGAAAGATCGGCTGGCCGAGCCGAGCCTCGAGCTGTGGGCGGCGCGCCGACCGCCACTCCTCGCTGCTCAGACCGGTTTCGGCACGAACGTCGGCCACCGATTCGGCGTACCGCGCGGCGTCGGCGCCCAGGACCCACAGGTCGGCGTCGGAGACGATCGCACCCGCTCGATCGTCCGCGTCCGGTCGGTGATGCTCGGTCAGCAGCACCAGTCTGGCCACCTCCAGCACCCGGTCGGGCGGCAGCAAGGGTGCCAACAGATGCTGCGCAAGCGCGGCCGACGCGGCCTCGTCCTGGCCGGGGGTATTGGTGTGCACCGCGTCGTGGAACCAGAGCGCCAGCAGTTCGTCGGGCTCGGCACCGAGCAGTTCGCCCGCCGCCAGGCATTCCTGCAGGTGCCGGACGTCGTGGTAGCGCCGGTGCGGCTCGCGCCAACGGGCCAGCAGCGCCAGGGCCACCTCCGGGTGGGCCGGCAGTGGCCACGCGGGATCGTTCAGAACTGCCGGATCAGCCATGCCGCCGCTCCCGCGCACGCGCAGGCGAACAGAACGCTGACGAACGTGCCGACGATGAACCGTTCGGCGGCACCGGTGCTGCTGGCCTTGATCTCGGGATAGCGCGCGAAGCTCTTCACCACCATCGCCACCGCGACACCTTCGGGAAAGCCGGTCACCAGCGTGCCGAAGACGGCCAGCCGCTCCAGGTAGCCGATCCACTCGCCGCCGCGCAGAAAGGTGGCTGCGTAGGTGAGCGGGGCGATCGCCTGAGGATGCTCGGCGTCTTCGGGCAGTTCGGTGGCCCGGGTTTTCTCGGCCATGCTGAACACCCGGGTGACCACTCGCCCGCCCAGCAGCACCGCCGCAGCGCCGAGGGCGGCCACGATGAGCACCTTCGCGATCACCAGCAAGATGATCATCGGGAGGTACCCATCGCCTCGGCGAGCAACTGCCGGGCCAGTTCGGCTCCGAGCTTCGACTCCGGGCGGGCGGATCGGGTCGCACGCTGCGACACCGCGGACGGGCTGATGCCCATCCGGCTCGCCGCCAGCTTTCCGCTGCCGGTTTCGTCCAGAACGTCCATGATTTCCCAACCCTCCGGGGTACGACGGTTGACCAGTGCGCGCAACATCACCAGTGCGGCCTCGGCTCGCTGCACGACGTCCTCACCATATGATCCGGCGCCGACACTCTCGGCGCCGACCAGCCGCAGGTGTGACGGTGCCGTCCGAGCCTGCTCGACGGCGGTCCGAGCGGCCAGGTAGGCCGACCCCCGGGCCGCGCGGGTCGAGTCGGGCAGCGGCACCTCGACCGAACCGAGACCGATCCCGATGTGCCAGTCGGGCGAGCGGGTGAGAATCAGCACAGCGTCCACTACCGCCGCAGGATCATCGGTCAGGCCCTGGATCTCGTCGCCCGCTGTTCGTTCGAAGTCGAGCACGAACCCGTCGCCCAGCGACGCCAGCCGGCTCAGCGCGTCCGGAACCTGATCGGGCGATCGACGGCTGTTGCGTTGGTCGGCCGTGACCACCGCCCAGATTGATAAGCCCTCATCCTTCATTTGCATACATTTAGTGTGCACGCTGAACTGCGCCATGTCCAGCGACCCTGAACGCTCCACCCAAAGGGGTTGAGTGGACGACCCAGGGCATCCCTTACAGCATTCCTGGCGACCTCGGCTCTACAGTTGATTGCGGCAAACCGCCACAAGACAAGGAGAAACAGCATGTTGGGTTGGGGATTCTTGGGTTGGATCATCCTGGGCGGCCTCGCCGGATGGATCGCCAGCAAGATCATGAAGACGGATGCCCAGATGGGCATTCTGATGAACATCGTCGTCGGCATCGTCGGCGGACTGCTCGGTGGCTGGTTGCTCAGCCTGTTCGGGGTCAATGTCGCCGGCGGCGGCCTGATCTTCAGCATGCTGACCGCGATCGGCGGCGCTGTGCTGCTGCTGTTCCTGGTCAGTCTGGTCATGGGCCGCCGAAAGGTCTGACCAGCACTCACGCGAAAGGGTCGGCATCCAGTGCGGGTGCCGACCCTTTTCGCGTCCTCTGGATGCTTGCGGTGGGAGCCCTCGGCAACCAGCATGGCCGGATGAGCGATGAATACGACGTGATCGTGATCGGCGCCGGCCCGGTCGGTGAGAACGCGGCGGACTACGCGATCCGCGGCACCGACTTCACCGCGGCCCTGATCGAGCAGGAACTGATCGGCGGCGAATGTTCGTACTTCGCGTGCATGCCGAGCAAGGCGCTACTGCGTCCGGTCGCAGTGGCGGCGGTGACGCAGGACCTGAGCGGCGTGCGCCCCACCGAGATCGACGTCGAGGCGGTGCTGGCCCGGCGCGACTACTGGGTGAGCAACTACGACGACTCGGGGCAGGTGTCCTGGGCGGAGTCGGCCGGAATCGACATCGTCCGAGGCACCGGACGGGTGACCGGCGAACGCCAGGTCACGGTGGGGGAGCGGACGCTGACCGCCCGGCACGCGATCGTGGTGGCCACCGGCAGTCGCCCGTCGATCCCCACCGAACTGGCGGACGTCCGGCCCTGGACGAATCGTGACGTCACCGGTGTGGTGGAGATTCCCGAGCGCTTGGCGATCATCGGTGGTGGCGTCGTGGCCTGCGAAGCGGCCACCTGGATGGCCGCGCTGGGCAGCAAGGTCACCTTGCTGGTGCGCCGGCGGTTGCTCGACCGGGTCGAGCCGTTCGCCGCCGACTTCGTCAAGAAGTCGCTCGATCGCAGCGGAATCGAGGTGAGACTGGGGGTGAGCGTGACCGCCGCGCAGCGTCCGGGCGCCCTGAGCGACGGGCTCGGCCGGCTGCACGGCGGACCCGTTGGGCTGCAGATCGCGGGGGAATGGCAAAGTTTCGACGAGGTGCTGGTGGCGGCCGGTCGGAAACTCAACCGCGAAGCCCTCCCCGAAGGCGACCGGCCGGACTGGCTGCATCTGGTCGGCGACGTCTCCGGCGAGCCGGCGTTGACCCATTGGGGCAAGTACCGAGCGCGGATTCTGGGCGCCGCGTTGAAGGCCCAGCTGCTCGGTCGTCCGGCCCCCGAGGTACCTGACGACGTACCGGTGCCGCAGGTGATCTTCACCGATCCCGAGATCTCCTCGGTCGGGCCGACCCTGGCACAGGCCCAAACCGGCGATCCGGACGCTTATGCGCTGGATGTTCCGATCGGCTCCGCATCGGGGGTGAAGTTGCTGGTCGACCACCCCGAAGGCCAGGCCCGACTTGTGGTGGCCGGCGATGGACGCCTACTGGGCGCCACCTTCGTCGGGCCGGAGGTGGCCGAGCTGCTGCATGCCGCCACCGTCGCCGTCGTCGGCCGGATGACCCTCGACCAGCTCTGGCACGCGGTACCCAGTTACCCTACGGCCAGCGAGATCTGGCTCCGCCTGCTCGAATCAGGTCTCGACTGAGTCGATCGAGCCTGTCCAATGGATTTGGACAGGCTCAATCATTGCTCGTCTCAGGCCAGCGCTGCGTGACCAGCCGTGTGACGCGGGTCCCCGGTCAGGGCGGCCAGGATCCGCCGGACGCCGGCCGCCTCCTCGTGACGGCTCTGCCGCTCCAGCACCCGGGCCAGCAGCAGGGTGATGTATTCGTTGGTCGGATCGGCCTCGAGGATCGTTCGCGCCTCGCGTTCGGCCAGCGGCAGGGACGCCCGGATGTAGTACGCCCGAGCCAAGTACTCGCGCGCGTCGGTGTGCCCCGGTTGTGCGGTCAGCACCTTCTCGAACCGCTCGACCGCGGTGCGGTAGTCACGAGTGTTGAAGGCGAGCAGGGCCGCCTCCCAGTCGTACCTGGTGGTCATCTCTCTCATTCCTTCCAGCCCAGCTCGCGGGCGACCGCGGCCAGGTTCTCGAACAGGTGGGCGTTGTAGTCGACGCCCAACATGGACGGCAGCGCGAACAGCACGTAGTCCGCCTCCTGCACCGCCTCGTCAGCGATGAGCGCGGCCGCGATCTCGTCCGGACTGCCGGCGAAGGTCGGTCCCGACCGGGCCGTGGTTCCGTCCAGGTAGCCGACCGAGTCACCGCCACCGCCTTCGAGACCGAAATAGGAGTGATCCTCGGCGGTGGTGATCGGGAACGCGCTCCTGGTCACCGCGGCGAGACCGCCCTCGGTGTGCCCGGCCGTTGCGAACTGTCGCCGGTACTCGCGCACCTGGTCGGCCTGTTGCAGGTGGAACGGACGTCCGTCGTCGGCCAGCAGCAGCGTGGACGACAGCAGGTTGTAGCCCTCCTGGCCCGCCCAGAGCCCGGTGGCGTGACTGCCGGCGCCCCACCAGATCCGCTCGGACAGGCCGGGGGAGTGCGGCTGGATCGGCAGATCCACGGCCAGTCCTCGCCCGAGCGCAGCCTTGGAGTGCGCCACCGGTGCGCCGGCGATCGCACGACGGAACAACTCAGCCCGTTCGCGGGTCACTCCGGCCCAGTCCGCACCCTCGGAGAGGTGGTAACCGAAGGCTGCCTGCCCGTCCGCGGCCGGCTCGGGCGATCCGCGACTGATGCCCAGTTGGAGTCGTCCGGCACTGATCAGGTCGGTCGCTCCGGCCTCCTCGGCCAGGTACAGCGGATTCTCGTAGCGCAGGTCGACCACACCGGTGCCCACGTCAATGGTGGACGTGCGCGCCGCCATCGCCGCCAGGAGGGGAAACGGGGCACCCAGGCTGTGGTCGAAGTGATGCACTCGCAGCCAAGCCCCGTCGAAGCCTGCTGCCTCGGCAGCGACCGCCAGGTCGACGTGGTCGCGCAGGGCATCGCCGGCCGTCCGGACCCGGGAGCCCGGAATGTCCCGGTAGTGGCCGAAGGACAGGAAACCGATCTTCTTGGTCACGTTCTCAGCTTTCCTACTCGTGCTAACGTTGCTATCAACAGCATAGTCGCTCAGTTATTCCAAGGGAGGTCGATGGACGACTGCGCCGCCATCGAGCGAGCCCTGCGGATCTTCGGCAGGGCGTGGGCTGCCGCCGTGCTCAAGACGATGCTCTCAGGTGCGGAACGCTTCTCCGAGATCGCCCGCGGGGCCGGGGGAGTCACGGACGCCGTGTTGTCCGCGCGGCTGCGCGAGCTGTGTGCCGCGGGGCTGGCCGAGCGGGTGGTGGAACCAGGGCCGCCGGTGGTCGTCCGGTACCGGCTCACCGAGGCCGGCCGCGCCACCGCTCCGGTACTGGACGCGCTGGCCGCGTACGGCCGCCTCGACCGCGTGCCAAGCCCCTGAACCGGGCACCGGAATCCCAGGAACGCTCTTCCCATTCCCCCGTGCAGGGCATGCCTCGTGAACGCGGGCACAATCGGTCAGGACGGCAGTTCGATCCGGTCGTAGCGAGCGTGCGCTGAGCCGGTGATGAAGGCCCAGTACCGCTCGCCGTAGGACCAGTGCCACCACTCAGTCGGGTAGTTGACCAGGCCGGCTCTGCTCAGGGCGGTGACCAGAACCGCTCGATTGGCTGCCGCTGATTCCCCTACGTCGGCGTCGGTGTAGCAGGCGCCGTTGCTCTGCTCGGGCGTCGCGTCGAGGGCGGACCCCAGGTCGAGCTCGTTTCCGTCGGTGTCGCACAGAGTCAGGTCGACCGCGCCGCCGGTGGTGTGCGGGGCGAGATCCGGCGGCGCGACGAAGCGGCTGGCCAGTTCGTACAGCTGCGGCTCGGACAGGCCGGGATAGTGCGCGCAGAGCTCCGCGCGATAGTGCTGCCAGTACCCGGTCTGCCGGGTCGGTGACCGGAAGGCCTCGACGATCAACAGCTCGAAGCCCGCCGGCAGTCCGGCCGCAGCCACTGCCAACCGTTGCGCCAACCCCTGGCGGGCGTGGTACCACCCGCCCGTGTCGTCGCGCTTGCGGTCGTCGATCCGAAGGCGTGCAAGACCGCGCAGGTCGACCAGGGGATCCCCGTTCTCGCGGACCGCAATGGCGCTCACGCGTGGGTCACTGATCAGCACGACACCCGGTTGCACCGCGCCAGTGTGACACTCCGGACGCCGGCCCGGTGGGGCCACCCGCAGAACCACCCCGGCCGGGCACGCGAAAAGGCGCCGACCGAAGTCGGCGCCCAGGCGTGGATCAGAGCTGCTTGAGGCAGTAGACGGTACCGCTGCTGGTGTTGCGTCCCTCCCAGTAAACAGTGGTCGTGTCCGGCCACGCGCTGCAGGCGCCGGCCTGGCCGGAGTAGCGGCTCTGCTTCTCGACGATGCCCAGCACGGAGTACTGAGCGTCAGCGGTGCCACAGGTGACCACCTTGACGCTGTCCTCACCGGACTTCTGCACGCAGTCACCCACCTTCATGGCGGGACTGTCGAAGACGCCGGAGCGCCAGAGCACACTCACCACGATCACAACCAGCGCGATGCCCACCGAGGTCAGGATTCGCTTCAGGGTGCCGCCCTGCTTGGGCTGCTCAACCGCGGGCGGCATGAAACCACCGGCCGGAGGTGGCGGGTAACCGGGCTGGTGGAGCGGCTGGCCGTCGGGGCCGAACTGCGGGGGAACTTGGTAACCGGGCTGCTGGAGCGGCTGGCCGTCGGGGCCGAACTGCGGGGGAACTTGGTAACCGGGCTGCTGGAGCGGCTGGCCGTCGGGGCCGAACTGGGCCGACCCGCCGGGCTGGAGCGGCTGCCCGTCCGGACCCACCTGCGGAGTGCCAGGGTTTCCGCCAGGCTGGCCCTGGGCCGGATTCCGCGGTCCCTGCGGAGGAATGTTCTGGGCGCCCGAATTGAATTGCTGCCCCTCAGGTGGCGGAGTGGCGCTCATGACCTGGTCCTTTCGTCGAGCGGTCGGTCAAGCTCGCCGGACAGTCTGCCAGCCGCGGGGGGCGTCAACGAAACACCCCTCGGGGGCCAACCAGCGTCGCCGCTCTCAGGACAGCGGAGCAGCTACCCGGGGTGCATGGCGTCGGGCGGCTGCACCGACGGTTCCAGCGCCGACCGCGACCAACACCCCGAAGACCGCGATCAACGCGGGTGACGGTGCCCAACCGAGGCCGTGGAGCGCGGAGTACATTCCGCCGGCCACCAGCGCCACCCACGCTGTCGCAGCCGTCTCGGCAAAAGCGATCAGGGTGCCGATGGTGGGCGCGGCTCCGGCTCCGTTGAACGGCTCCGAGCTGAGCAGGGGATAGGCCCACCCCATGCCGAGTCCGACCAGCACCGACCCGGCAATCACCAGCACGAGACCCACCTGGTTCCCGGCCAGCAGCCCAGCGATGACGACGCCGACGGCGACGGTCATCAGCACCGGGCCCGCAATGGCACGGTCGGGCCGGGCCTCGGGGCGCGGCCTGAGACCGGCCAGGCACCAGGCCACCAGCCCGCCGGTCACCGCCAATGACGCCATCAGCACCGTCGAGCCGAGCGCCTCGATCACGCTCAGCGACAGCAGTTCGTACACCCCGAAATGGGTCGCGCACAGCAGCGCGAAGGGAATCAGCACCCGCGCCGCCGCGGGATCACTGCGGATCAGGAACACGGCGATGGCCAGAGCACCGCCTAGACCGCCCACGGCCAGGGCGGTGAGTCCCCAGCCGGTCGGGGACGTCGAGCCCCAGGCGCCGATGGCGAGCAGCACGGCCACCAGAGCGCCGACCCGCGCACGCACGGGCGCCGATTCGGGGTTGGGGCTCCAGGGCACCGCCGAGATCGTCGCGCCGATCAGCATTCGCGCGATCACCACCAGCACCGCCGGCCAGCCGACTGCCCAGCGCCAGCCCAGCCATTCGGTGATCAGGGCGTTGAGTGGAGGGCCGGCCACAGAGGGCAGCAGCCAGATCAGGGCGTAGAGGCCAAAAACCCGCGGTCGCTCCCGCTCGTCGTACAGCGCACCGATCGCCCCCATGCCGAATCCGGCGAGCAGGCCGGCTGCGACGCCGCGCACCATCGTGCCGGCCAGCACCCACGCCATCGCCGGGGCGAAGACCGCCATCGCGGCTCCGAGCACGTAGAGGGCGGTGGCCACCAGCAGCACCAGCGTCGGAGGCACTCGGGCGAGGATCTGGGACGAGAACGACAACATGAGCACCGCAGCCACCGAGCCGGCCGCCAGGGTGGCGCCGAACAGCGCGAAGCCGTCCAGGTCGCGGGCCATTACCGGCAGCACCGTGCTGTAGGCGATGCCCTGCATCGCGGCGGCGAACTCGGCGAGCAGCAGCGCGATCAGGAACCGTCCCCGGCGTCCGCGCAGAACCTCGACCAGGGACGGCGTGCCCGTTTCGTTCGTGGCTCCCATCACCGCAGAACGTTAGCTCAGCCGGCCGGTCGCCGACTTAAGCCTGTTTTGACATAATGTTGCTTATCGGCCAACTGCGAGGCTTTGAGCAGGGTCGGGTTACTCACCCTCTCAACTTGCGCAGTGACGATTCCTTGTGTGCCGCGGTGGCACCCGTCTTCTCCGACTTGACGATCCAATACGGATCGTCGCTGCTCGCGTTGAACTTTTGGTTGTCGTGCTGGAACTCCTTCGTGCGTCGTTGCTCGGCAGTGCCTTGGGTCGGCCCCTGTGAGGTGTTCCAGGACACCCGGTCACCCTTGCTGATGCTCATCACACGACAGTAGTCGGCGTGCTCAGCCCTGGCCCTTGCGCACCTAGCGATTGCACTGTTCAGTCCCAAGACTTAATCAATGGTGATTCAGGTTGCAGCCTGCACGAAGAGCCGTGCGGCGAGCCAGTCCGCCCTGAACGCGCATGGATCCGGCCGGCTCAGTCCAAGCAGAACTCGTTGCCCTCCGGGTCACGCATGACGATGAAGCCGTCGCTCATTCCGGGTTCGGCCTCGAAGCGCTCCACCCGGGTCGCACCAAGCGCCACCAGCCGCTCGGCTTCCTGCTCGAGCGCGGGTAGCCGGCCCTCGCCCTTGATGCCGGGCGCCGCCCGAACGTCCAGGTGCAAGCGATTCTTGGCCACCTTGGGCTCGGGCACCCGCTGGAAGAAGATCCGCGGACCCTGACCGTCCGGATCCACCAGGGCGGAGGCACGATTGCGCTCTTCCATCGGAGCGTTCACCCGGTCGAGGAACTCGTCCCACGCGACCAACGGGTCGTCACCGTCCCCCAGCTCGACACCCGGCGGACCAGGATGGACGTAGCCCAAGGCGTCGCGCCAGAACACTGACAGCGCGGCCGGGTCGTGACAATCGAAGGTGACCTGAATCGCTAAGCTCATGCTGCTCAATATAGAACACCCTTGCGATTCAGGCGAGCCAGGCACGGACGACCAACGCCGGGCGGGTCGTCCAGCACGTGCGTGGGTGCTCATTCGAACAGGATGTACTCCGGCTGCGGTTTGAGCTTCAGCACTTCCTTCGGCGTCATCAGCCGTCCGGTGCTGCCGCCGTTGTACTTGGGCAGCTTGTCTTCGAGGTAGAACAACTTGAAGCCGGCGTGGACGAACTTGGGCCGGGTCTTGATCACCGCGTTGTAGGTGGACGTCTTGGCGCCCGGTGAGCCGATCCCGTCCACCGAGTTGATGTAGACCACACCGGGGTACTGCTTCAGGTCCCTGGGGTTCTTCAGCACGTCCCGGTTCAGCTGGTGCCAGAGCATCACCTTGTCGGGCAGGTTGTTCGCCGCGATCAGGCCAGAGACGTACGTGGCCACCGTGTCGAGTTCCTTGCCGCTGGTGTGACCGAAAACCCGGCCCGGGATCTGGCCCTTGTCGACGGCCCACTCGGGGTCGAGCGCCAGCCCGACGTTGGGGTACTTCAACCACTTCTCGAAGTACTTCACCTCATCGATGAAGTCGGCCCGTCCTGGCTGAATGTTCAACAGCAACAGCGCCTTGTGCTTGTTGGCCATGCTGAGCCACTGCTTGATCACCTTGTCATCGACGCGCGAGCGAAACATGCCGTCGGAGCCCGGCGAGCCATGCACGGTCACGGCGATCAGTTCCATCACCGGCAACAGTTCGCGTCCACCGCGGTAGGCCTGGCCGCGCTGCTCGATCTCTTTCATCCGGTCGTCCATCGAGCCGATGCCGAGCCGGCCCTGGCCGGGCGCACCGGGGAACCCGGAGTATCCGAACAGGCGGTACCTGGGGAACAGTTCCGTGCCGCCGCGGGGCAACTCCAGGGCGGCCGGTTCGGTCGGCTCGGACGTCGATGGGGACGGCGAAGCGGACGTTGCCGGCGAAGCGCTGGTGGTCGCTCCACCGGACGGGCCGGTCGCGCTGGCCTGAGCGACGGGCGAGGTGGAAACGGCCGGAGCGGCAGTACCGCAGCCCGCGAGAATGAGTGCGCAGGCGGCAGTCAGCGCGCCGAGAGAACGGGGATGCATGCGTCCATCCTGACAAGCGCGGCAAAGATTTGCCCGCCGACCCACCGAACCGGCGTCCGGAACTGGCCGTACCCGGCTCAGCTACAATCACCGTCCAACCTGAACCGACCGCCGCCCACGAGGTGTCGGCAGCGGTCGGGTCGCAACCGGGTCAGAAGTTGATCATGTGTCCGGCAATGCCTTCGACGGTCTCCTTGAGTGCCTCGGACATGGTCGGATGGGCGTGAATGTTGCGGCCCACCTCGTCTGCGGTGAGGTCCCACTGTTGGGCCAGGGTCAGTTCGGGCAGCAACTCGGTGACGTCGTGGCCGATCATGTGGGCGCCGAGGATCTCGTTGTGCTCGGCGTCGGCGACGATCTTCACGAAACCGGTCGCGTCACCGAGACCGTGCGCCTTGCCGTTGGCGCTGAACGGGAACTTGGCCACCTTGACGTTGTAGCCGCGCTCCTTGGCCTGCTCTTCGGTGTAGCCGAACGACCCGATCTGCGGCTGGCAGTAGGTCGCCCGCGGAATCATGTCGTAGTTGATCGTCATGGTCTCTGCCCCGGCGATGGTCTCCGCGGCGACAACACCCTGCGCCTCAGCGGTGTGGGCCAGGGCCAGCTTCATCGTCACGTCGCCGATCGCGTAGACGTTCGGCACGTTGGTGCGCATGTAGTCGTCGATCTTGATGGCGCCGCGCTCGGTCAGTTCGACGCCGAGCTTCTCCATGCCGAAACCCTCGGTGCGGGGAGCGAACCCGATCGACTGCAGCACCCGGTCGGCCTCGAGCACCTTGGCGTCGCCACCCTTGGCCGGGGTGACCGTCACCTTGACCCCGGAGTCGGTCTCTTCGATGGCCTCGACCTTGGTGGAGGTGAGTACCTCCACACCCATCTTCTTGTAGGCCTTGGCCAACTCGCGGGAGATCTCTGGGTCTTCCAGCGGCACCATTCGATCGAGGTACTCGACGATGGTCACCTTCACCCCGTAGTTGGACAGGACGTAGGCGAACTCGGTGCCAATCGCACCGGACCCGCAGACGATGATCGACGCCGGCAGGTTGTCGGTGAGGATCTGCTCCTCGTAGGTGAACACCCGCGCGCTGCGCGTGGTGCCGGGGATCAGTCGGGTGGTGGAGCCGGTTGCGATGATGCAGTTGTCGAAGGTGACCACCTCGGTGCCGGTGTCGGTCTTCACCTCGATCGACTTGCCGTCGACGAAGGTGCCCCAGCCGTTGTACTCGGTGATCTTGTTCTTCTTCATCAGGAAGTGGATGCCCTTGACCATCCGGTCGGAAACCTCACGGCTGCGGCTGAACGCCTTGCCGAAGTTGAAGGTCACCTCGCCCTCGATGCCGAACAGGTCCTTCTCATGGGTGAAGATGTGCGCCAGTTCGGCGTTGCGCAGGAGCGATTTGGTGGGAATACAGCCGACATTGAGGCAGACGCCGCCCCACCACTGCTTCTCGATGATGGCAACTTTCTTGCCCAGCTGTGCGGCCCGGATGGCGGCCACGTACCCCCCCGGGCCTGCGCCCAGTACCACGACGTCGAAGTGTGCGCTCATGATCAGCACCCTAGTGGACCCGTCCACGACTTTTCAGCCCGTGCCCGAACCGGATCTCCCCTTGTGGGTGCCGTGTGCGGAAAGGGGTCGGCCGGGATGGCCTATGCTGCCCGGGTGGCAGAGCTTTCCCCTACCCGGATCGGGTACCTGATCCGGGACGCACGCCGGCAACGCGGGCTGACTCAGCAAGAACTGGCCCACGAACTGGGTACCTCTTCCGAGACCGTGAACGATCTGGAAGAGGGTCATCGGCGTCTCTCGGTCGAACTGGTCAACCAGATCGCCGAGGCCCTCGAGCAACCCCTCACGGTCACCGGCGCGATGCATCTGCGGATCCGCGGCGAGACGAAACTGTCCGGGCGGATCCACGTCCGGTCGTCCAAGAATGCCGCGGTCGCCCTGCTCTGCGCGTCCCTGCTCAACCGCGGTCGAACGGTGTTGCGCGGCATCGCCCAGATCGAAGAGGTGAACCGGATCCTGGAGGTGCTGACCAGCGTCGGCGTGCGGGCGACCTGGTCGCACGATCGCGCTGAACTCGAGCTGATCCGTCCCGACCGGCTGGAACTCGACCGTATGGACGAAGAGGCCGCCCGCCGGACCCGGTCCATCATCATGTTCCTCGGGCCTTTGCTGCACGACGAGAACGCGTTCGAGTTGCCCTACGCCGGTGGTTGCAACCTGGGCACCCGAACGGTCACCCCGCACCTGCACGCCCTTCGTCAGTTCGGCCTCGGAATCAAGGCCACCGAGGGCTCCTACCACGCCCGTGTCGATCCGCTGGATCCGCAGGCGAAGCGGTGGGTGACCCTCACCGAGCGCGGCGACACCGTCACCGAGAACGTGTTGATGGCAGCGGCGCGGCATCCGGGCGAGACGGTGATCCGCAACGCCAGCAGCAACTACATGGTGCAGGACCTGTGCTTCTTCCTGCAGCAGCTGGGTGTCCGGATCGACGGCATCGGCACCACCACGCTCACCGTCCGCGGCAAACGGGTGATCGACGTGGACGTCGCCTTCGCCCCGTCCGAGGATCCGATCGAGGCGATGAGCCTGCTCACGGCGGCGATCGTCACCGAATCGGAGTTGACCGTCGAACGCTGCCCGATCGAGTTCCTCGAGATCGAGCTGGCGATCCTGGGTGAGATGGGTCTCAACTACGACCTGTCGCCGGAATACCCGGCCGAGAACGGAAGCACCCGGCTGGTCGACATCACCGTGCATCCGTCGCACCTGAAGGCCAACTCGGACAAGATCCACCCGATGCCGTTCCCAGGCCTGAACATCGACAACCTGCCGTTCTTCGCCGTGATCGCCGCCGTCGCCGAGGGTCAGACCATGATCCACGACTGGGTCTACGAGAACCGGGCCATCCACCTGGTCGAACTGACCAAGCTCGGCGCGAATGTCCAGCTGCTCGATCCGCATCGGATCATCGTCACCGGGCCGACCCGCTGGCGAGGCCAGGAGATCATCTCTCCCCCGGCGCTGCGCCCGGCCGTGTGCTTGCTGTTGGCCGCCCTGGCCGCTCGCGGCACGAGTGTGCTGCGGGACGTCTACGTGATCAACCGCGGCTACGAAGACCTGCCGAACCGGCTCAACGCCCTGGGCGCCCAGATCGAGGTGTTCCGCGACTAGAGGTGCGACCGGCGACCAGCCCACCGACGCCTATCGCACCTGGTGCACGTCGAAGTGGTAGGTCGGAGTGACGATCTCGTCCTGGGCGGCAACCAACTGCAGCTCGGGTAGGCCTGAGTCGGCCGTCTGCTTGAGCACTGAGTAGACGATGTCGGCGGTCGCTCCGACGGCTGCAGCGGCCGAGCCACTGGCCAGCCAGTGCGCCAGGAACATCGCCGCGGTGAGGTCGCCCGACCCGGTGAAGATGCGATCGAGTCGCGGTGTGAGCACCTGCCAGGCACCGTCACCGGTGACCGCCAGCATGGTGAGTTCGTCGTCCGCGGTCGCGTCGGTGACAACGGACGTGACCAGGACGGTCTCCGGCCCGGCCGCGCGCAGCGAGTGCGCCGCGTCGATCACCTGATCGAGGGTGTGGGTCTCGCGTCCGGTGAGGAAGTCGAGTTCGAAGTGGTTCGGGGTGACGATCTGCGCCTTCGGAACCACCTGGTCGCGCATGAACTCAGGAATGCCGGGTCGGACGAAGAACCCACGTCCGACATCGCCCATCACCGGATCGCAGCAGTAGATCGCCTTGGGGCTGCGCTCCTTCACCAGCGCCACCGCCTCGAGCACCACCGCTCCGACGGCTTCGGCACCCTGGTAGCCGGAGAGCACCGCGTCCACCCGGTTCAGCACACCCCGATCGTCGATTCCCCGGACCACATCAGCAACGTCCTCAGCGGCCAACAAGGGGCCGCGCCATTCGCCGTAACCGGTGTGGTTCGAGAAGTGCACGGTCAGCACCGGCCACACTTCGACACCCGAGCGCATCAGGGGAAAGGTGGCGGCGCTGTTGCCTACGTGCCCGTAGGCGACCGAGGACTGGATCGAAAGGATGGTGGTCACGAGGCCATAGTGTGGCCCTACTCAAAGCGAGGCGGGAAATCCGATGCTGACGTGGCCGCGGCATCCCCGCCCGGCACCTGGGTTCAGCAGAGAAACGCGTCGAGTGCGGCCGCTTCCGCCTCGAGGTCGGCGGCGCGATCCTCACGTCCGGCAGCCCTCAGCTCGGCGGCCGCGGTCAGCCGCTCGTCCCGCTCGGCGCTGACGATCTCAAGGATCTGCTCCTCATCCAGCTCCTGCCGCTGCGCCTCCGCGGCACCCACGCCGATCGCGGCTCCCGCCACATGCTCGCTGGTCGCGACGATCCCGTCCGAGCCGTCCACCACGACGGCTTCGGCGTTCTCGATCGCCGCCAGGGCGGAACGGATGGCGTTCTTGCTGGGTGTGTCCCGAGCCTTCATCGCCCCGGGAAGGGCGTCCCGAAGTGCCTGGCGGATCGGTGCTGAGGTTTCCGTCATGCCCCGATTATGGCCCCCGAAAGCCGGGTTGAGTATGGGTGACAGTGGATCGGCACTCCCGCATACTGGGGCGGTGAAGGCGGGCGACTATCGCTACTTCGACACTCGGTTCGCCGCGCTGGCCCATCGGGGCGGTTACCTGGCTGCCGAGGATCGGGCACGCGAGAACACCCTGTATGCCTTCACCAAGGCCGTCGAGTTCGGTTATCGGTACCTGGAGACAGACGTCCACCTGTCGTCCGACGGGGTGCTGTTCTCGTTCCACGACGACACGCTCGATCGGGTGACCGACGGCACTGGCGTGCCGGATCGCCTGCCCTGGAGCGAACTCAGCACGGTGCGCGTCGCCGGACGGGATCCGATCCCCACACTGGACGAACTGCTGGAGAGCCTGCCGGAGGCCCGCTTCAACGTGGACCTGAAGGTGCCCCAGGCGGTGGCTCCCCTGGCTCGGGCGCTCGATGCCCATGCCGCCCACGACCGGGTCTGCGTCGGGTCCTTCTCGGCCAGCCGGATTCATGCCTTCCGCCGGCTGGTTGGCACCCGGGTGGCCACCGCGTCGGGACCCA
This sequence comes from uncultured Actinomycetota bacterium, assembly GCA_963723605.1. Lineage (GTDB taxonomy): Bacteria > Actinomycetota > Actinomycetes > Propionibacteriales > Propionibacteriaceae > Micropruina. The sequence goes on along the minus strand of CAVRRM010000011.1, from coordinate 73,507 downwards.
TTGGTGTGGCCGGGTACGCCTATGCGCTCGGGGTGCGCCGCATCGTCCGCTCCCCCGGTGTGGCACTTCAGATCCCGATCCGCACCTGGCACGATCGGGTGCCGGTGGTCACCGGAGGCCTGATCCGAACGGCGCATCGGGCCGGCCGGCGGGTTCATGTCTGGACGATCAACGACCGCACCGAGATGGAGCGGCTGATCGACCTCGGCGTGGACGGTCTGGTCAGCGATCGGATCGATGTACTGGCGGAAGTGCTGGCCGATCGTGGCCTGTGGGAGGGGAACTGATGGGCAGCACTCGGCAGCAGAAGGCCTGGTACTGGTACGACTGGGCCAACTCGGCCTACGTCACCACCACCGCCACCGTGATTCTGGGCCCCTACCTGACCAGCCTGGCCACCCGGTCGGCCTGCCCCGACCTGCCCGCCGGTCAGGTCTGCACCACACCGGTGTCTCTCCTCGGCCTCTCCGTGCTGCCGGGGGCCGTGCATCCGTTCCTGATCACCATCTCGACCATCCTGACCCTGGTCGCGCTGCTGTTGGTCGGCGTGGTGGCGGACCGGTCCACCCGGCCGCAGCTCTGGTTGGGCGGCCTGGCTTGGGTGGGCGCCATCGCCGCATCGCTGATGTTCTTCCTGGCCGACACCAACTGGCAACTCGGCGCGGTGCTGATGATCATCGCGAACCTGTGCGTCGGCTCGTCCCAGGTGATCTACGACGGCATCCTGGTGCGGATCGCCGAACCGGACGACCGCGACCGGGTGTCCAGTCGCGGCTGGGCGATGGGGTACCTCGGCGGCGGCCTGCTGCTCGCCCTCAACCTGGGGCTGATGACCGGCTACGAATCGCTGGGGATCAGCTACGGGCTGGCGATCCGACTGAGCCTGCTGTCGGCCGGGTTGTGGTGGGGCCTGTTCACGATCATTCCGGTGCTCGGGCTGCGCTCACTGCCGCAGCGATCGCTGGACGAGCTCGAACAGCGAGCCACCGTGCGCACCAACCCGCTGCGCCAGCTGGCGAACACCTTCGCCGACCTGCGCAAATACCCGCAGACCTTGATGTTCCTGGCCGCCTACCTGTTCTACAACGACGGCATCCAAACCGTGATCGGCCAGTCCAGCCTGTACGCGCAATCCGAGCTGGGTATGTCCACGTCCAACGTGATGATCACCTTTCTGGTCACCCAGTTCGTCGCGTTCGGCGGCGCCCTGCTGTTCGGACGGGTGGCCGGCCGGCTCGGCGCCAAGCGGACCGTGTTGATCGGCATCGCGATCTGGTTCGGAGTGGTGGCGGTGGCGTTCTTCATACCGGCGGGAGTCTTCGGAGCGCTGCTCGCCCTCGGCGCCGCAATCGGCCTGGTGATGGGCGGCACGCAGGCGTTGAGCCGCTCGATGTACTCGCAACTGGTGCCCAAGGGGCGAGAGGCGGAGTACTTCAGCTTCTACCAGGCGATGGAGCGTGGAACCAGCTGGTTCGGCACCCTCAGCTTCGCGCTGGTCTTCCAGTTCAGCCAATCCTATCGGCTCGCCATCCTCGCTCTGGTGGTGTTTTTCCTAGTCGGAGGGCTGTTGCTGACCCGCGTCGACATGCGCCGGGGAATAACCGAGGCAGGAAATGAGTTGCCAAAGGTCTTGTGACCCACTTGGTGTCACGGAGTAGCGTGGAGCGGGACGGGCTGTCAGTTGAGCCGTCCGGTGGAGGGAGAGGTCATGGCTGAACGATCGTTGCGTGGATCCGGATTGGGTTCCAAGAGCTTCGCCGACGGCGCGGGGGTCGAGTTCGCTGCCCGTCAGGAGACCGGATTCGACTGCCCCAAGAGTCACCACTTCACGGTGACCTTCGCCGAAGAGGCCGATCTGCCGACCGAGTGGGAATGCCCGCGCTGCGGCGCAGTCGCCCGCCGCTCGGATGGCGTGGTGGCAGAGGCGAAAGAGGTCAAACCACCCCGCACCCACTGGGACATGCTGCGCGAGCGCCGCTCGCTGGAGGAACTCGAGGAACTGCTTGCCGAGCGGCTGGACGAGATTCGCGGCAAATAGGTCGTTCTGCGGCCACTTGAGTTCAATCGACGCTCGGGCCTGTCGAGACCATTCATTTCGACAGCTCAATCAACGCCATCGACGATTTCGACGGCTCAACCAAACCGCCGGTCGAGCCTGTCCAGACCAGTGATTTCGACAAGCTCAATCGAACGACGCCAGCGATTTCGACAGGCTCAACCGGCGAACCGCTGTCGTTCAGGGTTCGATCTCGCCCTTGATCACGATCTGATCGTCAGACTTCGGACGCTGGGCGGTTGTCGGCTGGTCGGGCACCGTCTCACCACGAATCACGGTGTTTGGTTCGACCCGGGCCCGCATCACGTCCAGGTTGATCCCAGAGCGAGCAGCTCGGCGGGTGATGAACAGCTGCAGCAGTCTGCGGGCCAGCGGTCGGGTGAACGGCAGCAGGAAGACCAGCCCGAACAGGTCGGTGAAGAAACCTGGCAGCATCACCAGCACGCCGCCGACCATGATCAGCATCGCGTCCAGCATTTCTCCGGTGGGCAACTTGCCCGAAGCGAACGCACGGTTCAGCGCCGTCCAGGCCTTCGTACCCTCGCGCCGCATCAGCCAGGCGCCCAACAGAGCCTCGGCGACCAGAATCGCGATCGTCCACAAGGCCCCGATCCGCTGGCCGACGGAGACCAGCAACCACACCTCGATGATCGGCACGGTGAGAAAGAAGACCAGCAGCAGCGGCCCCAGCCAAGGCCTTCGGGCCCGGGGCAGCGGAGCCGGCGCGCTCACTTCGCGGCGTCCTGCCGGTCGTGGGTCGCGCGACCCGAGTCGGTCACCTTGGCCGCCTCCACCTTGATCCGCTCACTCAGTTCAGCGACCGCGCGGCTGGCCTGCGCCGCGTACTTCTCCACCTCTGGGCCGAGCTTGTCGGCGGCCTCTGCGGCCAGCTTGGACACTTCGCGGGTCAGCCGCTGCGCCTCGGCCAGGACCTTGTCGCTGACGTCGCCGGCCACCTCTTTGGTCTTGTCGGCAACTCCACCGGCGAGCCTGGTCGCCTGGGTGGTGACCTTCTCGACCTCGGGGCCGACCTTGTCGCCGACCTCGCCGGCCATCTTGGTTGCGTTGTCGCGGGCGAAGCCGAGATAGTCCTTCAGCTGGTCGGTGCGGTGCTTCACGCCCCAGCGGGTGGTCAACAGCATCGCCTCGGTGACGATGTTTCCGCTCATCTTCGAGTCGCCGCGGACCCGCTCGACGAACTCGATCGGCACCTCCACGACGTGGTAGCCCTTGCTCACCGCGCGGCGGGCGAGGTCGACTTGGAAGGCATAGCCGGCTGACTCGATACCGTCCAGGCCGATGCCCTTCAGGGTGTCGGCCCGAAAGGCGGTGAACCCGCCGGTGACGTCCTTGATCGGCACGCCCAGCATCATCCGCGAGTAGAGCGAGCCTCCCTGCGAGAGCAGTTTGCGGTGCCACGGCCAGTTGACCACCGAGCCACCCTTGACCCAGCGGGAGCCCTTCACCATGTCTGCCCGCTTCAGCGCGCGCAACATGCTGGGCAACTGTTCGGGCTGGTGGGATCCGTCCGCGTCGTGCTCGACGAGCACGCCGTAGCCACGCTCCAGTCCCCAGCGGAAGCCCGCCACGTAGGTGGCGCCGAGGCCCTGCTTGGCCGGCCGGTGCAGCACCTGCACATGATCGTCGGCCGCGGCCAGTTCATCGGCGATCCGGCCGGTGCCGTCGGGAGAGTTGTCATCCGCGATCAGGACGTCCGCGTCCGGCACCGCAGCGCGCAGCCGAGTGACGATCGGACGAATGTTCTCGGCCTCGTTGTAGGTGGGAACGATCACCAGCACCTTGCCGAGTTCGGCCCATTGCTGGGTGCTGGTGGTGTTGCTCGCGGATTCGGTCACGGGGTCTCCTGGCTAGCTTCGACCCGTCCATTCTGCCGCACCGGTGATCTGCCCCGGCCGCGAACCGCCCCGCTACCTGCTGCGCCTCGGTGCCGCCAGGTCACCCAGACCAGGGCCGCCACGGTGATCCACATGATGAACAGCTCCAGCGCACCGGAGAACATCACCGCCGGGGTCAGCCCGCTGCGCAGGGGTAGTTCGACCACCCCGGAGGCCGGCTGGAACTCGGGCAGGGTGAAGGCAACCGAGCCGTCCGGACGGATCAGACCGGAGGTACCGGTGGTGGTGACCACCAGAATGTCGCGGCGGAGTTCGGCGGCGCGGGCGCGGGTGATCGCGAACTGCTGGGCCACCTGCCCGGTTCCGACGTACATCGCGTTGCTGCTCTGCACCACATTGACCTGGCCACCGGCGAGCACGGTGTCGTGCACGGTGGCGTCGTAGGCGAGTTCCCAACAGATCAGGTCGCCGACCTTCACGGTGCGGTCGGGCAACTGGACGTCCAGCACCCCGGGTCCGATGCCCGGAATGGACTGCGCCCCCACGTAGGCCACGATCGGGAACAGGGGCTCGAGTAGGCTGCGCGCCGGCACCCACTCGCCGAAGGGAACCAGGTTGCGTTTGTCGTAGCGTGCCTGCGGCCCGGTTGCCGGGTCCCAGACGATGGCCGCGGTCTGGCGCTCGTTGGGCCCGGGGCCATCGGTGATCGTGCCGATCAGCACCGGCAGGTTCACCGCGGCTACCGCCGTCTTCACCAACTGGTTGGTCTGGGCGTCCCGGAACGGGTCGAGGTCGGTGCCGTTCTCGGGCCAGACCACGAAGTCGGGCTTCGCCACCTGTCGGGCCTGGATTCTGGCTGCCAGCCGTTGGGTCTCCGCCACATGGTTACGGGTGATGGTGCGCGGCTCGCCGAGTCCGTAGATGCCGCCGCCGGGCGCGTTGCCCTGCACATACCCGACGTTCACCGTGCCCTGTTCGGCGCCGGCGGGAACCAGCGCACCGAGGGTGCCGCTGACCAGCACCAGCAGCGCGGCAGCAAGTCCGAGCACCCGGCGACGGAGGTTGTCGGCGTCCAGCACCGTCCAGGCCAGCAGTTGCGCGACCAGGGCGAGTGCGAAGCTGGCACCGGGTACCCCGATCAGCGGCAACAACCCGGCCAGCGGAGAATCGATCACCGTGTAGCCGAGCCGCAGCCACGGAAATCCGCCGTACGGATACCGCGAGAACAGGTACTCGACCAACACCCAACAGCCCGCGGCAAGCGGCGGCCAGAACCGGGTGCGACCGGCCAGTCTCAGCAACACCATGCAACCGGCGAGGTACAGGGCCAAGAGACCGGAAAGCCCGAACACGGCCTCGACGAACACGACCGACATCCAGCGGATGCCGATCACATACATGCCGAGGCCGAAGAAGGCGCCGGACAGGGCGGCGTGCCACCAGTTCGGGGCCGGTAGTGCCAACAGGGTGAGTACCGCCACGCTGAGGATCAGCACCGGCCACCACGAGACCGGGGCGAAGCCGAGGGACCCGGCCGCTCCGGTCACTGCCGCCAGCGAACTGCGCGCCCACCACGGCAGGGCGCGCAGGCGATCGGTCACCCTGGGCATGCTACCCAGCGGCGCCTAGGACAGGACGGGCCGGTCCTTGAAGGGAACCGACAACACCAGCGTGGTCAATGTGGACACGCCCGCGCCGACCCGGATCTGGGCCAGCAGGGCCTCGAGGTCGGCCGGGGTCTCGACCTGGACGATCAGGATGTAGCTGGCGTCGCCGGCCACCGAGTAGCACGAAACGATGTTGTTGAGGTGCGACAGCCGCTCGGGGATCTGGTCGTCCGAGGCCGGATCGGAACCCTTCAGCTCGATGAATGCGGTCAGCACCAACCCGAGCGCCTCCGCGCTGATCTCAGCCCGGTAGCCCGTGATCAGCCCCCGCTGCTCCAGCCGGCGCACCCGCTGCTGGGCCGCTGACGTCGACAATCCGGTCTCGCGTCCGATGTCGGTGTAGGACATCCGGCCGTCCGCGGACAGCAACGAGAGAATCTGACGGTCCGTGCTCTCCATGGGCCAATCGTGTCACTATGTGCGGATGAACCGGCCGAATCTTCAACTTTTCGACACGGCATCGCTGTATTTCCGCGCTTTCTTCGGTCTGCCCTCGTCCTTGAAGGCGCAGGACGGGCAGAGTGTGAACGCCGTGCGGGGGCTGCTCGACTTCATGTCGAGGTTCATCACCGACTACCGCCCGACCCACGCTGCGGCGTGCTGGGACAACTCCTGGCGGCCGGCCTGGCGGGTCGACCTGGTGCCCAGTTACAAGGCCCACCGGGTGCTGGGCGGCCAGCTCGAGGTGGTGCCGGACGAGTTGTCCCCGCAGGTTCCGCTGATCCTGGCCGTGCTGGACGCCCTCGGCATCGCCGTCGTCGGCGCGGACGGGTTCGAGGCCGACGACGTGATCGGTACCCTCGCCACCCGGTCTTCGATGCCGGTGGACGTGGTGACCGGCGACCGTGACCTGTTCCAGCTGGTCGACGACGAACGCCAGGTGCGGGTGCTCTCGGTGGTCAAGGGCGTCCGCAATCACGAACGGATGACGGACGAGACGCTGGTGGCCAAGTACGGCATCAGCGGTGCCGGCTATGCCGACTACGCCACCCTGCGCGGGGACGCCTCGGACGGGCTGCCAGGCGTCGCCGGGATCGGCGAGAAGACCGCCGCAAGACTGATCGCGGACTACGGAGACCTGGAAGGCGTGCTCGCGGCGGCGTCCGCGAAGAAGCTCTCCCCCGCCCTGACCGTCCGGCTCGGCGCGGGCATTCCGTATCTGGGACCGGCCCGCGAGGTCGTCCGGGTGCGCACCGATGTGCCGCTGAAGGTCACCGAGGACGATCTGCTGCTGCCCACCGAACCCGCCAAGCCCGAGGTGTTCGCCGAACTCGCCGAGCTGCTCAACCTGGGCGGCCCGAGTGAGCGGATTCTCGCCGCGCTGGCGCTGAACGCCTGACGGACCGCGGCCGATCGATTTCGACAAGCTCAATCGGCGATCCGTGGCGTCTCCCCTTACTGGGTTGCCAGGGCTACTCTGGTGCTCGACCGGGAGTCGAGGAGTTCCGATGAGCAGCCTGCGTGATCGCACCGAGCGTCCGCTCGTCGGCGTGCGGATATCGAGCGTGGCTGAGACCCCTCTACCAGTCGATGGTGATGACACCGTCCCGCGCTCGCGCGGGGCGGGTTTTTTTTGCCCTCGACCAGGGCAGACCGAGAAGGGAGCACCGGGATGGCCGTCCTGATCCTGAACACCGATGACACTGCGCTGCACACTGTCTCGATGCAGCACGCAATCGGCATGCTGGTGCGCAAGGTCGCCGTGGTCGAGGCCGCGCACCCAGAGCTGCTGTTCGGGCCATTTCCCCAGCCCGAGGTGCTTCGCCTGGTGCGCTACGTGAAGACCACGTTTCTGTACAACCGGGTGCCCGGCTGGACCAAGCGTGGCGTCCTCAAGCGCGACCGGCACACCTGCGGGTACTGCGGCGAGAAGGCTGCCACGGTCGACCATGTGCTGCCGATCTCCAGGGGTGGCTCGAACACCTGGATCAACACGGTGGCGGCCTGTCACGGCTGCAACGCGAAGAAGGCCAACCGCACCCCCAGTGAGGCCGGCATGCCCCTGCGGCTGAAGGCGTACGCACCCAGCCGATCGCAACTGATGGTGCCCGAGCGAATGGCGGACGAGCGCGCCGCCTGAGTTGGCTGGGCTGACCGATCGCGCACTATTGGGGACGGTTCCTTCCCGTTCAACCCCAATGAACGATCGGGGACGGTTCCTTCCCGTTCAGTCCCAGTGAACGATCGGGGACGGTTCCTTCCCGTTCAACCCCAATGAACGATCGGGGACGGTTCCTTCCCGTTCAGCCCCAATGAACGATCGGGGACGGTTCCTTCCCGTTCAACCCCAATGAACGAGCGGGGACGGTTCCTTCCCGTTCAATCCCGGATCGTTGGGGGACGGCCCTTCGTCCCGGTGAACGAAAAAGAACCGTCCCCAACCATTCAGCTCAGTTCCACAACCCCGGTGAACGAAAAAGAACCGTCCCCGATCATTCGGCCAACCCCGGTGAACGAAAAAGAACCGTCCCCGATGATTCAGCGCTGGGTGAGCACGTAGACCGCCGCGCCGGCGCGCAGGTTGGCGGCGCGGAATCGTCCACCGAGGGGTTCACCCTTGAGCGACAGGTTGATCCGCTGGTCGATCAACAAGCCGAGCTTGGCGAACAGGTCCTCCAGGTCGACCAGGGTGGTGAACCGCAGGTTGGGGGTGTCGTACCAGCTGTAGGGCAGCTCGCGTGACATCGGCATGTGGCCCCGCAGCAGCATCAGCCGGTGCTGCAGCAGCCCGAAGTTCGGCACCGACACGATCAGCCGCTCGCCGATCCGGGCCATCTCCTGCAGCACCAACTCCGGATGCCGAATGGTCTGAATGGTGCGGGACAGCACCACCACGTCGTAGGAGCCGGACGCGAACATGGCCAGGTCCGCGTCCAGGTCCAGCTCGACCACCGGGACCCCGGCGATGATCGCCGCCAGGACCTTCTCCGGATCGATCTCGACCCCGGTGCCGGAACAGTCGTGATCGGCGATCAGGTGCTGCAGCAGGGCCCCGTCGCCGCAGCCCAGGTCAAGCACCCGGGACGAGCCGGGAATCAGGTGGGCGATCAGGTTGAGATCCGGACGAAGAGTCATCGCAGCCCGTCCCGTAGCGCCCGGCCGAACCAGCCCCGCAGGGTGTCGTGGTACCGCTCGACCGGCAGCAGAAACGAATCGTGACCCCAGCTGGACGGAATGTTGCGGAAGGTGATCGGCTGGTCGGCGCGCTCCAGGTGCTTGACGATTCGGCGCGAGTGTTCGGTGCTGAATCGCCAGTCGGTGTCGAACGACATCACCAGAAAGTTCACCGGCAGCGCCGCGATCGCGGCGGTCGCCTCCGGCCGGCTGAACGGGTCGAAGTAGTCCATCACCCGGGACAGGTACAGGTAGGAAAGGGCGTCGAACCGCTCCAGGAACGCTCGGCCCTGATAGTCGAGATAGCTCTCCACGGCGAAGTCGATGCCGAAACCCGGCTTGTCGCGCTCGGGGTGCGGGTTGCGGCCGAACTTCTCGCTGAAGGCGTCCTCGCTGAGGTAGGTGATGTGGGCCATCATCCGGGCGGTCCGCAGCCCGAGTCGTGGGACGACGCCGCGCTCGGCGTAGCGTCCGCCGTGAAAGTCGGGATCGTCCATGATCGCCCGTCGGGCGACCGCGGAGAAGGCGATGTTCTGCGCGGTCAACCGCGACGACGCCGCCACGATCGCGGCGTTTGCGAGTTGCTCGGGATAGCTCAGCGCCCACTGCAGCACCTGCATGCCGCCCAGCGAGCCACCCAGCGCCGCCAGCAACCGCTCGATGCCCAGGTGAGCCAGCAGGGCGCGGTGCACGGTGACGAAGTCGGCCATGTCGAGCAGCGGAAAGTCGAGCCCGTGCGCCCGTCCGGTGTCGGGGTCGACGGATCCGGGCCCGGTGGTGCCCTGGCAGCCGCCCAGCAGATTCGCACTGATCACGAAGAACCGGTCGGTGTCGAGCGGCTTTCCCGGCCCGATCAGGTTGTCCCACCAACCCGGCCGCTTGGCACCCGCGTGCAGTCCGGCGGCGTGGGCGTCGCCGGTCAGGGCATGACAGATGAAGACCGCGTTGTCCTTTGCGGCCGACAGGGTGCCGTAGGTCTCGTAGGCGACGTCGACCGGACCCAGCGACTGACCCCCGGCGAGCCGCAACGGCTCGCCGGTGGTGAACAGCCGGGCGGTCCGGGTCTGGACCAGGCCGAGCGAACCGGTGCGGGTCATCGGCTCAGAACTGCGCCAGGGCCTGATCCAGGTCCGCGATCAGGTCGTCCACGTGCTCGATCCCGACCGACAGCCGGACCATCTCGGGCGCCACCCCGGCGGCGGCGAGTTCGTCTTCGGTGAGCTGGGAGTGGGTCGTGGACGCGTTGTGGATGACCAGCGACTTGGCGTCGCCGATGTTGGCCAGGTGGCTGAACAGCTCCAGCGACTCGACCAGCTTCGACCCGCCCTCGCGACCTGCTTTCAGCCCGAACGAGACGACGCCGGCGGCACCCCGGGGCAGGATCCGCTTGGCCGCCTGATGCCACTGGGACGATTCCAGGCCCGGGTAGTTCACCCAGTCCACCGCTGCGTGCTGCTCCAGGTAGCGGGCCACGGTCAGCGCATTGCTGCTGTGCCGCTCCATCCGCAGGTGCAGGGTCTCCAGTCCCTGCAGGAACAACCACGAGTTCATCGGGGTGATCGCCGCGCCGGTGTTGCGCAGCAGCACGGTGCGGGCTCGGATGATGTAGGCGAGGTTGCCGACCGCCTCGGTCCACACCACCTCGTGGTAGGCGTGGTCGGGCTTGGTCAACCCCGGAAACCGCTCGGCGTGCGCGGTCCAGTCGAAGTTGCCCGAATCGACGATCACGCCACCGATGGACGTGCCATGGCCGCCGATGTACTTGGTGGCCGAATGCACCGCGACGTCGACGCCGTGCTCGAACACCCGGCACAGGTACGGCGTGGGCACGGTGTTGTCGACGATGAACGGCAGCCCGAGTTCGTGGGCCGCGGCCGACCAGGCGTCCAGGTCGACGACGTTGACCAGCGGGTTGCCGACGGTCTCACCGAAGACCAGTTTGGTCTTGTCGTCGACGTGCTGGGCGAGGTCGCCCGGCTGCTCCGGATCGACGAAGCGAACCTCGATGCCGAACTGCGGCAGGGTGTGGGCGAACAGGGCGTAGGTGCCGCCGTACAGGGTGGACAGGGCGACGATGTTGTCGCCGGAATAGGTCAGGTTCAACACCGCGTAGGTGATGGCTGCCGCGCCGGAGCTGGTGGCCAGTGCGCCGACGCCGCCCTCCAGGGCCGCCATCCGAGTCTCGAACACGTTCTGGGTCGGATTCATGATCCGGGTGTAGATGTTGCCAGTCACCTTGAGGGCGAACAGGTCCGCCGCGTGCTGGGTGTCGTCGAACACATACGACGTGGTCTGGTAGATCGGCACCGCGCGGGCGTTGGTCGCCGGATCGGCGGTCTCCTGGCCGGCGTGGACGGCCAGGGTTTCGGGCTGGTAGGTCACAGGTTTGCTCACCTTCGTTGGGACAGCCCGCCAAGCCTACCGATGCCGAACCTTCGCTCCCCCACTACTCGGAGTCCGGACGCCCGCCCAGTTCGACGGTCTCCAGCACCCGGTAGACCGGACCGGACGGGCGCAACTCCGAGCTGAACAACGCGAACGAATCTACCGGGAAGCGACTGCGCCGGGAAGCTGTCCACGATCCGCAGCCAGCGGGTGGCGTCGCCCGGCCGGCGGGTGCGGGCCAGGGTCAGGTGCGGCACTTTCTTGGCGTTGTCGGACGGCACTCCAAGGCGATCGGCGCGCGTTCTCACGGTGCCGCTGAGGGCGGCGAAACGTTCCGCGCCGACGCTCACGGCCTGGTAGAGCACCCTGGCGCCGGACGGGTTCGGAAAGGCGCCGGAGCCGTCCAGGGTCAGGGTGAACGGGCTGGCTCGGACGGCGGCGAGCGCGTCCCGCAGCGGGTCGACGCGGTCGTCCGGCACATCGCCGTAGAAGGCCAGGGTCAGGTGCCAGTTCTCCCGGCGCACCCAACGCAGGTTGGCATCGGCGTTCCGACGCGGCTCGACGAAGGCGTCCACGGTGTTCAGAACCTCGGCCGGCGGAACCACCGCGGCGAACAGTCGGATGGTCATCGGCGCAGATTCTAGTGCTTGGCGGGGTGACACAATGGTGCGGTTACCCGAAAGGACACTCACTTCATGGCAGCGATCAAGGACCGCCTCAAGACCGACCTGGTCACGGCGCTCAAGGCTCACGACGAAGCCCGCAAGTCCACCGTCCGAATGGCGCTGGCTGCGATCGCCAACGAGGAGGTCGCCGGCAAACAGGCCCGTGACCTGACCGAGGCCGAAGAGCAGGCCGTGCTGTCGCGTGAGGTGTCCAAGCGCAAGGACTCCGCCGAGGCGTACACCGCGGGCAACCGTCCCGAACTTGCCAAGAAGGAACTCGCCGAAGCCGCGATTCTGGGTGCCTACCTGCCCGAGCAACTGACCGAGGCCGAGGTCGCCGCGATCGTGGCCGAGGAAGTGGCGGTCGTCACCGCGGCACTGGGTGAGCAGCCGTCCATGCGCCAGATGGGGCTGGTGATGAAGGCGGTCACGCCGAGGATCAGCGGCCGGGGCGATGGCAAGACGGCCGCCGCCCTGGTGCGTGCGGCCCTGGCCTGACCAGGTCAGGTTCGACTTGCACTTGAGGCTTGATACTCCGCTCGTTCGGACGGGGCCGGCGGGCAGCGAATGTATCTATGCTCAGCGAAGTAGCGGTTGATCAGCGGTGAATCCGGGGGAGTTCCGTGCGCAAGTTGGTGGGGGCGCTCGAGGTGGTCGCCGTGGCCACGGTGATCGCGCTGCTGCTGTCTGGACAGAACGCCCCCGCGAGGGGGCGGTCGGCGCCCCCACCGACCACCTCCACCTCGGCGACCGGGTTGCGTGGCGAGACGGGCACCAGGCCGGACCGCAAGAAGACCGACCACGCGTCGAAGGCGGACCGGACGAGGAAGGCGAACCAGAGCGAGTCCGCTACCAGTTCCAGCAAGCAGGACAGCTCCACGAAGAAGTCGACCGCGTCTGCTGGTTGCGACCGCCACGACGAACCCGTCCAAGCCGACGGCCAAGCCCAGGCCGGTCACTCCCAGCGCGCAGCGGCCGATTTACCAGGGCTATCGGTACGCGTCCGGCCCCAACCGCAGCGGCCGGGTGGCGCTCACCTTCGATGACTGCCCGCGCAACCTGACGGTGTTCAAGGCGGTGGTCATCGGGGCCGAGAAACTCGGCGTCGGGCTGATCCTGTTCCCGACCGGTGACTGCCTGCGCAGCGGACGTTTCTCGGCGTCCTTCGCCCGGGCCCACGGCCACTACGTGTTCAATCACTCGATCAGCCACCCCGATCTGGACCGGCAGACCTATGCCGGCGTGCTCGCCCAACTCGGACGTCCGGGCATCCAGTCCCGCTATGGCCGTCCACCGTTCGGCGACATCAATGCAACAGTGGCCCACGCCTACGCGGCCAAGGGCATGAAGATCTGGACCTGGACGGTCGACACCCTGGACTGGCGGGGCCGCTCGCAGCAGAACGTGATCAGTGCGGCGGTGCACGGTCCCGGCGCAGGTGGCACGGTGCTGATGCACATGCAGTGGCACGGCTTCTCGGTGTCGGCCATTCGGCAGATGAAGGCCGGCCTCGACCAGCGCGGGCTGGGTACCTGCCGCAACTTTCCCGGCACCACGCCGAGCCGGTCCTGGACTGTTCGCTGCTGAATCATCCCCTTTGGTGGGGTACCACTTGATCGGCGTCCCCCGTAGTGTTCGGCGCATGAAGCGCCTGCTGCCCCTGCTCCTGCTGTTGAGTGCCTGCACGATCGGGCAGCCCGCCACGACGCCGAGTACCAGCCCATCGCCCGAGCCCTCCTCCTGGTCAGCCACCGCGTCCGACTCCGCCTCGCCGTCCCCGTCCGACAGCGGGTCGATGAGTGACTCTCCGAGCCCGTCCTCGAGCATGACCGAGAGCTACGACCCGAGCGCCTCTCCCTCCACGTCGGTGAGCGGGTCGGTTTCCCCCAGCCCGACCGAGTCTGGTTCGGCGGGTGCGTTCCGCGCTCCGGGGGAGATTCTCGACCTGGCCGGTGAACTGACCACCACGGCGCTCGACAGCAAGCGCGCGAAAATCGCCGGCCACCGGGGCAACCAGGTGCAGGTGATGGTGAAGACCTGCAACGTGGCGGCGGCTTCCGGCGTCGAACTCGTCTGGGACAACTGGGTGTTGCTCGGCCCCGACAGCGAGGAATACCCGGCCAGCACCACCAAGGGCAACGCCGAACCCGCGCCGGTGTACCCCAACGGCAACGGCCGGTTGTACAAGCCCGGCCAGTGCGCCAAGGGCTGGATCGTCTTCGACGTGCCGAACGGTGCCGCACTGTCCGGTGTTCGGTACATGAACAGCAACGGCGACTCGGCACAGTGGCGGCTGAGCGCCAACATCTGAGCGCACCGTCCGAACTCGGCCGATCAGGCACCGGCCAACGCCCAGACTCTTGGGTTGAGCTTGTCGACACCTTGGTGAGGTGGGGGTTCGACAAGCTCAACCAGCGAAAGCCCAACCGGCGACGGGTTCAACCCGCACCAGGTTTGACCAGCTCAACAAACGGCAAGCTCACCCAGCGGCAGACTTGAGCTCCTCAAGGAAACAGTTCATCAACATCCAGGACGACTGCGAACCTGGGTCGCGGTGCCCGATGGCGCGCTCGCCCAGCCGCATCGCTCGGCCCTTCTTGGCCACCAGTGGGATGGTTTCGTCCGAGCCCTGCTTCATTCGATCGACGAAAGCGGTGAATGCGGCCACCGGGTCGTCGGGGTCGGCCGCCTCCAGCACCTCCAGCCCGGGCACGTAGCTGTCGATCATGGTCTTGTCGCCGACAGAGGCCTTGCCGCGGGCGAGAATGGCATCCACCCCAGCCCTGAGCATGCGGCGCAGGTCGTCGAACGAGACCTCGCCCTGGTCGGCCACCTCGGCGCCGGCCTTCATGAAGAAGCTGCCGTAGAGCGGACCGGACGCACCGCCAACCTTGCGCAGCAGGGTCATGCCGACCAGCTTGAAGGTGCCGGCCACATCGGTGTCGTCGGGTAGCGCGTCGAGCTGCTTGACCACCTCGCGGAACCCGATGGTCAGGTTGATGCCGTGGTCGCCGTCGCCGATGTCGCCGTCGAGCTTCGTCCATTCGTCACGGTGCTCCTCGGCGGTCTTCGCCATCCGTCGGAACGATGCGACGAAGAAGTCGCGATCGAGGTTCGCCATGGACCAGGTCCTCACTGCTTCAGGTAAGGGGCGGCGAAGGACGCGTTCAGCCATCCCTTGAGCTCGTCGTCGAGGCGGACGAGGGTGACCCCCATGCCGATCATGTCCATCGAGGTGGCGTAGTTGCCGACCATCGACTTGGCGACGGTGACGCCCTTCTCGGTGAGCGCGTCGTGCACCCGGCGGTAGCAGATGTACTGGTCCATCAGCGGCAGGCCGCCGAGGCCGTTGACCAGCACGGCGACCTCTTCGCCGTCCTTCAGGTCCATGTCCGGCAGCACGATGCCGAGGATCTCGTCCACCACGGCGTCCGCGGGTTCGAGCTTCTTGCGCTCGATGCCCGGCTCGCCGTGGATGCCCATGCCGACCTCCATGTCGTCCGGGCCGATGTCGAAGATCGGCTTGCCGGTGACCGGCAGGGTCGAGGACGACAGCGCCACACCCATGGAGTACGTGTTGTCGTTGGCCTTCTCGGCGGCCGCCTTGACGGTCGCGAGGTCGGCGCCGGTGTTGGCAACGGCACAGGCGGCCATCAGCACGATCAGGTCGCCGGCGACGCCGCGGCGATCTGCCTTCTCCTTGGCCGAGTAAACGTCATCGGTGATCAGCACGGTCTCGACCGTGATGCCGTCGTCGGCGGCCATCTCGGCGCCCATGTCGAAGTTGAGCACGTCGCCCTGGTAGTTGCCGTAGAGGTAGAGGCAACCCTTGCCCTGGTCGACTGCGGTGACCGCGTCGTAGCAGGCGATCGGGTCGGGTGAGGTGTTCACGTTGCCGATCACCGCGGCGTCGGCGACGCCCTCGCCGACGTAGCCGAGGAACAGCGGCTCATGGCCACTACCGCCGCCGAAAATGATGCCCACCTTGGGTTCGGCGCTGAGCGTGGTTCGGACCACGACCCGTTCGTTGTCGGCCAGCTTCACCACGTCGGCGTGTGCCTTGACGTAGCCGTCCAGCAGTTCCTCAACGGCGTCGTAGCCATCGTTGAGCAGTCGCTTCATTGGTTGATTCCTTCCCTCGTACGTGCGCGATGCACCTGTGCCGACGTCGGTGCCACTGGGTGCGGGTCACTGCGTCGGGGCCCTGAACCTGCGTACAGCACCGCTAGTCAAGGCCTCAACGCCAGTGCGGTGCTGCGTGCTCAGTATCGCACGCTGGTCACGCAACCGACGAGGGGTTACTGGCCAAAACAACAGCGAAACTCACAAAGCAACACTCGCGATGTGATCCCGCGACGGGCGTTCCGCCCCGACCCAACCGGTTCCGGACGCCTGCGCGTCCGGTTCCCGAACGCGGTTTGCGGCCGCGAGCGATCGGCTGGAAGCCGTCCGGGATTGGTCGGCCGGCTCGACCGCCGCGGTCGCGGCCCCGTAACGTCGAGCCAGACGCCGATCGTCACTTCGACCGAAGGAGAACCCGTGGCCTACGTCACTGTCGCAATCGAGAACTCAGCCGATGTCGAGCTCTACTACACCGATCAGGGCGCTGGGCAGCCGGTGGTGCTGATCCACGGCTTTCCGCTCAACGGTGAGTCGTGGGGCAAGCAGCAGAAGGTGCTGCTCGAGGCGGGCTACCGGGTGATCGCATACGACCGGCGCGGGTTCGGGGCGTCCACCAAGACCGGCGGGGGTTACGACTACGACACCTTCGCCGCTGACCTGCACAGCCTGCTCGACGAGCTCGACCTGTACGAGGTGGTCCTGGTCGGCTTCTCGATGGGCACCGGCGAGGTGGCCCGCTACCTCTCCCGGTACGGCAGTGAACGGGTGGCGAAGGCCGCCTTCCTGGGCTCGCTCGAGCCGTTCCTGCTGATCACCGACGACAATCCGGACGGAGCCGGCCCGCAGTCGTTCTTCGACGGCATCGCCGCGTCGGTGGCGAAGGATCGCTACGCGTTCCTGACCGGGTTCTTCTCCGACTTCTACAACCTGGACGAGAACCTCGGCACCCGGATCTCACCCGAAGCTCTGGCCGCCAGCGTTCAGGTGGCCAACGCGGCCGGGAACGCCGCCATCGCCGCGGGCCCGCTGACCTGGCCGACCGACTTCCGGGGCGACCTCGCCGCGATCGGGGTGCCGGCGTTGATCCTGCACGGCACCGCCGACAACATTCTGCCGATCGACAAGACGGCTCGTAAGTTCACCGAGTTGCTGCCCGCCGCCACCTATGTCGAACTCGAGGGCGCGCCGCACGGCATGCTCTGGACCCACGCCGACGAAGTCAATCAGGCGTTGCTCGACTTTCTGCTGGATTGACCGGGCTCCCCCGGCAGACAGTGGTCAGGGTTAAGGTGCCGGGGTGTTGATCCGACCCGGCTGCCGCCGGCGACGTGGCCGCGATCGCGGCCATCTACGCCGATCAGGTGGAAAACGGGACGGCCACCTTCGACACCACCCCGCCCCCGGCGGACACCTGGCGGCAGAAGGCGGACGACGTCTCCCCCGGCCATCACCTGCTGGTCGCGAAGGAGGCGGGCGTGGTGCTCGGGTACGCCTACAGCGTGGCGTACCGCCCGCGCGGCGGGTATGCGTCCACGAAGGAGACCTCGATCTACCTGGCCCCGAGCGGCCGCGGCCGCGGCATCGGACGGGTGCTTTACGGCGACCTGCTCAAGCGGCTGCGGGCCGACGGCATGCACACCGCGATCGCCGTGATCGCGGCCCCGAACCCGGGCAGTGCGGCGCTGCATCGGGCGCTCGGCTTCGAGCGGGTCGGCGTGCTGCGGGAGGTGGGGTTCAAGTTCGGCCGGCGACTGGACACCGAACTCTGGCAGCTGATGCTCGCGGCCGACCTAGCCTGGGTTCGGGCAGTGCCCGGGTGTGAACCCGAGCACTGAACCCGTAGCGCGGTGGATCAACTAGGCCGGTGGTCGGCCGGGTCTTTCGCCATCACCGCTATCATCGCGGCCAGGTCGTCCGGATGCGACGTGGTCTGGACGATCATCACGTTGCAGACCGCGTTCCGCACCACCTCGGCCGGGCACCGCCCCCAGCAGCTCGTCCCTCGTCAGCGCCGAGGCCTCGGTTGCCGACCACGATCAGGTTCTTCGGGTTCGTCCCGGCCGCCTCGAGCAGGGCCTGAGCAGGGCCGGCCGGCCACGACCCGCTCCTCGAACTGCTTGATGTGGTGGTCGGTCCCCTTCGCTCAGCGCCTTCACCGAAGCCCGCATGGCCGCCTCGGCCGCGGCCTTGCCGTGCAGCAGCTGGCGCGTGCCCTCGGCGGTCACGCCCTCGCGCTGCGTGCCGCTCGTCGTAGGCGCTGACCACGACCAGCTTGGCCTCGGCGGCGTGGGCGATGCCGGCCGCGTGACCGACGCGTGACCAGCGAGGTGGGCGTGCCGTCGGTAGCCGACGATCACCTCGTCGTAGACCGACATGGATGTGCCGCGGAGCGCCCAGCGGGATCAGCGGCGACTCCTCGTCCTCCGGCGGCGGGTTGACCCACAGCATGCAGATGCCGCCGCAGCCGAGCATGATCCCGGCCAGCAGGATGGCGTTGCTGCCGCTGCTGCCCAGCAGGTTCGTCGAAGATCCAGCCGAAGGTCACGGTCTGGATCAGCATCGGGACCACGATCATCATGTTGAGGATGCCGAGGTAGACGCCGGTCTGCTTCTTCGGCACGAGGGTCGACACCATCATCGACGGCAGCCCGATCATGCTGGCCCAGGCGATGCCGAGGCCGATCATCGGCACCAGGGCGAGGTACTGGTTGCCGATCTGCGACAGCGCCGACCAGCGAGATCGCGGCGATGCCGAGGCAGATCGCCTGGACCTTCTTCGCCCCGACCCGCTGGCACCCAGCCGATCAGGAACAGCGCCGCGATCATGGTGAAGAAGTTGTAGGTGGCGTTCATGCAGGCCGGTCCACGACGACCGTCTCTTCCCAGGCCTCGCCGCCGGTCTCGGGGTCGGCGTTGAAGACCGTCTCGCCGAGGCTGACCGCGACGAACTGCCAGTAGATGAACATGGCGTACCACTGGAAGAAGAACACCAGCGCCGATCTTGTGCATGGCCACCGGCATGGTCCGCACGGCGCTGGCGATGTCCTTGACCGCGGCGCCCAGGCCCTTCGGCGCCGCGCGGATCTCGGCGATCTCCTCCTCGTCGGGCCGGAGCTCCTTGGGCCCGCGCGTCATGGCGATGATGACCGTGATCAGGATGCTGACCGTGCCCAGCCAGAAGCACACGTACATCCAGTACGGCAGGCCGTTCGAGCCCTCACCGGTGATGAACTTCTGGAGCACGAAGATGGCCAGGTTGGCGAGCACCGCGCCGAGCCCGGCGTAGAAGCTCTGGGTCAGGAAGCCCGCGCGCCAGCTGGTTCTTGGGCAGCCGGTCCGACAGGAAGGCCCGGTAGGGCTCGGCCGTGGTGTTGTTGCCGATGTCGAGCAGCCACAGGCACACGACCGCGGCCCACAACACCCCCACGAACGGGAAGATGATCAAGCACCAGCGGCCGCCAGCAGCGCGCCGCCGACGATGTACGGCTTGCGGCGACCCCACCGGTCGCTCCAGGTCTTGTCGCTGATCGCGCCGATCAGCGGCTGGATGAACAAGCCGGTGATCGGGCCGGCGATGTTCAGGATCGGCAGGTCGTGCGGGTCGGCCCCGATGAACAAGAACAGCGGGTTGACCGCGGAGAACACGATCCCGAAACCGAAGGAGTTCCCGAAGAACCCCAGGGTCATCACCAGGATGTTCATCTGGGTCAGCGGCGGCTCGAGGGCGGCGCCGCTGCGATGGCACAACTACTCGTTCGGCCCGCTCTCCCGACCGCGATCTTCGCCGAGTACGACGAACTCGCCATCGGCGCTCTGTGGGCCCTCCGCCGATCCGGCCTCTCGGTGCCGGCAGACATGTCGATCATCGGTATCGACGATCATGAAATGGCCGCCATGGTGGACCTGACCACGGTTGCGCAGGACGTGCCCGCACAGGGCGCGACCGCAGCGCAACTGCTGCTCCGCCTGATCGAGGGCGAAGAGGTCCCCAGGTATGCACCGGTCACCATTCCGACCAAACTCATCCTGCGCGCCAGCACAGCCCCGCCCAGAACGAAACACGGCGGTGATCAGACCATCAAACGGCGTTCACGACGGCGTCGCCGGGATCGACGATGATCAGGCCACACGCCTGGCGTGGGCACTCCAGCATCGAACCCGAAGAAAGGCCGCCTAGGCCCGATGTCCGGTGATCAGTTTCCGGAGCGCGCACCCGAAGGCAGGCCGTGTCGGGGCCATCCAGCGCAGTTACGCAAGATGGAAGGGTCGTAATCCCGCAGACTCACTAAGCTCGGCATCGGAGGTTCCGGGCACGGCACGTCCGACCTATCGAACCCACGAAGCGGAGCGGGGATGGCTGGCCACGATCACGCGGGCGGTGGCGCACAGCCATGTCGGCACCACCCACCGCTGGCGGCTGAAGGTGGCCCTGGCGCTGGTCGGCAGCTTCTTCGTGGTCGAACTAGTGGCCGGCAGCTGGTCCGGTTCGCTGAGCGTCATCTCGGACGCCGGTCACATGGCCGCCGACACCGTCGGCCTGATCGTCGCGCTGGTGGCCACCGCGTGGGCGACCCGGCCGGACAGCACCGGACGCCGGACCTACGGCCGCTACCGGGTGGAGATCTTCGCCGCCGGGTTGAGCGTGCTGCTGATGATGTCCGTCTCGGTCTACGTGCTGATCACCGCGATCGGCCGGTTCGGCGCCCCGGTCGAGGTGCACGCCGGCGTGATGATCGTGATCGGCGTGATCGGCCTTGCGGTCAACCTGGTCACCCTGCTGCTGCTGCGGGACGGGTCCAAGGAGAGCCTGAACATCAAGGGCGCCTACCTCGAGGTGCTCGCCGACGCGCTCGGGTCGGTCGGGGTGTTGTTCGCCGGCCTGGCCACCTGGCTGACCGGCTCACCACTGTGGGATCCGATCCTGGCCGTCGCGCTGGCCGTGTACGTGGCCGTTCGGGCCGTACTGCTGGGCCGCGAGGTGTTGGGCGTGCTGGGCCAGTCGGCGCCGCCCGGCATCGATCCCGCCGTCGCCCACGATCGGCTCGCCGCCGTCGCCGGCGTGCTCGAGGTGCACGACCTGCACCTGTGGCAGCTGACGTCCGGCATGAACGTGGCCACCGCCCACCTGGTCAGCTCCACCGGTGCGGACCCGGCCGGCATCCTGATCGAGGCCAGCGCGGTGATGCGCGACGAGTTCGGCATCGACCACGCCACCCTGCAGGTGGAGCCGACGGGTTCGGGGGCCTGCCAGGGCACCGAGTGGTGACCGCCAGAACCTCGCCGGTCAGGTCTGCTTGGCGGTGGTCAGGTACTCGGTCAGCTGATCCAGCGCCTTCGCCTGGGACGAGTAGTTCATCGCCGTGTACGGGTTGGCGTACACCTGGCCGGCGACCAACGCCGGGTGCTTGGCGAACGTGGCCTGCTTCTTCAGGTCGTCGATCTGGAAGCCCTCGACCGACAACATGATGACGTCGCCCGACATCGTCTTGGCCGCGTTCTCCCAGCTGTAGATGTCCCAGTAGTAGTCGCCGGACGGCTTCAGCTCGGTCAGTTTCACCCCGAGGCTCTGGTACAGCTCGGTCTGCGGCTCGTCCTTCGGCTTGACCAGGTAGATGCCGTCGGCATCCGCGTACATCTGGGTGATCTCGAGGTCGCTGGTGCTGGCCGCGGCGGTCAGCTTGGCGGCGGCAGCATCGAAAGTGGCCCTGTCGGCGTCCACCTTGGCCTGGTCGGCGCCAAGGGCGATGGCCAGCTTGGCGTTGCTCTCGATCACCGCCAGTCCCTTACCGCCGACCTTGACGGCGGCCAGCTTGGCGATGGCAACGACCTTCTCCTGCTGCTCGAGGTCCTTCAGCCCGTAGTAGGGCGTCTTGCTGTCGAGGGTGCCCTGACGGTCGGTCGGATACACGGCGGTCACGATGATGTCCGGCTGGGCCTCGGCCAGCGCCTCCAGGTCGATCTCTCCATAGGCGTTTCCGACGATCTTGACGTCGCTGAGGTCGTAACCCGCGAACCGCGGATCGCTCTTCACGTCCACCCGGCCGAAGATCGCCACCGGTTTCACGCCGTAGCTCAGCAGCGACAGGACCTGGTCGGCGAAGCCGGCGATCCGGGTGGGCCTGGCGTCCAGGGTGATCGTCGCCCCGGTGTCGTCGGTGTAGCTCCACCCGGATTCGGCCGGACCGGAGGAAGCAGTCGTGGCCGGGGTTCCCCCACCGGTGGCGCAGGCGGCCAGCGCGGCCAGCGAGACGAGTGCAACGCAGAGAAGACGGAGTTGTTTGGCTAGGTGCATGGAGGAAGGCTAGCCTAACCTAACTTGGTGCGCCGACCCCGCGCCGACTGCTGGACAACCCCGAACGGAGGGATCCGGCGGATGCAACTCGACCGGTGCCTCCTCGTCCGGCTCGATCGGGTGGATCGGCTCGAGAGGCACCACCAGTGGACGTCCGGAAGCCGGATCGGGAATCACCAGGGCATCCAGGCCGAACGCCTCCGCGCAGCACCCGGGGGGTCAGCACCGTCCACGGATCCCCGTCGGCGAGTACCCGGCCTCGATGGAGGACGACCAGCCGATCGGAATACCGGGCGGCCAGGCTGAGGTCGTGCAGCACCATCACGATGGTGCTGCCCTGCCTGGCGTTGATCCGGCGGACCAGCCGCAACACCTCCAACTGGTGGCTGAGGTCGAGAAAGGTGGTCGGCTCGTCCAGCAGGATGGTCGGGGCGTTCTGGGCCAGCACGAGCGCGATCCAGGCCCGCTGCAGCTGGCCCCCGGAGAGTTCGGTCACGTCCCGCTCCGCCAACTCGGTCATGCCGGTCGCCGCTA
Source organism: uncultured Actinomycetota bacterium (assembly GCA_963723605.1). Taxonomy (GTDB): domain Bacteria; phylum Actinomycetota; class Actinomycetes; order Propionibacteriales; family Propionibacteriaceae; genus Micropruina. The sequence continues at coordinate 50,816 of CAVRRM010000011.1, read as the reverse complement.
GGGCCCCCTCCACCTGGGTCGCGTCCTCCTTCGTCCAAGGACGCAGCAGAGTCTGGTGCGGGTGCCGTCCGCGCATCACCAGGTCACGAACGGTGGTTGCCGCCGGCGTCAGCGGCTTCTGCGGCAGGATCGCCAATCGGCGCGCCACGGTTCGGGCGGACAGGTCGCCGATCGGTGTGCCGTCCAGCCTGATCTTTCCCACGGACGGGGCGAGCAGCCGTCCGAACGCCTTCAGCAGCGTGGACTTGCCGCACCCGTTGGCCCCGATCAGGGTGGTGACAGTGCCGGTTTCGACGCTCAGGTCGAGTTCGCGGAACACCATGTGGTGGTCGTAGCCGAGCGTGACAGACTCGGCCGCGAGGGCCGGTTCGGGCGTAGTCATGAGCGTTCCTTGCGGTTGCGTCGGGTGATCAGCCAGATCAGGTAGGGGGCGCCGATCAGCGCCGTGACTATGCCGACCGGGATCTCGGTGCCGAAGGCGAACCGGGCACCCACATCGGCGAGCACCACCAGTGCTGCCCCGACCAGAGCCGACGAAATCAGTGGCGGACGGTCCGTGCGAGCCAGCCGACGGGCCACCTGCGGCGCCACGAAGGCAACGAACTCGACCGGGCCGGCCGCCGAGACCGCCGCGCTGGTCAGCAGCACCGCTGCGAGGATGACCAGCAGCCGGTGTCGTTGGACGGCAACGCCGAGGCCCGTGGAGAAGTCGTCGCCGAGTTGATTGATGCCCAGCGGCGCGGACTGGCTGAGCGCAAACGGCAGCACCGCGGCCAGCACCACCAGCATCGGCCAGACGCTGACCCACGAAACCCCCGAGAGGCTGCCGACCATCCATTGGGTGGCGGCGGTGACCTGGGTGAGTTGGGCCCGGACCAGCAGATAGTTGGTCAGACCGCCGAGGATCGCGGTGACGCCGATGCCGATCAGGATCAGTCGAAAGCTGTCCACGCCCTGCCGCCACGACAACCCGTAGACCACGGCCGCGGCGGCCAGTCCGCCGATCGTGGCCACCACCGGAATGCCCACGCCCAGCAGCGACGCTCCGACCGAGTAGCCACCGCCCCCGATCACGATGGCGGTCACGGCGCCGGCGGACGCACCGGAGGTGACGCCGAGGATGTCGGGCGTGGCCAGTGGGTTACGCGAGAAGGTCTGGGTCAGCGCACCGGCCAGGCCGAGGCACAGCCCGACTCCGATGCCGCCGGCCACCCTGGGCAGCCGGAGTTCGAAGACGATGAACTGAAACGTGCGGTTGCCGTTGCCGAGCAAGGTTGCCCACACATCGGCGATGCCGAGCCTGGACGAACCGGCCACGATCCCGAAGGTCAGCGCGGCCAGCACCATCACGATGCAGCCGAGGGTCACCCAGAACACCCGCGGCCGCCACGGCACCGCTATCACGCCGAGATCCACGCCCTGCCGGCGGGTCGGCGAACCGGTCTCGGGCGCCTGCTCGACCACGTCCACTCCCCCGGCCGGCCCGGTCACAGCGCGACCAACTTCGTCCGGCGGACGATGGCCACGAACGCCACCCCACCGACAACGGCCAGCACGACGCCGACCGGAACTTCGGCCTGGCCGCCGATCAACCGTCCCAACACGTCACAGGCCAGCAGGACGATCGCTCCGATCAATCCGGACGCCGGCAGCAACCGGCGATGATTGCCGCCGACCAGTGCCCGTCCGATGTGGGGAGCGGTCAGCCCGATGAAGCCGATCGGACCGGCCAGCGCGACCGCGCTGGCAGTGGTCAGGGTGATGGCGCCCAGGCCGACCAGGCGAGCCTGCCACAGCGTCTCGCCCAGCCCCTGCGCCAGCTCGGTGCCCAGGGTGAGACTGTTCAGCGAGCGGGCATTGGCCAGGGCCAGCACCAGGCCGACCACCGCCAGCAGCACCGCCGGCAGGAGACCGCCCTCCAATGCTCGTCCGGACAGTGAGCCGACCACCCAGACCCGGTACGCCTCCAGTGAGCTCTGGTTGGTCAGCACCAGGAACGAGATGACCGCACCGAGGAGGGCACTGACAGCCGTGCCGGCGATCGCCAGCGGCACCGGGTTGGCCAGGTCGCGGCTGAGCGTGGCGATGCCGAACACGATCACGCTGGACACCAGCGCGCCCACCATGGCCAGCACCAGGGACGCCGTCATCGAGTTGAAGCCGAGCACGTAGGCGCCCACCACGACCGCGAGGCTGGCCCCGGCCGACACCCCGAACAGGCCGGGATCGGCAAGTGGGTTGCCGGTCTGGCCCTGCATCACCACGCCGGCCACGCCGAGACAGAACCCGACCACGATGCCGAGCAGCGTGCGCGGAACACGCGATCCCCAGACCACTCCATCGGCGTCCCTGGCCGGATCGAGCAGTGCCTGGACCACCTGGGCCGGCGAGATCGGATTGCTTCCCATCGCCAGGCTGGCCAACACCACCAGCAGCAGTCCGGCGCAAAGTAGCACCGGTGCGCTCAACCGAACGGACCTCATGGCCGCGATGGGCGGAGATGACATATGGTTAGCCTAACCTAACCAAAAGTGAAGGATTGCTGCATGGCCATGTACCCGCGCCTGATGCCGACCGACCCGCGGATGTTCACCGCGGAGGTGGTCCGCACCGAGCGGGTGTCGCCGTCATTCCAGCGGGTGACCCTCGCCTCCGCCGATCTGGTCGGGTTCGACTGGCAGGGACTCGACCACTGGTTCCGGCTGTTCTTTCCCCTGCAGCCCGGTACCGAGCTGACCCTGCCCGAGGTCAAGGGCCGGCAATGGTGGAAGGCGTACCTGGCGATCCCCGAGGACCAGCGCCCGCACTGCAGCAACTACACCGTCGCGGCGCACCGCCGGCTGGGCGACATCGCCGAGTTGGACATCGACGTGGTGCTGCACTGGCACGACGGGAAGTTGTCCGGAGTCGCGGCCTGGTCCGCGCACGCCGAGGTAGGCAGCCCCGTCGGCCTGCTCGATCAGGGCGTGCTGTTCGATCCCCCGTCCGACACCGACGAATACGTGTTGGTCGCGGACGAGAGCGGGTTTCCAGCCCTGCGCGGCATTCTGCGTGACCTGCCTCCGGACGCGGTCGGCACGGCGATCATCGAGGTGCCCGCCGAGGACGACGTCACCGTGCTGGCGGCGCCTGCGGGCGTCGACGTGCAATGGGTGCCGCGCGACGTGACCGGTGAGCTGGTCGGCGAGCGGGCCCTGCAGGCGCTGCAGGGCTGCCAGGTGTCGCGGCCGAACGCCTACGCTTTCGTGGTCGGCGAATCCGGCCTTGCCACCCAGGGCCGTCGGACGCTGCACAAGGCCGGGTTGCCGAAGAACCGGATCACCTTCTCGGGGTTCTGGAAGGCCTGAGCCGAGGAATCCGGGCAGGTATCGCTCACCGGCTCGATGCGGCCGATTCGAGCCGGGACCACTACCGTCGTTATGTGAGCAATTCTGAGACCATCGAAGCCGACGCCGACCAGCCGACCGGCTTCGATCGGCTGGGTCTCGACGAGCGGTTGTTGAAGACCCTGCACGATGTCGGCTACGAGAGCCCTTCCCCGATCCAGGCCGAGATCATTCCCGCGATGCTCGCCGGGCGCGACGTGGTCGGATTGGCCCAGACCGGCACCGGCAAGACGGCCGCGTTCGCCCTGCCGATCCTGCAGCGGCTGGAACTGAAGCAGAAGGGGCGGTCGCCGCAGGCGCTGGTGCTGGCACCCACCCGCGAGCTTGCCCTGCAGGTCTGCGAGGCCTTCCAGACTTACGCCGGACGACTTCCCGGCGTCCATGTGCTGCCGGTGTACGGCGGCCAGGGCTACGGCGTGCAGCTCAGCGCGCTGGCCCGTGGGGTGCATGTGGTCGTCGGCACCCCGGGCCGGATCATGGATCACCTGGAGAAGGGCACCCTCGACCTGTCCGAGTTGCGGTTTCTGGTGCTGGACGAGGCCGACGAGATGCTCAACATGGGCTTTGCCGAAGATGTCGAGACGATTCTCGCCGGCACTCCCTCGGACAAGCAGGTTGCGCTGTTCTCGGCCACCATGCCGCCGGCGATCCGCAAGTTGTCGAAGAAATACCTGACTGACGCTGCCGAGGTGATGGTCCAGGGCAAGACCGCCACCGCGCCGAACGTCCGGCACCGCTACCTGATCGTGTCCTACCCGCAGAAGGTGGACGCCCTGACCCGGATTCTCGAAGTGGAGAACTTCGAAGGCATGATCGTGTTCGTCCGCACCAAGAACGAGACCGAGGCCCTGGCCGAGAAGCTGCAGGCCCGCGGCTTCTCCGCCATCGCGATCAACGGCGACGTGCCGCAGACCCAGCGGGAGCGCACGATCAGCCAGCTCAAGAGCGGCAAGCTCGACGTTCTGGTCGCCACCGATGTTGCCGCCCGCGGCCTGGACGTCGACCGGATCAGCCACGTGGTCAACTTCGACATTCCGACCGACACCGAGTCCTACGTCCACCGGATCGGACGCACCGGCCGGGCGGGACGACACGGCGAGGCGATCTCGTTCGTCACCCCACGTGAGCGCCGGCTGCTGAGCTCAATCGAGCGCGCCACCGGGCAGCAACTCGCCCAGATGCAGATCCCGAGCGTGGAGGACGTGAACGCCACCCGGCTGAGCCGCTTCGACGAGTCGATCACCGAGGCCCTGGGCTCGGACCGGCTGGAGTTCTTCCGTCAGGTGGTCGCCCACTACGTCAACGAGTTCGACGTTCCCGAGGTGGACGTGGCCGCGGCGCTGGCGCTGCAGGCACAGGGCGAGCAGCCGCTGTTGCTCGACCCGGCTGCCGAACCCAAGCAGTTCACCCCACGCGACGATCGGCCGCAGCGGGACTTCGACGACCGTCCGCCGCGGGCGCCGCGGCGCGGTGAGGGTCCCCCGCTGTCCACCTACAAGATCGCCGTCGGCAAACGGCACCGGGTTACCCCACGACACATCGTGGGTGCCCTGGCCAACGAGGGTGGGCTGCGTCGCGAGGACTTCGGCCACATCGACATCCGGCTGGATTTCTCGTTGATCGAGCTGCCCGCGGCGCTCCCCCAGCAGACCTGGGACGCCCTGAGCGACACCCGGATCTCCGGCAAGCTGATCGAGCTCAGCCCAGCCACCGGTGCCACGTTCACCCGCGACAAGGGCCACGGCTCCGGAGGCTACGAACGCCGGGGCCCCCGCGACTCGTTCAGGGCCCCCTACGACAAAGGCAAAGGCAAGGGCAAGTACAAGGACCGCTGACCACCGGTCGAGTCTCACTCACACGTGCCGTCGCTGACCAGTTGGAGTGGAATCGGCTGTTCAGTCGCTCCGGTGTCGTAGCGCCAGGTGACACGAGTCGGCCCGCCAGTCAGGGTTGCTCGGTGACCAACGGCGGCACCAGCACGGCCCCGGCCGTCGGCTCCCCCACTCCGAGCGCGGCGGACAGCAGCCCCACCACCTGCTCGGTACTGCCCCCGGCGGCTGACCACGGGTCGACGAAGTCATGGGTCCACTTCAACGAACCGGCGACGTGAGCCTCGCCATAGGTATCGGCGAACCGTCCGAACACCGTGGTGGCGAAGGCGTGGGCGGCATCCTGACGAACAGCCAGGTCGTGGGGGTTGATCACCAGCACCACCCGATCCAGCCGATGTTCGACCGGTACGCTGCCGTCGAACAGCGCTTCCGACAGCTGCAGGAAAGGCAGCACTCCGGAAAGTGGAAAGCCCGGATAGGCGTAGGGGCTCTGGCTCTGGCTGAGGTCGGCTTTCACCCGTGGATCCCACCACAGGTAGAAGTCCGGCACGATCCGGGGGAACTTCACGCAGAACCGGACGGCGGGCATCGGAAACCCTTTGGGAGCCACCAGCGGCGCCGCCAGCACGACCCGGCTGATCTCCGGACGGGTGGCCGCCGCCCAGGCCGCCAGGCTGCCGCCGGCCGACAGCCCGATCACCCAGACCCGGTCACCGAGTCCGGCCGCGATGTCGATGCAGGTGTCCACGTGGGCGACCAACTCCTGCTGGGTCAGCTTGGCCAGGTCGCGGTTCAGTAGGTCGGGCAGTCCGTGCCGTGGAATCCGCGGCAGCAGCACGCGGTACCCCAGCTCCCGGAGCAGTTCGGCGACCGCGACGAACTGGGACGGGGCGTTGGTGAACCCGTGCCAGATCACGACGGTCAGGTCGGTCGGAAGCGTCTGGTTCGAGCAGCCGGGTGCGGGTCAGCTCAGGCAGGTTGTCGTCCAGGCCGGTCAGCTCGGCCAACTTGGCCAGTGCGGCAGCCCGGTCGGTCGCTGGATCGACGGTTCCGATGGACGGCGGCGGGATCGACACCCGGCGGTACCAGGCGGGACGGGGGCGGACGTGCGGGGCTGGCATGCTTGCGATCCGATCGTCAGGGAATCCTGGACATTACCGCCGCGGCGACTCACCTGTTCAAAACGCGCGGCGCAGCGGTCGATGGCACGCGCGCGTCACTAGGCTGATCGCAGCTTCCGACACCGTTCGGAGGCCTTCCCCGAAAGGCGAGACGTGCCCGAATTCTGGTCCAACCTCGGCAGCATCATCTGGTACACGCTGACCATCATCATCTTCATCTCCTACCTGTTCGCCATCTTCGCGATCATCGGCGACCTGTTCCGCGACCACCAGCTCAGTGGTAGTTGGAAGGCCCTGTGGATCGCCGGCCTGATCTTCCTGCCGTTCGTCACCGCGCTGATCTACCTGATCGCCCGCGGCGGTGGCATGACCGAACGGGCCCAGCAGCAGGTCAAGGAGTCCAAGGCCGCCACGGACGAGTACATCCGCTCGGTCGCCGCCAGCCCCACCGACGAGATCAACAAGGCCAAGGCCCTGCTCGACGCCGGCACCATCACCGCCGACGAGTACGAGAAGCTGAAGGCCAAGGCGCTCAGCTGACTGACGCCCCGAGTCCCCGACACCAGACCCGTCCGGATCCTCCGGACGGGTCTTTCGTGCTCCAGGGGCGACAGTATGGACGCATGCGTGACGACCTGGGCGCCGAGGTGCCGCTGGCCAACCCCCCGCGCCGGGTGATCTCCCTGGTGCCGTCACTGACCGAGGCGATCGCGGTGACGACACCAGAGTTGCTGGTCGGCGCCACGGACTGGTGCAGCCATCCCGCCGACCTCGACGTCACCCGCGTCAGAGGCACCAAGAATCCGAACCTGCAGGCCATCGCCGACCTGTTGCCCGATTTGGTGGTGGCCAACCAGGAGGAGAACCGACGGTTGGACGTGGACCGGTTGCGGGCGCGCGGCATTGCCGTGTGGGTGACCCGGATCGACACGGTCGCTGATGCGCTGGCCAGCTTGCGCCGCCTGTTCACCGAGGCTCTGGACGTCAGCGACGTGCCTTGGCTGGACCGCGCGGACGAGGTCTGGAGCCGTCCGCCGGTGGCGGCCGGTCGACGGGTGGCGGTGCCGATCTGGCGCAAGCCCTGGTTCTGGGTCGGCTCGGCCACCTACATCGACGATGTGTTGCGCCGGACCGGACTGGTCAACGTGATCACTGAACCGCGCTACCCGAAGCTCGCGCTGGCCGACGTGCTGGCGCTGGCTCCGGAACTCGTGCTGCTGCCGGACGAACCGTATGCCTTCTCGGCGGACGACGGCCCGGAGGCGCTTGCTGGGGTTGCCGCTGCCCTGGTACCGGGCCGGGCGCTGTCCTGGTACGGACCCGCGATGGTGCCGGCCAGGGCCGCGATCGAGCAGGCCGTTAAGCGGTGAGCCGACGACCGTCCGGTCCTGCGGACCACGAAGGAGTTCGGCGGGTCCGGGTCTCCCGAGTGGTTCCCCGGCTGACATTGTGACCACCGATCGAGTGGTCCGGTCCAGCTCCACGGCGTTCCCACCTCGCCCGGATCAACCCGTCGTCGCGCTCAGGCGATTGCTGGCGAACCGGCCGGGCGTCCGACTAGGCTCGACACAATCCGGTGGCCGTGACGGGGGCGTCGCCGGGTTCGACAGGGAGGCGTCCGTTCATGTCTCGACCCGTGATCCTGACCGTGGACGACGACCCAGGCGTCGCGGCCGCGGTCCGCCGGGATCTGGCTGCCCGCTACGCCGAGGACTACCGGGTGATCGGGGCCACTTCGGGAGCCGAAGCCCTGGACGTACTGACCCGGCTGGCCCTGCGCGACGAACCGGTGGCGTTGATCGTCTCCGACCAGCGGATGCCGCGGATGACCGGCACCGAGCTGCTCGCCCGGTCGCGCGAGCACGCCCCCGACGCCAAGCTGCTACTGCTGACCGCCTATGCCGACACCGATGTCGCGATCACCGCGATCAACGACATCGGCCTGGACTACTACCTGATGAAGCCGTGGGACCCTCCCGCCGAACGGCTCTACCCGGTGGTGGACGACCTGCTCGGCGACTGGCGCGCCGGGCATCCCGACGTCACCTCCGAAGTACGGCTGGTCGGCACCCGTTGGTCTGATCGCGCCCACGAGCTGAAGCTCTTCCTGACCCGCAACTACGTGCCCTACCGCTGGTACGACGTCGAGAAGGACGAGGAAGGCGCCCGGCTGCAACAACTCGCCGAGGCCGATGCCGACGGCTTGCCGCTGGTGCTGCTGCCGTCCGGGCCCACCCTCCGCAACCCGGAGCCGGTCGAGCTGGCCACCGCCCTGGGCCTGCGCACCACGGCCAGCCGACCGCTCTACGACGTGTGCATCGTCGGTGGCGGTCCGGCCGGGCTGGCCGCGGCGGTCTATGCCGCGTCGGAAGGGCTGGACACGGTGGTCGTCGAGCGGCACGCACCCGGCGGGCAGGCCGGCCAGAGCGCCGCCATCGAGAATTACCTGGGCTTTCCCAAAGGGCTGAGCGGAGCCGACCTGACCCAGCGGGCGATCGCCCAGGCGGCCCGGTTCGGCGCCGAACTGGTGGTTGCCCGAGAGGTCACCGGACTGGACGTCCGAGGACCTGTCCGGGCGGTGCGGCTCGGCGACCAGGGTGAGATCGAGGCCCGCTCGGTGATCGTCGCCAGTGGGGTGTCCTACCGCACCCTGGGGGCGCCCGGCACTTCCGAACTCACCGGTCGCGGCATCTATTACGGCGCCACCGCCGCCGAGGCCACCCAGACCGCCGGCGACGTGGTCTACCTGGTCGGCGCGGCGAACTCGGCCGGCCAGGCGGCGCTCAACTTCGCCGCGCATGCCAGGCACGTGGTATTGCTGGTCCGTGGCGCCTCCCTGGAGGAGACCATGTCGCAGTACCTGGTCACCAGGATCACCACCTCGCCCGCAATCACCGTCCGATACCGCACCGAAGTGGCTGCGGCGGACGGCCAAGGGCACCTGCAGGCACTGACGCTGCGTGACCGGGACTCCGGGGCCACCGAGACCGTCGAGACCGACTGGCTGTTCGTGTTCATCGGCGCCGCCCCCAGGGCCGAGTGGCTGGGCAATGCCGTCGCCCGTGATCAGCACGGATTTGTGATCACCGGCCCCGATCTGGTCGGCGCGGATCGTTGGTCCGCCCCTCGTCCCCCGCACGCCCTCGAGACCAGCGTGCCGGGCGTCTTCGCCGCCGGCGACGTGCGACTGGATTCGATGAAGCGGGTCGCGTCCGCCGTTGGCGAAGGTGCCATGTCGGTCTACTTCGTGCACCGCTTCCTGGCGGAGAACTGAGATGACGGCGGAAGGCGTTCCGGCGGACGGTTCCCGTCGGCCCAGCCCCGACCAGTTGCGGCCCCTCGCGCTGTTCGCCGGCCTGAGCGATGAGCAACTGGACGACCTGGCGGCAGCCGGGCAGGTGTTCGCGATCGAGCCGGGCGCCGTGCTGTTCGCCGAGGGTCAGCCGGCCGAATACTGGTGGGTTCTGCTGAGCGGCACCATCGATCTGATCCGGCACGTCGGCCGCGAGGATGCGGTCGTGGCGCACATGGACGTTCCCGGCCGTTGGGCAGGCGGGTTCCGGGCGTGGGACGATGCCGGCACCTATCTGGCCACCGGACGGGGTTCCCGGCCCGGCGAGGTGTTCCGGCTGCCTGCCGACGTGCTGCGCGAGCGGTTCGCCGCCTGGTCACCCTTCGGGGCGCACCTGATCGGTGGCCTGTACCACACCGCCCGATCCATCGAATCCACGGCGCGACAACGCAGTTCGCTGATCACCCTCGGCACCCTGGCGGCCGGGCTGGCGCACGAGCTGAACAATCCGGCCGCAGCCGCCACCCGGGCCGCCGACTCGCTGGAGGCGGCCAGCCGGTCGGTGCTGGAGTCTCTTGGCTGGTTGTCCCGCAACGACATCTCGGCCGCCCAATTCAGCGACCTGGACCGGCTCCGGACCTCCCTCGAACCTGCCCCGGCAGCTCTCGACGCCCTCGATCGGGCCGACCGCGAGGACTCCCTGCTGGACTGGTTGCGCGACCATGGTGTGGTCCGGGATCCCTGGCTGCTGGCCGGCGCGCTGACCAACGCCGGTGCCGATCCGGAGTGGTGCGCGCGGGTGGAGAGCGTGCTGCCGGGGGCCGACCTCGAGCCGGCGCTGCATTGGGTGGCGAGCACCGCCGAGGTGCGTCAGTTGCTCGGCGAGGTCAAGGAGTCGACCCACCGGATCTTCGAACTGGTCGCGGCGATGCGGTCCTACTCCCAGCTCGACCGGGCGTCGCGCCAGCGCGTCCGGGTCACCGAGGGCCTCGACTCGACCCTGGTGATGCTCGGCCACAAGCTGCAGGGCGTCACCGTCGAGCGCAGCTACGCACCAGAGCTCCCCGAGCTGGAGGGGTACCCCGGCGAACTCAACCAGGTCTGGACCAACCTGATCGACAACGCCCTGGACGCGATGGACGGCGATGGGATTCTGCGGGTCCGCACCGGCGTGGTCGACGGACAGCTGGTGGTCGAGATCGGTGACTCCGGACCCGGCATGCCTGGCCCGGTTGCCGCCCGCGCCTTCGAGCCCTTCTTCACCACCAAGGAGGTCGGCCGGGGAACCGGGCTGGGGCTGGACATCGCCCGCCGGGTCGTGGTCGAGCGGCACGGGGGCAGCATCACCATCGAGTCGGAGCCGGGCGACACCCGGATCCTGGTCCGGCTCCCCCTGGACTGACCGCCGGTCGAGCGGGTCGAGACCACCGCCGGTCGAGCCGGCCGAGACCAACGATTTCGACAAGCCCGATCAACGGGGGTAATGAGAGTGCCTGCCGGGATCCCGGTGGGATCCGTAGGCTGCACAGGTGAACGAACGCACGGGGGCCGGTCAGCGTTGAGATCCATACTGCGGCGGCCGCTGCTCCCCCTGACCTCGCTGCTGTGGGGCCTCCAGTTCTCGTTCCTCAGTCCGTCGCTGGCGCTGATCCTGGTCAGTCTGTACGGGGCCACCCCGGGCGAGGTGGGCTGGACCCTGGCGATCTACAACGCAGCCGGATTCGTGGTGGCACTGGTGGTGCCGGCGTGGGCGGACCGACGCCGCGAGTACCTGTGGCCGATGCTCGCCGCGGCGGCGCTGACCGTGCTGTTGGCCATCTCGCTCGCGCTCGCGACCAGCCTGCCCTGGGCGACGGTGGCCCTGATCGTCTTCGGCGCGCCGGCCGGCGTCGGGGTTTCGCTGATCTTCGCCCAGCTGGTGCACGGCGGCGCCGGCACCGCCGAGCTGATGAACAACCGGGCGGTCTACTCGTTCTCGTGGGTGGCCGGCCCACCGATCGCCACCGCGTTGATCGGATGGTTCGGCGACCGGTCGATCCTGATCGCGCTGGCCGGCCTCGGGTTGCTCAGCGTCGGCACCACCCTGGCGTTGATCCGGCAGACCCGCCGCCGCGCCGCCGGCGACGATCAGCCGGTGGTCGTGGCACCTGCTCCGGTGGTGCATCGACCCACCCGGCTCGGTCTGGCTGTCATCATCGTCGCGTTCGTGCTGATCCAGGCCACCAACAGCGCCACCACGGCCGTGCTCATCCTGTTCGTCGGCGAAGGCCTCGGGTTGCCGCTGCTGTGGGCCGGACTGGCGCTCAGCCTGGCCGCCGCGTTGGAGATTCCGGCGCTGGTCTGGCTCGGCCGGCTCAGCGAGCGGTTCTCGTTGACCGGGCTGATGATGTTCGGTTGCCTGGCCGGTCTCGGCTATGTCGTCGGCATGGCCTTCGCCCGCGAACCCTGGCAGATCCTGTCGTTGCAGGTGCTCAATGCGATCTTCGTCGCCGTGCTGTCGGGCATCGGGATGGCGCTCTTCCAACACATCATCGCCGGCCCAGGACTGGCCACCGGCACGTTCGGCAACACCCGCCGGGTGGCCAACATTCTGACCGGCCCACTGATCGGCCTGGCCGGCACGCCGTTCGGTTATCCGGCGGTCTTTCTCAGTTGCGCCGTGCTGATCACCGCCGGCGGAGTCACCATCGGCCTGGTCGGTCGCCGCACCGCGCGGATCGCCCCCACCAGCTGAGGTTCAGCCGGGCCGTCCTAGAGTGGTCAGGTAGGCGGTCACCGTGCCTTCAGGCGCACTGACGCTGAGCGCCCGGCCGCCGGCGTGGAAGGCGCTCTGACCCCGCTCCAAGGTGAGCCGCTCGCCGCCCGAAGCCAGCTCGAGGCTGCCTTCGGTGACGATCAGCATGGCCGGTCCGCTGCCGGCCAGCTCACGGGGCCCGCCGACGCCGGTGATCCGGTGCACCGAGAACTCTTCGGCCGGTGGCCACCAGCTGGCGATGGATATGCCTTTGTCCTCGGTCGTGACGGCGGCCACCCGTTCGGGCTCCGACGTCGCGAAGCTGACGATTTCGAGCAGACCCGACACGTCGATGTGCTTGGGCGTCAAACCGCCGCGCAGCACGTTGTCGGACGGTGCCATGGCCTCGATGCCCAGGCCCTGCAAGTAGGCGTGCACGTTGCCCGCGGCCAGGTAGACGGCCTCACCCGGTTGGAGATCGACCCGGTTCAGCAGTGCCGCCGCCAGCACCCCCGGATCGTCGCCGTAGTCGCCGGCCCGGCGAACGGTGTCGGCGTACCGGCCCGGGTGGGTCGAAGCGGCCGCGACCACCGCGGCGGCGAGTTCCCGGACCTCCGGACGTCCGGACAGAATCAGCTTGAAGCCATCCCGCAGTGCGGCCCGCCGGTCGTGCGATCGGAGCAGGCCGAGCAGTTCGGCGGCCACGGCGGAGCCGGGATCGGTCAGCTCGGCCAGGTCGCGGGCGGCATCGACCGGAGCCCGGAACCCGGTCAGCGCCACGAACGGGGTGATCGCCACGATCATCTCCGGTTTGTGCTCAGGATCGGCGTAACTGCGGCGGGGGTCGCCCACGGCCAGCCCGGCGGCGTTCTCGCGCTCGAAGCCGACCTCGGCCTGGTGGCGATCGGGGTGCACCTGCAGCGACAGCGGACGGCCGGCGGCCAGCACCTTCATCAGGAACGGCAGCGACCCGCCGGCCGGTTCCGGGTGGCTCGCCAGCAGCTCGTCCAGGCCCACGCCGTCCACCGTGGCCGGGGCAGCCGGGTGGGCCCCCAGCCACAACTCGGCCTGCGGACGTCCGTCCGGCGGCCGGCCGAGCAGCTCCGGAATGTCGGTCAACGACCCCCACGCGTAGTCCCGCAGCGGCGCTTCGACCCGGAACAGGGCATGCGGCAACCGATGCGACGCGCGAGCCACCTGCCCCGCCAGCGGATGGTCATCGCCCACCCGGGCCAACTCCTCGGCGCCGTCGATGCCCTCCCCCAGCGGCTCGAGCAGCCGGACATCCGGCAACCGCCGGCGCAGCGACGTGACGCAGGCTTTCCGAACTGCGTCGGCCCCGAACACCCCGCCGATCAGGCAGACCCGCGGGTTGGCGCCCAGGTCGACCCTGGCCGCAGCGGCCGCGGCCGACTGGGCCAGCTCCTCCCCCGCCTGCCGGCAGATCGCGGCGGCGACCTCGTCCGTGGCGGCCAGGTCGCACACAGCGCGGGCGAAGACGGCCACCCGGCGCACTTTGTCGGGGTCGGTCTGCAGGTCGATGTAGGCCTCTTCCGGACGGGGGAACGCATCGAGCAGCACCGCCGTCAATGCGGTCGCCTGGCCCCGACCGTCGAAGGCGCGAAGGGCATGGTCCAACCCGGCCCGGCCGAGCCAGTAGCCGCTGCCCGCATCGCCGAGCAGGTAGCCCCAGCCGTCCACCCGGGCGGTTCCGGTCGCCCCCACACCGAGGGTGACCACCCCGGTGCCGGCGGCCACCACCACCCCTGGATCGAGGCCAAGGGCGGCCAGGTACGAGGTCACCGAGTCGTGCGCCAGCCGTACCTCGGTGGTGCCCGCCTCGCGGCACAACTCGAGCAACAGTCGTGGATCGTTGTCGATCTCGGTCAACCCGGTGGTGCCGATCACCACCACCGGAAAGGCGCGGCCGGCCAGTTGCGCTGCCGACACCACCACGTCGGCCAGTTGGGGCAGCAACGGCCGGCTGGTGATGGCGCCGGGAAAGGTCTGCTCGAAGTAGCGCGGGTGCCGGCTACGAACCCTGATCCCGGTCTGGCCGGCGTCGACGGCCAGCAGCGACAACTTGCCCGAGGCTGATTCGGACGGGGCGGCGGTCAGCACAATTCCTCCGAATGCATGGTCAGCCGGCCGGCCCGCTGGAACCGCGGATGATCAGGGTCGGGGTCGAGTCGAGGAAATGCCCGGAGGGAGCTCCGGCGATCACGTCGAACAGCCGGCGGGCAGCGTGCGAGCCGAACGCGAGCACGTCGTGGCTGAGGGCGGTCAGGGTCGGGAAGGTGTGCTCACAGAACACCGAGTCGTCCCACGCGATGATCGACAGGTCGCCGGGCACACTCAGCCCCAGCTCGGACGCCAGGCCCAACCCGGCGACGGCCATCACGTCGTTGTCGTAGATCAGCGCGGTCGGCGGGGTCTTCGAACGAAGCGCCTTGAGGGTGGCCCGGCGTCCGGACTCGGGCGCGTAATCGGTGCGCAGCAACTGAGCCTCGACACCCAACTGTTGGGTGATGGCCAGGAACGCGGAATCACGGATCCGGGTGTGCACGTAGGCCTGCACCCCGGCCACCCGTCCGATCCGGCGGTGACCCAACTCGACGAGGTGGGTGATCGCCTGCCGCATCGAGGTGGCGTCGTCGGTCCAGACGCAGGTCAGGTCACCGGCCACGCTAGGGTCGGCCACCACCACGGCCGGCAGCGCGGAGGGGCCGCTGCACCAGGCCACCCGCGGGTCGTCCACGGTGACGTCGACCAGCAGAACGCCATCCACCCGGCGGGCAGCGTGCCAGTGCTTGAGAGTCTCGAGTTCGTCGGCCGGGGACGCGACCACCTGGAGCAGCAGACCGCTGGACCGGGTGGACAGCTCGGCCTCGACCCCGGCCAGGAAGCGCATGTAGAACGGCTCCATGCCCAGCGTCTGCGGGTCGCGGGCCAGCACCAGACCGTAGGTGTCGGTCTTCGCCTCGGCGAGCGAGCGTGCGGCGCTGCCGGGTGCCCAGTTGAGTTCGCGGGCCACCCTGAGGACCCGTTCCCGGGTTTCGTCCGAAACCCCCTTGCGGCCGTTCAGCGCGAACGAAACCGCGCCGATGGAGACCCCTGCCCGCTCGGCGATGTCACTGATGGTGACCCGTCGGCCGGGCTGTTTGGCGGTGCTCACAGCACACCCTTCGACCGGCGAATCAGGCCTTGGACTCGTCCGCCACCGGATCGCTGACCGGGGTGATGCCTACCGACTGGGTCTCCACCTTGAAGTCCTTGATCGCCTTGCCGGCGTTCTTGCCGAAGTTGGCCAGCCTGGCCCCTCCGAACAGGATCAGCGCCACGACGGCGATGATCACCCATTCCCAGCCACCCAGATTGGGCATGTCCTCGTCTCCTATCGATGATGCCGCCCACCGCGTGGCGGGCCGGCGGTCAGTCTGTCAGTACACCCGAGCGCGCCACCTGGCCGTACCAGTTCGCGCTCGCCTTCGGGATCCGGCGCTGGTTCTCGTCCACGGCGACGATGCCGAACCGCTTCTGATAGCCAAGGGCCCATTCGAAGTTGTCCATGAACGACCAGGCCAGATAGCCCCGCACGTCCGCGCCGTCACCGATCGCGCCGTGCACCGCGGTCAGGTGCGTGCGCAGGTAGTCCAGCCGGTCGGCGGTGTCGTCCACGAACCCGTTCTGGTCGGGCTCGTCGTCGAAGGCGGCGCCGTTCTCGGTGATCACCAGGGCTACCCCGGCCGCACCGGTGTATTCGACGTGCAGCCGGTTGAGCAGCTGCCGCAGCCCGTCGGGATGCACCTCCCAGCCCATCTCGGTCAGCGGCAGGTCGCGCAGCACCTGGACGGCGTCCGGAGCCCCGATGTGCGGGGTCGGCCCGGCCGCGACCTCGCCGGAGCGGTAGACGTTGGTGGTGTAGTAGTTCACCCCCAGCACGTCGATCGGAGCGCTGATCGCGGCCAGGTCGCCGTCTTGGACGAGATCGTCCGGCCAGTACGCGGCCAGGTCCTGCTGGACGTCGGACGGGTAGTGCCCGGTGATGATCGGTTCGACGAAGAACCGGTTGGCGGTGCCGTCCACCCGGCGGGCGACGTCCAGATCCTCGGCAGCCTCGGACGCGGGAATCGCCGGGGTGAAGTTGAGCGTGATGCCCAGGCTGGCGTCGGGGTCGCGTTCACGCAGCGCCTGCACTGTTTTGCCGTGCGCCAGCAGCAGGTGATGGCCGGCCCGGATCGAGTCGGCCACATCGGTTTCACCCGGAGCGTGGATACCGGCCGCGTAGCTCAGGAACGACGAGCACCACGGTTCGTTCAGCGTGGTCCAGGTGCGCACCCGATCCCCCAGCCGATCGTGCATGGCCAACGCGTAGTCCACGAACCGCTCGGCGGTGTCGCGGTTCTTCCAGCCGCCCGGCAGCGCAGCCGGCAGATCCCAGTGGTACAGGGTCAGCCAGGGCGCGATGCCCTTCGCCAGCAGTTCGTCGACCAGTCGCGAGTAGAAGTCCATGCCCTCGGTCAGCACCCGGTCGCCGTCCAGCACCCGCGGCCACGACACCGAGAACCGGTAACTGTTCAGCCCCAGCTCGGCCATCAGCGCGACGTCCTCGCGGTAGCGGTGGTAGTGGTCACAGGCGACGGACCCGTCTTCTGCGTTGACGATCGCACCGGGCACCCGGCAGAACACGTCCCAGATCGAGTCCTGCTTGCCGCCCTCGTGGGCCGCGCCCTCGATCTGGTACGCCGACGTGGCGCAGCCGAAGAAGAAGCCGGGGGGAAACTCCACCGTCATCGTCACAACCTTTCGAGATCCGTGCTGCAGGGGTCAGTAGCTGCCGGGCCGCCAGTTGGCGCTCTTCAGGCTGCCCTTGAGGTCGGGCACGTCTGCCAGCAGTCGCTTGGTGTAGTCGTGCTTGGGCTCGAAGATCACCTCGTCGGTGGTGCCGTGCTCGACCACCAGGCCGCGCTCCATCACCACCACCTCGTCCGCCAGGTAGCAGGCCTGGCCGATGTCGTGGGTGATGAACAGCACGGTCATGCCCAGGTTCTTGCGCAGGTCCTGCAGCACGTTGAGCACGCTCACCCGCAGGGAGGCGTCCAGCATGGACGTGGCCTCGTCGGCCAGCAGCACCTTCGGGTTCATCATCAGCGCCCGGGCGATCATCACCCGCTGGCGCTGGCCACCGGACAGCTGGTGCGGAAACTTGTGCATCGCATCGGCCGACCTCAGGCCCACATAACCGAGGCACTTCTCGATCAGGGCGTCCTCGCCGCCGGCATCCAGGTCGGCCAGTCGCAGGCTGCGTTTCAGCATGTGCCCGACGCTGAAGAACTGGTTGAAGGCCGAGAACGGGTCCTGGAACACGGCCTGGACGTCGCGCCAGTATTGGCGCAGCTCGCGTCCGGAGATGTTGGTGACGTCCTTGCCCAGGTAGGTGATGGTGCCGCTGGTCACCGGCATCAGCCGCAGCAGCATCCGGGCCAGGGTGGACTTGCCGGACCCTGACTCCCCCACCACGGCCAGCACCTTGCCGGCGTGAAAGTCGACGCTGACGTCGTCCACGGCGGTGATCTGGCCACCGGCCACCTTGAACTGCTTGGTCACATTCCGAGCCGACAGCACCGGCTGGGACGTGTCTGCCGCGATTGCGGCGGTTGCTGCGTCACTCATGCGTGGATCACCTCCATCGGAACGGTCTGGCGCGGGTGTTCCTTGGCCCACCAACAGGCGAACTGGTGATCGCCCTCCTGCAACGTGGGCGGCTCCTGCTTCGAGCAGACGTCCATGGCGAACTTGCAGCGGGGATGGAACCGGCAGCCGGACGGCGGGTTGCCCAGGTTGGGCGGTGCACCCGGAATGCCGAGCACGTGCTTGGTTCGGGTCTCCTCGGTCGGGTCGAGCACCGAGGCCAGCAGCGCCGAGGTGTAGGGATGCCGGGCGTTGTTCACCAGGTCGTCGGTGCGGCCGGTCTCGATGATCTTGCCGGCGTACATGATGGCCAGCCGGTCGGTGACCATGGACAGCACCGGCAGGTCGTGGGTGATGAAGATCACCCCTGACATGATCTGCTTCTCGACCATGGCCAGCAGCATCTCGATCAGCGCCTTCTGGCTCGACACGTCCAAAGCGGACGTCGGTTCGTCGGCAACCAGCAGCTTCGGGTTCAGCAGGGTCGAGACCACCGTGACCATCCGCTGCTTCATGCCGCCGGACAGCTGATGTGCGTACGAGTCGAGCACCCGGGTGGGCATCTCCAGCATCTTCAACCGATCGGTGGCCAGGTCCATGGCGTCGGACTTCTTGTAGTGCCGGTCGTGGGCGCGCAGCACGTCGACGACCAGGTCCTTGATCTTCAGGGTCGGGCTGACCGCGTTCATGGCACCCTGTGGCAGCAACGAGACGATGTCGCCTCGGTACTTTCGATGCCGCTTGTTCGCCGCGGGGTCGAGGGTGCTCAGATCGATCGTCTGGCCGTCGATCTCGAGCTGTCCGTTGACCACGTACAGGGGCGGGTTGGCGATCATGGCCAATGCGTTGCCCAGAGTGGACTTGCCGCAGCCGGACTCGCCGGCCAGGCCGACGATGGTGCCCTGCGGCACCTCGATCGTGACATCGTCGACGGCCGGTACGTCGCGGCCATTGTCGGCCGCGTAGACGGCAGTGACGTCGCTCGCCTTCATCAGAACCTTGCTCATGCCGGAACCTCCACACCCTCGGCCTGCTCGGCCAGCTTCTTGGCCGTCGCGGCGCGCCGGGAGGCGGCCTTGGCCAGGTTCTTCTTCTTGCCCCGGCGGAGCCTGGGGTTGAACACCTCGTCCAGCGATGACTGCAGGAACAACAACCCGAAGCTGATCAGGGTCAGCACGATGGTCGGCGGCAGGAAAGCCCACCAGGAGCCGGACGCCACCGCCTGGAAGGCCAGCGCCCAATGCAGCTGGATGCCCAGCGATTGGGTGCCGGACGGCCCGAGGCCGAGCAGCGAGAGGGTGGATTCGGCGAGAATGGCGCTGGCCACCTGCAGCACGAACGCCATCACCACGTAACTGGCCAGGTACGGCAGCACGTCGGTGAGCAGAATGCTCGGCGTGCGGGCACCGGACAGCTTCGCCACATCGATGTGCTCACGGGTGGCCACCGAACTCGCCTGGGCACGGACGGCGCGAGCCGTCCAGGGCCACGCGGTGATTCCGATCACCAGGGCCAGCCCGGTGAAGCCCTTCAGGAACTCGATATTGGTGCTCTGCAGCGAGATCGAGATCAGAATCAGCACGATGATGGCCGGAATGGCCAGCACGATGTTGGTGATGCCCATCAGCAGCTCTTCGAGCCAGCCGCCGACATAACCGGCCAGAACGCCGATCAGCACGCCGATCAGGGTGGCCAGGGTGCCGGCCAGCAGGCCGGTGAAGAGCGAGTTGCGCGTGCCTGCCATCAGCACCGACAGCACGTCGTGACCGAAGTTGTCGGTGCCCAGGAGGTGCTCGGCACTTGGCGGGTCGTACAGCCCGCCGACCTGAAGATCGGGCGGGTAGGGGTAGACAGCACTGCCGACGAAGGCCAGCGCGGCGACGCCCAGGATGATGCCGATCGCGATCCAGAACCGCGAGCCGAAGTTCAGGCTGAGCCAGGCCGGCTTCGGCTTGCCGGCCGGCAGTTCGGGCTGCGGGCTGGCTGCCTCGACCTCTGTGAGGATCGGGCCGGGAACGATACCGCTCATGTCACTTCTCCCCGGACTTGGCCGCACGGATGCGGGGATCGATGAAGCCGTAGACGACCTCGACGGCGAAGTTGGCGATCAGCACCGCCACCGTGATCATCAGCGCAACACCTTGGATGATCGGGTAGTCGTTGGACGAGATCGCGTTGAACAGCAGCGAGCCCATGCCCGGATAGTTGAACACCAACTCGGTGATCAGCGCCCCGCCGACCATGGTGCCGATGCTGAGCGCCAACCCAGTGACCTGCGGCAGCATCGCGTTGCCGAAGATGTAACGGGTCATCTTGGCGTCACCGATACCCAGGCCGCGGGAGTAGTTCACGTAGTCGGAGCCCAGTTCGTAGATAGCCATCGAACGCATGCCGACCGCCTGACCACCGATGTTGATCAGCACCAGCGAGAGGAACGGCAGCCAGAAGTAGGTGAGCGCGTCGGAGAAGAAGTCCCAACTCCACTCCGGCGAGAGGCCCAGGGAATAGGCGCCACCGACCGGGAACCAGCCCAGCACCACCGCGAGCCCGTACAACAACAGGATCGACAGGCAGTAGTAGGGCATCGACGACAGGAACAGCGACGAGGTGAACACCGACCTGTCCCAGCCGCCGCCCTTGTAGGCGGCGATGGCGCCGATCACGTTACCGATGATCCAGCCGAGGATGATGGCCGGAAGTTGTAGGGCCAGGGTCCAGGGCAGCGCTTGCCCGACCAGCTCCGACACGGGGGTCGGATAGTACGAGAACGACGTACCCAGATCCCCTTGCACGGCGCTCGTCACGAAGGTGATGAACTGCTGCCACATCGGCTGGTCGAGGCCGAACTCACGAACGAACTGTTCGTAGATCTTGGCCTGCTGTTCGCTGCTGATGTTGGCACCTTGTGCCATGTTCGAGACGATCACGTCCACCGGGTTACCGGGAACGAGCCGTGGTAGCAGAAAGTTCAACACCACTGCCACCACGAGCGCGCCCAGGTACCACAGTGCCTTGTTGCCGATGTATCGACGGAGACCCATGGCCCTACAACTCCTTTTGACTGAGCCGAGGCTCAGCCGGCAACCTTCGCGATCTTGAACAACCAGGTGTTACCTGCACCACGCAGCATCGGCGGGGCGTAGGCGTTGTTCTCGTCCGGCCAGTTGTAGAAGTTTGTCGCGTTGTAGATGTAGAACTCATCCGGCCGGTACATCAGCGGGCAGGACGGAACCTCCTTGCGGTACAGCGAGTCCAGCTTGTCGTAGGCCGCCTTCTTGGCCGCGTCGTCGACCGCCTGAGCGGCCTCGGTCAGCATGGCCTCGACCTCGGCGTTCTGCCAGCGTCCGTAGTTGGCGAAGGTGGTCTTGCCGATCGGCTTCATCTCCGACTGGCTCATGATGTCCTTGAACCTCGCCCACGGGCTGGAGGAGTTCACCCCCGACACGTACCAGCAGGCCAGGTCGAAGGTGCCGCCCTGGATTTGCTGGGTGGTCTCGGCCTGCTGTGGGAAGTTGGTCGAGACGTCCATGCCGATCGCCTTCAGGTTCTTGGCCACGATCTCGCAGGCCGCGTTCCAGTCGGTCCAGCCGGTCGGCGTGATCAGCTTGTACGGGCCCAGCCGAGTGCCACCGATGGTGTAGACGCCGTCGGAACCCTTGGTAGCGCCCGCGTCGGTGAGCAGTTTCTCGGCGGCGACCGCGTCGAACTTCCAACCGTTGGCGGTGGCGTCGGCCTCGTTGAAGAACTTGCCCTCGGCGCCGGACGGCAGGATCAGAGACGCCTTCACGTCGCCGGAGTAGCCCGACATCGCGGTCTCGGCGATGGCCGAGTAGTCGATTGCAGAGGCGATCGCCTTGCGTACCGCAGGGTTGTCCAGGCCCTTCTTGGTGGTGTTGATCAGCAACATGGGCATCGAGCCTGGCACGAAGTAGGGCTTGGCCTTGAGGAACGTACCGACCGGTTTGCCGCCCTCCCACATCTTCCACAGCTGCGGGATGAAGGTCTGAGCGATATCGATCTCGTTGCTCTGGATCTTGAGGTTGGCGTCCTCGTTGGACTTGAAGATCGGATGGATGATCTGACTGAACGACGGCAGGCCACCGTAGAAGGTCTTGCCCCAGTAGCTGTCGTTGCGCTTCATCACGACCTGGGTCTGGTCGGCCTTGCTGAGCGGGAACGGACCCGAGCCGATCGGCTTGTCCATCTGTTCAGTCATCAACTTGTCGTCGGCGATCTTCTCGAAGACGTGCATCGGGAAGACGTACTGCTCACACAGCTGGCGGAGCACCTCGCTGACGTTCTTGGTCTTCTGATCGATGGTGACCATCACGGTCTTGTCGTCGGTGGCCGCGATCGAGGCGAAAGCCAGGAACGAGTTGACCTGCAGGCTGTCGTTGCGCTTGCCCAAGTTGAACGTGTAGGCCACGTCCTTGGCGGTCAGCGGCTGACCGTCGGACCACATCGTCGCCGTCCTGCATGGTCAGGGTGATCGAGTTGGTGCCGTCGACCTTGTAGGCAGAGGCCAGCCCGGGCATGATCTCGCCGGTCAGAATGTTCCAGCGCAGAGCGGTCTCGTAGATGTACTGATTGTTGTTGCCGGTCGCCGGCCAGGCGGCGGTCGGCGACAGCGGGTTGAAGTTGGCCGGCGGGCCCCACTGATGGCCGGCGATGAACAGGGTGTCGCCAGCGATCCCGGAACGGCCCTTGCCGGTCTGGCCGTTGTTGCCGACACCCTTCTTCTCGGCGGGAGCGCCACCGGTGGCGCTGGTGCTGGCGGCCGGAGCGCCGGCGCAGGCGGCGAGTGCGAGGCCGCCGACGGCGAGGCCACCCAGCTTCAGGAACGAACGGCGGGACGGAAGTCCGAACACCGGATCTGACATTGATTCCTCCAATGATGAACCCCTGGCGGGGGGTTGGTGTGGTTACTGGTTGTGCTGCTTGTTCTGAACGGAACTGCGATACGGCAGGTACTGCGCGCGCCGGCCGGCGTTGCCCGGCGCGGTCGGATCAGGCCACCCTCATACGGCCTCACTAGGGGTCAGCGAATCGGTCAGGGACCGCAGCACCGGATACTCCGATGAGCTCGTCGGCCGGGTGCCCGGAGAAGTTCTCCGGAGACCTCGAAGGTGTGGCTCTCGCCGGGGAACAGGTCGACCATCGCGGAGTCCGCCCAGGCGTTCTCGGCGACCCGGTCCGGAAACAGGCACAGCGAGCGCAGGAACGAGCCGGCCGTCACGGTCACCGACGCGCCGGTTGCGGTCAAGTGCGGCAGTGGCCTCGAAGCTGCCCGGCGGCAGAGCCGCGTCGACGTCCTCGACCAGCAGCTTCACGGCCCGCTCGGCTCCGGTCAGCGTTACCACCAGGGCCAGTTCGGCGGGCAGCGCGTCCACCGCGTCGGGCCGGATGTCGACCTCCACCAGATCGCGGACGGGCACCTGTCGAGCCAGCCGGTACGACCACAGCACGTCGCCGGCGAGGCTGCGCAGCTCGACCCGCCCCTCGGCAGCCCAGACGTCCGTTCCGTCGTTGACCAGGGCCAGCCGCCAGGCGTGCCCCGTCGCGTTGCAGGGTGATCAGGTGGTCGGCGTAGGCCGAGCGCAGCCCGTACCAGAGCAGTTTGCGGCGGGCCACCGGCGCCCCGGTGGCATCGGTGCCCAGGTCGAGCGCCGCCCATGAGGTGACCGGCCAGCAGTCGTTCAACTGCCAGACGATCGAACCCAGGCACCGGCCGCGCAGCGACCGCCAGCGCTCGACGCCGTAGCGGACCGCCCGGGCCTGCTGCAGCTGCATGGCGTACAGCCAGTCGTCGAAGTCGGCGGCACTCTCCCCCGGTGCGGGCAGGTGGCCGGCTGATGCCCAGGTTCAGCTTGTCGTTGCCGCCCTGCGCCTTTTGATGGGCGAGCAGCACAGCCGAGCCGGCGGCCCGGTCGGCGGGTTCGACCGCACGGGCCCAGGTGGCGAAGGTGGCCGGCCCCTGGTAGCCGAACTCGGAGGCGAACCGGGGCGCATAGTCGTCGTAACCGGTGTAGTCGCGCTCGTTCCAGACGTCCCAGATGTGCATGCAGCCGTAGTTCGGGTCGTTCGGCTGCAGGTCCGGCGAACCGGACGACGGGCTGCCGTGCCAGTAGGGCCGGCTGGTGTCGAGTTCGCTGAGCACCCGCGGGAACAGGTCGTAGTAGTAGCCCGAGCCCCAGGTCTTGGTGCCGCCGGGCTGATCGGCCCAGTTCCACTCGTCGTGGCCCCAGATGTTCTCGTTGTTTCCGTTCCAGATCACCAGGGACGGGTGCGCCGACAGCCGGACGATGTTGTCCCGGGCCTCGGCCTCGAACTCCGACCAGAACGGCTCTTCCTCCGGATAGGCCGCGCAGGCCAGGCAGAAGTCCTGCCAGACCATCACCCCGAGTTCGTCACAGGCGGCGTAGAAGTCGTTGGACTCATAGATGCCGCCACCCCAGATGCGCAACAGGTCGATGTTGGCGTCCTTGGCCTGCTGGATCCGCTCGCGGTATCGCTGCGGAGTGACCCGGCTGACGAAGCAGTCGTCGGGAATCCAGTTGGCGCCCCGGACAAAGACCTGCTCGCCGTTGATCACCAGGCCGAAGCTCGCGCCGTTGCCGTCGGCATCCGGGGTGGTGTCGAGTGTGCTGGATCGGAACCCGGTGCGCCGGTGTACCCGGTCGAGCACCGCAGAGTCGTTGTGGAAGACGATCTCGACGTCGTAGAGGGGCTGGTCACCCAGCGAGTGCGGCCACCACGGCTCGATGCCGGTGATGTCCAGGCTGGCCTCGGTCCAGTCGGTGGCCGGAACTCCGAGCGTCGCGCTCGCCTCGTGGCCGCTGACTTTGACGGTCAGGCCGGCGAACCGCAGTTCACCGGTCAGGTGCGTCTGGACGTTCAGGTGCCCGACCCATTCACCGTCCTCGGTTCGGCTGGCGGTGCCCTGGATGGCCACGTCGAGTACCCGGGCATGGTTCCAGGCCCGCAGGCTGCAGCGGCCGCCAGATGCCCGCGGTGATCAGCCTGGGGCCCCAGTCCCAGCCGAAGTTGCAGGCCATCTTGCGAATCAGGTTGTAGTCGTCGCGCTCGACGTGCGGGCGCGCACCGAGCAGGTCCTTCATCTCGGCGACGTACTCAAGGGCCGGCGAGAAGACCACCTCAAGCTGGTTGAGCCCCACCCGGAGCAGCGGCCGGATCGCAAACACGTTGCGCCGATGCATGTTCACCGAGCGACCCACCGGCAGCCCGTTGACCAGCACCTCGGCGACGGTGTCCAGCCCATCGCAGAGCAGATCGACGTTCTCGGCCTCGATCTCGGAAGAGTCGTCGCCGAGCCCGAAGACGCAGGTGTAGGTCCAGGTCTGCGCACCCACCCACTCCTGTTCGCGCTCGGCCAGGCCCAGGTAGGGGTCCTCGAGGAGTCCCGCTGACATCAGGTCGGTGTGCACCACTCCCGGTACCTGAGCCGGAATGCCCGCCGACACCCGCGCTCGGACGGCGTCGGGAACCTGGCTCCAGGCCGGGCCGGATGGCGTTGCGCGCACTGTCCACTCCAAGGCGGTCAGCTGCAGCGGGTCTTTGACCACGAGTCCTCCTCGACTCTCCCGTTCGGTGCTGCGGATTCGGATCGGCGCCCCCTCGCGGCCGCTCCGTCGGATCGAACCGTAGCCGAGTATGGAAACGCTTTCATGCGAACAGGCCGATTATCCGCGGCTGTTTCACAATCGTTATCGCGCTGCTGCCGGGATCAGACCCGGGGCGGGCGGCCTTACCCGGATTCGCCGTCAAGCAGGGTTGATCCTGCGTTCACGGCGACCCGCGCCGGGACGTTTCAGCGCTTGCGCACACCGTAGACTTAAGCGCTTAAGTAGGCAAGCACTGCGGCAGGGAGTGATTGGATCGTGACCTTGGGGCAGAGTTTCCGAGACCGACCAAGGCGCTTCGCTCGATCCGTTCGACGGGCGTCTGTGCTGCCGTGGCGCGACCCCGATAGCCGTCCGACAACGCCGAAGACGGCCGCCCGTTGGCCCGGCCGGCCGGGTTCAGCCTTCGTTCCTGCAGGACGCGTGTGAAAGCGCTTTCAGACAATTGTATTGATCTTCACGCCCACCTGGTGAGACGAACCGCGCCTAGAACCCGTTCCGGAAGGCAACGGACGAACCCTCGGTCAGCCCGGTTCTGACAGTCGGCGGGCCAGATAGCGCCGTTCCGGCTCGGTCGGGGCCAGCGCCAGGGCGGCGCGGTAGAAGGCCGCCGCATCCGCCGACCGCCCGGCTCGGCGGCTGAGGTCGGCCTGAGCAGCCGGGAGCAGATGATGGCCATCGAGGCGTCCGGAGTCCGCCAGTTCGGCCAGTGCGGCGAGGCCCTGGGCCGGCCCCTGCGGCCATGCCAGTGGCGATCGCTCGATTGAGTTCGACGAACGGCGCCGGGGGCAGCTCCGCGTAGCGCAAGCGGATCGCAGCCCAGTTGGTGGCCGCGGCCACCGGAGCCGCGGCGTGCAGTGCCTGAATCTCGGCCTGTACCCGATACGGGCCTCGACCAGCGCCGTCCGAGCCGGCGAGCAGCGTGAGCCCCTCGCCGATCTCGTCGGCGTTCCACCGGGTCCGGTCCTGCTCCTCCAGCGGGATCAGGTCTCCCCCGGCGTCCACCCGGGTGTGCTGCCGAGAATGCTGCAGCAACATCAGGGCCAGCAGCGCAACCGCCTCCGGATCGGGCAGCAGCAAGGTGACCAGCCGAGTCAGCCTGATCGCCTCGGCGGTCAGGTCGGTGCGCAGCAACTCGGCACCGGAGGTCGCCGTGTAGCCCTCGTTGTAGATCAGGTACAGCACGGCGAGCACCCCACTCAGCCGCTCCGGAAGCGCCTCGGGCGACGGAACCCGGTACGGAATGCCGGCGTGCGCGATCTTCGCCTTGGCTCGAACCAGCCGCTGGGCCATCGTCGCCTCGCCGACCATGAAGGCCCGGGCGATCTCTGGTGTGGTCAGCCCGCCGACGGTGCGGAGGGTGAGCGCAACCCGGGCCTCAAGCGGCAGCGCCGGGTGCGCGCAGGTGAAGACCAGGCGCAGCCGATCGTCCCAGTCCGGATCAGCCAGAGCGGCCAGCTCCGGGTCACTCCCTGCCGGGTAGCGGTGCTCCAACACACCCAACTCCTTGAGTCTTGCCGACTCGACGCCGCGCCGGCGGAGCCGGTCCATGGCGAGATTGCGGGCCGCAGTGGTCAACCAGGCTCCGGGGCTACGTGGCACGCCATCTCTCGGCCAGGTCACCGCCGCTCGCTCGAAGGCGCCCGCGGTAGCGTCTTCGGCCACGTCCCAGTCACCGGTGATCCGGATCATGGTTGCCACGATGTGTGACCACTCCTGGCGAAAAGCTGCTCGCAGGGCGGCATCGACGACCGGCGCCGCGCCGGTCGTCGAGCCGCTCGATTCTGCGGTCAGCCGGCAACCTCCACCATCGGTTCGGAACGCGTCCGCCACGCCGCAGCCTCGCGCTCGGCGCGCTCGACGTGGTCGTCGTCGACGTCGAACGGCCAGGCCGGGCTGAGCACGATTTGACCGACCTTCGCCATCGGATGGGCCGCGACCACCGCCACGGCGTGATCGAGATCGGCCACCTCGATCAGGTCGAGTCCGGCGATCGACCCTTCGGTCGGCTCGGAAGCCGCCTCGACCAGCGTTCGGCCGTCGCGGGATCGCACCAGGGTGGTGTCCGACCACGGCCGCAACACGTCGCCGAACAGACGCACGCCACTGCCGTCCATCTCGTCGACCCAGGGCTGCACGTCGCCGGCCTCGCCCTGCGGCGCCTCGGGGTCGGTGCAGACCAGCATCAGATAGCGGTGGCCGGTGGCGGTCCGGTCCACGAACCCCTTCGGCACCACCCGATAGTCGGGCTCGGCGTCGGGCCAGACCATGAACGGACGTACTTCGACGGTGCCGGTTCGTGCGGCCGGATGAGCGGCGGCAATGCCGATCGCCTCGTCCAGATCGGCGCAGTCGACGATGTCGAAACCGCCCACCCACTCCTTGGCCTCGGTGAAGGGGCCCTCGGTGACCAGCGTGCGGCCGTCGCGCACCTTGACCGTGGTGGCATCGGGGCCTGGACGGAGCCGCTCACCGTACTCGGCGACGCCGCGCGACTCGAGGTCGGCCACCCACTCGGCAATGTTGTCCTTGGCCGGGTCGTAGGGTTGCGGATCGGTGCCCGCGGTGTACAGCAGTGCGTATTCCATGGATCTTCCTTTCGCTTCACCCCTGACGACGAACGCCGTGGCGCGAAATCGACACGCTACCCGGCACAGTTCACCGCACCGCTCCGGAATCAGCCAGACTGCGGGCACGGCGGACTCCGAGCCACCGCCGCGGTGCGCCTTGACGGCGCCGATCGAACAGCTGCGCGACGGGTCAGGCGATGGCGGTGGGTGGGACGGGGTCCATGTCGTCGAACGATTTGTTCTCCCCGGCCATCGCCCAGACGAAGGAGTAGGACGCGGTGCCGACTCCGGAGTGCACCGACCAGGAAGGTGAAATCACCGCTTGCCGATCCGCAACCACCAAATGCCGGGTCTGCGAAGGAAGCCCCATCAGATGGATCACCCGGGCATCGGCCGGCAGGTCGAAGTACAGGTAGCACTCGGTGCGCCGGTCATGGGTATGCGCCGGCATCGTGTTCCACATCGAACCCGGATGCAACTGGGTGACCCCCATCACCACCTGACACGACTGCACACCATTCTCATGAATGTACTGAGTCAACGTCCTCCGGTTACTGGTCAACTGATCACCCAACTCCCGCACCGTGCCCTGATCCGGCGCCACCAAAGTCGTCGGGTAGCTCACGTGGGCCGGAGCGCTGAACAGATAGAACTGGGCACCGGCCGAAGCGTCGGCGTCGGCGTCGGCGTCGGCGTCGGCGAACACAATCTCTTTGGTACCCCGGCCGATGTACAGGCACGCTCCCTTGACCAACTCGAACCGCTCACCATCAGCAGTGACCGTGCCGGCGCCGCCGACATTCACAATGCCCAGCTCGCGGTTCTGCAGAAAATACTCCGCCCGCAACTCGGCCACCACCGGCAGTGGTAGTTCGGCACCGGCCGGCACCGCCCCACCCAGCACGATCCGGTCATGATGGGTGTACAGCAGGGTCACCTCACCGGGCACGAACACCTCCTCCACCAGGTAACGCTCACGCAGCTGGCTGGTGTCGAACTGCGGCAACTGATCGGGACTGGTAGCAGTGCGCTGATCCATGAAAGTTCTCCAAAGGGTTGAGACCCGGGCACAACCCGGGATGACGAGGTGAATGAGGGTGCTGTCGAAAGGACGGGACAAGCAGGGCAGGTGATGTGGGCAGGATCAGTTGGGGCGGTCGAAGTGTGCTCGCCGGTCAGCGGACGAGCCAGCCGCCGTCCACGGGAATGATTGCACCGTTGACGTAGTCGGACGCCGGCGAGGCCAGAAAGACGAAGGCACCCTGCAGGTCGGCCGGGGTGCCCCATCGAGCGGCCGGAATCCGGTCCAGGATCGCCTTCTCGCGGGCCTGGTCGGCCCGGATCGGCGCGGTGTTGTCGGTGGCGATGTAGCCGGGGGCGATCGCGTTCACGTTCACCCCGCGGGCGGCGAGCTCGTTAGCGAACGCCTTGGTCAGGCCGGCGACTGCATGCTTGCTGGCCGCGTACCCGGGCACCAGGATGCCGCCCTGGAAGGACAGCATCGAGGCGACGTTGATGATCTTGCCGCTGCCCTGTTCGACGAACCGCCGCGAGGCCGCCTGGGACAGGTGGAAGACCGCGTCCAGGTTGATCGCCAGAACGTCGTCCCAGTCGGAGGCGGCGTGCTCCAACACCGGCGCCCGGCGGATGGTGCCAGCATTGTTGACCAGGACGTCCACCTGGCCGAGCGTGTCAACGGCGGACTGGACGGCCGCGTCGAGATCGGCGGGGGTGGCCGCGATCAGGTCGACTTCGACGCTGTGCACCCGGCGTCCCAGCGAACGGGCCCGCTCGGCCGTCTCGACGGCAGGCGTCCGATCCACGAGCACCAGGTCGGCGCCGGCCTCGGCGAGCGCCAGGGCGGCGCCCTGACCCAGCCCACGCGACGATCCGGTGACCATGGCCACCTTGCCGTCCAGCCGGAACATATCGGCGATCATCAGGGGTTTCTCCTTGAGGTGTCAGGGGTAGTCAGGTGGGTTCGGCGGCGGGGATCAGTAGTACGTGCGCAGGTACTCGGCCAGGCTCAGGACGGCCATGGCCTGTCCGTACGGCATCGAGGTGCGCGGAATGTTGCGGTAGTAGTCCAGGTCGGAGCCCATGCCGGTGCCGAAGGACACCTGTTGCAACTCTCCCTGGTCGGAGATGTTCGCGATCACGGCCCGGATCGCCTTCTCGGCGACCGGGGCGTACTCGTCACGCAGATACCCCAGGCGAACGGCCTTGAGAATCCCGTAGGCGAATCCCGCGGTGGCCGACGCCTCGAGATAGGAGTCAGGATCGTCCAGCAGGGTGTGCCACAGCCCGGACTCGTCCTGCAGCCGGCTCAACGCGGCCACCTGGGCGTCCAGAACCTCGATCAGGAACCGCCGGACGGGGTCTGCCGCGGGAAGGTCGACCAGTTCGAGGAAATCGGGGATGACCATGGTCAGCCAGGAGTTCCCGCGGGCCCAGCGGGCCTTGGCGAAGTTGTTGCGGCCCTCGAAGGTCCAGCCGTGGAACCACAGCCCGGTTTCGCGGTCGGCCAGGTGCGCGACGTGGGTGAGGAACTGGAAGGTGGCCTCCTGCACGTAGCGCGGCCGGTCGAGCAGCAGACCGATCTTGACCAGCGGCAGCACCGTCATCATCAGGGTGTCGTCCCAGAGCTGGTGGTGGTTCTCCTCGGCCAGGGTGATGTGCTGCATGCCCCCGTGCGGCGTGCGCGGCATCGCCCGCATCGCCCACTCGGCCCACGAGTCCAGCCAGGGCACCATGGTCCGATCGCGGGTCTCTTCGTACCGGTACGCCAAAGTGAGGAAGGGCGCCATGGTGTTGACGTTCTTGGTGGTGCCCTCGGCCAGCCGGGCACCGAACCAGGCGTCAACGATGTCGCGCATGGCGGTGTCCCCGGTCTGGTCGTAGTACTGCCAGATGCCATAGAGGCCAACCCCGTGGGTCCATTCCCAGCCGGCCCAACCCTTGGTGTCGATCACCCGGCCGTCGTCCAGACGAAGGAGGAACTCCCCGGTCTCGTCGCTGATGTTGATCAGGTTGTGGGCCAGCCGGTGGATCAGCTCATCGATCCGCTCACGCGACACGAAGCGCTCCGGTGCCCGCAGCAGCGCACTGTGCCGCACCGGCCAGGTCTTCTGTTCCATCGCTGTCTCCTGTTCCTGCCCGCCGGTTCGGGCGGAATCGTCGTCGTTGTATGTTGCATCGGTCGAGGTGCTCCAGGCGGGCGGTTCCGGCGTCCGTCCGCGATCTCCGAGTGCGGTGATCCGTTCGGGTGTTGGCGTGCTCGGGCCACTGTGCTCAGTTGGTAGCCGGCTCGGCAACCTTGCCTTCCAGCTCCTCCAGGCTCTTGCCCTTGGTCTCGCGGATCATCAGGGTGGCGATGGCCGCAACGACGGTGATGCCGAAGGTGATCGAGCCGATCAGCACCGGCACGTTGGTCGACCCGGGAGGCGCGACCGCGGCGAAGATGCTCGGGAAGAAGGATGCGACCATCAGGCCGATGTTCTGCGACACGGCGAAGCCGGTGACCCGGATCCGCATCGGGAACTGCTCCTGGAAGAACGTGGCGAAGGTGGCGTTCCACATCTGGAAGAAGATGCCCTGGACGATGACCACCAGCACGAAGACCAGAACCAGGTTGTGCGCCTGGACGGCCGCCAGGTAGAAGCCGGCCAGTACCCCGCCACCGAGACCGCCGGCGACCATGAACACCCGCCGGCCGAGCCGGTCGGACAGGGCACCGAAGATCGGAATGGTGATGATGGCGGCCACGTTTGCCACCAGCGTGACCCACAGCATCTCGCCGGTGGTGAAGCCCACCCCGTAGCCCTTGGCGGTGGCGAAGGAGATGCCGAAGACCAGGGTGCTGGTGCCGATCACGTTGGTCAGGGTCATCACGATGCACAGCACCATGACGAGCGGCTTGGTTCGCAGCAGTTCGGCCAAGGGGAAGCGATGGGTGGCCACGATCTCGTCCTGCTTCGCGACGAAGGCCGGCGGCTCGGAGACCCGGCGGCGGATCACGTAGCCGGCGACGATCACGACGGCGCTGAGCAGGAAGGGAATCCGCCAGCCCCAGCTCAGCCACGCCTCCTCGGGCAGCATCGACGCCAGCGGCAACATGGCCGCGGTGGCCAGGATCGAGCCGGCCTGGGTGCCCTGCAGGCTGAAGCTGGCGAAGAAGCCGCGCCTGGCGTCCGGAGCGTGTTCAACGATCATGGCGCTTGCCCCGCCCAGCTCGCCGGCCACGGCGAAGCCCTGGATCAGGCGCAGGAAGACCAGCAGCACCGGGGCCAGCAGGCCGACCTGACCGTAGGTCGGCAGCAGGCCGACCGCCAGCGTGGAGAAGCCCATCAGCAGCATGGCCATCACGAGCACGTTCTTGCGTCCGTGCCGGTCGCCGTAGGCGCCCAGGATCACGGCACCCACCGGACGGGCGACGTAGCCGACCGCGTAGGTGGCCAGGGAGGCGACCAGGGCGACGGTGGGATTCTCGGAGGTGAAGAACACCTTCGGAAAGACCAGCGCGGCGGCCTGCGAATAGAGGGCGAAGTCGTAGTACTCGAGGGCACTACCGATCCAGCCGCTCATCGCGGCCTTCTTCGGATCGCGCTTCGCGACCTCTGGTGCGGGTGCTTGCGGGTTGCTCATCGGCGGAGCTCGCTTTCGGTGACGAGGCGGTCGTTGCCTCGGGGTGGTTGCGGTGATGGCTTGCCGCCGACGGCTGATCAGCAGTGATCGAGTGCGGTGGCCAAGTAGTGGGGTGGGCGATGGGTCAGTTGCGGTCGATGGCGGACGTTGGTTTGCCGGTGGCCAGCTGTGCTGGCCGGGCCGGCAGTGCGGGGCGGGCGGCTGCCGAACGGCAATCGTCTGCGTGCGGGCGGCACTCGTCGAGTTCCTGATCGATGTGATCGAGCATTGTTCCCTCCATGCCGTCTGGATACGGATTGAATCGTTTCAAACGATAATCGAGAAATCGTTACGCGTCAAGCACAGTTCCGATTCTCGTCGTCCTCCACCATTGGCGGCGACAGATCCGAGCTCCTTGGGACCCGAGCCCGCGGAGATTCGGGCCCGACCCGACCAGGTGCCCGAGCGCGATGACTGATGGGACCGTATTCGGGGACCCGTCAGTGGACGCTGGTCATGGTTGCCCCTGAGGTTCAGTTGTGGCGGTCGAGCTCGGCGATGATGATCGGATACACGTCACGAGCGGCGTCGGCGCCGATGAAGCAGTCCAAATGGGCGTACCCCGGGATCAGGTGATAGCTGTAGTTCTCCGGCCCGAACCGCTCGCTGAGAAGGTCGAACGTCTCGCGGGTGCCCCGGGGCAGGAACATGCGGTTGTGTTCGCCGTGGATGAAGGCGATCGGCAACTTGAGTCCGTCGAGGTCGTCCAGGTAGTCCTCAGTGCCGTCGGCGCTCACCCCGTGGTTGGTACGCAACATCGCGGTGACGTGCGCGAAGGCGGTGATGTTGGCGACGCCGAAAGCCTCGTGCAGATGGTCGTGGGTCGCCTCGTTCAGCCGGTCGTGGTCATAGCTTTCCCCGTACATGAAGTTCACCCGCCGACAAAACGGACGGCTGCAGGGCTCCTCGCCGGCCGGGTAGAGCCCGAGCAGGTGTGTCAACAAGCGCGCAGCGAAGGATGGCTCGTCGTCGACCTCGGTGGTCAGCGTGTCGAAGCCGAGTAGGTCGAGCACCTCGGCCCCGTGCAGGTCGGAACGGAACTCGTTCAGTTCGGCAGCCCACAGGTGCAGGCTGACCTGAGAAGCGACCATCGACCGAACGCCCTGCAGCCCCAGCCCGAGAGACCTCTGCAGGGCCATCGCGCTCATGCAGTGCGCGACCGTCTGGACGGAGGCCGCGCCGGTTGCGGCCTGCACCGTCCGGACGGCGGCCGGGAAGTCGTAGCGGGCCACGTCGTCGAAGGTGAACTGGGTGCCCGCCGACGGCAACGCCGGGCTGGCCCGGTAGTCGAACACCCAGACGTCGTAGCCGTGCTCGAACAGGTACTCGGGAAAGTTGGTGTCGGTGGTGTCCAGGGTGAAGGCCACCTCGGAGGTGCCGTAGCCGGGCGAAAGAATCACCGGGCCCTTGTCGCCACCGTGGAAGCGGGACAGCCGCAGGGTGACCCCGTCAGCGGTCTTGAAGGTCAACCGCTCGGGTTCACCGCATCGCAACGGGCGACGCGCCCGAGCAGTGGGACTGGCCCGATCGATGCTCATCGGGCCCCCGTCCGGTTCAGTTCGTGCAGCATCCGCGGAAACACTTCGAGGTGGGCCTTGCGGCCGATGAAGACGTCGCCGTGGCTGTAGCCGTCGAGCACGTGCAGGGTGTCGAAACCTGGCCGGTACCTGTTGAGATAGGCCAGGCTGGCCCGCTGCCCGGCCGGCAGAAAGGTGCGATTCGCGGTGCCGACGAACAGGGCGAACCGCGCCGAGGTCTGGGGTTCCGCTCCGGCGTAGCGCGCCGGCAGGTCGGCCCGGGTGGTCACCGGAACCCATTGCCTGGCCCGCTCCGAAAGGGCCAGCTGGTGGTAGTAACTCATCGGAACCTTGCCGAACTCGTGCCGCAGCCACTCGTGGACGGCCAGGTCGAGGTTCGCGTGCCGCCAGACGGAATCCCCTCCCGAGCCCAGCGCGAAACTGGCCAGGTTGCAGGTCGGATTGTTGCATTCGGTGTGCCACAGCCGGACGGCGGTGCGGGCCAGCAGCGGCACCAGCTGCTCCGGACCGTCGCCCCAGCGAGCGTCGAGGTAGGGCACCTGGCGCTGCATCAGCGGACGGATGTGATTCAGCTTGACCTTCGAGAAGCCGGGCAACACGGGATGCAGGGACACCCCGTTGGCAACCACCAGCTCCACCTGAGGCACCAGGCCGGCGACGGCGGCCATGCTCAACGCCGCGGCACCGCCGCAGTGACCGATCGCCTTGATCTGCCCGGCTCCGGTCTCTGCCAAGACGTGCTGGACGGCGGCCGGCAGGTCGAACCGGGCCACGTCGTCCAGGGTCCACGGCAGGGCGTCGAGGTCGAGCGACCCACGCCAGTTCAGCAGCCAGACGTCCCAGCCGTCCTCGAGCAGCAGGTCGACCAGTGAGCGTCCCGCCGGCGGACGGAAGGACTCCCCGCGCATGCCGGTGCCATGTACCAGCAGCACCGGACCCTTGCTCGGCGGGATCGGCACCCGGACCCGGGCCAGGGTGATGGTCACCCCGTCCTCGGTGCGAACGAAGTGGAGTTCGTCGTCATGGATCCGACGGGTCACCACCAGCGGGACGTTCATGGCGCCGCCTTCTCGCCTTCGGCGGGCCTGCTCGGCCGGGCCGTCGGTGGCCGCAGGTAGACGTCCTTCAAGGCCTTGGTGAAGAACGCGCTGAACCCGGCGATCGCCCGCACCGGACTTTCTCCGGAGCCCCGGAAGGTGGTCAGCTGGCGGGCGAAGTCCTGGGGCAGGATCCGTAGCATCCCCGCCGCCACCACCTCGCCTTCCGGGCCGGGCGGCACATGTCCGCGGAGCAGGGTGATGAACAGGGTGGAGGTGTCGGACCAGATGTCCAACCCGGGGTCGTTGCGGACCGTCTTGAAGCCGTACATCGTGATCGGGGTGCCGGACAGGTCGCTGAACCACAGTCGGTACCGCATCTCGCGGGTGTCTGCGTCCGCAACCGCGACGAACAGGTTGAACCAACCCCGCTGCACCGGTAGTTGGCCACCGAGCAGGTCGCAGTCGACGAAACCCTCAGCCAGCCCGGCATGGTCGGCGGCGTCCACGAACCGTACGACGTCCGGGGCGGTGATGGTCAGTTCGAACATGAATCGGTGGGAGAGCTGCCGGCCGCGAGTCCAGCCGGTGACCGGGTCGGTCTCGCCCAGGGTCAGGTACCCCCTCATCTGTTCGGTGAACCGGGTGCCCGAGCCCGCGGTGGGCGGGGCCGGGGGTTCGACCGCCTTCACCGCAGCCGCCAGTGCGGCGACGCTGCGGTTCTGCCGCGGTTTCTCGAGCAGGTGTTCGATCGCCCGGTCGGACGTGGCCGCGATGGTGAGGGACGGGTTCGGCCCCACCGGTCCGGGCAGTGCGGAGCCGTCGACCACGTACAGCCCGGGGTGTCCGAACGACTCGCCCCAGTTGTCCACCACGCCCTCGTGCACGTGCCGGCCCATCGGCACCCCGCCCAGCGGATGCACGGTGACCACCCGCTTGGTCCACCACAGCGGGTTGTCCTTGAAGCTGGCGCCCAGGGTGTCCGAGATGTCCCGCATGGTGGAGCGCATCGAGTCGAAGTAGGCCATGCTGGTCGCGCTCGTCCACTCGATGTCGAGTTCGCCGTCGGCCAGCGTGATCCGGCCGTCCGGAGTGTCCCGGCCCATGCCCAGCAGCGGCAGTGAGCTGGAGCCCAGCCGGCCCTGGCCGACCATCTTCGCCACCTCGGCCGAGATCGTCGACTCGTTGCGGCGCTTGAGCTTGTAGAGCACCATCTCCCTTGCCACCGACAAGGCCCGTTGCATCGCCGACCCCACCTGAGCGGTCTCGATCAGCCAGTTGGCGAACTCGGGGAAACCGGCTTCCTGCACGTAGTAGCCGCGGCCGGCACCCTCCTCGTCCATGCCATCCGGCCGCCTGATCGCGGTGGTGATCACTGGCCCATAACTGCCATCGATCAGGCGCATCGCGCCCTGGGCGTTGGTCACCTTGGCGCCCATGCAGAAGGTCATCAGGTCACCGTTGCCGCTGAACCGCGAGCCGAGGGCTCGGCCGAGCGCCGGCAGGCCGACCCGGTTGCGCAACAACAACGCGGTCGAGCCGAAGGTTCCGGCGCCGAGCACCAGATGCTCACACGTCAGACTGAAGTGACTTCGCTCCCGCAGACCGTCCGGACCCGGCTGGTCGGAGTACTGCAGATAGCGAACCTCGTAGCCGCCGCCCGGCAGCGGGGTCACGCCGTACACCTCGGCCAAGGTGCGGATCTCGGCGCCCTCGTGCCGCGCGGCGGAGAGGTAGTTGTGATCGAGGGTGTTCTTCGAACCCTCGTTGCAGCCGATGTCGCACTCGCCACAGAGCCGGCAGGTCAGCCGGGTCGCGTCGTGCAGGTTGCCGTAGGCCGGTGGCTCGATCACCTGCTTGGGCAGGGCCGGCTCTCCGGGCCGTGGCGAGAACGTGACCGCCAGGGGCGGCGAGAAGGACTGCAATCCGAGCGTGGCCGCCGCCTCGCGCAGCGCCTTCGCCTTGGGCAGATCGGGGTACGGGTTGGGTACCGGGCCCATCATCGCTTCGACGGCGTCGTAGTGCCGGTCGAGGTCGCGGCGTCCGATCGGCCAGTTCTCGTATCCCCCGCCGGGCAGCGGCGAATCGTGCACGAACCACTTTTCGTCCTTGCGCAGCAGCACGTTGGCGTAGATCAGTGAGCCGCCACCGAGCCCGGAAGACACGATGGATTCGACCTTGCGAAAGGAACGCACGTCGAAGAGCCCGAACAGCTCGTCCCTCGGCTCCCAGAAGGCCCGGCTCATCTCATAGGGGTTGCGCGCGAAACTTCCCGGCGGGTAGGCCCGGCCGCGTTCCAGCACGATCACCGACCGGCCGGCCTGGGCGAGCCGGTACGCGGCCACGGAAGCACCGAACCCTGAGCCGACCACCACGGCATCGACATGCTCTGCGGTAGCACCCATGCTGGGCTCCACTCTCGCCGAAGCTGATTTGTCGGCGGGGGTGCGAAGCCATCAACCGTCACCTGCGATCCCCCACGCTGGGCACCAAATTGGGCCACCCGGGGAGACCGGTCAATGCGTACATTTCCTCATCAATGGACATGCTTTCGGCGCACCGTCTGGGGATGAGCGGCGAGCGCGCCCTCCAGATGCAGATCAACATTGGTGATCTCTGGGTTGAGTAGGGGCTGCTCCCCCGTGGCGATCCCGCCCCAGCAACGACGAGGGGCGACCGACTGACACAGGCCGTCGAGTGAATGAGCGAGGCCGTACCTCTTCGCGTCCGACGAACAGATCAGCTCGGCCCGTATTCCCCGACTCCTCCAATGAGTGACGGCGCGGCTTCCTGAGCCAGAGGGCCTCGGCCGATTGTGGAGCGCAGTTCGTCGTTCTGGTTCTCGAGTTCCAGCACCATCCCGATGCCGGCGAGATTGAGGCCCGCGTCCAGCAGGTCGCCGATGCGGCGGAGCCGGTCGAGGTCGTGGGCGCTGTAGCGGCGGGTCCCGCCGGCGGTGCGGGTCGGGCTCAGCAGGCCTCGGGCTTCGTAGGCGCGCAGGTTTTGCACCCCCGTGCCGACCAACTCGGCTGCCACCGAGATGGCATACACGCCACGTAGGGGGTCGGTCTCACCATCCGCGTCGGCCACCGCATCCACCTTCTCTGCAGAATTCTGCTTCGATCTCTTGCCTCAGCCTGCCACCAGTGCTACAAAAAACCTATAGCGCATATCAGAGATCCCGACCCGGGACCACTGATTCCACCGGAGCATCACAACACGGACGGAGGTGACTTTGATGCTGATGCGCACAGATCCCTTCCATGAACTGGATCGACTGACCCAGCAGGTTTTCGGTACCAGCGGCACGATGGCGAGGCCCTCGGTGATGCCGATGGACGCCTGGCGCGAGGGAGACACGTTCCACATCGAGTTCGATCTGCCGGGCGTCGACCTCGACTCGATCGATCTGGACGTCGAACGCAACGTCGTGGTGGTCAAGGCCGAACGCCCGCCCCGCACCGACGACGCCGAACTGCTCGCCGCCGAACGTCCCAGGGGCGTCTTCAGCCGCCAGCTGATCCTGGGTGACAACCTCGACACCCAACGGATCGAAGCGAACTACGACGGCGGCGTGCTGACGCTGACCATTCCGGTCGCCGAGGAAGCCAAGCCGCGCAAGATCGCGATCAGCCGCGACGGCGATTCCCGACGGGCGATCAGCGCCTGACCGGCAGGTACCGCGATGATGCAACCCGTTCTTGCCAACGGCGCCGACACCCGCAGGGTTGGCGACGAGTTCGTCGAACTCGTGCTGGCCGACCACGACTGGCTGCTGGCCGAGTTCGAGGAAATCATCGCCACGGAGTGGCCGGATTGGCCACCGAATGCCCCGCCCCAGCGGGTGCTGCGCGGGCATCCGGAGCCAAAGCGGCCCAAGGGCCTCGACGACACCACGACAACAACCGTGCCCCGGCCGCGTCGGGCCTGGGTGATGCGCCGGTCGGCTCGGCAACGCTCACCGCCCGGCCCAGCCGCAATGCCTCTCGTCCGGGAACTATCGTCCGCACTCCCGATCTGTCCCGGACGAGAGGCTTCCCCGGTTGGAGACATCCTTTCGGGTCCGGTCAGGTAGGTGTGGGCGTGGGATTCAATCGCGGATGTCACAACGAGTTCAGCCAAGCGCGCCCGGACGGCATCGTCGACAGGGCGACGTCATCCGGCAGGCGGCCGCTGGTTCGTCCGGTGACCAACTTCAGCGCCTGACGAAAGGTCAGCGCCTCGAACGGTCGCCCTTCGGGTGGCATGTGCGGGTTGTAACCCTCGATCCGAATGATCGCGAAGATCCGCCCCGGGTGTTCTCCACCGACCGACATGTTGGCGTGCACCTCGCCGGCTGTGTCCGTTATGTCGAATGTGATCGTGCAGTCGTCACGGTCTGGGAAGTTCGGGTCGTAGATTCGTAGGGTGACGTGCTGACCGTCCTGTCGGTAGCCGTAGCCGAGCACTTGATGATTCGAGCCGATGTCCAGATCGTCTGTCTTGATGAGTCCAATCGGGGAAAGAACACCGTTGTCGATATCGTCACGGATCTTGGGCCACTCCTCGCGGTAGGTGACCCAGGAGCGACCCCTCGTGAATCCCACAACTTGGCTGACGCCCTCGTCGCCATTCGGATAATGGGGAGAGCTGTAACCGAGCCATCGATGCCCGGAGCCGAAGATGTCGAAGCTGTCCAGCAGCCGATCGCGGATGTATCCGAAGAGCACATCCCCGGGTTCCGTGGGAGTCTCCGTGCGCACTGGCGGGAGCAGGTTCGCCGCGTGATAGTCCTTCACCGCGAAGACCATGCCGCCGCACAATCCAGAACTGGCCCTCGTGATCGGAATCCAGTCGTCCGCGACCGGAACGATGCCGAGGATGTCTCTCACGACGTCCGGCAGCTCGTGAAGCAATCTATTCCACAGGTAGCCGAGGGTGACGACGGGCAATGATCCTCGCCAACTGTTCGTGAAGTGCAGGCCGGAGATGGATGGCAGGAACCCCGGGACGCGATGGTCGATGGACTCGCGGAACCGCACTCGCAACTCGGCCGCATGGCCCTGCCCACCCCAGGTCGACGCGTCGAAGCCGGGTGGCGCCCACACGTGGAAGGTGTTGCCGTAACTACCCTCTATCAGTGGGCTGTTCCAGTGGATGTAGAACTCGAGGGCCGGATCTCCGTCGGCGCGATAGCGTGCCCAGCCCTCCGTGCCGGTCGTTGGTACGAGAAACAGGTCACCCTCGCTGCGAAACTCACCCTCCGCGCCTGCGGCGATCTCGCGGGGTGGGTTCCAGTTCCACTCGCCGGTGTCGATGGCGTCTGAGGCCAAGACGAGCTTCGAGTTCGTTTCGTTGCGGATGATCACTCTCATCCGGATCCGCGATGCCATTGTCAGCCTCCGTGGTCTCAGCCAGCCGACACAAAAACCTTGACCAGCCCGCGACCGCGCGGCAACGAGCTGAGCGCCTTGCCGATGACCGCCCCGAACGCAAGGCGGTCCTCGATCACCTTCATGGCGTGGCCCGGCGTCGAGGAAGTGGTGAGCAGGTCCCCGACGGC
The DNA here is from genome assembly GCA_963723605.1 of uncultured Actinomycetota bacterium. Taxonomy (GTDB): domain Bacteria; phylum Actinomycetota; class Actinomycetes; order Propionibacteriales; family Propionibacteriaceae; genus Micropruina. The sequence continues at coordinate 9,750 of CAVRRM010000011.1, read as the reverse complement.
AACGGATGCACGGTCTGCGTCCACCCACACGAAAGCCGTACCCATCAGGGCAACCGGGACTCCGTTCTGGCGATCCAACACCACGGCTGGCTTGAGGCCACCAGCACCCGACACGATGCCGGCGACCCGCCGGTCGTAGTCGGCGTCGCAGACCGCGACTGCCCCGTCTGCGTCGATGACCACGCAGGAGCCGGGCGTAACATCCACCGAGGCTGCGGGCAGGCCTTCGGCAAAGTCCGCACCCGACAGAATCAGGTCGCCGCCCACGTTCAAGTCCCTCGTCACCGAGACATTGCCCTCGAAGTACCCGGCGTAGTATCCACCCTTGCCCATCACTCCCGCGCCAACTCCGGGCGCGGCTTCACCAAGGACGCCGGCTCCCCCGGTCACACTGGACGTCTTGCCGTAGACGCCCATCCAGGTCTCGCTCTCTCCCCACACGCCGTTGGCTCGGCTCTTGCCCAGAATTCCTGGACCGGCAGTGGGGCCCTGATCGTCATTGACGCCCGCAACCCCTGCTGCGTAAGGCGCGTGCGCGAGCCCGTATACCCCGTTGCCGCCTGAGGCGGACGCCTCTCCCATGACGCCGGCTCCCCCGGTTGAACTCGTCGTGTGGCCGTAAGCACCCATCCAGGTCTCACTCTCGCCCCAAACACCGGTGGCCCTACTCTGGCCCTTCAATCCCGGACCCGATTGATCGCTGGGGTCGTCATTCACTCCCAGCACGCCGGCCGAGTAGGGGCCGTGGGCCAAGCCATAGACGGCCGAAGCCGCCCATGCTTCGCCCTTGACGCCAGGCACAGCCTCGACTCTGGATTCCCCACTGAGTTCAGTCATGAATGCATCCCTTCCGAGTCACCACCGTGCCGATCGCATCGGTGTCCCTGGGGTCAATCGATTGCAATAACAGTACTGCACCTATAGTGCAATGTCACTATCGTTACGGTATGGGGACACCGTTACGGTATGAGTGTGATGTCGACCAAAGACCGGGTATTGGATGCGGCCATCGAACTGGTCGGGACGCAGGGGCTGCGCTCGCTCACCCACGCTCGGGTGGATGAGCGGGCCGGCGTTCCGAGGGGATCCACGTCCAACTACTTCAGGACCCGGAAGGCGCTCCTTTCCGGAGTCATCGGCCGGATCGAAGAGCTCGAGGGCGTGCGCAGTGACGTGCCGTTCATGCCGGCGGCCACGGCGGAGGCGTTGATCGACCAGCTTTGTGGCCTCTTGGAGCATGTGACGGGCAGGAACCGGATCCAGACGACCGCGCGGCTGGTCCTCTTCATGGAGGCGAGTCATGACACAGCCCTGCGCGAGGTGATCTCCGCTGCACGCGCCCGGATGGAGGCGGGCTTGATCGTCTCGATGGCGGCGCTCGGCTCGCGTGACCCGATCCGGGCGGCGGCAGCGGTCGCCGCTTGCGGCGAGGGACTGATCATGCACCGGATCGCGCGGTACGACACGACCGACCCGAGGCCGATACTCGAACTCGTCATCCGGGCCGGTCTCAGCATCCAGGACCCTGCACGCCGAAACGACACCCAGCCGCCGGCTCAGCTCGACTAGCCAGCTGCGGCTTGGAACCCTCAGATAAGTTCCCTCTTTCATGCGTTGAGGCAGAACCTCATGCGTTGAGGCAGAACCGCCGATTCCAGGAAGCCCGGTACATGGCTGGGCCGGGATTGGGTGCGTCAGGTTAGGGGTTGGGTGCGGCCGTCGTTTCCGCGGTGGACAAGATTCTGGTGATTGGTTGACCACCAAGTCCCAGGCCGTTCGCCGCGACGGCCCAGACCTTCGTGCCCAGGGCATGTTTGAGGCGAACTTCTTCGACGTCGAGACTGAAGAGGAGTACTGGATCTCCGGGCCTCATCGTGATCGTCGTGATATTCGCTACCGCGCCGTGTGTCAGCGTCACGACGTGCCTGGTAGTTGTTATCTGAGTTCGCTAGGTGATCGTCGATCGCTTACCCACATGGCACACTCAGCGACGCTTGCCGATGCCTTTGCATCAGCGGAGCGAGCAGAGCTTGCGGGGTAGGGCCGGACGGCCCGGCCCGGGAGTAGAGTCCGGCCATGTTGATCGAGTCCGTCGACGCCGACAGGCCGCGGATCAGGACGCAGGGACCACGCGCCTGGCTGACCCGGCCGCTCGGTAGGCTTGCGCTGGCACTGGCCGTGATCGGGGTATGTGCAGCGTGCTCGGTAGTCGGTGGGCTGCGGCCGGGCGCTCCATCGCCGGCTCGCGCACCATCTGACTTGCCATCGATGTCGAGTTCTCCGAGCCGTCGGTTGCCCGGCGGGCCAGCGAGCATTCCGAGCCGATTGGACATCCAGCTCGACGGCCGAACAGAGGTCTGGAACGGTGAGCGCGGCGTGTACGAGGTGGCGACACGGTTCAGGCGTGGCGCCCGGCTGTTCCTGACGACCAAGCCGGACGGAGGCGGTACAGCTGTGGCGATCCTGTGCGGCGAGTTGTTCGAGGCGAAGGCCGGCGCCGCTCTCTTCGCCACCAACACCTCCGCGCTGCGCGACATCCCGGCGATCAGACGCTCCCTGGTGACCGCGTCGCTGGACGTCGCGAGCATGACTATCGACGACCGCGCGAGCGGCAGGTTCGAGGCGAAGGTCAATCCGGTTCTCGCGCGGACCGTCACGGCGTTCTACTTCCAGGTCCGAGAAGGCTACGCGGCCAAGGAGGTGCTCGGCGGCACCCTCAAACTGACCATCGGCAGAGGTTCGGTGGTCTCCGGCATGATGACCCTCGAGGGCGCGGACGTCGTGGGTGGCGTCCGCGCCCTCAACCGCTACGTTGTCACGATCAGCAGCCCCTGACGCGGACTATCGCCAGCCATTTCGGGTTGTCGCTATTAGATGCGCGCGAACCTGAAATAGCGCCTCTGACAAGGCATTTCAATGGTCGGGCTGACAGGATTTGAACCAGACGCACGCGGTGCGGTCAGATATGGACAGGACATGCCATTTATGCTCATCCACTAGCTGTAATGATCAAAACCCCAGCCGCTCCCGTGGACAGAAGAGGGCTGACACGATCCCTCTTGGACACTGTTTGGTGCACGATAGGTACACGATTTAGGCTGGGCTCCATGGGCGACGCGAACGGTCATGGTCTCGGCATCGGCTCTAGCGCGCGGTTCGCGGTCGTTGCTAGCTCCAGAGACGTTACCTCACCGCGAGAGAGGCGGAACTTCGGAACGGTGAGAAGGCTTCCGTCGGGGCTCTACCAGGCCTTCTATAGGGTCGGCGGGACGAGGTTCACTGCACCAACAACATTCTTCACCAAGGGTGACGCGGACACCTGGCTGGCATTGAAGCAGGCCGCCATTGTCGAGCACCGTTGGCGGCCCGAGGTTCCGCCCGAACCCGACTTCGTCCCGTTCGGTACGTATGCGCAGAGCTGGCTGGCTCATCGTGAGTTGAGCCCGAAGACTCACAGCGAATACCGCCGAATGCTCGCCCACAAACTGTCGTCGTTCGACGACGTTCCGCTGCAAGACATCGGTCCCGGCGACATTCGGCAATGGTGGGACGACCAGGACCCTGCACACCCCACCGCAAGGCGTCGGGCGTACGAGTTGCTTCGCGCCATCCTCGGCACTGCTACCCGTCCTGACGAAGACACAGACTCCCCTGCCTTCATCCGCGCCAACCCCGCCCGTCTCAGCTCCAGGACGCTCAATCGCAGCCGAATCACCGCCGAAGGTGGCCGTGCCCGAAGGCCCAGAACGAGGCTCCAGCCCGCAACGCTCGAGGAACTGGTAGCCATCATGGACGCGATGCCCGACCGATACCGAGCGATGGTGCTGCTCGCCGCCTGGTGCGCCCCACGATTTGGCGAACTCACAGAACTGCGTCGCGGCGACCTCGCGATCACATACGACCAACATGGCACACCCGAGGAGGGTGTCCTGCACATCGTTCGAGCCGTTACGTGGCCATCGCCCGACACTCCGGTCGTTAAGGAACCCAAGACCGAGGCTGGCGTTCGCGATGTTGCAATCCCACCCCACCTCCTGCCGAGCTTGCTCGTTCACATCGAGCGCTTCGCCGAGCCTGGACCCCACGGGCTGCTGTTCCCAGCAGTGGAGTCCGGCGGTCATATGAAGCACGGAGCGCTCTACAAGGTGTATCGAAGGGCACGGAAGATCGCTGGGCGACCCGACCTCCGTTGGCACGATCTCCGCCACACCGGTGCGACTATGGCCGCCCAAGCTGGTGCGACCTTGGCTGAACTGATGAACAGACTCGGCCACTCCGACGTCAAAGCCGCCCTCATCTACCAGCACGCCGCGGCAGACCGCGACGCAGAAATAGCCAGGCGACTATCTGCCATGGCCATTACTGTGAGCGGCGGGCATCTCTATAACTCTCCACACTCAACACCTGAGTCACGCGGAGCCGACGACCGCCAGACATCTTGACGCGACTCTGCTCGGAACGTTCATTCGGGATTTCGACTTGTCGACCATCTCAAGGCGGACACACGCGCCTCTGTTCGAACCCAGTATCGCCCACCGCTCTGACCTCGTCATGCTGGGCGCAGGCCCGGCCGGCCTCGCGGCAGCGGTGTTCGCAGCGTCCGAAGGCCTCCGGACGCTGGTCCTGGAGTCCCACGCCATCGGCGGACAGGCCGGAACCAGCTCGATGATTCGCAACTACCTAGGCTTCGTCCGAGGCATTAGCGGCGCAGAGCTGGCCCACCGCGCGTGGGAACAAGCCGTGCTTCTCGGAGCGGAGTTCGCATCAGCCCATCCCGCTTCAGGGATGTCCCGAGGTGAACGGGGAGTCGACCTGCATCTCGAGGGAGGGCTCAGCGTGTCTTCTCGGGCCGTCATCCTCGCGACCGGTGTCACCTACCGAAGGCTGGGGCCCGTCCGGGGGTCGAAGCCCCAGCTCTGACGGGCCTGCCGGTGGCAGTCGTCGGGGGTGCGAACCCCGCGGGACAGTCGGCCCTGCACCTGGCCAAGTACGCATCCCAGGTGAGCCTGCTGATATGGGGCAGCTCATCTGGATCAGCCGAGGCACCCGTCGCGACGCAGTGCCCGACGCAACGCCCCGAACGTCGGCTGGTGCTGGGCAGGGAACCACGACACGTGGCTGGGCTTCGCCTCGACAGCTACCCTCTGCTGACACGCACCAGGTGCCCGAAGCCGTCGTCGCCTTGGTGAGGCCACCGCGAGCTTCCGGGGGCGCGCCTCCACCAACAGGTGCCGACAATGTGGGTCCGAGGCGCGACGGGCGGTTCGACGTCGGGGACAGGGTCAGGCTGATTCGCCCTGTCCGGGCTGCGTGTCACAGAGCGAGTGAGGTCAGCAAGGTGCGGATGCGTCGTTCGATCTCGTCCCTGATGGGGCGGATGTCGTCGAGGGTTTGGCCTGCGGGGTCGTCGACGTCCCAGTCTTCGTAGCGTTTGCCGGGGAAGATGGGGCAGGCGTCACCGCATCCCAAGGTGATCACGACGTCGGCTGCGCGGACGGTTTCGTCGGTCCACGGCTTGGGGAACTCGCCGGAGATGTCGATGCCGCGCTCGGCCATCGCGGCGATCGCTGCGGGATTGACCTCTAGTCCGGGTTCGGAGCCGCCCGACCAGGCGACGGCGGTGTCGGCGGTGAGATCCTGGAAGAAGCCGAGCGCCATTTGGGAGCGGCCAGCGTTGTGGGTGCAGAGGAACAGGACGATGGGTTTGTCGTCGGTGTGGTGTCCCTCGGTGATGGCGAGGGCGTGGAGGCGTTGGCGGGCGAACTTCTCGGCGAGCAGGGGCAGGAACCTTGTCACCGTGGCACTGCTCGCTAACTGGTCGAATGAGTTGGCGCAGGAAGCGTTCGATGGTCTCCTTTCCGTACAGGCCGGAGAAGTGATCGGCGAGGCGGGCCGCGGCGTGTTCGAGGGCGAGTTTCTCGTCCATGTGCATGCTTTCCCAGTTGCGCTCCGTTACCGGGTGGTGGCCTGTGGTCATGCTGGTGCTCCTTCGAAGCTGGCGGCCAGGCGGGTGATCCGGCCGGCGATGTCGTCGTAGGCGCCCTCGAAAGCCTCAGTGTTCTCGGCGAGGGCAGGGTCGGGGACCGACCAGTGCAGCGGCTGGGTGTCGAGGTCTTCATAGGCGCGGTCACAGACGGCGATGACCAGTTCGTCGCCGCTGAGGACCTCGGCGGCCAGCCGGGGCCGGGCCGTGGTGAGGTCGAGGCCGTGGCGCCGCCCCACCGTGATCGCGCGGGGATGGACGCGGGTGGCGGGGTGGGTGCCGGCCGAAACCACCGGGATGTCGCTGACGGTTCGCCAGTAGGACTCGGCGAGTTGGGAGCGGGCGGAGTTCTGCGAGCAGATGAAGGCCACCCTGTGTGGGCGCGGCAGGTGACGGCCTGCGCCGATCAACTGGTTGCAGGCGGGCGTGCGAGTGACGTAGGTGCGCCGGCCGTCACCCTCGGATCGTCTGCGCAGTATCAGCCCGGCCTCCTCCAGCACGCGCAGGTGATGCGCGACCAGGTTGGTGGGGATGTCGAGCCTGTTCCCCAGTTCGCCGGAGGCCAGGTCGGCGTTCGCCAGCAGGTCGATGATCGCCAGTCGGGACGGGTCGCCAAGGGCGGCGTAGGCGCGGGCCCTTGTTTCGAGATTCCTGATTGACATGCCGATTTGCCTCCATAATCATTGAGGCAATGGTAACTGAGCTACCATGAGTGTCAAGCCCGGGCGAGGGCACTCGCCGGAGATCAAGGGAGTCAAGATAGATGAGCAAGCCCACCGTCCTGTTCGTGTGCATTCACAACGCCGGTCGTTCCCAGATGGCCGCCGGCTACCTGCGCCACCTCGGCCAGGGCCGGATCGAGGTGCTGTCGGCCGGCTCCACGCCCGCCGACGCGGTCAACCCGATGGCCGTCCTGGCGATGGCCGAAGAGGGCATCGACATCGCCGGCGAGCAGCCCAAGATCCTGACCACCGATGCGGTGAAGGCCTCCGACGTGGTGATCACCATGGGCTGTGGCGACGCGTGCCCGTTCTACCCGGGCAAACGTTACGAGGACTGGGTCCTGGACGACCCCGCCGGGCAGGGCATCGAAGCCGTTCGCCCGATCCGCGACAAGATCCGCGGACGCGTCGAAGCCCTGATCGCCGAACTCGTCCCCGCCAGCTAGCTAATCGCGGCCGGCCGGTCACCGCTGGTTGCCTGCCGTCACCTTTGCGTCTCATCGTCGTGCCACCGTCTTGTGGAGGTTCACCATGCCCAGCACTGCCCCGTTCCAGCCCGCCACCCCCCCGTGCGGCGGTTGGTGATCATCGGCGCGGTCGCCGCCGGCACCTCTGTGGGAGCCAAGGCGCGCCGCAACGACGAACAACTCGAGATCGTCGTCTACGACCGCGACCGTGACATCTCCTACTCCGGATGCGGACTCCCCTACTACGTCGGCGGCCAGGTCGCCGACGCCGACGAGCTCCACCCCCGCGACCCGGCCTGGTTCGCCAAGCGCTACAACATCGAGATCCGCACCCGACACGACGTGGTCTCGATCGACCACCCCAACCGGACGCTGCGGGTCGTCGACCTGGCCACCGGGACAGAGTTCACCGACACCTACGACACCCTGGTCCTGGCCACCGGCGCCCGCAGCATCGTCCCGCGCATACCCGGCGTCCAGGCCCCCGGCGTGTTCACCGTCCGCAACGTCCAGGACGCCGAAGCCATCCGGACCTGGATCCTCACCCGCCGGGCGAAAACCGCGGTCGTGGTCGGATCCGGCTTCATCGGGCTCGAGATGGCCGAACAGCTCACCGAGGCCGGCCTCCAGGTGACCATCGTGGAGCGCCTGCCCCAGGTCATGCCGGCCCTGGACGCCGACATGGCCTTCCGCGTCCAAGAAGAACTCGGCCGCCACAACGTGACCGTGCACCTTTCCCGCAGCGTGACCGCCGTCCACGCCACCCAGGAGACGGTCACCGGGGTGCAGCTCGACAACGGCGACACCCTCCCCGCCGACGTGGTCATCATGTCCGTCGGAGTCCGACCCGACACCACCCTCGCCGTCCAGGTCGGCGCGGAACTCGGCACCACCGGTGCCATCAGGGTCGACCACGCCATGCGCACGACCATGGAGGGTGTCTACGCGGTCGGCGATGTCGCCGAAAGCTACTCGCTGATCACCGGAGCCCCGCTTTGGCGGCCCCTGGGTTCCACCGCCAACAAGATGGGCCGGATCGCCGGCGACGCCATCACCGGCGGCACCCTGACCCATCGCGGCATCCTGGGCACCGGGATCGTGCGGGTCTTCGACCTGGCTGTCGGGCACACTGGCCTCACCGAGACCGAAGCCAGAACCGAGGGCATCGACATCGAAGTGATCCACAACATCAAACCGGCCCACGCCACCTACGTCGGCGGACGCGAACTGATCATCAAAGCCATCGCCGAACGCGGCACCGGACGCCTCCTCGGCGCCCAAGCCATCGGCCCCCAAGGCGTCGACAAGCGCATCGACGTCCTCGCCACAGCCATCAGCCTCAGCGCCCACGCCGAGGACCTGTTCCACCTCGACCTCGCGTACTCCCCGCCCTTCGCCACCACCAAGGACCCCATCCACTACACCGGTATGGCCCTGACCAACGCGATCACCGACAAGGCGCCACTCATCACACCCGTCGACCTCGACGCACGCCGTGCCGCCGGCGAAACCCTCCAAATCGTCGACGGCCGCTCTGCCCGCGACTACGCCAAGAGCCACATCGAAGGCGCCATCAACATCCCGCTGGCCAACCTCCGCGACCGCACCGGCGAACTCGAACCGGGAACCCCCACCGTCACCTACTGCAACAAAGGGGTCTCGGGAAATGCCGGCCAGAACATCCTGATCCGCCTCGGGTTCGCGCACCGTCTACAACCTCTCCGGCGGCAACAGCAACTACCAGACCTACCGGCGCTCGAACCGACAGACCGAGCCGGCCACATAAGGCCCGTGGGCTCCGGAACCGCCCCTGGCAAATGCTTTGATATTCGTCGAAACACTGGCATGATCGGAACATGCCCAAGACTTTGCCGATGCTGCTGGACACCCAGCCGATCTGCTGTCCGCCCCTGGAGAACTCAGCCGGCTTGTCCGAGGACGATGCGATCGCGCTGGCGGTCCGCCTCAAGGCGCTCGCCGATCCCGCCCGCCTGCGAATCGTCAACCTGCTGCTCGAGCGGCTAAGTGAAGGTGTCTCGACCCGCGAACTGGCGCCGCGACTGGGCTTGAGCGAGTCCACCGTGAGCTTCCACCTTCGCACCCTGCTAGACGCCGGCCTGGTGACCAAGGACCGTCAGGCCACGACCGTCTACTACCGTGGCGTACCCGAAGCCATCCAGGCCATCGCCGTCGTGTTCCACCTCACCTGCTGCTGAAAGGACGACCCATCACACCACCTCGAATGATCAGATCCGCCAGCCGTACGCGAGAACTACGGCCAGATCGCCGAAACTTCGGCCAGCTGCTGTGACACCTCCTGCTGCACGACCGACGCCCGCAGCCCCAGCAGCTGTCCCTGGAACTCGGCTACACCGCCCACGACCTGATCGAGGTCCCCGAAGGCGCCAACTTGGGACTGGGCTGCGGCGACCCCCAGGCCATCGCGAACCTGCAGGCTGGCGAGACTGTGCTCGACCTGGGCAGCGGCGCCGGGTTCGACTGCTTCCTCGCCGCCCGCCAAGTCGGGCCGAGGGGACCGTGATCGGTGCGACATGACCCCGCAGATGATCACCAAGGC
>CAVRRM010000010.1:0-433354 GCA_963723605.1 uncultured Actinomycetota bacterium | reverse complement strand
AGCGTGGCGACCTCGACTTCAATCCGCCGGTCTCGCTCGGCGCCTACACGCTGCACAGCTACGACCCGAACGGCAACTGGTTCATCTGGGAGAAGCGCGACGACTGGCAGCGCACGACGCTCGCCCGCTTCGGCGAGCCCGGCCCGAAATACGTCGACCTATGTCGATCCCGGCCCGCCGGACAAGCGCGTCATCGCGCAGATCAACCACGAGCTCGACATCATCCACGACGTGTCGCCCGAGGGCATGTTCACGCTCGCCAAGCAGTCGCCGACGCTCGAAGCGGCTGGTTCGAGGGCTTCCCCTATGCGCCATCCCGACCCGACGCTGCCGCCGGTGATCTTCAACCACCAGAACCCGAAGTTCCAGAACCGCGACGTGCGCTGGGCGCTGGCGCTGCTCATCGACATCAAGGCGGTGTCGATGGCGTCCTATCGCGGCGCGGCGACGATCTCGGCGATCGCGCGTCCCGCCGACCGGCACGCATCCCGGACTACTATCACAAGCCGATGCAGGACTGGCTGGCCAACTTCGAGATCGACACCGGCAAGCAGAAGATCAAGCCCTACGACCCGACCATCGGCCAGCAGATCGCCGACATGCTGCGGCCGTCGATGGGCGACCAGATCCCGACCGATCCCGACGGAGATCGCGCAGCTCGTTCGGCTCGGGCTGGTGGAAGCCGGACCCGCAGGCCGCGGCCGAGCTGCTGGAGCGGGCCGGCTTCACCAAGCGCGGCAACGACTGGTACATGCCGGACGGCAAGCCGCTTCTCGATCAAGCTCATGGTCGAGGGCGAAGCGCGGCCGGTGATGACCCGCGCCGGCACGATGATCGCCCAGCAATGGCGGCAGTTCGGCATCGACGCCACGACCGACGTCGGCGCAGGCGCACGTTCCTGACGCGCCGCAACGGCGGCGACTTCGAGGCCATCATCGGCTGGAGCGTCGAGACCTGGGGCGGCCATCCCGACCTGTCGCTTCTTCCTCGACAGCTGGCACTCGCAGTTCGTCGCCGGCCGGGCAAGACGCAGCCGCCGCGCAACTGGCAGCGCTGGTCGAATCCCGGAGCTCGACAAGATCATCGAGCAGATCCGCGCGTCGCCTTCGACGATCCGAAGGGCATCGAGCTCGGCCAGGAGTTCGTCAAGCTGACGGTGCGGGAGATGCCGATCATCCCGCTGATGTCCTACAACGTCTTCACGGTGATGGATGAGACCTACTGGACCGGCTATCCCGACCGCCGAGAGACCCCTACACCAACCCGGTGCCGAACTGGGGAACTCCCGCTACATGATGGTGAGGCTGAAGCCGGCCGCAGCACTAGCCGAGCGACACGTCGGCGGCCGCGGCTCGCGCGGCCGCCGCTCCGCCATCGCTGCAGGCGGACGGCAGGCATCCATGCGCGGCTATCGGCATCTATCTGCTGAAGCGGCTCGGCGCAGTTCGCGCTCGTCGTCTTCATCGGCATCAACGCTCACCTTCTTCATCACGCATCTGACGCCGATCGACCCGGTCGAGCAGACGATCGCGCCGCTGACCGCCTTCGGCGACACCAGCCCCGAGGCGATCGAGATGATGCGCGAGTCGCTGCGCGAGCTCTACGGGCTGAAGGGCACGCCTGCTCGAGCAGTATCTCGCCTTCTGGGGGCGCATCCTGCGTCGCCGATTTCGGCCCGTCGCTCTCGGCCTTCCCGACGCCGGTCTCGGCGCTGATCGGGCGGGCGCTGCCCTGGACGATCGGGCCTGCTGCTCGTCTGCGACGCTCCTCGCCTGGCTGCTCGGCAACCTGCTCGGCGGCCTCGCCGGCTACTACCGCAAGAACCGCACGCTGAAGCTCTTCGGCGTGGTCGGCGATGGGCCTTCACCCGATCCCCTACTACATCGTCGCCTTCGTGCTGCTGATCATCTTCGGCTATCTCTGGCCGGTGCTGCCGATCAGCGGCGGCTGTCGCGATGAACATGCCGCAGGGCTTCAGCCTCGACGTTCATCGGCAGCGTCGCTCCTGCCACTCGATCCTGCCGGCGCTGTCGCTCATCCTGGTCGGCATCGGCGGCTGGTTCCTCGGCATGCGCGCGCTGGTCTCCAACATCGTCACCGAGGACTACGTCATCTATGCCGAGCTCGGCGGCGTCGACCGGCGACCGCATCCTGTCCTCCTACGTGATGCGCAACGCGCTGGTGCCGCAGGTCACCGGCCTCGCCATGTCGCTCGGCGCGATCTTCAACGGCGCCATCATCATCGAGCAGGTGTTCGGCTATCCCGGCATCGGCACGCTGCTGATCGGCGCCGTCTATGCCGGCGACTACAGCCTCGTGCTCGGCGTCACCGCCGATCTCGATCATCGCGGTCTCGGCGGCGGTCTTCCTGATCGACATGCTCTATCCGCTGTTCGATCCGCGCGTGCAGGCTGGCGCTGAGCCCATGCTCGAAGATCGCTGCGCGACCTCTTCCGCTACAATCGCGAGTTCGCGCTCGGCGCCATCCTGACCGGCATCGTCGTCGCTGATGGCCGGCGCTGTCGGCCTTCTCGCCCTATCCGCCGCTCGACATCTACGTCGTGCCGCCCGACGTGCCGCCGTCCTGGGCCTATCCGTTCGGCACGACCTCGCGCGGCCAGGACGTGTTCTGGCAGCTCACCTTCGCGATGCGCAACACGCTGCTGTTCGGCATCGCGGTGGCGCTCCTCAGCCGCGTCATCTCGCTCGTCGTCGGGCTCGTCGCCGGCTATCTCGGCGGCTTGGTCGACCGCGTGCTGATGTCGATCAACGACACCTTCATCGTCATCCCGCTGTTCCCGCTCCTGGTCCTGTTCTACTTCGTGCATGCGCGACTACATGACCTGGGCGCTGCTGGCGCTGGTCATGGCCTGCCTCGGCTGGGCCTACGACGCGCGGCTGATCCGCTCGGTCGATGATGAGCCTGAAGACGCGCGAGTTCACGCAGACCAGCGTCTTCTCCGGCATGACGCACGCGCGAGATCGTGCTGCAGGAGCACCTGCCCTACGTGCTGCCGATCGTCTTCTCGACGACGCTGAACAACATCAACTGGTCGATCGGCCTCGAGGTGACGCTGTCGGTGCTCGGCTTCACCGACATCGACACGCCGACCATCGGCACGCATGATCTTCTGGGCCAACCAGCACAGCGCCATGGTGTCGGGCGTCTGGTGGTGGTTCGTCTTCCCGATCGTGCTCGTCACGATCACCTTCATCGGCCTGTTCCTGCTGGCGGTCTCGATGAACGAGTACATCGACCCGCGCAGCCGGCTGAGCCGCATGGGCGGAGGGGCAGCGTGATGGCCGCTGCCGACGCCGACGCCGCGCGGAGCCGGCGCCGATGCCGTGCTGCGGTCGACGCGACCTGCAGGCCTACTACCAGATGAAGTATTTCGGCATCGACGCGCGAGGTGCGGGCGGTCGACGACATCACGCTCCACGTCGACCGCAACGAGATCTACGGCCTCGCCGGCGAATTCGAGCTCGCGGCAAGACCAGCTTCATCAAGACCATCGCCGCGCGCCATCCGGCCGCCGCTCAACGTCGTCGGCGGCTCGGTGCGCTTCAGCTTCCTCGACCGCGACATCTATCGAGCTCGAGCCGGGAGGCGCTGGCGGCGATCCGCTGGAAGCATCTCTCCTACATCATGCAGGGCTCGATGAACGTGCTGAACCCGGTGCGCCGGGTCCGGCAGTCGTTCGTCGACTTCGCCTTCCGCCACATCGGCCGGCCGAGCCGGAGTTCTTCGAGCATCGTCGAGGCGCATCTGCGAGCGGCTGCATCTCGAGCCGCGCGTGCTCGACGCCTATCCGCACGAGCTGTCCGGCGGCATGCGCCAGCGCGTCACGATCGCGCTCGCCACCATCTGCCGGCCCGACTTCATCATCGCCGACGAGCCGACCACCGCGCTCGACGTCGTCGTGCAGAAGGGCGTGCTGGCGATGATCCGCGAGGTGCAGCGCGAGATCGGCTCGTCGATCCTCTTCGTCACCCACGACATGGCGGTGCATGCCAACCTGGCCGACCGGCTCGGCATCATGTATGCCGGCCGCCTGGTCGAGGAGGGGCCGACGCGCCGATATCTTCCGCAGCCCGCTGCATCCCTACACCGCGCACCTGATCGCCAGCCTGCCGCGCATCGGCGACGTCGACGCCGAAGAAGGCGCTCGAGCGGCGCGCCGCCCAACCTCGCCGAGCCGCCGCCCGGGCTGCCGCTTCCATCCGCGCTGCCCGCTCGCCATGGACATCTGCCGCCGCGAGAGTGCCGGCGCTGACGACGCTCGCGCCCGGGCCACCGCGTCGCCTGCTTCGCCGCCGAGCCCGACGGTCCGCACGGCGCCGAGGCGCCGAGCCGCATCGAGCGGAGGCTGCCTGCATGAGCGAGCTGCTGCCGTCGAGGACGTCGACGCAAGACCTATCGCCATGGGCGGCCTGCTTCGGCCGCGACAGCGTCGCGCGCGGTCGACGACGTCAGCTTCGCGCTCGCGGCCGACCGGCCGGAGATCTTCACCATCATCGGCGAGTTCGGGCAGCGGCAAGACCACGCTCGTCGCGCATGATCCTCAACCTCGTCCAGCCGAGCGCGGGCGCGATCCGCTTCCGCGGCGCGCGACCTGGCGCACGATCCGCGGCGCGCAAGGCGCGGCATGGCCTTCATGGCCGCGGTGCAGCCGATCTTCCAGAACCCGTTCGAGGCCTTCAATCCGCTGAAGCGCGTCGACCGCTATCTGCTGCATGACCGCGCGCCGCTTCCGCGGCGCGCGGACGCGGCGCGAGGCCGAGCGGCTGGCCGACGAGGCGCTGCGCAAGGTCGGGCTGTCGCTCGCCGAGGTGCAAGGGCCGCTTCCCGCACGAGCTGTCGGGCGGCCAGCTGCAGCGCGTCGCGATCGCCCGCGCGCTGATCTCCGAGCCCGGCGCTGATCGTCGCCGACGAGCCGGTCTCGATGGTCGACGCCTCGCTGCGCATGTCGATCGTCAACCTGTTCAAGACGCTGCGCGACGATCTCGGCGTCTCGATCATCTACATCACCCACGACCTCGCCACCGCCTACTACATCAGCGACCGCATCATCATCATGCAGAAGGGCAAGGTGGTCGAAGGCGGCGACGCCCGCGCGGTGCTCGACAATCCGCAGCACCCCTATTCGATCCTGCTCAAGATCGTCGGTGCTCTCGCCCGACGCCGCCGCCGCGGGCGCGCCGCATCTCGACCGCCGCGCCCGGCCGACGCCAGCTGACAGCTCGCAAGCCGACGCAATCGAGACGGATACGGCATGCGTAACGTCAAGGTGCTGCTCGACCGCGACTTCGCCATCGGCGAGACCGATCGCGCGCCTGTTCGGCGCCTTCGTCGAGCATCTCGGCCGCTGCGTCTATGGCGGCATCTACGAGCCCGGCCACCCGACCGCCGACGAGAAGGGCTTCCGCGGCGACGTGCTGGAGCTGGTGCGCGAGCTGGCGCCGACGATCATGCGCTATCCCGGCGGCAACTTCGTCTCCGGCTACAACTGGGAGGACGGCGTCGGCCCGGTCGAGAAGCGCCCGCGCCGGCTCGACCTCGCCTGGCTCTCGACCGAGCCCAACACCTTCGGCACCAACGAGTTCGTCGACTGGTGCCGGCTCGCCGGCATCGAGCCGATGCTGGCCGTCAACCTCGGCACGCGCGGGCCGGACGACGCGCGCGCGACTGGTCGAGTACTGCAACCATCCCGCCGGCACGCAGCTCTCCGACCTGCGCCGCGAGCACGGCTGGGAGCAGCCGCACGGCATCAAGTTCTGGTGCCTCGGCAACGAGATGGACGGCCCCTGGCAGATGGAGCAGCAAGACGCGCGACGAATACGGCCGCGTCGCCACCGAGGCCGCGAAGATGATGCGGCTGGATCGATCCGACCATCGAGCTCGCCGCCTGCGGCTCGTCCGGCCGCAACATGCCGACCTTCGGCGAGTGGGAGCGGGTCGTGCTCGAGCACACCTTCGACCATGTCGAGTACATCTCGCTGCACACCTATCTCAACGACTATGCCGGCGACACGCCGGCCTTCCTCGCCAGCCCCGACCTGATGGACACGCTTCATCGAGGAGGTGGTGGCGATCGCCGACGCGGTCGCGGCCGGGCGGCGCTCGACCAAGCGCATCATGCTGAGCTTCGACGAGTGGAACGTCTGGTACCGCACGCGGCGCGCGCGGCGACGACCGGCTGAAGCCGGGCTGGCCGGTCGCGCCGCACATCCTCGAGGAGGTCTACGACATGAAGGATGCGCTGGCCTTCGGCGGCGCCTGCATCTCGCTGCTCAACCACGCCGACCGCGTGAAGGCCGCCTGCCTCGCGCAGCTCGTCAACGCCATCGCGCCGATCATGACCGAGACCGGCGGGCCGGCCTGGCGGCAGACGATCTTCTTCCCCTTCGCCGACTTCAGCAATCTCGGCCGCGGCCGGGTGCTGCGGGCGCAGGTCGATTCGCCCGACCTACTCGGCCAGCTACTACGACCCGCGCGGCGCGCAACGACCTCCACTTCCCGATCGAGCGGTGCCCTATCTGAAGTTCGCCGCCGTGCACGACGACGAGGCCGGCACGCTGACGCTCTTCGCGCTCAACCGCCACCTCGAGCAGCCGATGAGCGTCGCGCTGTCGCCCGCGGCTTCTCCGGGCTTTCGGTGGCGCAGGCGCCTCAGCTCCGCGACGCCGACCTGCAGGCGGTCAACACGAAGGACGCGCCCGACCGCATACGGCCCGTCCAGCTCGCCGAGGTGAAGGTCTCGGGAGGTGAGGTGAGCGCCACTCTCGCCCCGGCTTCCTGGAACGTCGTCAGGCTATCGGCGAGGAGCTGACCGAGAGGAGGACATAAGCCTTTGCGGGGTCCTGCCGCGCTCTGCCTTTCATCATCGCTCCTGGTGAGCGTCGCGCAGGCTCATGACTGGTATCCGGAACGATGCCTGTCATGGCGAGGACTGCGCAATTCTGCCTGACGGCGCGGTAACGACATCTCCGGAAGGCTGGGTCGTCACCACTACCGGCGAGACAATTCCCTTCGACGATCCGCGTATAATGCGCAGTCCCGACGGACGGTTTCATCAGTGCATCTTTCCCACGGAAAAGCACACGACGCAGTGCATTTTTGTTCCCGCTGCGGAAATGTGAGCATCTTGTCGCGTGAGCAGCGAGTGGCTTGCCGCCGCGCTTCCTGCCGGCTCGCTCCCTTGCCGCCGCGCCGCGGGCTCCCACGGCTTCCAGACCCGCCGCGTCCTCAAGCGCGGCGGGTAACTTGGGGCTTGCGCTATTCGATCGAAGAGCCCCCGAGATTATGCCTTCGGCGGAGCCTTCGGCGCGAGCGACGCGGGGTCCATGACGCTGGGCGCGACCGGCGGCAAAGTGCCGGCTCCGATGGCTTTGACCGAGAATGAGTCGACCTGATAGGCGTGCCCGCCGTCAGCGGCGATAAAAGCAGCCGCCATGATTGGCCCGGTCGCGTAGGTAGCGTCGTTGACCGTGCAAACGAGGTTGCCGTTCAGGAAGTAACTGTGCGACGGGCCGTTGCTGACGACTCGCACTGTGTTCAACCCGTTGACGTTGACGCTCGACTGCACTTGGCAGAGCAGCGTTGCGCCGCCGCTATTGCTGACAAAATTGTAGTTCGTCGCCCTCCAGAACACAGCCTGGCCGGGAGGGTCGGACGCATTTCCCGTACAGATGCCGCCGCTGTCGGTTCGGCACTTGTTGTAGGCGATCCAGTAGCCAGAGATGTTCTTGGTTGCGTGGTCGAGTGTCGTCTTTATGAAAACCCCGCTGTTGGAGAACGTGGTCGTACCCGGGTCAGTCCGGGTTACACTGGCGGTCACCTCAACCTTGGTGTTGCAGTTGGCGACCGACGATCCGATCCAGCTCGTCAGGATCGGGAGTTGTCGATAGCGCCCACCGGTTATGGTCCAGGTGCCGCGGAACGGCGTCCAGTCGAGTGCCTGCGCCGCGGTCGCGAAGTTCCAACTCCGCACGACATTGGGTGGCTTCTTAGGAAGTTGTAAGCGCTCATCGGTCGATGCGTGGCCTCGCGGGCGCAAGCTCGATCGGGTTGCCCCCTTGCACAAAACGCTCGTGGACCGTCTTCCCGCTGCAGGTCAGTGCTTCCAGAATCTGGTCCAGCGTTGCCGTCGGTTGGCATTTTCCATGAGAGCCCATGCGCCGGCGACGTGCGGGGCCGCCATCGACGTGCCTGTCTTGACGCCATAAGCGTTGCCCGGCACGGAAGCATTGATGCTGGTGCCCGGGGCCATGAGCTTTACCAGGGCTGAGTGGTTGGAAGAGCGCCAGATCAGGTCCTGCTTCGTCGTGTTCCACCGCTATGGCCGTGGAGATGCAGGCGGCGCGCAGGTTGTCGATCGCCGTCTTTATGGCGGGAAAGGCGGCATCGCATGCCGCGTTAAATTGACCGCCGCCGAGGCTCATGTTGACCGCGGAGATGATGTGGGTGGTGCGCAACGCATAGACCCGCTGGAGCCCCTTGATCTGATCGGTCTACGACCATGGAGTACTTCATCGAGCAGGTCCAGGTAGTTCTCCCGGTGCTCGGGGTCAACGCGGTTCGCGTCCGCGAGACCAAGCCGACGGAGGCCTCGAAGCTGATCGACCAGGCGTCACCCGTGTTCAGACTGACCAACACCCGGCTCAAGGTGGAGGCTCGCGCCCAACAGGTCGATGGCGAGTTCCTGATGCTCGCCGGGTCGGTGGTGGTCAGTGCTGTTCGGGAAAGCGCCAAGTACAGCGAGAGCACTGCCCGCGCGTACGCGTCCTACAGCGCGATGCATCAGAAGCTGGTCGCCAACGGCGCCATCATGATCGTCGACGGGGCCGGACACCTCACCCGGGACACACCATTCTCGTCACCTTCCACTGCTGGGGCGATCGCCCTTGGTCGTTCATGCAACGGCCGAGAAGCGTGGATCTCCGAAGAGGGGGAGACGTTCGGTCATTGGGAAAGCCGGGGTGTTGAGGATGCAGGCCATGCCATCTCTCCTCCTCTCGTTGACCTTTGATCTTGCTGAGAATATCTTCGCTTGTTACTGGCCACCGTTCGGCAAGTCGTGATGTTCAGGCAGGTTGTTCAGTCTTCAAGTGCGTTACAGCAATGAGCGATCTTGACGAGTTCAACGCCGTCTCAACCGCGGCGACGTTCGTGTCAGCTTGTCGCCGCTCCGATCGCCATTCTGCGCATTTGCTGGCCTGGCCCACATAGCAACCAACGAGATGATGCACCTGATGCTGGAGGACGACGACCACATCCCCGAGGAGATCGGTTCGATTGCCGCCAGCGTCAACCACCAGGTCTTGAACTTGCTGATGATCGCTGACCTGATGAAACCCTCGACAAACAAGGAAGTTGGACCATTCGGGCGCATCGGCCGCAAAACTTGGCCAAGCTACTGGCGTTGAGGTATCCCCACGGGGCTGGCCTCTCGACACCTTCGTGGATTCACGGGTTGAGCCGAGAGGCGAAGCGTTACCCAAGATCCCGGGGTGACCTAGCGGTCGGCCCTCGGGCAGATCGTGCTAGCTATTGAGATTTCCAGTAATCCGCTGATCTGCACGATCGTCACGCAAGCTGCGGCAACTCCGCGCATTCAACAAGCCCGCTGGACGAGCACCCGCGCGGTCAGGCATCGATTGCTTTCTAGCCTGCGATCTCGACGTGCTTCGCTCGATGGGGTGCGACGTCGGGAAGTTGGACGGTCTCGCCGGCACCAAAACCGACAGCACCCTCCGCTCCGTGACAGGACTCAACTTGGGATCCCTGCGCGAGCTGGTGGGGAGTGCCCCGGCGGAGGGTCAACTCGTGACAGGTCAACCGGGCCAGGGCGTGAGCCTGGGTCGATGGCTACCGGGTGACGCCGGCGGCATGGAAGGCGCGGGCATACGCCCGCTGGCCGGGCAGGGTGGGGTGGAGCAAGCCCTGCAGGTTGGTGGCGTCGAGGGTGAAGAACCAGGGCCGGCGAGAGTCGCACAGTCCATGCCCGTCGAACACATGAGAAACGTCGACGTACTTTGCCGGCATGGTGGAGCGGGCGTCGCGGACCGCAGCCTTGATGGTGGCGTTCAGCTTGCGGGCCATCTTGTTGAGCCAGACCTTGTCGGCGTAGTTGACCGAGAACGACTGCGAGTTGAGCTGGCCCACCGTGCAGTCTTCCTTGCGATCGCCGAACAGCTGCATGTAGCCACCGACGTACACGGTGCCGTTCGGGTATGCCGCATGAATTCTGTTCAACGCGTTGGCCATCTTGCCTGGCAGCACGTGCTTGATGGCGTGGGCGAGGTTGCCCTTTCCGATCTCACTGCAGCCGGGTACCCCGTCCAGACCCAGGCAGTCAGGCAGCAACGTGAATGTGCCGATATCGTTCCCGCCGATCGTCACGGTGACCTTCTCGACGTCCCCATTGGGCGCGGCGGGCAGCTGGTCGTCGACCAGGGAATCCGTGGTGGCCCCGGAGCATGCCCTGAAACCCGCCTCCACCAGCTCGAGCCGGTCGTAACGATCGTCGAGCAGCTCCGGGTAGGCCTTCGCCGATCGCATACATTCGCCGGAGGTGCCGTATTCGCCGTTGCCGACACCGGCCGAGTAGGAGTCGCCCAGTGCGACGTAGCTGATGACGGCGCGCGGGTGCTGGTAGCCGGAATGGGCCTGCGCCGTGGCGGAGCCGGCGAACGGGGCGGACAGGGACACGGCCAGAGCAACCAGCACGATCCGTATGCGTTTCATGTTGTCTCCAAGGGGGTGGCGCCCGTGGCATGTGTGCGGCTGCACCAGGCTCTGGGCATGCGCAGTCTCGCAGCTTGCGGCCCCCTGTGCGACAACATCCACAGATCGCGGCATTTAGGTTGCGTTGCCAGAGCCATCGGCGGCCATAGCTCTGGATGCTATAGTTCTGGCATGGATGGTCGGGAGGTCCTGCGGGACGTGATGACGGAGACTGGGGTGTCCCAGTCGGAGTTGTCGCGGATGAGTGGGGTGCGGCAGCCGAGTATCAGTCAGTTCTTGTCGGGTCGGATCGAGATGAGCGACGAGATGCTGGATCGGCTCCTGTCGTGCCTGGGATACCGCCTCGAGGTGGTGCGTCGCTCGGTCAGAGTGGAGTTGGATCGGTCGCACCGGCGGAGTTGGCGTCTGCACCGGCAGCTGGCCACTCATCTGGACCGCGACATGCTGAACGACTGGGTCCCGACGATCCTGCGGAACTTGGAGGGGTTGCGGCACGCCGTTCAGGGGGAACCGCATGTGTCGAACCTGAACCGGTGGAGGTTGTTGGTGGAGCAGCGGGACGTGCCCGGGCTCCGCTGGGTGATGACCGGCCTCGACACCGACTCGGTGCAGATGCGGGAGGTGTCACCGTTGGGTGGCCTGTTGCCACAGCCGGAGCGGTCGAGGGTGCTGGCGGTGGTCGGGCGATGAGACGTGGTCAGCTGGAGCATGCGATCCGGACAGCGTGTCAGATCATCGGTCACCCGGCGGTGATCATCGTGGGGTCGCAGGCAATCCTCGGCAGCTTCGGCGAGGACGAACTGCCGGCCGAGGCGACCATGTCGGTGGAGGTCGACGTGCTGCCGATCGCAGACAGCAACACGGTGACCGCCGAGTTGGCGGACCTGATCGAGGGTGTCGCTGGGGAATGGTCACCGTTCGAGGAGCAGCATGGGTTCAGCATCGACGGCGTCGACCTCGACACGGCGGTCTTGCCTGCGGGGTGGCGGGACCGGTTGGTGCGGGTCCAGAACCCGAACACGGCGGCGCCGTCGGGACGGCCGCAGTTCATCGGTTGGTGTCTCGACCCGGACGACCTGTGCGTGGCGAAGTTGTGCGCCCACCGGGAGAAGGACCTCAACTTCGTGCGGGCCCTCTACAAGGCCGGGTTGGTGGACGCCGCCGTGATCGCCGACCGGCTTGGCCAGGTGGACGCCCGACACCAGCAGGCGGCAGCCGTCGCCGTGCGTTGGCTGGCGGCCTTGCCGGCACCGATCGCCGACGCCAGGGGCGGCACGTCTGCCCCCCACAGCAGCACGGCCGAGACGGGCCCACCGTGGGAACGGGTCACGACTCGGATCGACGGTGCCGCGCATGAGCGCCGGACGCCGCCACGAGCCCAGCGGCCGCCCGGGCCCACCCCGGGTCGCTGAACACGAGGAACCAGAGATGTGAGCGCGGGGCCCACCCGGTCCGGTGCCGGAATGAGTTGTCAGGTGCCGGAGGCCATGTAGGCGGCGAGGATGTAGTTGGGGTGCCGGTCCAGGTTCTTGCGGGCCCGGTCGTAGCGCATCGTGGTTCTGGGGTCGGCGTGGCGGGCGGCGATCTGTACGTCGCGGAGGTCGACGCCGGCGTCCAGCATCGTGGTCACGAACGTGTGGCGCAGCATATGGGGGTGCATTCTGGGTAGCCGCACGCCGGCTTGGGTGGCGAGTCGCTTCAACCTGCGGGTGGCGGCGTGCCGGTCCATCCGGCTCCCCCGGATGGTCCGCAAGATCGGCCCGTCGGCGCGTCCGCCGACCGCTCGTTCGATCGCCCGCTGGACAGCTGGTGGGAGTGGGGTGAGGACGACCTTGCCGCCCTTGCCGCGGACCTTCAACACCCGGTGGCCGTGTTCCTCGCCCAGGTCGGTGATGTCGGCGCCGCAGGCTTCAAAGATCCGCAACCCCAGCAACCCCAGCATGGCCACCAGGGCGAAGTCGTTGGTGTTGCCTGAGGTGCGGGCCGCGCTGAGCAGGGCTTCGAACTGAAGGTGCGACAACCCCAAGGTGGGCGACTCGGGGGCACGTTCGGGCGGCGCACGTAGTCCGCCGGTGACTGGGGCAGGACCTGGTCGATCACGCAGGTGCGGTAGAAGCCGACCACCACCGACACGCGGCGACTGACGGTCGACGGCTGGAAGTGTCGGACTTCCTGCATCCACCGCACGTACAACTCGATCTGGGCGCGTTGCGCCTTCAGCGGGTCGACACTTCGTTCACGGCACCACACCAGGAATGCGCGCAGGTCCGACTCGGTGTGGACGCGGGTCTGGCCCCTGTAACGGGACAAGTAGGCAGCGACTGCCTTCACAAGAGGATCGGTGACGGCGTCGATGAGAACGGGGAACAGGACAGGCTCGAGACTGGTCATACACGATGCTGCGGCCCGACCTGACGGCCACGCCAGAGGCACGAACGCCCCAGCTGCTCGCGGCAATTGAGGGCGGTCGTGCTCGGGAGGCCGAAGCCGAAGGCTACCCTCGCACACCGCGGCAATTTGAGGGCCGTCGGGCTCTGGTGCTCCAGCCGAAAAGCTACCCTCACCCGCCGCGGCAACGGTTTAGGTGTCCGGGGTGGTCGCTCTCGTTCGCGGCTGTCCTGGCCGAGCTAGTGGCCTGTGACTCTCATTTGGCGTGCGCTGCCCCGGGCACCGATCCGGGGCGGGAGAGGCTGAAGAAGGGAATGCTCTGCCATTAGTAGCGGTGCCCTCCGTGACTCCATCCATCGGTTTACAGTCGAGCAACAGGAGGTCGTCATGGGTGATGCAGCAGCGGGTTGTGATCGGGATGGATCCGCACAAGCGGTCGGTCACGGTCGAGGTGATGGAGGCCGATGAGACGATCGTCGGGCATGACCGGTTCGGCACCGATGTGGCTGGCTTCGCCCATGCTTGTCGGCTTCGCCGACTGGCTGGCCGGATCGGGTCTGGGCGATCGAGGGCTGTGAAGGGATCGGCCGCCATGTCGCGCAACGGCTGCTCGCCGCTCGGTGAGCAGGTGGTGGATGTGCCGGCGAAGTTGTCGGCCAGGATGCGGATGTTCGCCACCGGTCAGGGCCGCAAGACCGATGACACCGATGCCCACTCGATCGCCCTGGTGGGGTGCGGATCACTGGCTTGCAGCCGGTCGTCTCCGATGACCAGTTGGAGATGCTGCGACTGTTGGTCGACCGGCGCCGGCGGATCGGTCAAGAGCATGTCACCAAGATCTGCCAGCTCCACCAACTGCTATTGGAGCTTGTCCCGGGCGGGGCGAAGAAGGACCTGTCCGCCGCCCAGGCCCGCAAGATCCTGGCCAGCCGTGCGGCCGAAAGACGACGTGGGCAAGCTCCGCAAGCGGGTCGCGCTCGAATTGGTCGTCGATCTCGAACGGATCTACCTGCGTAAGAAGCAGGCCAACAAGGAGCTCGTCACCCTGCTGAAGACGACCGGCACCGGGCTGCTCGACCTGCATGGAATCGGACCCACCGGCGCCGCCCGGCTCCTGGTCGAGGTCGGCGACATCACCCGTTCCCCAACCGTGGCCACTTCGCGTCTTGGACCGGCACCGCCCCCATCGATGTGTCCTCCGGTGACCGGCAACACCACCGGCTCTCCCGCGGCGGGAACCGGCAGATCAACATGGTGCTGCACATGATGGCCGTCGTTCAGCTCCGCAACCCGACCACCGAAGGCCGCACCTACTACGACCGGAAAGTCGCCGACGGAAAGAGCCCCAACGAGGCCATGCGCTGCCTTAAACGCCGCCTCTCCGACATCGTCTACAGGGCCATGCTCAACGACTACATCGCAGCCGCAGCGACAGGCCCGGGAGGACACCGGGGAACGACACTGAAATCCAGCGCGGCCGGCGAGCGGATGTCGTCATGGTCGAGGAACTCAGAGTTCTTGCCTCGCCTGAATGGCCAGGCGGCGGGTCCGACCCGGATCAGGTGTTCGGCTCGTAGTCCAAAACCCAAGCCCGTGTCAACGGACATGCGCTTTCGTGTCGGCCGGAAGTCGGTCATAGGTGGCGAACAATCTGTCCAGGACCTCCTCCGCGTCCCAGATCCTGAATGTGGCCCTGTCACGTTCGAACTCCTTGCGGGCGGCACTGGTCACCCCACCCCACGCGACAAGTAGTCCCTGGTCGGTGTGGAGTCTGGAGATGGCACCGTGGAGGCCTCGCACGACAGGTGCACTGATCGGGGTTGGCTCGGACTTCACCTCGACGAGCAGCGTGGGTGAGTCCATGCCGAGCGGGCCGCGGCCGGCGAGAATGTCGACGCCACCGTCGGGCCCGGCCGGAGAGACTTCGCACATGTAGCCGAGTGCCTGAAGAATGTCGGCCACAAGACGGGTCAGCTTGTGTCCGGCGAAGTTCTCCACCAGGTGAACGCGGACGCTGTCACGAATGGCCTCCAGAGTGGGCGCTGTCGCTGGGTCGGTGACAGCAGCATCCTCTGACCTGGCCTGGGCAACGTTTGGCTGGGCGGCGAAGTTGTTTCCGGCGCTGTTGTTGCCCGGATCAGTACCGGTCTTGACCCCCTGTTCGAGCCGGACCGCGGCGTTGTTGCGGCTGGGACTGAACACTGTCGAGATGGCGTTGAGCGAAAACAGCAGGTCGTCCTTGATGACGGATTTGGAGATTGGCTCCTTCTCCCACTTCACCGGCAGGGTCTTGCGGCGCTTCGGGTCCGGGTTGGTGGGGTCGAAACTGAACGCGCCGACGCACCGACCGAACAGCAGGTAGCCCCTCTGGGTCTTGAGCGGCATGATCACCAGGTCGCCAGGTTTGATCGCTTGCCGGAACGCCCAAAGCTGGGTGGTGGAGTTCACCTGCCTGGCTGTAGAATCGGCCGGATAGGCGGCGTCGACCAGTGCCCGTACGTCTTGGCGGGATTGGCAGCCGGACAAGTCGCCGACCTCAGACCATCCGACACTGGCGCAGCCATGTTCGACGTTCCACTCTTCGCTCTCGCCGCTGCGTCCTGCCCGGACGACCCACGCTGCCATCATGGCACCTCCTTCTTCCCGGGCTGGCGTTGAGCCGCAATGGATCAGGTCAGGCACACTATTTCGCAGTCGTCAGGTCAATGGCCCACCCATTCGACCTGGCCGCCAGCTTCCGGCCAGCGGCGGAACCGGACGATGGTCGGTTGGCCATCTGACTCTCGAATAGGGTGAACGTAGTCGGGCACTGAGCGATAGTCCCCGTCGGCTAGTCGGCGGGTCGGTGATCGGGCCGTCTACGTGGCCGGTAGCTTCCAGCTGAACAACCACCCCAAGGAGTCTGACCCATGAAGTTTCTCGTACTGGTCGGCGGCGCCCTCCTGGCCTTGGCGGGATGCGCCTCCCCGGCCGTGGCGCCTTCACCCGCCACGTCCGTAAGTTCGCAGTCGTCATCATCCCCGACCCCGACGGCAACGCCAGACGCGGAACCTCTGAATCTATCGGGCAAGTGGAAGCAGACCAACTCCAAGTCCGAGGACTCTTGGCAGGCCATCACAATCAAGAAGGGAATCATCGAGATCCAGTGGGTTTACGACAAGGGCGATACCAAGTCGGTGTACTGGGTAGGTACCTTCGTCGTGCCCAAGATCACCGAGGATTCCTACGAGTGGATCTCCAAGCGCGATCGCAAGAAGACCGACAACGCCCTCCTTGCATCGACGTCGAAAACGAAGAAGTTCAGCTATTCCAACGGAGTATTGAGCTACGAGGTAAGCGCGCTCGGGACGACGACGACCGTAGAGGCCGAGCGGGTCTAACTTCCGGGGCCCTCGCCCGCCCACTCGTGCTGCCGCGGGGGGCGTCACCCACTTCCCGCCAGCGGCAAGAGCGGACGTCGTGCGTTCGGAAACCGAGCCGACAGGCTACCCTCACGCACGCTGCGGCAATAGCGGACGTCCCTTGGCCGTCCGGGTTGAGCGCTATTGTCATCCGGTGATCTATGGTTCCGGCTGGACCGACCAATGGAATCGGTTGCACCGTTGGCGCGAGCGTCTGTGTCGAGATCGCGACGATTGGCAGGACAGGAATATGGGCACCGAGCACTTCCTCGACGAGTTCTATGCGACTTTCCAGGCCATCTGGCACTTGAAGGATTGGCTCCACAACGATCCTCGGGCGCAAGTCACCGGCAAGCAGGTCGACGACTGGGCGAACTCGCGTGGGTCGGTCCTGCTCGTCGCCGTCGACTTGGCCAACGGGAGCAAGCACTTCGGCCTGGATCGTAAGCGGGCCGGCGGCTCGTATCAGACTCGGAAGGACGCGCGGATTCACGTGGGCCACGGAGTCCAGGCCACTTTCTATGTGATGGACATGCGTTCCGACGCCGAGTGGGAGGCCGTCACGTTGGCAGACGCCTGCATCGCGGAGTGGCGCGAGTTCATCACCCAGGCAGGGCTGGCCGTTCCGGATTTAGGTAAAACGCACGACGACAACTCCGCCCGAGGTAAGTGATCGCGGCAGTTCAGGATGTTGGGTTTCGGTCTTCTGCCCGGGGCTCAGGCGTCTCGCCGTTGGCGACCTCGTCGATCCAGTCGATCGCTTCATCCGACAGGAGTAGCCCCGCGGGCCCGCTTTGGCCAACCCACCAGGCGTCAGTCCTGATGATGCCGCCTGCTCGGGCGATCTCGTCGACCAGGTCGGGCGGCACCACGTCGCCATTGTTGGCGATCAAGTAGTCCCGGGACTGCTGCCGCAGCTTCGGCCACCACACTTCGATGCTCATGCCCGCATTGTCAACCGATCCGATGCCGAGCGCCACACGCGGCAGATGCGGGCGTTTCTGCTGGGCGGAGGGACGACTTCCTCGGGTTGGTCCCGGAAGTGCTCGGCGGTATGACTCAAAACAAGCCTGAAGACATGACCGCTATCGATCCCGGAGGCCGGCCGGTGTCTGTCAACACCAAAGTGAGCCTCAGCGCGCGCTCATGCCTAGTCAGAGGCGGTGGGAATCTCAGGTTCCCGTGCATGACCACTGCTCAGCGCAGCGGGTCCACGCGGCGGGCAGGCCTCGTTTTACCGCTGGGCGCCGACTCTTTCGCTCAGGTGATCAAGTTCGACCTCCGCAATCTCCTTGCTCAGGGTTTCGAGTTCGATGTGGGTGGACGCATGTGGGCCTCAAGCGTGGTGCTCGACGTCGTCGAGACTGCCGCCTCGGCCCTGAAGCGCTATCCGCAGCAAATGCCTCCTCCCAGAAACTGGGAGCTCGAGGAGTAGGGGCGGATTTCGATTCAGGCACGCCGATTTTCAAAACGATGGACATCGAGAGCCCCACCGTCTCTGATCACTCCGAATTCCAACGCCGCTGGGATGTCGCTGAGATCCAGGTAGACAGCTCTGACGAAGAAGAAGGTGCCTGGGTGTGCCACGCAGTACCGCTCGAGGCTCCGCCACTCCCGGCCGACATTCACTGCAGCGTTCTGAACGAACAAGTTGTAGCCTTCGTCGGGTCCGCCAAGGCTGTGCCCGACAGCGTGTCCACGATGTAATCGAACGGACGACAGATTCTCTGGAAACGGGAAGCCAGCGATGCGCGACTTCTTCCGGGGCCCGGCCTGACGTGTCGAAGTGCCATACACACCGATTAGTCGGTTGTCTGGATCCGACGGCGTCGGTGAATGTGTGGCGTCAATGAGCCATGTGAATGTCCCGATGGTCACCGCCCGGACATCTCGTTCGCCTGGGGCTGACCGCTCATAGAGCCAGCTCCACTCGCCTTCTATCGCGCGGCCGAAGCGGCTCGCGTCGCCGGCTGCCGTGCTGGAACTAGCCCAGAGCGCGCCATAGTCGACATAGAAGCTCCCGCCAGCACTCAGCATGTCCAGAACCGGCGAATCGTCTGACATCACCGTATGACGAGAGGGGTGACGACTCGGAATCCCACGCGGACGCACCCGTCGGTCGGCGCATAAGCGGACGTGCACGCTCGGGTGAACACCAGTCCAATGAAGGCTACCGTCACGTAGTGCGGCCGCCTCGGTGATCGTCGCCTGACCATGCTAGGTGCGGACGCGCTGCTTCGAACCCGCCTCATAGTTGCGGTCGGTGAGGTAGCTATGGAGGTAGTCGTCGGCGAGAAGCCGGGGGATCTGGTGCCGGTGTTGGGGCGAAGCGTCGAACCGCAGCGCCTTCTTCCCGTCAACCGTGGTGATCGGAATGTCGTAGTCAGGGTAGGACTCAACGAAAGCGATCAACTTCTTGGTCGTCAGGTTTTTCGTGTAGTCCGGGTCGGACTGCAGGAGGCGAGCAACATATGCCATCTTCGCGCGCATGCTCGGGTCTTCCATCACCGCCTGCTCCAGTTCCGCGAACCCGTGGATCCGGATCTTGGCCGTTACCGTTGTCAGCGTTTCACGGGCGAGCTGGCGTGCTTTGTCAGGCGCTTGAAGCTTTGTCTGAATGAGTGTGACCGTCGTGAAGTACGCGAACTCTCCTAGCGTAAGCACATCGAAGCGGGGCTCGTAGAAGAGCACGTCGCCCTCGATCGGCCGGTAGACACCATCACGCGGGATGAGCGTGATGCCGCGGGACCGTCTCGTCGCGATCCCGGGCCCCTTGAGCCTGTAGGCAACAATGCGGTTCGCGCCTGTACCCACCGCGTGCGCCATCGCGACGACGCCCCGGCCACCGGCGTCGCTGGGCACATCCCCGCGACGAATCGCCTCATCCAGGGCTGACAGTTCCGGAATGTCGCTCGAGCTTCTCGACGAGAACCTGGGAGCTACTGGTCTGATAGGACGGGTCATAGTCGAGGAACTCTTTCCCGATGAGGGCTTCGGCGAACCGACGGACGTCGCCGACGACGTCCGAGGCCATACCATCTATCAGGTCGAAACGGGTGAGCTCCGAGTCGACCAGTGCGTCTCCCCGGATGACGAAGTTGTCCAACCCAGTCGGATCCGCGGCCAGCGCGGTAGCAAGCGCGTGGCGCGCCGGTTCCTCGGTCACGATCCTCCCTTCAACTGGATGGCGACATCGTCACCAAGGTATCGACAGTCGACAACTCCCTGCTGCGGAATGTGTTGGGTCCGGGACAGCACCATTGTTACCGTGCCCCCTGACGCGGTCACTTGATAGAGCCGGAAGCCGACGACGGCAAGTGTTGGATTCAGGTGGAACAGCCCGGCCCGAACATAGATGACCACGAGAAGCAGAACGAGCGCGATCGTCGCCACCAAGGATGCGATGTCATCACTGAAAAGGGCGACCACGACCGGGACGATGTAACTCGAGGTGAACCCGAGTACGCTCTCGTCTGCGCGTCGGACCTCCACCGACTCCACAGGGCGCGGCTGAAGCTGAGCCACGCTGCGAAGCACAAGCCACAGGAGCACCAGCGACAGCAGACAACCAGCAAGGATCGCCCAACTGACCCACCCCAGCGTCGACAGCTTCAAGATCGCGATCAGAGCGAGCAGCGGCGCGAACGCCGATACGAGTAGCCCTGCACCCACGATCGCCTTCATGACTCGACTGTAGAGGCAAGCACAGACGGCCAAGAGGACAGGCGCGACCTTCGATCGGTCTTGATGGGTCTAGGGTCCGATGTTCGTTGTGAGGTTGTCCCTTGGGAGTGCAGTTCGGCCTCCAGACTCACTGGCCACCACGCCGAATACGCTCTGGTAGCGCTGCACGATGTCTTGACGTCCCAAGGGCATATCGGGAATCGCCCTCACGCCGTGCGGCAATTGCGGATGCAATCGGTAGTGGCGGACAAAGGCTCATCTGGTGACAACCATCGCGTGCCATGCGAGACTCCAGTAGTAGGAGTTGCTTGGCGAACTCGTCTGCAACACCGACACAGCGAACATGCGGAGACACAATGCGGCACCTTCGTTCGATTGTCTTGATACTCGCCACGGCCGCCGTACTGCTCGCCACAGCAGGCATACGACCTGCGACTGCGGCAACCACGCTAATCTACCGTCAGAACGGGCTTATTGCGCAGGCCCTTTTTACGTTCGTAACAGGGACCGTCACCACAACCTTGGCTGTGAACGCTGACATGCAGAGCGTAAAGGGCGACAACGTGCGACCGCCAGAGAGGTTCTCAGAGGCGGCCATTTCGCTCTCGCAATACGATAGTGCCACTGGGACATCGAAATTCGGCGCCTGCCATTCGAATCTTACCCAGCCACCATCCATAACGATCCCCGATGGTATCCTTACGATAGCTCCGAATTTGAGATCGGCGAGCCTCATAGGTGACTTCAAGTGCTACATCGGCTCGGATGTTGTTCCCGTCTATTTCGAGATTCACTTGGGTCGGCTCAGGCGAACATCAAAATGATGCACTACCGATAGCGGCTGAAGGGGATGGCTATAGAATCAGGGGCGTATACCACCACGTTTTCGCGTATGGCAGGCAAGCCACAGGGAATCTCCTATTCGGCGCCGAGGCAATTAGTTTAGTTCGTCGTTCTACACCATGATTGGCCGGTTCGGAACGGCGCAAATCGTTATAGAGACATCAGAATTGAGAACGAACTTACACCACTGCTTGAGAACAACATCGGAAGGATGCACCGGGCGGGCCGCAGGGCGACGAACGGCGCAGGCGCCAATGGACTTGTCCGGTCGCGGCGAACATCGTCACGCTGCTGTAGTTCGACACGCGTACCTCGAGCAGTTCGACGCTGACGCCCGCTTCCGAAGCAACGCGCCATGTTGACGGAGCACGGTTCGGTAGGTCGTCGCCATGGCAATGGTCTTGGTGCTACGTTCTGGCCGGGCTGCGACTAGACGGACCCGGATTTGAGTGAATCATGGATACTGTCCTGCTAAGCGCGACGGGTGTACGCGTGAGCGAGGTGTGCCTCGGAACCGACAACTTCGGCAGCCGCATTTCCTCGTCGCGAGCATTCGAGCTTCTTGATCAGTTCGCCGACGCGGGTGGCACGTTCCTGGACACTTCGAACATCTACGCCTGCTGGATCCCCGGGTTCGTGGGCGGAGAAAGTGAAGGCGTGATCGGGGATTGGATGTTCGAGCGTGGGTGTCGAGACCGCACGTTCGTCGCCACGAAGCTCGGCTTCCCGTACCAGGACTCCCCCGGGGGCCTCCGGGCGTCGGAGATAGAGCGCCAGTGCGAGAAGAGTCTTCGGCGGCTCCGATCCGATTGGATCGACCTGTACTTCACCCATTGTGATGACCGCGCCACACCGCTGGAGGAGATTCTCGAGGCGTTCACGTCGCTGAGGTCGGCGGGGAAGATCCGGTACTTCGGGATCAGCAACTGGCAGCTGTGGCGACTGGCCGAGGCCCGCCTGGTCGCCGAGGCGAAGACATTGGCTGGGCCCGCCGCTGTCGAGTTCCGTCACAGTTATCTTCGACCCACCGCTGGTGCGGACTTCGGGGGCCAGGTCGTCGCCGGTCCAGAGCTGCTGGACTTCTGTCGCTCGTACGACATCACTCTCTTGGCCTACTCGGTGCTTCTCAACGGCGCTTACACGCGTGAAGACCGGAGCATCGGCCCTGAGTACCACGGCTCGGACAGCACGCTTCGACTGCAAGTCCTGAATGAGGTCGCCGGTGAAACCGGGGCGACGCCGAACCAGGTTGTACTGGCTTGGCTGCTCCGTGGAGATCCGGCGGTCATCCCCATCGTCGGGGGCACGACCCGAGCACAGCTGGCGGAGAACTTGGACGCCGGTGCGGTGCACCTCACGCGGGACCAGATGACTCGGCTGAAAACAGCAGGGAACCATCCACCCAGGTGATGTCAACCGCACTTTCCTAACCTGACCGACGCACTAAACCTCGATGGAAAGGTGGATCCTATGACCATGAACGGGTCACCAGCGGTAGTCCTGGACAGCCGAACGCACGTCGTGCCCTCGACAGCGACGGATGACGACTACCAGCTGGACGTCTGGCTGCCCGACAGCTATCAGGGCTCCACACAGAGCTACCCGGTGCTGTACGTGCTGGATTCACCGGCCAGCTTTGGGTTCGTGGTCGCTGCCGTCATGCCCTACGTCTGGGAACAGCTCGTGCCGGAGCTGATCGTGGTGGGGATCGGGAGACCCGTGGAAACCCTGGACGAGTGGTGGCAGATACGGTCGCGCGACTACTCGCCCAAGGCCCTTCCCGGCGAGGAAGGCTCCGGGCACAGCGATGCCTTCGCACGAGCTTTGAACGATGAGATTCTGCCCTTCGTCGACGCCACATACCGCACGAATCCCTCCGACCGCACGATCTGTGGGCACTCGTTGGCCGGCGTCTTCGTCCTCCAGCAGGTGCTCAGCGGATCAGGCCTGTTTCACCGCTTCGTAGCCACCAGTCCCGCGGTCGTCCTGGGCGGTCAGACTATGCTCGACCTCGATGTTAATGGACCGCCGGCTGGATCACGCCTCCCCGGCAGACTCTTCATGTCCGTCGGCACCCTCGACGACGAGTTCAGGATCCACATCGAAGCGTTCACGGCCAGCTTGCGGCTGCACAACTACCAAGGTCTTCACGTCGACACCACTGAACTGCCGGGCTACCGCCACGTCACTGCAGGGGTTCCCGGCTTCCTCGCCGGACTCCCGAAGGCGTTTCCAACCCCCGAAGCATGATTGAGCCCCCGCCAGCGCTGAATCATCACCCGCCCGCGCGCGCCTCCGGAGGAGGCGGGCGCTGCGACGTTCACAAGGGGATCGGCTAACGACGAACCTGATAGGACCGGGAGCCCCGCCATGTCGGTCCCACTGTGCGAAACGACGGCGGCCTACCGATCGGCGTGCACTTCCTCGGCCGCTATGCGGACGAAGCCAACCTGTTCCGGCTTGCCGGTCAACTCGAATCAGCCCGGCCCTGGCCAACCCCCAACCCCCTTCCCCGGCCGGGAATAACCCAAAGCGTGCCTCACCGCCGAGGACCGTCCTGGTCCCTGGCGGTGCGGCACCAACTCCACGTCGAACATCAAGCCCCACGCGCGTCACCGGACAAGCATGAATAGCCACAGTCCGGCGGCGGGCAGTAGTGCCGTGAACAACCAAAATTCCCGGTAATAGTCACCTACCCCGGCGTTGGATCCATGGGCTACATCGACCGCGCCCGGTGCGGCATAGGAACGTGTTGTAGCGGTCGGGGTCTGGCGTGGGGAACGTCCTCCTGATGCGCTGTAGGGCTTGGTGTCCCATCGGTTTCAAGGAGGACGTTCATGGCTAACGGTAGTGGTGTGTCCCGTGGGGATCGCAACAGGAACGAGCGGCTCAGCCGGCTCCGTGCGGCGGTTCCGGTTTCGAATGCGATCGTCGGTATCGACCTGGCTGATCGCAAGCAGATGGTGGTGGTGTGCGACCACGACTCGAGGGTGCTGGCCCGCGGACGTTCCGCTGCAAGGCGTGGGACCTGGGCGCCGCGCTGGACTGGGCTGGCGAACGCGCCACCCGTTCCGGCTTCGCGGGGGTGACGGTGGCGTGTGAGCCGACCGGGCACCGGTGGCGGGTGCTTGTCCCAGCTCGCCGCCGATCGGGGGATGCCGTTTGTGTGTGTCCAACCGGCGGCCTCGTCGTGGGCGCGCCGCACCGAGGACCTGACCATCGACAAGACCGACGACAAGGACGCGGTCCTGATCGCACGGCTGGTCGCCGGGTTGCGCTGCTACCTGCCGGAGGCCGGTTGATGAGGCGTGGGGCCGGTTGCGTCATCTGGGTGCCCGCCGCTCCCAGCTGCTGGATCTCCATACGAGTATGTTCAGCAGGTCCGGGACCTGCTCGAGTGCGTCTGGCCGGCCGCCCTGGCCACGGCGAAGCAGCCGTTCAAGTCGATCACCTGGGTCGCCGCCATGCAGGTGCTGATGCTGCGCGACGGCGGCGACTTCGCCCGGACCCGCCGTCTGGGCCAGGCCCGGTTCGAGCACGCAGGTCCGGGCCGAGGTGGTGCGCCGGGGCCGGATCAAGCCATGCCTGCGGATCGTGAACCATCTCTGGGCCGCGCTGGGCGATCCGGCCGGGGTCGAGGCCCACCGCAGGGCGGGTTCGAACGGATCGGCTGGATCCTGAACGACTGGGACACCGCCCGCGCCAACCAGGCCCAGGTCGACAGCGCATGGTCGAAGCCCTGGACCAGCTCGGTCTCACCCAACTGGTCACCTCGATCGACGGGCTGTCGCCGGTCGGCGCCGCCTCCATCCTGGCCGAGACCGGTGACCTGACCCGGTTCACCTCCGCCCGCGCGATCGTGAAACTCGCCGGCCTCGCACCCCGCGAACGACTCTCCGGCACCTTCGCCGGCAAAGCCCGCCTCTCCGGCGCCGGCCGACCCGGGCTGCGCACCGCCGCCTGGCGAGCCGTATGGGGATGCCAGCACACCAACACCGTCTACCACGCCCGCTACCGGCACCTGACAACCCGCGAACACAACAAGCTGAAGCCCACCCAGGCCCAAACCGTGCTCGCCGCCGCGCTGCTGCGCCAACTGTGGGCCGTGGTCACCACCGGCCAGGCCTGGGACCCCGTCATCGCCGCCAACGGCCTGACCAGACATTTGAGGAGCCGATCGTGGCCTGACCCAGCGGGCGTCCGCGTCACCCAAGAACCGGTCGGGGCCAGCCTTCCGCGGCATAGAGACACCAAGCTCGACGCTCATCACAGGCGGCCCCGACCCCTCGTCGAACCAACCCGATCACACGCTGCAGGGACCAACCCCATTCGCTATGCAGGGACCGACGAGCGGTCAGGCACCCCGACCCCTTGACGCAAAACGCCTCACGCTGATGTGCGGCCGCATGCTGGGTAGCCTTTCGCTGTGAAGCGATTGCAGGACACGGCCTTGGACCCGTTCCGCGATGGGGTCGCTGAACTTCGGATCGCAGGTGAGGTTCGTGGGCATGTAGCGACAAGCGTTGGGCACTTCTGGTCGCCCGGTCGTCCCCTGAGCATGCAAGAGCATGTCTTCTTGAAGATCACCTGGGCCGACGGTCGGCAAGCAGAGGTCATCGAGGACTACCCGACGTGGCAAACGGCAAGGAAGTGTGGACGGTCGTCGACGACATGCGTGATGGGCTGCTCGTCCCCAACAGCCACGACACCGAGTACTCAATCACCTGGCTCGAAGGATCCGACCGCGAAAGTGCTTGGCTGGCCTACGGGCCGCGAGACAACGACCCACCACCGATGTAGGAGATCTGCGCACGCACCTCGGCAGGATCGAGCCGCCCTGACCGCGGCATGAGAGTGAATACTGGGCCCGAATGTCGCTCCGACCGGGCAGGCAAGAGCACCGTCTCGGAACTGATTTCTACGCTGCCCACCATCTTGGCCTGTCCGCCGGGGTGGCTTCGCCAAGCTCAACCAGCGGAGATCGAACCGCGGCGTCCCGGGCCACCGCCGCGCATTGTCTGGCGTTTCCTGCGCACCCCTGTCGGGCGTGGGCGACACGGCCGCGGAGTTCAACGGCACCTCCGAGGCTCGATCGGAAGATGCCGGTCGGCCTGGTCTGTCGCGCCGATCGGTCGAGGGTTGGACCGGCTCAAGGCCTCAGCCGGTCAGGGCCGGGGACTCATGATCGTCGGGGTCTCGACGGCCGGCCCGGTCCGCAGGGTCACGGGTCGGCGCAGCGCCGAGCCAGTCCGGCGCCGGCAACGCCACCGCGTCCGCGCCGACCAGACCCCGGGGTCCGTCGAGCCGGCCGCGGAGTGGCCGACCAGCGACGTGGGTCGCCCGGAGGCTGTGCCACACGTGGACCACCGTGATCGTGATCAACCAGGCCAGGCCGATGCCGGTGGCGAGGAACTCGAGACTGGACCCGACTTCGGTGTTGACGCGTGCCAGCGACAGCAGGCCACCGGTGCCGGCGATGGTCGCAACCAGCAGTCCGCTCACCACCGAGATCCGGCGCATCAAACGATCCGCGGTCGTCGCCAGTTGGAGCATGGCGAGGGCGCCGGCAGCGAACCCCAGCACGGCCGCAATGATGTGCACGCCGTCGCGGGGCTCGGCCGCGGAGGTGAACGGCATCGGACACCCTCTGCTGCAGGTCACCTGCGAAGCCACCAGAAAGCAGCCCGCCGATACCGCCAACGTCAGCGCCGGCCGCCATAGGGACAGCAACAGCCCCCGGGGTTGAACATCGCGGAGAATCCAGGAGAGCAACGCGATACCCATCACCGCACTGACGAACGCCCAGCGGAACATCTCCTCACTGCGGGAGCCCTGGGCGCCGAGTTCGGAGACGTACAGAAAGCGGTCGTAACGGGTGCGCTGCACAACGATGATCACCCCGGCCAGCAGCAGCGCCAACACCGCCAGGAATCCGACCACGACGTCGGCGATGCGGGCATTGGGTCGACGCATCCGGACAGGTTAGCCGCTGATCGCGGCCCGGAACGAGGCCCGGCCGCTTGGGGCGTCGGCGGCGAAGCGTCACCGGAGTCCGCGACGATCACCCTCACGATCAGCGCGCGCAGCAGTCGCAGTCCCGCTCGCTCGAGCCTGCGCCGGGCGCGCAGCAGCCCTTGCCGCGCCAGGCGTCCCGGCCCTCTTTCACCGCGAGGGCGGCGATCACCAGGGCTGCCACGGGGTCGGCCCAGTACCAGCCGAAGAGGCTGTTCAGGGCCAGACCGATCAGCAACACCGCGGAAAGATACGTGCACAGAAGTGTCTGCCGGGAGTCGGCGAGCGCGGAGTGGGAACCCAGTTCGCGACCCGTCCGGCGTTCGGCCCACGAGAGCAGGGGCATCACCACCAGGCTCACCGCCGCCAGCACGAGTCCGGGCAGCGAGGGTGCGGCGGGGTCGTGCAGGATCAGGCTGCGGGTCGCGTCCACCGTCACGAAGGCCGCCAGGCCGAAGAACGACACCGCGATCGCTCGTAGTGCGAGCCGCTCCCGGCGTTCGTGATCGGCCACGGCGAACTGCCAGGCCACCGCCGCGGCGGACAACACCTCGACCACCGAGTCCAGGCCGAATGCGATCAGCGCGGACGAGGACGCCAACCCGCCGGCGACCAGGGCCACCACCGACTCGATCACGTTGTACCCGATGGTGATCGCCACGATCAGTTGAATGCGTCTTCGCAGCACCGCCCGGCGGGCCCGGTTCGGCGTCGAATCGACGACGTTCAGCAGCACCCGCAGTCCTGCCCGGCGCAGCAGTTCGGATCCACCACCAGGGCGACCTTGGCCAGATCGTCGAGCGCGGCGGACAAGTGCGGATCGGTCAACCGGTACCAGTTGTTGCGGCCGTTCCGGTCGGCTTCGACCAGGCCGCAGCCGCGCAGGCAGGTCAACTGATTGGACACCACCTGCCGGGACACCCCCAGGGAGTCCGCCAACTCCGACGGCAGCACGGGGCCGCTCCGCAACGCCAACAGAATCCGCACCCGGGTCGGATCGGAGAGCGCCTGGCCCACCCGGGACATGGCGTCGACGTGCCGCAGCACCGGCTTCGGTCGAGCCACCGCAAGCATTTCCATGGAAAGACGGTACATCGATCGCTGTACTATTGGAAGGCTGTGCCGGGTGCATCCCGGCAAAGAGTCAGTCGGCCAGCACCGCGCTCAATGGCGCGAGCGCGACCAACCCCGAGGCCAACTCCGCCAGCCGGTCGTCGATGGTGACCAGGGCGTCCGCCTGCAGTCTGGTCAGGGCCAGGTACTCCGCGTCCCGCAGCGACGTCCAGCCCTGTTCGCGGGCGAGATTCCAGGCGCTGCGCCGGCTGACCCGGTCGTTGAGCACCCGGATCTTCGCCTCGGTCAGCCGCTCGTGCGCCCGTAGGGCGTCGGCCTCGTCCAACCCACCCCGCTGCACCCGGACGAGCAGCAGCTCCAACGCCTGTGAACGGATCGAGGCGGGTGCCACCAGTTGGTGCTGCGGATCGAGCGCCGTGCCGGTCTCGACCACGTGCAGCAGGGTCTGGGCGTCGATCACGTAGCGGGCCATGCCGCCAGCCTAGATCCCGGGCTCAGACCAGACCGAACTCCCTGGACCGGACGCCCTTGAGCAGCCAGCGGGCCGAGACCGCGAGGTCCACATTCTCCGACTGCCAGCGCAGGGCCTTGAGCCGCGACTTGGCCAGGGTCACCGACGTCGACCAGGTGGTCACCCCGAGGGCGCTCAACTGTCCGCGCGTGACCACCGCCAGGGAGCTGCCGGTGGCCGGATCGGTCAGGGTGCGCAACTGGCGCCAGGGCTCCAGGTCGACCGCGGCGGTGCCCTCCTGGCTGGCCGTCAGCATCGACCGCTGCGCCTCGCGACTGATCCACAGCGGCGGGGTGAGCAACTCCATCGACCCTTCGGCGACGGTACGGCCTGCGTCGGGCCGTCCGATCCGCCGGGCGCTGGCCGCCATCGACCTGATCCGGGCCGGGTCGGCCAGCAGGGTGTCGAGCTTGTACCCGACGGTGCTGGTGTAGTTGCACCGGATCGCGGCACCCTCTTCGAGCAGGAAGTCGGCATTGCGCACCTCCTGGCCCGGAATCGGATTGATGATCACCATCGGCAACCCCGCGGCCATGCACTCCGATGACGACAACCCGCCCGGCTTGCCCATGAAAAGGGTCGAGATCCGCATCAGATCGGCCATCTCGTCGGTGAAGCCGAGCACCTTGAACCGGTCGGGGCGCCGGCCGACCACCTCATTCACCTGATCGCGCAGTTCGGCGTTGCGTCCGCAGATCACCACCGCCTGGAACGCCTGCTCGCAGCGCGCCACCTGACGGACGATGTTCAGCAGGTAGCTGCCACCCGCCGCGCCGGCGGAGATCAACACCACCGGCAGATCGGGGTCCAGGCCGAACCGGCTACGGACGCCGGCCGCGTCGACCGGCGCGTCCAGGCCGGCCCGAACCGGGATGCCGGAGACCCGCACCCGATCCTCCGGAACCCCCAACCTGACCATGAACTCGCGTGCCTCGTCACGGGCGACGAAG
The DNA here is from genome assembly GCA_963723605.1 of uncultured Actinomycetota bacterium. Lineage (GTDB taxonomy): Bacteria > Actinomycetota > Actinomycetes > Propionibacteriales > Propionibacteriaceae > Micropruina. The sequence goes on along the minus strand of CAVRRM010000010.1, from coordinate 403,744 downwards.
AAGTGATTGAACGGCGAGGTCAGCCACAATCCCTGGAAGTCGTAGTCCGTGGCGACCAGGTTGAGCGGCGCGCGCAGTTGCCGCCTGGCCAGCATCAGCGCAACCAGCCGGGCCGGCAGGTAATGGGTGCAGATCACCAGATCGGGGTCGAACTCCTTGATCCCGCGCACCACGGCGGTGGTGTTCAGCTTGTCCCACCACTGCACCAGCGTGGGCAGGTTGAACGGGGCCTCCTGGCTGTCGTAGAGCGAGCCGACGATCCAGGGCACCTCCGACACCATGGTGAAGTAGGCGTCGTCGTACAGCTTGGCGAAGATGTCGTTGGTGGTCTCGAGAATGTCGATCCGCCTGACCTCGCCGGCCTCGGGAATCTGGTCGAGAGCCGCGCTGATCGCGCTGGCCGCCTGGTTGTGGCCGGCACCCACTCCGGCCCCCAGGATCAGCACGCGTAGTGGCATGCGCCGATCGTACGATGCCGGCTGGGTCGGGGATACCCGGCCGCCGGCCGGCACGCGCCTGGCCGGCGGGGACCGGCAGGCGGGCCGGCACCGGTCAGCGGCAACCGAGATCGTCGGGTGGAGTGCCGCCGACCAGCCTGATCCAGTCGTCGACGGCGACCGCTCCCCCGGCCGAGGCGCAGGTCTGCGCCACGATCGCCTCGATGCCAAGTTTGCGAAAGGTCACTCGTGCCGTCGTCCGGTCGGCGCCGAAGTGTCCGCTGATCAGCGTGGAGCCGTCCGGGGTGAACGCGTAGGCCCGGGGAACAGTCTCGAACCCCGCCGCCAACGGCACCGTGGCCAATGGCTGCAGGCCGTCCAACTGGTACAGCTGCAGGCCGGAGCGGGTCGGCAGGCCGACGATTCCGTCCGGCCCGAGCAGTGGTGGGTTTCGCTGCGCGGAGCCGGTGCTGGTCCGGTTACCGGACGTGGCCACCCTGGTCACCGCGCCCCGGCCCGCGTCCGCCATGATGTCGACGCCGGCTCCGTGTGAGACCAGCAGGTCGCTGCCGGCGAAGGCCAGTTCGTCAGGACGGCCGGTCGAGGGCCATGACACCTCGTGGAGAACCTGCCCGGTGACCGGGTCCAGCACCCGCAAGGTGGCGCTCTGGTAGGCCTGCAGGTCGTCCGACTCGCTGTCGAGCAATGCGAGGTAACGGCCGTCGGCGCTGAAGGCGGCGAGTTCGTAGCTGCGGTCATTCGGCACCCGGGCGCCGGCCGTGGCCAGCAGTCGGCCCGATGGCGCCTCACGAGTCTGGATCAGACCGTCCGAGGTGGCGATCAGCACCCGATTGTCGGGAGTCACCTGCGCCACCAAGGCCTGGACGAACCGGTCCGGGTCGTCCTCGAGGCCAAGGCCCCAGACCAGCACGCCGCTGGGCAGCGGCCGGCTCGACTGGCCGGTGCCGGAGCTCAGCACCAGGACGGTGTCCGGATCCAACCACAGCGGACCCAACGACTGGGTGCCGGCGGAGACCACTTCGGCGGCAGCCAGCGAACGGCCGCCGTGCCCGGGAACCGGAACCAGTTCCACCGTGCCGAGGCTCGACTCGAACACGGCGAGATTAGCCCCGTCTGGTGCCACGGCCAGGGTGGAACTCCGCGAATCCGTGGCGTAGCCGGGCAGTGCCGAAGCACTCCGTGGCACCAACCGTTGCGAGGTCAGGCCCCGACCGGGACCGCCCAGGGTCAGGAAAGCCAACTGATTGCGGGCGGCGATCACCGCCCGGTTAGGCGAGAAGAACTCCATTGCGCCGGCACCGTCGAGACCCGGGATTCGGCTGGACGGAAACCGAGTCGCGGCGAAAGGGTCGTTCGGGGCGGCCATGGCCGCGGCGGAAACTCCGGACGCCGAGTCGCTGACCAGCAGGTAGTGGCCGTCCGGGCTGACCGCGAGCCCGAGCGGGTCGCTGATCTGAACCTCCGCCGTGCGGACCGCGCCCTTGCCGGAACCCGAGCGATCCAGCGACCAGGCCGTCACCTGGTGGCCGTTGCCGATCTGCGCGGACAGCAGGCGATCACCTCGGCTGGAGGCCTGATAGAGCTGCACCGAGGGGATCCAGTCGGTCTGTCCGCGCTGCGAGGTCCGTCCCGATCGCAGGTCGACGGTGACCCAGCGGGCATCATTGGCAACCAGGCGCAGCCGATCATCATTCACGAAACTGATCCGCTGGGTGTACTGGGGGTACACCGCAGCCTCCCCCACTCGCGGGGCCATGATGTCCCGTCGCCGCTGGAGCACCTTTCCGGTGGCCGGGTCGAGGATCACTATCGAGTTACGCTCGGCGGAGGTCAGAACCGCAGCGACGGCGCCGGACGGGGACAGCCCGATCGCGTCCGTTCCGACCATTGCCTTGACGCCGAGCGTCCGGGAGCCGCTGGCGTCCACCACCGAGATCGACTCGTCGGCCTGCACCAGCAGGTGCCCTGCGTCGGCGGTGGTTCGGATGGCGGTCACCGCGGACGGCGCGGTGAACCGGAGCGTCGGCTGGTCGCCTACGTGGATGCCGACGGTGTACACCCGGCCATCCGCCAGCCCGACCGCGACCGCGCGGGAGCCCGTGCCGATCGCGGTGACCGGGGCTTCGAAGGTGGCGAAGTACTGCACCGGCGGTGACGCCAGCGCCGCCGCGAGCAGTGCCGATCGAGTCACGGTCGAATCCTCGGTCCGCAAGCCGTGAACGGCCATGAGTTGAGCGAGCCGTAGGTCGGATCCGAGCAGGCCGGTGGCGGTGCTGGCCAACTGCCGCGAGCTCAGGGTGACCGCCTGCCGCAGCACGTCGTCGCGCTGCCGGACGGCGATCACGGTGGCGACGATCGAGGTGATCAGCAGCAGGGTCAGTCCGCTGATCGCCGCCCTGGTCAGCCGCCGCACCTTGCGGTGCTGGGCCAGGTCCTCGCCGATCAGCTCGTCCCGAGACACGCCACGGATCGGCGCCGACAGGTCGGCCACCGCCTCGGCGAACCGAGCGTCCGAGCTGGGGCTGGCGCTGTCGTGCAGCCAGCGCAGGTCGAGCCAGCGAGGCTCGTCCGAGAACGCGGTGCGCAACGCGGGCGGAACCGCACTTTCGTCGCTGAACCGACCCTCGACCGTCCAGCTGAGTGGACCGGCGTCCTGGACCAACAGGATCGAGTCGGTGCCCTTGTTGGTCACCCACCAGGCCGTCTCCCGTTCGACGTAGGGGGACGCGGCCGCGGTCGGGCTGAGCAACACGATCAGTTGCTTGGACGCGATCAGGCCCTGTTCGATGGCCGGCCACAGGGCGGGATTCGTGGACATCGCCGAGTTGTCTCGGAAGACCCGGATCGCCCGGCGCTGGTACCAGGGGCGGGCGAAGCGCTCCAGGCCCCGCTGCAGGGCGATCGCGGTGCGCTCCGATTCCGCGTGGGAGTAGGAGATGAACGCATCCCACCCGGTGGCCATGGGCGCATTGTCGACCCCTGGTGGGGGTCAGTACCAGAGGCTCAGATGTGGCGGTCGCTCGACGGCGAACAGCGAGTGCAGTGTCCGGACCGCTTCGTCCTCGCCGACGACCAGTCCCGCGGAGCGGAGGGTGCCCGCCGAGACTCCGCCGAGCAGCACCGAACCGAGCGCATTGACCGTGAGGGTGAGCTGCGCCGATTCCTCACACCGGTGCACCTCGGCCGTGCCGTCCGCCGTGGACGTCAGGCGCCAGGTTCCGTCGGCGAAGCCGAGCGGATCGGTGACCCGCAGCACCACCGTGCCGGCCGAGGCGTAGCGCCGCGACTGCAGGGCGGCGGGAACGTCCAGCACCCGCAGCCACTCGTGATCGGTCACCGTCACGGTGGCGGCGCGCTGGTCGGCGATCATCCACCGCAGCGGCTCGTCCTGGGCGCACAGGGTGGCAGTCACCGTGCTGACCAGGTCGTGTTCGAGCGCGAACCGCCACAGGGCGGCATAGGCGTCGGTTCCGTCCGCGAGCAGCACCTTGATCTCCAGCCGGTGACTGCTGTAGTCGTCGTCCGGCGACTCGATCAGCTTGAAGACGATCAGCCCACGGGTGGTGCCGCCCGCGTCCTGGTACTCAACGGCCCGGATCTTGCGTTCGCCCTCGGCATCGGGATGCAGGCCCGCCGTCCACCGCCACAGCGACGGCCAGCCGTCCACCTCACCGGGCCGCTGCAGCCGCACCCGCTCGTGCAGGGCTGCCAGCCGATCCGGCAGCTCGTCCCGCGGCACGAACTCGAGCCGTCCGTCCGGCGTCGGGCCGATCCACCGGGCTCGGGCGGTGCGCACCGACCAATCGGTGGTGAACACAGCCGGCGCGAAGCCCCAGCGGCCGTAGATGGTGGCCTCGGAGACGGTCAGTCCGGCCAGCGCCAGTCCTGCTCCGGCCGCCGCCCGCAACTCGCCCTCCAGCATCGCGCGGGCGATGCCGCGACGGCGGTGCGTCGGGGCGACGGTGACGCCGCTGATCGCCCACATCGGTATGGTCCGGCCGGGCTCGACAGTCAGGTCGGCGACCCAGGACTCCATCGTCGCGACCGGCACGTCCGGGTGGCCGGCGGACGGCTCGTAGACCCCGATCATCCGGCGGTTCCGCATGCCTTCGCGGGAGTCGTCGACCTGGGCCGGGGTGGACTCCTGACCGAGGAAGCCGCGGTTCATCGCCTGGATGTAGGCCGGAAACTCGTCGGTGTCGGAGTGGACCTGTAGGTAGTTCAGCCCCTGGCCGGCCAGAGTCTCAACCGAGGCGGGATCGAGTGCGACGGACTGTGGTTCGATGGACGTCACCGGCTCAGCCTAGGGGCTGGGTCGCAGCCTGCGAAGGGGCCGCTCAGGGCGCCGACGCCTTGGCGCTGTGCTGGTCGATCACCCAGTCCACAAAGTTGCTGTAGGCATCGACCGTGCGCGGATCCCAGATCCGCAGCGACAGTTCGTCGTTGACGCCCTCTGGAGTTTTGGCCAGGGCCCGCCCGGTCAGGTTGTGCGAGCCGACCATGGCCGCCTTGATCCGCCGACCACCGGCGTCCCAGCCGTCCACGGTGGTGATCTTGGTGTGCAGGATCCGGCCGGTGGTTGAGCGCAACTCGACCCGACCGGCGCCCTTGGCCATGAGTTGCTTGATGCCGTCGGGGTTCCAGCCACGCATGTGTCCGACGATCTGCATCGTGCAGCCGGCCGCGGCCAGTTCGCGCAGGCGCGGGATCAGGTAGATCCGCTCGACGGTGAGGTACAGCTGGGCCATCCGGACCGTGGTGCGTTCGCTGCCGTTCGTACAGCTGATGTCGTTCAGAAAGGCCAGCACCGGATCGGTCACGGCGCCAGCCCTCGGCAACGGAAAGGTGCGGGCGATCAAGCTGGAGGTGGTCTTCACCCGAGCCAGCTTCTTGGGACTGGTCACGCCCTTCCGCATCAGGGTGAACTGGGCCAGTAGAAAGTCGTACAGGGTGTCGTCGCCGGTGGTGATCAACGCCTCGTTCGCCTGGTCTCGCCCATTGGAGGTGGTGATGTTGCCCGACGAGGCCCACACCGTCGGCCCACGTCCGGCGCGCGCGGTCAGCAGCAGAAACTTCGAGTGCATCCGGATACCGCCGGGGCGGATCACCACCCACGACCGCTTGCTGACGTCTTCGCCCAACCCGGCGCGCAGGATCGCCGCCTGCGTGGACGTCGCCTCCTCGCTGTTCAGCAGTACCCGGACGTTCACCCCGCGGCGGCTGGCCCGGACCAGCGCCCTTGATGCGCCCGGATAGGTCAGGTTGAACATCGACAACGTCAGGGTCTGGCCTTTGCGGGCCGACTTGACGATGGCCAGGGCCGAGCGGGCCACCGCATGCACCTTGCTTGTGCGCTTCGACCACGGGTCGCCGAGCACGGCCCGCTGGTTGATTCCGGCAGGCAAATCGGCCAACCCGGGGGTCGGCGTCGGGGTGGCGGACGGGGCAACGCTCGGGACAGGTTCGCTGGGGGCCGGCACACCGGTGCAACCGGACAGCATCGTGCCCAGCACGACCGCCGCCACCAGCGCCGTCCGGACGCCTCCACGGCGGCCGCGCACGTTCCACGCCATCTCGCCTCCCCGCGTCGGATGCACTGTACGCGGGGTCGGTGCTCAGATCGCCTGGTCCGGCTCCATCATGAACTCCCAGGCCAGGCCATGGGCCAGCATGATCAACAGGATCAGCGCGATCGCCGCGGCCTGCAGCGGGGTGCCTCCGATCATCACGGCCAGGGCGGGAAACAGCGCAACCGCCACGATCACGGCGTAGATCACGCAGACCAGCCAACGGAACCGCCGGAACGGCCCCCGGTTAGGGCTCTGGTCGAGCTTGAGCAGGGGCCAGGTGTTGGCCAGGCCAACCGCGGCGGCAACGGTGAAGCTGGTCCGCCAGACCAGCGGGTTTCCGGCGTCGACCTGCGCGAAAGTGCTCATCAGCCCGGGCAGCAGAAAGGACAGGTACACCCCGCCGGCCAGCTTGCGGCTCTGCAGGTCGGACTTCCACTCCGGGTGACGTTCGACCACGGACCACCACAACCCCACCAGGGTGAAGCAGGTGATCGCCATCAGCGAGTAGAAGGAAGCCAGGTCCATGCCGACCACAGTCACACGATCAAAGCGTTCCGTCCACACTCCGAGGCACCGCGCACGAATCCCGTTACCGGTGAGTTTGTAGGGTGTCGGCATCCCCACGCACAGGAGCACCGATGACCACACGATCCGACCTCGCCCGCCAACTCGGCGTCAGCTTCAGCTTCGTCGCCGGCCTGATCGGCACCCTGTTCGGCATCGGAGTGCTGGGCACCCGGGTGGAGAGCAGCGCCGGTGGCGCCTTGCGCGCCGACGCCACCCTGCTCACCCCGGCCGGCACCGCCTTCAGCATCTGGACGGTGATCTACCTCGGGCTGATCGCCTATCTGGTCTGGCAGTGGCTGCCCCGCAACGCCGGCAACGCCAAAGCCCGGGCCACCGGCTGGTGGGCCGCCGCGTCGTTGCTGCTGAACGGCGCCTGGCTCGGAGTGACCCAGGCCGGCTGGCTCTGGATCAGCGTGCTGGTGATCGCGGTGCTGGCGTTCGTGCTGGGCAAGGTCTGTCTCGCTCTGGTCGGCACTCGTCCCGACGGGCCGTTCGAACTGATCGCGTTGTATCTGACCTTCGGGTTGTACCTGGGCTGGGTCTGCGTCGCCACGGTGGCCAACATCACCGCCGCAGCGGTCGGCACCGGCGTCCGGCTGGATGGTGCCGGCCCGATCGTGGCCGTGGCTGTACTGCTGGTGGCCGGCGGACTCGGGGTGTATTTGTCGCGTGCGTTGCCGGGCCAGCCGGCGATCGGGGCGGCGATGGCCTGGGGGTTGGCCTGGATCGCGATCGGGCGGCTGGTTGCCCAGCCTCCCTCGCTACTGGTTGGAGTGGTTGCCGCGGTCTGCGCGATCGGCGTTCTCGCCGCGCATCTCCGGCCCTTGACACCCGCGGCCCGAACCGCCCGCTAGCAGCACGGCCCGTCCAGCGATCGGGTGTTGACTGACTCCATGACTTGGCTACCGGCGTGGATCCGAACCAGCGGGGCCATCGCCGCCGGAGTGATCGGGTCAGCGCTGCTGTGGATTCCGGTCGGTCCGGTGCCGGCCATGGCCGGCGGCTGGATCGTGCTGGCCCTGACCTACATCGGCTGGACGTTGCGGGACATTCTTCCGCTCAACCCCGAACAGACCGCGGCCCACGCCACCCAGGAGGACCCCAGCCATGCCGGGGCGGCCCTCGTGCTGACCCTCGCGGCACTGGCCAGTGTGGCCGGTGTAGGCGTGTTGCTGAGCGGCAACCACTCCGGTGCCCGGTTGCCGGTCGATGCGCTGCTGGGCGTTGCGGACGTGGCCTGTTCGTGGGTGCTTGTGCACACCCTCTACACCGTCCACTACGCCCGGCTCTATCACCAGCAGCCGTCCGCCGCACCGGTCGACTTCAACGGGGATCAGCCCGACTACCACGACTTCGCCTACCTGGCCTTCACCCTGGGCATGACCTACCAGGTGTCGGACACCTCGCTCCGCACCCGGCCGGTGCGGCGCGCGGCGCTGCAGCACGCCCTGCTGTCGTACCTGCTCGGCGCGGTGGTGTTGGCGTGCACGATCAACCTGGTCGTGCAGGTGGCCGCGACCTGAATCACTGGTCGCGCAGAGCCTCACCCGCAAGTGCACCACGCAGCACCGGACGGGACGCCTCCCCCGCTGCCCAGACCAGCGCCAGGCCGGCCAGGAGCACCAGACCGAACACTGCCGGGCCCTGGATCGAGCCGAGGGTGGGCAGCTGCCTGAAGAACAGGATCGCCAGGGCACCAGATCCCAGCGCGCTCAGGGCGGCCGGGGCGACCACCTCGACCAGCCGGATCCGGTCGTGCAGGGCGACCGGAACGCCGAGGTTGGCCAGCTGGCGCAGTTCCCGGCGGCGATCCAGTACCGCGGACGCCTGGTTGAGCAGCGTCGACACCGCGGCCACCACGAATGCGATGGCAAGAGTCAGGTAGGTGCCCGTGCGCAGGTCTGCGTCCAGGATGGCCAGCAGCGGGTCCGCGCCCTGTGGGTCCCATCCCCAGCCCACATTCTCCCTTCCCCCACCACCCGTCCACCCAGCCCGCCGCAGTTGCAGAAGCCAGGGGCCGATCGGTTGACACCGCCATGAGCCGCCGCGTCTGATCACCACCGTGGCGAGCAGCACCTGACGGCTGAGGCTGGCCCGGCGCGACCAGCAGCCACAGCCCGATCACCACCGGCACGGCCAGCAGCCGCCACAGCTTCAGCATCGGACGCGGGGCGCGCCGGGCAACACCCAGCGGCGAGATCCGCACCGCATCGACCGGTCACCGAGCTGAGGCCGGCCAGCAGCACCAACCCGGCCAGGTGGCCGCGATCGCCCAGCCAGGCAGCAGCATCGCCCCGCCGCCCAGGGACGTGGCCTGAAAGCTGATCGCGGCCCACGCCGGCACGCTGACCAGGTAGCCCATCAGGCCTACGAGTCCGCCCGCGATCGCCGCCAGCATCGTCTCCAGGGTGCTCAGCGCCACCGCCTGGCCACCGGTCAGGCCGAGCAGGCGCAGGGTGGCGAGCCGCTGGTCCCGGCCGAGGGCGCCCATCCGTGCCGCAGCAGCACCCAGGGTGATCACCGGCACCAGCAGCAGCATGCCGGCACAGGCCGCCAGCAGGGTCCACATCGCCGCTGCTCGATGCCGTAGGCGGCCTGGTCGCCGAGCGCGGCGACGAACGGTGCCGGCGGGTTCTGCTGCCGCTCGATGAAGACCCCGATGCCGGCCAGCACGGTGAGCAGCAGCCAGCTGCTGACGGCGAAGGCGAGCACGCCGAGCAGTCGATCAGTCCGTGGCCGGCCCGGATCCGTCCGCGCAGCAACAGCGGCAGCACCCGCGCCGGGGTGATCAGCGGCCTTCCGGCTGATCAGGTCGGCACTGATCCGTCCGTCGACGATCTCGACGTGGCGCTCACACCAGGCGGCGACGCCGGAGTCGTGGGTGACCACCACCAGGCTGGCCCCGGCGGCGGCGACCGCCGCGGTGGGACCCGCATCACCTCGACGCCGGGCCTGGTCGAGGCACCGGTCGGCTCATCGGCGAGAACGACGCCCGGGCGTCCGACCAATGCCCGGCGATCGCCACCCGGTGCGCCTGGCCCCGGAGAGCTGCCGGGCCGGCGCTTCTCCATGCCACTGAGGCCGAGCCGGCCAGCTGTCTGCTGCTCGACCAACGCCTCGGCACGCGGCGACCCAGCAGCAACAACGGCAGGGCCACGTTCTCCACCGCGGACAGCTCCGGCAGCAGCTGGCCGTCCTGGAAGACGAAGCCCATTCTGGCCAGCCGCAGCCGGCTGCGCGCCGCGTCCGAGGCCAGCGACACCGGCTCATCACCCAGGCTGACATCGCCCTGGTCCGGCGCGAGGATGCCGGCCAGGCAATGCATCAGGGTCGACTTGCCCGACCCGGACGGACCCATCACCGACACTGACTGGCCGGCTGGGATCTCGAGGCTGACCTGATCGAGGGCGCGGACGTCCCCGAACGACTTGCTGATCTGGTGGGCTCGGAGCACTGCACCCGGATTGCTGTTCATGACTCCAGCCAACCGTGCCCGATGCTCGCGGGCACTGGCGCTGGCCGGTGTTCGTCGGGGTGTCAGCACTACCCCGGGGTGGTCCAGGCACCCCTGCCCGGCACCCGGCCGGGCCTATCGTGGTGCGCGTGACGCACACGATGCCTTCGCCGCCGGCCGGCGACGTCGATGCGCTCGTCCGGGCCCGGTTGAGCCCGCCCCACAATCCGGCGCTGATGCTGTTCAGCCCGCTGGCTGGCGCGCCGTGGCCTACGTGCGACGTCCATCATCGGCGGCTGATCGCGCTGGTCTGCGGCGTGTTCGGGTTGGTGGTGCTGCCGCTCGTCGCCTGGGGAACGGCAACGTGGAGAGCCACCGGCTCGGCCTGCTCGGGGCCCCGGCAGGGCGCCCTGCCGAGCGCCCAGTACGCCACCCGTGGGACACCCGCGGCCTCAAGGAAGGCAACCTGGCGGTCTGGGGCATGTCGTGCTGTTCGGCCTGGTGGACCTGCTACCCGCGGGTGCTGGTGCTGCTGGTGCTCGGCGTCGCGATGTGATCAGGCGGCAATGGTTGGCGCAGGTGCCGACGCGCGCTGGCCGGCGTCGGCTGCTGCTCACGCTCCTGATCGGTTGTACGTGGCTGGCGCTGGCGGCCGCGCAGGCGGTGATCGTCGAGAAGCTGCTCCGGCCCCGCACCGAGGTGAGCCGTCAGGTCGCCGAGCTGACCACGTCCCGACGCGAGTTGGTGGACGTGTTCGCGGCCGAACGACGACGGATCGAGCGCGACCTGCACGACGGCGCCCAACAGCATCTGGTGGTGCTCAGCATGCGTGGGTGAGGCCGACTATGCGCTCGACAACGGCCGTCCGGACGAAGCCCGACGCGCCCTGCTGGCCGCGCAGGACTCGATGGAGCGGCACTCACGTCTGCGCGAGACGGTCCGGGGCATTCACCCCCAGATCCTCAGCGATCGCGGCCTCGCACTGCCGTTCGGACTCGCCGAACGGCAGCAGACGCCGTGACAGTGTCGATCACCGGCGTGCGGCAGCCGTCCGAACCCGTGCTCTGGCCGTCTACTACCTGGTCAGCGAGGCTTTCACGAAGCAGCGAAGTACGCCGGCGGCGTCCATGTCGGTTCACCTGGCCCTGGTCGACCCGGTGACGTCGAGGTGCGTGACGACGGTCGTGGCGCGGAGTTCAGCCGGCACGGTTTGAGCGGCATGATCGAGCGGTCCAGCACTGGTGGTCAGGTCGATCGTCAGCCCGGTCGCGGCCCGACCATCATTCTCGCCAGCCTTCCCGATCCGCCCGGCTAGCCTGACCGACGAAGGAGGCCGGCAGCGATTGTGTCGCCGACGACGCCGCCCTGATCCGCCAGCCTGGTCGGCTGCTCGAGCGGCCGGCACCAGTGTTGCCGAGCTGCCGACGCGCCCGAACTGTCGCCCGCTGCCGCCAGTTGGCCGAACCGAGGTTGCCGGACCTGTGTCACCGACGTCCGATGCCGCCCGACCTCACCGACGACGGCTGCGAGCCGCCGTCTGCGCAGACTACCCGACCCTGCCGCTGAGTCAGCCAGTCGTGCCCGCGTACGCCGCCATCCTTTGGAATCAACGGCGTCCGCCGCGTCGGCTACCTGCTCAAGAGCGGTCGGCCGGTCGACTTCGTCCGTCGATCGAGTTGCCCGCGCGTGTTGGATCCCGAGTGTCGGCCAGCTACTGAATGCGCGCCGTGCGATCCGCGCTGGCGGCTGACTCCGCGTGAGCACGAGTGCTGTCGTTGATCAAGGGCGTCGAACCAGCAGATCGCACGGCTGTGATCAGCCACAGCGTCGCCAAGCATGTCGCCAACATCTTCACCAAGCTCGACCTCACCCAACCAACAACCACTCCCCTGCTCGCTACCTAACTACGCCTCGGAGCAGCCAGCGACCGGCCAGCACGTCCAGCCGAACCCCAGCACACACGCTGGTACCTGCCGCTCCGCACGGCGAGGGTCGGCATGGTGCCGAACGCGATGGCCGAAACGACGACGAGCACGTAACCTCGGGTTCGGTTCGGCTGCGCCACCCGCACAGGCTTCAGAAGGACCCGCGAGCGCAGCGGCCACGGAAGGAAGCCGAGATGACCGACTGGATCTGCCGCACCTGCGGAGTCGAACAGCAGCCCGCGGACGTACCGCCGAGCCAATGCGCGATCTGCACCGACGAGCGCCAGTACGTGCTGCCGTCCGGTCCGGCGTGGACCACCACCGACGAACTGGTCGCCGCCGGCCACACCATGGTGGTGACCGAGCTCGAGCCTCGCCTGTGGGGCCTGCGACCCGAGCCGCAGGTGGGCATCGGGCAGACCGCGCTGCTGGTGCAGAACCCGGGCGGCAACCTGCTCTACGACGTGCCCGCCTTCGTGGCACCGGACGCGCTGGCCACCGTCCTCGAGTTGGGCGGCGTGGCAGCGATCGTCGCCAGTCACCCGCACATGTACGGCTCGCAGGTGGCGTGGAGCCGGGCACTCGGCGGCGCACCGGTCTACGTCGCCGCCAAGGACGCCGAGTGGGTGCAGCGCAGTGACCCGGCGATCCGCACCTGGACCGATCCGTTCGAGATTGTGCCGGGCATCACCGCCCGACAGGTCGGCGGCCACTTTCCGGGCCAGACCATCGTCCATTGGCCTGGGTCGGATGGGGCCGGGGTGCTCCTGGTCGGGGACGCGTGTTCGGTGCGGCCGGACGGCAACGTCGGCTTTCTGCGCAGTTACCCCAACATCATCCCGATGTCGCCGCGCGGGGTGGCCCAGATCGTGGCCGGCTTCGACACCTTCGAATACGAGCGGCTCTACGACAACTTCGCGTCCCCGTTGGGCAGCGGCGCGGCAGGCATCGTCGCGTTCTCGGCCGATCGGTACGTCGACTGGATCACCGGCCAGCACGACGACCTGATCTGACCTGGACCCCGAGTTCGCTAACGTCCGACGATGCGCCTACCGCAACGGATCGCCGCCGCGCTGAGCGCCACCTGCTGCTGGCCGGCTGCTCGTCGGGGCCGGTCGGTGAGCGCCTGGGCTCGATCAGCTACGTGCGCGACAAGCAGCCGAGGTCGAAGCCGATCACCTACGTCTACATCGGAACCGAGATCGACACGCTGGCCACTCTCGTGCATGGCCTGCAGGACCCGGAGGTGACCCGCCGGCTCGACGGCGTCGACGGCAGCACCCGGATGGTCGTCTCGGTCTACTTCGATGCCTGCACCAAGGCGGATCCGGGACTGACCCTGGACGGTGGCACCCTCACCGTCCGCTACGGGGCGACCCTCAATCGCAACTGCCTGCGCGCCGTCGACACCCTCGCGCTGTTCGCGGTGCTTCGCTCCGAGCTGGCCGACCCGACCACGTTCCAGGCCTGCGGACGCACCCTGACCATCAGTGCCGACCGGGTCCAGGGCGATCCGATCGGCCTCTGCTGACCGGGTCGGTACTGCTAGCGTGTTGCCTTGTCACGCCGTCAACGCCCGGAGGTAACGACGTGTTGGAGCTGCCCGTGGTGGTGGTCGTGCTGTTGCTGGCCCTGATCATCAGCGTGCTCACAGATCCGCGCAAGTTCCGAACCGGTCTCTACCTGCTTGGCCCTGTTGGTTTGGGGCGCGCTGGCCCTGCTCGACGTGATCGTCGGGCTGGTTCGGATCGGCATCGACGATGTCACCGCCCAGTGGGTCGCGGTGGCGCTGATCTTCACCATGTTGGCCACCGTGCTGGCTCTGGCCGGATTTCTCATCGTCACCGGCGTCACGCTGATCAGACGCGAGGGATTCGCGGTGGCGAGGCTGCTGTCGATCGGGCTGGGCTCGGCGATGCTGCTCTATCTGGGGCTGGGCTATCTGGCGGTGCTGTTGGACGAACAGCTGTGGGTGATCGCACTGCTGTTGCTGGGTCTGCCGCTGGGCTATCTCGGCTTCGGCTTCGCCGCCTTCCTGGTCTACGGCATCGTGTATCCCTCGATCGCCGCCCGCCGGGGTGGGCCCGTTGCGGCCGTGGTGGTGCTCGGCTCCGGGTTGATCAGGGGCCGGGTGCCACCCCTGCTGGCGGCCCGGCTGCGTCGCGGTCGCGCGCTGTTCGAACGATTCCCGTTCGTGCGGCCGGTACTTGTCACATCCGGCGGCCAGGGCCGCGACGAGCCGGTCGCGGAGGCCGCCGCGATGGCCGACTACCTGGTGGCCGAGGGAGTTCCTCGTGACCGGATCCTCGTCGAGAACCTCTCCCGCAACACCGAGCAGAACATCCGCTACAGCGCCGAGTTGCTGGCCGAGCGCGGCATCGTGGGGCCGATCGCAGCCGTGACCAACAACTTCCATGCCTTCCGGGCGGCCCTGCTGATGCGCCGCACGGCGTCAGCGGCTATGCCCTTGGCGCACCCACCGCCCGGTACTACTGGCCGACGGCGGTGATCCGCGAGTTCATCGCCGTGCTGCGCGACCACCGAGCCCTGAACATCGTGATGCTGGCGCTGTGCGCGGCGCCCGCGGTGGTGTTCGCGACCAACCTGCTGATCACGTCCGTGGCGCCCTAGTCGAGCGGGTACGCCACGAAGGCGAACCGTCGCCCATCCGGCGCCCAGCTGGCCACGTTGATCGTGCCCTGGCCGCCGGGCAAGGCGAACAGGTCGCGGGTGTGACCGTCCTCAATCAGCCGCAGCAGCACCTGAAGATCGGCTGGATGGCCCAGCGTGCCGGGCGGGAAGCTCAGGTACACCAGCCGGCTGCCGTCCGGCGAGGGGTGCGGAAACCAGTTCACCCGTTCGTCGAAGGTCAACTGCTGGACGTCCGAGCCATCCCGGCGCATCCGGAAGACCTGGGCGTGCCCGGGTTCGGTCGACGCCCGCTCGGAGTTGAAATAGATCCACTCACCGTCGGGGCTGTACTCGCAGCCGTCGTCCGGTGACTCGTCGTCGGTGAGCTGCACGTCGTCGCCGCCGGCGCAGGGCAGCACGAAGACATTGGTGCGCACGGAGCCGTCCGACTGCTGTTCGAGGCCGATGTAGGCCAGCTCGGCGCCGTCCGGCGAGACGCCGTGCAGGTAGTGGGCGAAGTCCTGGCCGTGATCGTTGGACACGCGGCGGCACCGCAACTCGGCCAGATCGACTGCGTAGAGGTGGCCGTCGACGGCCGAGACATAGGCGGTGCGGCCATCCGGGGCAAGCACGTGGTCGTTGTTCAAGCCAGGCAGGCCGTCGATCAGGA
This sequence comes from uncultured Actinomycetota bacterium, assembly GCA_963723605.1. Lineage (GTDB taxonomy): Bacteria > Actinomycetota > Actinomycetes > Propionibacteriales > Propionibacteriaceae > Micropruina. The sequence continues at coordinate 388,469 of CAVRRM010000010.1, read as the reverse complement.
TCGCCTCGAGCGCGCCGCCGTCCACCGCGATGCGGTGCAACAGCCCGTTGCCGTTGACGATCAGGTGCTGACCATCGGGGGTCCAGTTCGGTGCCTCGAACAGCAGCGTGTCCGACTCGAACACGAGGGTGCGCAAACCGGTCTCGAGGTCCAGCACCCACAGCTCGGCGCGCTGGCCAGGTCGCAGCAGTCGGTGGTTCACCGGATCAACCTAGTGCCCGGGAGCAGCCCGGGCCGCGTCCTCATCGCCAGCAGCCTGGCCGTGCGGCAGGATTGCGGTGTGGCAGTCATCCCGATCACCCGCAGGTTGCTCAGGCGGGTGGACGTGGCGCTGTTCGTGATGGCCGGCGTGCTGGTGGTGTGGTTCTCGTACCTGACCTTCAGGGTGGGAATCGAGCCCGGCTGGCAGATGCTGCTGATCCTGGTTTTCTGGGTGCTCGTCGCCTATCTGGCCCTGCCTCGAGCGCACCGGATCCTCACCCGCATCTACGTGCCCGACTACTTCATCGGACGCACCCGCACCGCCGACGGACTGCTCGGCGACCCGGTCAACCTGGCCCTGATGGGTACCGCCGAGCAGATCCACCAGTCCATGACGGCGGCCGGCTGGACCCGCGCGCACGACCTCACCCAGCTCACCGGCTGGCGGATCGTGACCACCACGCTGACCCGGCGCAGCTACCCCGAGGCCCCGGTCAGCCCGCTGTTCCTTTTTCGCAGGCGACAGGACTTCGCCTACCAGCAGGAGGTGGCCGGAAGCCCGTCCAAGCGGCACCACGTCCGATTCTGGAAGTGCCCGGACGGCTGGCTGCTGCCGGGTGGCGTAGGCGTCGGCTGGCTGGCCGCCGGCACCTATGACCGCAGTGTCGGGTTGTCGCTGTTCACTTTTCAGATAACCCACAAGATCTCCCCCGATGTCGACGTGGAGCGCGACCACATCGTCGAGACCCTGACTGCGTCGAACCCGGCGGTGACCGTGCGCGTGCTGCCCGACTTTTTCACCGGCTACCACTCTCGCAACGGCGGTGGTGATCTGATCAAGACCGACGGTGACCTTCCCGTCGTCGACGTGGCCGGTGTGCGGGTGGAGCCGGGCCAGGCGGTCGAGCCGGTAGCCCTCACCCGCCGACAGGCGCGACCCTTACAAATCACCTTCGGCGTCGCCATGACCGCGCTGCGCGCGGTGGACTACTTGTCGCTCGCGGCCGCGGTCTGGTTTGCTCAAACGGATGTTGAACTCGATGGCCCCGACGCCGCTGTCTGGGCCACCGGCCTGCTGGTCGGGTTCGCGCTGCTCGACGTCGGCCTGGCTGCGGCGGTCTACCACGGCTGGAACTGGGCCAGGTTGTTGGTCTGTGCGGCGAGTCTGGTCTCGGCGGGTTCGGTGTTCGTCACCCGTCTCGAGTACGGCCCGCAGAACCTCCAACTGGCGGACCTGATCAGCCTGGGCACCAGCGTTCTGGTGCTGCTCGCGCTCTCCAGCGACGCGGCTCGGCGTTTCGCAACCCGCGAGTCCGAGATTCCGGACGAGTAGCAGCCCGCTCAGCAGTTCATCCGAACGACCGGCGGGATGGGTCTGGCGTGGACGGCCTCGTCGGTCAATCCGCGGCCAGGGTTGCTCAGGCCTCGGGCAGCGTCCAGCCGTAGCGCGCTCCACCGAGGAGGCTGCCGAGATTGCTGGCCGACGTCCAGGCGAAGCGACCCTTCGGCAGCAGCCCCCGGGCGCTGATCACCAGTCCGGAGTTGACCGCCGGTCCGACGTCCTCCCCCGGCGCGCCGACGATGATCCCGTCCCCGCCGTAGAACGGCCCGGTGTACTCCCCGGGGTAGTCGCCCAACGCGGCGCCAACCTGATCGCCCCGCTCGGCCTGGCCGGGCAGCCCGGAACCCTGGCTCAACCCGAACGCCGAGGTCACGCCGGGGGCGAGAACCGTGATCGACCCGGCGTCCCGCACGCTGCCGATATCCTCACCCGGGGCGCCGATCACATAGACGTGCTTCGACTGCGGGTCACCGTCGACGAGCACCTCCACCCACCCGATGCTGACCGCTGCACCGAACCGGTCTCCGGACTCGTTCACACCCGGAACGCCGGAGCTGTCCTGGTTCCATGAAGCCCAGTCACCGACCTTGTGGTTGCCCAGATCGCGGTAGCGGGCGACGGACCCGGCGTCCCGGCGACTGCCGATGTCCTCCCCGGGCACGCCGACGAAGGTGTGGGCGCCGGCGGCGTCGACACTGGCACCGAACCGGTCACCGGCCTCGGCGACGCCGGGTGCGCCCGGACTGTTCTGATTCGCCCGGTACCAGTCGGCGACCTGCACCGGCCCGGTGTCGTCGACGAAGGTGAAGCCGATCGTCTCACCAGCGTCGCGGGCCGAGCCCAGGTCACGATCGGGCACTCCGAGGGTGACCTGGTAGCTGGTTACGTCCAGCACCGAGCCGAGGTGATCGGCGGTGGCCGGAATCGCACCGAAGTCCGCATAGGTGAGGGTGCGGGGCGTCCCGGTGGGAGCGCCGTCCAGAAGCGGATAGACCACGACGGCCCCGGCGGCAGCGACCGAACCGACCGTCAGGCCGGGAGCGCCGACCAGTACCCGCACCCGGGTGAACGGCAGGAACATCGAGTCGACGGTGGCCCCGAAGCGGGCACCCGTGGCCGGCGAGGCGAGCCGGACGGCGGTGGTCTGCACGCCGGTGCCGGTCCCACGGACCAGATAGGCCGCTCCCCCGCCGGCACTTCCGGGTGCGCCGATCACCAGGTCGGGGCAGTTGTCCGACTCGTCGATGGTGGCGATCTGCACGGCGGCACCGAACTGGTCGTTGGCGGCCGAGGCGAACCCAAGGGTGGCGGCACTGATGGTCTGGGTGGTGCCGCCGGACATCCTGATCTCCACGACTCCCGCCCGGTCTGCCGGCAGGGTTCGGGCGACGACGAGGTCGGCGTGACCGTCGTCGTCGAAGTCCTGGCTGGTCGCCGCCGTACAGGTGGCCGCGCGGGCCGGCGTCGGGCCGACCAGCGATCCGGCCGCGATCAGGATTCCAGCCATCACGACCCGGGTGGCACGAACCTTCATTGATGCTCCCCCTCGAGAGGATCCGCAACTACCCATTGTGGGGTGGCCACCCCAGATTTGCTCCGGCCGCGCCGGCCGTACTCTTGCCACCTTCATCAGGTCTCCCGGAAGCCTTGACGGGTCACTTGTTTTTTGCAAGTGTTACCTTCGACAACAACGTCCGCGAAGGAGAGAACCACCATGACCATGATCTTCGTGAATCTGCCGGTGACCGACCTGGACCGCGCGAAGGCGTTCTACACAGCCATCGGATTCGCCCTCAATCCGACGTTCACCGACCACAATGCGGCCTGCGTCATCGTCGAGCCGGACCACAGCGCCATCATGCTGCTGACCCGGGATTTCTTTCAGACCATGAGCGTTCTGCCGATCGGTGACCCCAAGATCAGCCCGTCCGTTGCGACCGCGGTCTATCTCGATACCAAGGACGAGGTCGACACGGCCCTGACCGCCGGCCTCGCCGCCGGCGGGATCGAGCCGCACGAGGCCGCGGACTACGGCTTCATGTACCAGCGCCAGCTCAACGATCCGGACGGTAACATCCTCGAGTTCGGCTGGATGGACCCCGAGGCCGCCGCTCAGGGCGCCGAGGCCTTCGCCGAGCCACAGGCCTGAGGTCGATGGCGGCGCGCGATTACGGTCAGTACTGCGGGGTCACCCGGGCCCTGGAGCTGGTCGGTGAGCGCTGGGGCCTGCTGATCATCCGTGACCTGCTGGTCGGGCCTCGCCGGTACGGAGAGCTCGCCGCCGGGCTGCCCCGCATTCCTAGCAATATCCTGGCGGCTCGGCTCAAGGAGTTGCAGGCCGCGGGCGTCATCCGTCGGCTGCCCCGCTCGCGGGTGATCGTCTATGAGTTGACGCCGTACGGTCGCGAACTCGAGCCGGTGGTGCTGGCGCTGGGCACCTGGGGCTTCAAGGCGATGGGCGATCCGCGCCAGGAACAGATCATCACGCCGGACTCGATGACGATGGCTCTGCGCACCGCCTTCCGCCCGCTGGTCGCAACCGAGCTGCCGGCGACTGCCTACGCGGCCAAGATCGGTCCGGCGGAGCTGCTGATCCGGGTGGACGGGCCGGCGCTGGACGTGACCCGCGGTGACGGTCCGGTGGACCTGGCCTTCTCCGCCGGCGCGGGAATCCGTCGGCTGATCTCGGGAGAGCTCTCCCCGGACCAGGCGATCGACACTGGAGTGGTGGTGGTGCTTCGTGGTCGGGCGGACCTACTCTCCCGGTTCGCGGGCACGTTCCACCTGGCCGCCTGAGGATGGTGGCCGCGCCGTGCACGTGCATCGCGTCGGCCGGATCGATGCGGCCCGCGCACTGTGATCAGGGCGTCGGTGGGGACATCGTGCCGATTGAGGTGACCGATCCGTTCGTGCTGACCAGAACGCCGGCGTGATTGGTGAGGGTGGCCAACCAGCCCAGTGCGCGGGGACCCTTGACAAAGGCAGCAGTTGCGTAGACATCGGCCCAGGTGAGTTCAGGGCCGATGATGGTGGCCGAGAGCAGTCCCGCCGCCGGTGTGCCATTGGCGGGGTCGATGATGTGATCTCCACGGGCGGTGCTGCCGGAGGTCGCGACCGCGCCGGTGCGTAGGCGCAGGGTGCGCAGGATCCGGGTACGGTCGCGGGGGTCCTCGATGGCGATGGTCCAGTCGGGCGTGTCGGTGCGAAGGCTGTGGACGGCGATGTCGCCGCCGGCGTTGACCAGCGCGTCGTGCGCTCCGAGAATGCCGAGTCTGTCGATCAGCCCGGTGAACGCATGCTCGACCGCCCAGCCCTTGACCAGGCCGGTGGGATCGAGCCGGGGCCGACCGTCCGGGTCGGGAAGCCAGGCGGAGAATGCGCCGCCGGTGCGCTGGCCGGCCACCTCGCACAGGGCCGCGACCTGCCGAATCCTTGGGTGCGCGTGGAGCAGTTGGTCGCGTCCGTCCTTGATCCGGCTGATCGGGCTCTCGGCCTTCCAGGCGCTGAACATCGCATCGTCCTGACGCAGCGCATCGAACATTTCCTCGACCAGCGCGGCCACGGAATCGGAGCCTGCCTGTGGTCCACGCACGTGGACGCTGATCGGCAGGCCCATGATCTGGGCGACGAACGCCCTCCGGGGTGGGCCGTCCGTGACGCCCGTGGCTTCGTCGGTGGCGGCGCTCACTTCAGGTTGGCCTGGTCGACCGCCGACTGCAGCGAGGTGATGTAGCCGTCGCTGGTGACAGTTGCTCCCGACACGGCGTCAATGCTGGCGCTTTGGGCGGACACCACTTCGTCGTTGAGCTGCGGGATGGCGTAGGCGTTGATCTGCCGATCCTTGGGGTTCCCGGTCGGATACTCCACCGCTTCGGCGCTGATCACGCTGCCGTCCTTGACGGTGATCCTGACCTGAACGGTTCCCCATCGGGTTCCGACGGCATCCCCCGTGTAGCTGCCCGACCTGGACGGGTCGGTGCCGGTCGAGGATGAGCTGCCGGCCGAAGGGGTTGTGCTGGACGCCCCGCCGGCATTCGGGGTGGTGGACGCGGACGCCGAGGGATCGGTGCCGCTCCCGGAATCAGTCCCGGTGGTGGTTGTTGCAGCGCCGCTATTCGTGCTCGTGTGGTAACTGAACAGCAGCACCAGCCCGCTGAGGGTGCTCATCACCGCGACGACGATCTTTCGCATGGTTCTCCTTTGCTTCAGGTGTTGGGGTTCACCAGCTGAACCGCTCGGTGTGGATCCGGTCGGCCGGCACGCCGCACTCGCGCGCAGCAGCCTCGGCAGCGTCCATCCAGTCGGCCGTTCCACACAGGTAGACGTCGTTTGTCGCAATGTCGGGGACGAGCTGGTGCAGCGCCTGGGCATCGCTGAGCCCGATAGCGGTCTCGGGTAGCCAGCTGTCGCGTCCGGGAAGGCGGCGGCCGAGGACATAGACGACGCGGGCGGCCCGTTCGTCGCCGAGCTGTTCGAGTTCGGCGGCCAACACCAGGTCGACCTCGGCGCGGGCGCGGTAGATCAGGGTCACATCACCAGGCCGTTGTGGCAGCGCCTCAAGCAAGGCCCGGATCGGGCTGATCCCGATTCCCGAGGCCATCAGGGTGACCTTCTGTTGCGTCCGAACACCGGGATGGAGTCGTCCATAGGGTCCCTCGATCAGTACCCGAGTACCCGGTTGGATGTACCTGAGCGCGTGGCTGCCGTCGCCCACGTTCTTGACGGTGATCCGCAATGACCCACCGTCCGGCGCGGCCGAGATCGAATAGGGGTGCGCCCGCATCCAACCGGGCCCGGTCAGGAACCGCCAGTTGAAGAACTGTCCCGCGACAACGGCAAGTCGGTCCAGGTCGCGTCCCCGCATCGTGACCGAGACCACATCACGACTCTCCCGGACGATGTCGGCGACACGCAGGTCGTGGCGCAGGCTCCGGTAGATCGGCGCGCCGATCCGCCAGTAGAGGATGGCTCCTGCGGCACCGACCCACAACGTCCACCAGTACGCGGTGGCGGCGGGGTTGCCGACGAAATCCTGGCCCGTCCACAGCATGTGCGGTATCGCCAGAGCGACACCGAGGTAGGCGTACAGGTGCAGCAGATGCCACGCCTCGTAGCGCAGCTTGCGGCGGGCGCTGCGGATGCTGGTCACGACGACCATCACCAGCAGCAGCGTCCCAGCGAGGGCCAGCAGCATGCCCGGGTAGTTGACCACCAGGTCCCAGAACTGCGCGACGAGGTTGAGGTGGGCACTCAACGCGTAGCCGACGGTGATCAGCGCGAGATGGGCGAGCATCAGTGAGAAGGACCAGAAGCCGACCAGGCGGTGACTGCGGGCGAGCTCGTCCTGCCCAAAGACCCGCTCGACAACCGGGACGCGGGCCATCAGCAGCACCTGAATCAACAGCAGGTTCGCCGACACCAGCCCGGCCAGCCGGCCAACGCTCGTCACGCCGCCTGCCCAGCCGGACATCTCCTGGACGCCGCCGCCTGCAAGCCACAAGGCGCAAACGACAAGCATGCTCGCCGAGGTGAAGATGGCGACGGCGTCCCGCCACCAACCTCGCGTCAGCGCCGGCGTCCGGATCGCCGGACGGGCCCGCCGCGCGGGATCCGGCTGCTGGCCGGGCAGCCAGACCGTGTGAGTCGGTGGTTTCTCGCCGAGGAGTGGCACGTCGTTCCCATCGTCGTTCAGGTTCGTGAACGATCCTCGGGCATCCGACCATCAGTTCCATGTGGCGTCGCTGTGAGATTCCTGTGCCCGGCGCGCTCAGGGTTGGCGGCTGAAGCCACACGCAACTCGACCCCTACCCCTGCGCGGTTCGCCCGCGGCCGAACGTGTCGAGTCTCCGTGGACCGCTACCTACTGGGTGACTCGGGTGACGTTGTGATCCGCCGGCCACCTCATCGGTGGCTGACTTCAATCGCTGCCGACTAGGGCGGGCAGTGGGTGCCGTCGGCCGGAACGGTGAGGTCGATCAGGTAACGGGCGGCGATCTCAGCGATGCACGTCGAATGACCCATCGCGGTGTGGCTGTTCCCGTCCCAGGTCAGCAGGGTGGCGTTGCCCAGGATCCGGGTGAGTTCGACGGCGCCACGGTAGGGGGTGGCCGCGTCATTCACCGTACCGATCACCAACAGGCGGTTCATGGTCGCGGCAACGGGGGGTTGGAGAACGGAGCGTTGCGGTTGCCACGTTTTACAGGCGAACAGGTTGAACGCGCTGTCGATGCCGAAGATGGGAAACTCGCGGGCCATGGCTCTTGCTTCGGTGCGGATCTGTTCGTCGGTCGGCCCGACGGTCGAGTCGTTGCAGTTGATCACGTAACCGGCGTCGGACGGATCCGCGGGCGCGGAGTCTTCGACAGATCGTCCGCCGATGTTCTCGATCAGGGCAAAAATGCCGCCAGAGTTGCCGTCCGCGGTCTCCTCGAGGATCTCATCGAGATCGGCCCAGGCCCGCTCGTCCGTCATCGCGGCACGAACGGCCTGGAGCACGTCTGCGCCGTTGGCCGGTCGGTTGTCCCCGCGGCGCAGGCTGACGATCGGATCGGCGTCGGCACTGGCAACCAGCTTGGTGAGAAAGGCCTGCGGATCGCCCAGGTGGCAGGCCGGCCGGGTTGGGCACCCTTTCGCGTAGACATTGAAGGTGTTCTCGAACCCTCTTGTCTGTCGGGCTATGCCTTCGAAGAAGAAGCCGGTGGGCTCTGAGGGCCCGTCGAGCACGGCAGCCCTGACCAGACTCGGGAACTGACGGGCGTACTCGGCACCCAGCTTCGCTCCGTAGGAGCCGCCGAGGTACGTAAGCGTCTTGTCGCCCACTGCCTGCCGCAGCCGATCGACGTCGCGGGCGGCGGTCTCGGTGTTGAAGTACGGAGCCCGCGATCCCAGCACCTGCAAGCACGCTTCGCTGGCCTGTCGCTCGATGACGCTGGCCCTGCTGAAACCGGCCTCCGTCAGCACGTTCGGGTTCGTCTTGCCAACAGCATCCGGAATGGTCGGGCAATTGATCGGCGCCGAGCCGCCGGCGCCGCGTGGGTCGAGCGAGACCAGGTCGAATCTCTTGAGCGCCGACTCAGGCACCCAGGAAAGTAGGAAGGGCAGGTAGTCCACGCCGGGCTGGCCCGGTCCGCCCGGGTGGAAGATGATCGACCCGATCCGCTCCGACTGTTCCTGGTGCTTGGCCCGAACGACCTGCAGGGTGATCTTTTCCGCGTCTGGCTTGGCGTAGTCGAGTGGTACATCGAGCTGCCCGCAACTCAGGTCGACCTTCGGCGCGAGGCCGGGCGCGTACCGGGAGAGGTCCGATGCCAGGGCAGAGGGACATTCCCCGAATGCGATAGAGCCTGCCCCTCGGTCGGCCGGTACCGCGCAGGCGGGTGAAAGGACCAGTGCCGCAACGACGACCAGGTGCCCTGGCCGGAGATTTCGGAGACCGCCCAGAGTGGTCATGCCAGTCCTTCCTCAGCGGATGATGGCAGCGGTGAAGCGGCCAGCTCCCGGCGTCACGCAGAGCTGGTCGCAGCGCCGCAGGTGCTCAGCCGGCCGATACGGACTCCAGGTTGAGGATGTTCCCGTCCGGATCCTCAAACCACACCGATCGGTAATGGTCGCCCAACAGGGCGACGCCATCCGTCCAGCTGATCCCCTCCATCTCGAAGGTCTGAAACTCAACACCCTTGTCCCGAAGGGCGCTCACTTCGGCGTCGAAGGACCCATCCGGCACCTGGATCGACAGCGCGGTGGCCTTGTTCGTGCCGGCGAAGGTGGATGGGTACACGAAGATCGCGCCCGAGCCGGCGGCGTAGAAGACACCGCCGGCCTCTTCGTCGGTGGGGGTGGACCCCCCGCCGGCGCCTTCGCTCCTGGGCGCGAAGCCGAGTAAACCTTCGTAGAACTTGCGGGCGCGCTCCAAATCCTTGACGGCGAGCGTAGGGACAGGGTCGTAGTCGGCGAGCATGGTATCCCCCTCGCGGACCGGGCGACCGTCGTCCGGTCGGCAACTGAGTGTAGAGCTCGCTGCAGGCACGGCCAATGCGCACTTCTGCGTAGCACCGCCTGACGATCGCGTCCGACCGGAATCCGCCAAGCACCATCGGCACCGAGGGCGTCCGGACCGCCGCTGGTGACCGGGCGGATTCGGCCCGGCCCCCCACACTCACCGGTACGACAGGGCCAATGCGGTGAGGAATGGGTTGGTGAACTTGCCGTCGGGGTCCATCCGATCGCGTAGCTGTCGCCATTGGTGAAGCTGGGGGTAGCGGCTGGCCAGGTCCTCGGCGGTGGCCAGGTAGAGCTTGCCCCAGTGGGGCCGGGCCCCCGCCGCTAGCAGGATTGGTTCGATGATTCCGAGCAGCTCGGTCACTGCGACTGTGTCGCGGTGGAAGGTGAAGTGCAGTCCGATCATGTCCTGGCCGTATGCCGGTGACAGCCATTGATCGTCCCCGGCCATGGTTCGGATCTCGGTGACGCCGAGGATGGGGTCGATCAGACGGCTGGATTGGCGCATCGAGGTCAGCACGGCCTGGATGGCGGGCCGCGGCACCATCCATTCCACTTGGATTTCTTCGCCCATGCTTGGTGTGGAGTCGAGTCGAAAGTGAGGTAGCCGAAGTGACCACGGGCCCGGACTGCCGAACTCGGTCATGTTTGCGCCGTGTCCGAGTTGCCTTACTGGGACGGGCGTGGCGCCGAGCTCGGCCAGGTCGGGCGGCGGGTCGGTGTCGTCCAGACGGCGTTTGACCCAGACTCGATCGATGAAGGGGCGGCCCCACTTTGTCATCAGGCTCACGCTGTAGCCGGCGGAGGTGATCTGATCGAGCCGGTCGAGGGCGGTTTCCCACGGCAGGTCGGCGAAGGCGTCCTGCTGGACCTGATAGGTGTTTTGAATGTCGAGTGTGACTCGTGTCACCGGGCCAAGTGCGCCAAGCGCAACGACCATGCCGGCGAACTGTGGATGGGTGCGATCGACGTCGACGAGGTCGCCGGCGTGGCTGATGAATTGCAGGCCGCTGACGGCTGCGGAGAGGTTCTTGTTGCCATCACCTGACCCGTGGGTGCCGGTGGAGATGGCGCCTGCCACCGATATGTGTGGCAGTGAACCCATGTTGTGTAACGCGTAACCGTTGGCTTCCAGAAACGCCGCCACGATGCCGAATCGGGTGCCGGCCGACACCGTGACGGTCATCGTGGCCACGTCGAGGACCGGGTCGGCAGGCAGTCGGCCCAGATTCAACAGCAGGCCGGGACCGTCGGGAAGGTCGTTGAAAGAGTGCCGCGTTCCGAGAGGTCTGACGTGGCGCGCCCCGGCGACGATCCGTCTGGCCTCATCCAGTGTTGCTGGCTCCTCGATCCGCAGCGCGCCATAGCGGACGTTGCCACCCCAGTTCATTCGATCAACCATCGCGCGCTCCCTTTGTTGGGATGGCGCTGGTGGCAGCAGCTGCCTCGGCGCTTCGCCCGAGGTCATCCTTCCTCTTGTTGCGCACTGCGGTCGATCCGTTCCTTCGCGCTGACCTCCCTGGCCACGTCCGTTGCCGACTCAGCGGCGGCCGCTGCCCAGTTCGATCGCCGTCCGGAGGTCGCGCACCTTCGTGTCGCGGATCCCGACCGGCGCGAGCCCGTAGGCACGCTCGAGCGTGGTGATGATCGAGGTCGTGTCGTAGACCGTGTGATCGACGCCTGAGTTGGTCATCCGCTTCGATACCAGCAGTGCCGGGATCCGGGTGCCGGGGCCGAACGCGTCGTAGGCGCCCTTAGTCGCGCTGCCCGCGCCGGGCGGTGGGACGTGGTCCCAGGAGCCGCCGAACTCGTCGTAGGTGACGACGATCAGGGTTTGGCGGGCCTGCGGACCGTTCATCACGGCCTTGATCAGGTCGACCAGGTGACTGCTGCCGCTATTCGCGCTGGCATATCCGGGATGCTCGTTCTCGGCGCCGTACGGCTTGACGAAGCTGACGGCCGGCAGATTGCCCACCGCAGCCGCATCGAAGAAGTCGGTCTCGTCCTGTAGGTGGTGCCGGCCCGGTTTGCCCGGCGCGTACGCCGCGAAGTAGTTGAACGGCTGATGGTGGTACTGGAACAGCGGCCCGGGAGAGCCGGCCTCGGCGTCATCCCACCCACCGGAGTACCACGCCCACGAGATCCCCTTTGCGCTCAGTCGATCGCCGATGTTGGGGTACGCCTTGTCGTCGATCAACGGCATGTAGCGACCGGTGCTGCGGGGCGCCTGGCCCGGCTGAGTGGTGTTCACGGCGAAGTTGCCGCACGCGAGCCGGTAGTTCTCCACGTCGGCCGGGTTGGCGCACGCCACGGTCATCTGGCCGTCGACGACGGTGGCGGTCGTCTTGTACTGGTCGTAGTTGTTGACCGGCATGCCGTTGGCTGTCGATGACCGAGTTGAGCGCCTTCTTGTCCGCCGGGATGGAGTCGTCGTCCGGCGTCACCACGGGCGCACGCCCTGCGATCAGCCATTGATGGTTCAGGAACGACCCGCCGTTGGCTCCCTGGAAGAACCGATCGGCGATGACGTAGTGCGGCGCGCCGTCGGCGTGGAGGTAGTAGTAGATCGGGAGCTTGGTGGTGTCGTAGAGGCCCATCGCCAGCCCGACTGCGTCCGAGCCCGTGACATAGCGATTCTGGAGCCCGCCGTTGATCTGGTACTTCTCCTGGTAGAAGCGATGCACCAGATCCCGGGTGCAGCCGCCGACCTCACCGCTGCCTTTCAGGACTCCTTTGGGTGCGGAGGCTCCCGGTGCCGGACAGGTCGTGTCCGTCGGCGCGATGTAGTCGTCGATCATGAAGGGCTTGTTGGCGAACGCGCTGCTGGCGATGCCGTGGGCGGGGTCGGCGCAGGAGGAGGCCAGCGGAGGTGAGGTGAGGTTCACATCGTTCTGCGGCAGGCATCCGTAGGCCGTGCCGTCCTGACCGATCTGCCGCTTCTGGGCGGTGGTCGCCCGGCGCTGGCCGTCGACCGGCACCTTCCCGACCTTCCCCCACAACCCGTACAGGTTGTCGAAGCTGTGGTTCTCCTGGTAGATCACCACGACGTTCTTGTAGCCACCGAGGATCGATGGACGGTGCGGGAAGCGCCAATCCGCGCCGACGGGGCCTCCCGATGGGACGGAATGGGCCACGGGTCCGGCCAGGCTCATCGGCAGTAGGGCTGCGGTGACCGCGGCGAGCAGTCTGGTCTGGGGTCGGAAAGTCATGACAGCTCCTTTGGGGATGGCACGTCGGCAACGACGCTCGGCTGGCCCAGAACGTTTCCGTCGTATCACGGGCCGCGCGACTACGGAATGCGCAATTCTGCGAAGGTGGTGAAGAGATATCACCCGAGCCTCGTCCGCAGAAATACCTATGGTTGGGCACATGCAGTTCGGTAAGCCAATCCATCAATCGACTGGCCATCGCCGCGGGTCGATGCCCGCATGCAGCCAGCAGCACGCAATCGTCGACTAGACGTGCCGGAAGGCCTCCGCCGCGATGATAGCGGAGTTCTGGTTTGCAGCGATGGTGCACGCTGACCGAATGCAGAAGCCGCCCCGACTGCTGTATCACCTAGTCAGAACGCCTTTGAGGAGTGGCTCCCCCGCCTGGACTCGAACCAGGAACCTACGGATTAACAGTCCGACGCTCTGCCAATTGAGCTACAGGGGATCGGCGCAACGCGCGAGAAGCAACGCTACCAGACCTCTCACCTGATGTCGTATTCGGCCTTGAGTCGGGCCAGTTCGACCTCGGATCGCGTGGTCTGGTCGTCGGTCCACGACCCACCCTGCCGGCTCAGCGACCAGGTCAGCGGCGCCCGATCGTCGTCCAGACGTCTGCGCGCGACGATGATCGCGGCGCGCCCGCGTTCAAGTTCGAACCGCTCCTGGACGACGATGCTGGCGTCCACCCGTTCCCGGAACAGGTCGGGCAGCGATCCGGGATCGTTCAGCACCACATCGTTCTGATCGCCGGTCAACAGTGTCCAACGCAGCCGGCCGGACTCGGCGTCCCACCCGCCGCTGGCGATTTCGTGCCAGCCGACGAATCGCCAGCCATCGGGCGTGGCCAGCGCCAGCCGATCGGCGAGGCCGACCGCCGGACCCCCCGCGCTGCTGGCCCAGGCCAGCACCCGGACCCGGCCGCCGACAGCGGCGGTCAGGCTGCTGAAGTCGTCTCGGGACAGCCCGGCTCGATCGAAGAGACCCATGCCAGCCATCCTGCCAGCCGGCCTGGTGAGGTCACGCCGCCAGATCTTCCAGGAGCCATCCGCGCAGGCGACGCAGGGCCCGCGCCTCGTGCCGCCGCAGGGTGCTCAACGAGAGACCGAGCGCCTCGGCGGCAGCCCGCTGGTTCAGCGGCCGGTCGCCGTCCAACCCGAACCTGCGGCTGACCACCTGACTCTCCAGCCAGGGCAGGTTGGCCAACAGTTCCAGCACCTCAGGGCCGAAATCGGGCTCGACGGTCTGCGGAGCCGCGATCAGCTCCGGCTCCAGCGTCGCCGCCGGCTGCAGGGCACGCATTCGCCCGACCCAATCGGCACTGCGGCCGACCAGCTGCGCCAGTTCGTGATCGCTGGCGTGCCGGTGCAGCTCACCGGTCAGCTGATCGGAGAGGCCGCGCAGCCGGCGTGCCCGCAACGCGGTTCTGGTCGACCCCGGGCCTTGTGCCTCCACGGCAACGGACGCATCCGTGACCCGCCTCCTGATCCATGCCATGGCGTAGGTGCTGAACCGGTACCCGGCGGCGAAGTCCCACCGCAGCAGAGCATCGGCGAGCCCGAGGAAGCCCTCCTGGAACAGTTCTTCGGCGCTCACACCGGACCGGCGCGCCACGGGTGCGGCCACCGATTGGACCAGCCGCACGTTGGCCAGCAGGAACTGCTGCCAGGCGTTCTGGCCGTCCCGCTGCACCTGGAGCAGTTCGTCGGCGCTGGCCAGGGTGACCTCGCCGCGGGCCAGCAATTCGGTCGCCAGCAAGCCGGCCTCGATAGTTCGGGCCAGCCGGATCTCGTCCGCGGCCGCCAGCAAATTGAGTGTCTGGGTCATCCCCCGATGCTCGCCAGCCGCCGGTGCCGCCGGAACAGTAGGTCGCCGACTGGGGAGGCAACATCGCGGCAACACCCGGTTCTGCGGACGGCTCACAGCCGACCGCAGCTACCCGGAGGGGCCTGCGGCCGCCTCGCTGAGTTCGCGGCGCTGCTTCTCCAGGTCCAGCAGGCTGGCGAACATCCGGTTGTACCCGACCTGGTCGTCCACCGGGTTGGTGCGCTGCAGCTTCGACTTCAGCTTCGCGATCGTGCGCGAAACGCTGAGCAGGCGCAGTTTCGCCACATACTCGGCGGCGTAGATGGGGCTCGCCGGACGTAGCAACGGCTCCGTCGCCAACGCTGCGATCACCTGCACGGCCGTCGTGTCGGCCGCGGCCGCGACCACCGGCTGAGGCCAATCCGGACCGGGCACCCCGGCCTGTGCGATGGCCAGATAGATGGCCCGGTAGGCGGGGTGGGTGAAGTCGTCGGGACCGGTGCCGTTCCAGGCCTCCACGAACACCTCCGGCGCCCTCACCATCAACTGCAGGGTTCCGCGTTCCACCTCCAGGCCGCGATCGCGCGGGTTCGGCATCGGCAGCCCCAACATCGGCTGCTCGTCGTCCGGAGGCGGCTCCTCCACGCGCCGCTCCTGCGCCGCCGGGACCTTTCGCCGGCCGGCCCGGGCGACCTCCCGGCGCACCTCGTCCACGTCCGTGCCCAGCATCTTGGCCAGCTCGTGGATATAGCCGTTGACCAGCGACTGGTCGCGCACGCTGCCGACCAGCGGCGCCGCCGCCCTAAGGGCGCCCAGCCGGCCGTCCACCCGGTCGAGATCGAAGCCGCCGATGGTGTTCGCCATCACATAGCGGTAGAGCGGCTCGCGCCGTCCGACCAGTTCACGGACTGCCGCGTCGCCCTGTTGAATCCGCAGGTCGCACGGGTCCAGGCCGGTCGGCTCGATCGCCACATAGGTCTGGGAGATGAAGTGCTGGTCGCCGGAAAAGACCTTCAGCGCCGCCGCCTGGCCGGCCGCGTCGCCGTCGAAGGTGAAGATCACCTCCCCCTTCAACGCGTCGGACGACCCGATCAGCCGGGACAGCAGCCGGGCGTGCTCGTCTCCGAAGGCGGTGCCGCACGACGCGACCGCGGTATCCACACCGGCCAGGTGTGCGGCCATCACGTCGGTGTAGCCCTCGACGATCACCGCCTGGTTCTTCTTGGCGATCTGCTGCCGGGCCAGGTCGAGCCCGTAGAGCACGTTCGACTTCTTGTAGACCGGGGTTTCGCGGGTGTTGATGTACTTGGCCGGCATCCGGTCGTCGTCGAAGATCCGCCGGGCACCGAAGCCGAGGACGGATCGTCCGGCGTCGCGGATGGGCCACACCAGCCGGCCCTGGAAGTAGTCCCAGCCGGCGTCGCGGATCAGGCTCGCCTTGACCAGTTCGTCATCGGTGAACTTGTGCGACCGCAGGTGCTGAGCCAGCTCGCGTCCGCCGGTCGGGGCGAAGCCGACACCGAAGTGCTCGGCCGCTTCGCGGTCGAAGCCGCGCTCGGCCAGGAACTGCCGACCGGCCACCGCGCCGGGTGCGCTGAGGTGACCGGCGAAGAACTCCGCCGCCAGCCGATTGGCTTCGAGAATTTTCGACCGCAGCCCAGGCTCGACCCGGGCGCCGCCGCCGTCGGTGAATCGCAACTGGACGCCGACCCGGTCGGCCAGGAACTCGACCGCCTCCACGAAGCTGGAGTTGTTGATTTCCTGGACGAAGCCGATCACGTCGCCGCCCTTGTTGCAGCCGAAGCAGTAGTAGAACCCGCGCGATGGCGTGACCCGGAAGGACGGCGTCTTCTCGTCGTGAAACGGGCACAGCCCGACCAGCGCCCCCGCGCCGCCGGAACGCAAGGTGACGTAGGCCCCGACGACGTCCTCGATGCGGGTGCGTTCGCGGACGGTCGCCAGATCCTCTTCATTGATCAGCCCCGGCACACCGGCAGTGTACGCAAGCGGCAACGGGTCGATGGCGCGCCCGGGCCCGACCTGCGCCACGGCGGTAGCCGCGTCCCAGGGTGTGACCTTGTTCAACGCATTCGCCGTTCTGACCCGGTCGGCGCCGCGAGCAGGATGCACAGACCTACGCTGTGGGTGGCGTTCCACAACACCGTGTAGAAGACGGCTAGCACGAACGGAACGACGAAACCCAGCGGACCGTACAACGGGACGTGCCAAACTCCCCAGACCAGGCCCAGGATGGCGGTCGCGGCGAGCGGGGAGTACCGCTTCTGCAGCACCGGCAGACCAAACCCACGCCAGCCCGGCTCCTCCAAGCCCCCGCCCAGGCACAGGACGAAGATCAACGTGCTCAGATAGGCCGGCATCCGATCGATGACGAGCGACCAGTCAGCCGGTGCACCGATCAGTTGCAAAGTCAGCGTCACCACCGCGTACAGCAGGGCCGGCAGACCGAGGCGTAAAGCCACCACTGCACCGGCACCCGCCAACGCCAAACCGGCCGAATCCAGGCCGCCAGGGAATCTCCAGCCAGAACGGTGACGATGGCAGCGGCAGCCGTGGGTCCGAGTGCGCCGAGCAGGAAGGGAACCTGGCCGCCGCCCAGTGCCGCTATCAGCCACAGGCTCCATGAGATGGCGTAGGCCAGAACGACGAACGCGACGAACCGATGCCGTCGAACCCACCTGCCGGTCGCGCTGCCGACCTGCGGTGGCCGGCGACACCGTGGTCATTGGTCGGCCGCCGTCAGAAACGCTGCTGGCATCTCGTGTCGCGGTGGCGTAGTCACGCTCGGTCTGAGACCCGTTCCGGTTCTCGGGCAGATCCCTCGGCCGCCAGCGATGCGGTTGAAGCGTCCCGTGGCGGAATCGGTGCGTCGCCTGCCTGGACTGCCGTCGGCTGCCCTTCCGGTCCGGCGACGACATAGACCAGCGTCACGATGGACCCGAGCCCGAGGAGTCCGCCAGCAAGGAGGACGATAAACCAGGTCTTGTCGGGCAGATTGGCGGTGTTGACCGCCGCACCGATCCATGCAATCAACAGCCCACGGCGGCAGTTCCCATCATCAGCACGGCCACGCTGGCCAGCCCAACCATCCACCAGGCGAACGGATCTGCGCTGATCCCTACGACGTCGGGCCCGTTCATGATGAACGGTCGCTCGATAGGGCCAGGCCCCGGCCGCGAGGAACAGCACGACAGCCCCCACGAACCCGACCAGACTGCCAACGAACACTTTCACGATCACTGCCTTACGCATGATCCACCCACCTCCACCTCCCATGCTCGTTGGCCACGGACGCTTTGGTAGGGCCAGAGGGCCAGTCCTAAGGGCCCATTCGATCGGGTCTTCCAACCCTTACCGTGATGAAGCAGGCCGCGGAAGACTCGGCGGCATGAGCACTGATGGCGTCGACACGATCATCCGGTCACCTGTGAACTACTGCTGGTGGGGTAACCGGGCCGGATTCCAGCCCAGCAACTGCACGGCGGTGTCGAACGCGAACCGATCGGTCATGCCGCCCACATAGGCCACCGCCGCGTGCACCGGATCGGCCTCGGTGAGGCCGCCCGGCAGCCGGTCCGGGTGCGCCAGGTAGTACTCGACCAGTGACCGCAGCACCGCAACCACTGCAGCCGACTGGGCCAGGGACTCCGGCCGGGTGTAGATCCGTTGGTAGTTGAATGCGCGTAGTTCGGCCAGTGCCCCGGCGACCTCGGTGCCCATGCCGACAGACCCCGTCCGGGCCACGGTCGCAATCACTTCGCGGACGAAGGTGCGCAGCTGCTCGCGCCGGTTCGCACCGCTGACCTCGACCACCGCCGCCGGCACGTCGGATGCGACGACGATGCCGGCCACGATCGCGTCCTCGAGGTCGTGGGCGCAGTAGGCGATCCGGTCGGCCCAACTGACGATCTCGCCCTCCACCGTGGCCGGCGTCGGCCGCGACCAGGAATGGTTGCGGATCCCGTCCAGGGTCTGCGAGCAGAGGTTCAACGCAGTGAGCACCACGTCGGCACCCCACGGACCGTGGTCGTAGCCGCCGGCCAGAAAGGTGTCGAAGGCGTCCTCGCTGGCGTGCCCGCCGGGGCCGTGACCGCAGTCGTGGCCAAGGGCGATCGCCTCGGCCAGGTTGACGTTGGCGCCCACGCCGCGGGCGATGGACGTGGCCACCTGCGCGACCTCGAGGGCATGGGTCAGCCGGGTGCGCTGATGATCGGTCGGAAACACCACCACCTGGGTCTTTCCGGCCAGCCGCCGGAAGGCCGTCGAATGGACGATCCGGTCGCGATCGCGCTGAAAGCAGGTGCGTTCGGTGTCCGGTGCCTCGGGTCGTGCCCGATCCCCGGCTCCGAGTGCCCGGGTGGCCCCGGAGACCAGGTGCTCGGCCTCCCACGACTCCCGCTGTTCGCGGAGCACGGGGCCGGCCAGGGCGAGCCGCCCACCGGGGTCTCGATGGGCTCGGACCAGTCCGCCGTCGGGGTGCCCGGCCATGGTTTCGGCCCAGGCGATCGCACGGGGAGGTAGGTCGGCCATGGGTTCATCCTGGCAGTTGATAACAACTCCGTAACTGGATCGAGGCCGCCTTGAATCATCAAAGTTAGTAAGGTTTACTAACTCGCATGCAGTACCCGATCCGGCACAAGCTGCGTCCCGAGGACGCCCGGCGCAGCAACCTGGCGCTGGTGCTGCAAGCTATCAAAGACACCCCTGGGGTGTCCCGCGCCGACCTGGCCCGCGAGACCGGACTCACCAAGGTGACCATGTCCGATCTGGTCGCCGAGCTGATCGGCTCCGACGTGATCTTCGAGTCCGGCACCAGTGACGCGTCGCGGCCCGGCAAGCCCTCCACCCTGCTCGAACTCAATCCGTGCGGCCGCGACATCCTGGCCATGGATCTGTCCGCCCGCGACCAGCTCCGCGGGGCCGTGCTCTCGCTGCGGGGCGAGCTGATCCTGACCAGGGTTCGACCCTTGGACGGCGCCGTCGGCGACTCGGCTCTCGCCGCGGTCCGCGACCTCGCCGCCGAACTTGTCGCCGCAGCGACCCATCCGATCCTCGGCCTGGGCATCGGCACGCCGGGCACCGTCGACACCTCGGGAAGGGTTCTCTCCGCGCCCAACCTGCGCTGGTCGAACCTGCCGCTACGTGAGTTGCTGCAGGACGCGCTGGCGTTGCCGGTTCGGGTCGAGAACGACGCCAACGTCGCCGTGCTGGCCGAACGCCGCGTCGCCGGGGGTCCCGACGACCTGGTCCGGGTGCAACTGTCCCGCGGCGTGGGCGCGGGCCTGCTGATCGGTGGGCGGCTGGTGCACGGCGCGGCCAGTGACGCCGGCGAAATCGGCCACGTCGTTGTCGACGACGACGCTCCCCAGTGCGGGTGCGGCAAAACCGGTTGCCTCGAGACCTGGGCCTCCGTCCCTGCCCTGACTGCCCGGATCGCCGCCGACCCCTCCCGCCACGACGAGTTCCTGGCCCAGGCCGGCCATCGGCTCGGTCTCGCCCTCGCTCCGGTGGTCGGCATGCTCGGACTCCAGCGGATCGTGGTCGGCGGCCCGCCCGAAATCGCCGAACCGGCCCTGTTGGACGCCGCCCGCGACTGCATCGTCGAACGCACCCGGTCCGAGTTCCGTCCGCAACTGGAGCTCACCGCCAGCTCGCTGGGTGCGGACGCGGTGCTGCTCGGTGCCGCGGACCTCGTGCTGCTCAGCGAACTCGGCGTCACCTGATCCCGATGCCCGACCATGCCACCCAACCAGCGTCCATTTCGTTGATGGTGGCCGTGCCAGTGAGCCTTTCCATTAGATGCACCTGGTCAAGGAGGATTCGATGAGCGCTGCGGCACTCACGCCCAAACGGCGCCGTGCCCGTCCGGGCCGGGCGCTGATGGCCGGCGCGGTCAGGGGCTGAGTCGGCCATGGACGACGAACAGCTGCGCCGGGCGGTCAACGCCACCCTGATGCCCGGCTTCGCAGGGCCTGAACTGCCTGACTGGCTGGCCGCCGAACTCGCCGATGGGCTCGGCTCCGTGTGCCTGTTCAGCACGAACATCGAGACCGTCCAGCAGCTGTCCAGGCTGACCGGCGCCATTCATGCGGCCAACCCGGCCGCGCTGATCGCCACCGACGAAGAGGGTGGCGACGTCACCCGGCTGCATCATCGCGAAGGCTCGCCCTACCCGTCGATGGCCTACCTGGGCCGGCTGGACGACCCCGCACTGACCGAAGCCGTCGGCCGAGGGATCGGTGCCGAACTGCGCGCCGCCGGCATCGATCTCAATCTGGCCCCGGTTGCCGACGTCAACTCGAACCCGGCCAACCCGGTGATCGGCATCCGTAGTTTCGGCGGCACTGCCGACCTGGTCGCCAGGCACGTGGCACCCTACGTCCACGGCCTGCAATCGGCGGGCGTGGGCGCCTGCGCCAAGCACTTTCCCGGACACGGAGACACCGCGACCGACTCGCATCTGGCGCTGCCGACTGTCGCCGTGGACCCCGACACGCTGAACAGGCGCGAACTGGTGCCCTTCGGCGCGGCCGTCGAGGCCGGCGTGTTGGCCGTGATGACCTCGCACATCATGGTGCCGTCGATCGACCCGGACGCACCGGCCACCCTTTCGTCCGCTGTGCTCGGGTTGTTGAGCGACCGCCTCGGCTTCACCGGGGCGATCGTCAGCGATGCGCTGGACATGGCCGGCGCGAGTGGAGGAGGCCGGGGCATTCCCGAGGCCGCCGCGCTCGCTCTCGGCGCCGGCGTCGACCTGCTCTGCATCGGCACGGACAACACCGCCGAGCAGCTGGCCGAGATCCGGGCCCAGGTGCTGCTCGCCGTCCGCGACGGACGGCTGGCCCGCGAACGCGTGCTGGCCGCGGCCGCTCGGGTGGCCGCGCTGGCGCAGCGCGTCGGCGCCCTGAGAGCCGCCGCCGAGCCCGGTACCACGCAGCCCCCGGTCCAGGGCGCCGATGGCTTTCTGATCGCCCGTCCGATCGCCCCCGTTGTCGCTCCGGTACTGGTTCGGCTGGACTCCCCCGACAACATCGCGGCCGGCGACACCGGGTGGGGCCTGGCCGAGCATCTGCGACCGGTGCTGGACGAGTTCCTGCCCGGTGCGACCTGCGTCACCGTCGGCAGCATCGAGGCCCTGGACCGGGTGCTGGACGAGGCCGACGGCCGTCCGGTGGTGCTGCTGGGCCGCGACCTGAACCGAGTCCCCTTTCTGCGCACAGCCGCCCACCGGGGAATCGACCGGCGCCCGGACGCGCTGCTGGTCGAACTCGGCTGGCCCGACCCGGCCGGCTCGCCGCACGTCGACATCTCCACCCTGGGCAGCGGTCGCGGCACCATGACCGCCCTGACCCGGCTGCTTGCCCGCGGCCGATGAACGAGCCGCCACCGTCACCCGGCATCGACATCGAAGCAGCAAGACCCAGGGCATCATGCTGGACGCCAAGTTCTGGGTGATCGCCGACCGGGCCCGGCCCACCGAGCCAGGTCCGGACGGTCGGCTTCCTGGACTCACTCGACCTGCCGGCCAGGATCACCGTGTTGCCGGCCAAGCATCCGCTGGCCGCGATCGGGGCGGCCCTGGCTGGTGCCGAGCGGCGCGGCCCGAAGCAGCGCACTGGGGTCACCCTGTAACAATGGTGGAATCACGTCGCGAGAGGCAGTCATGACCCAGGGCAACCAGCCGAACCCCTATCAGCAGACCCCGGATCAGCCCGAATCCGGTCACCAGGGTCAGTCACCCTACGGCTACAACCAGCCCCAGCAGGGTTATGGCGAGCAGGGTTATGGCGAGCAGGGTTATGGCGAGCAGGGTTACGGCCACCAGGGTTACGGCCAACCGGGTTACCACCAGCCGGGCCACGGACAGCAGAGCTACGGGCAGACTCAACCCTATGGCCAGACCCAGCCACTCTACGGTCAAACCAGCCCCGGCTACGGCCAACCGGCGTATGGCCAGCCCCAATCGGGGTACGACCAGAACCAGCCCGGCAGCGGTCAACCCGGGTATGGACAGCAGGGCGGCTACGCGACGCCGCACCAGGCCTACAGCCAGGGCCAAGCGGCCGCCTACGGCCAGGTCCAGGCCCCGCGATCGCCGCTGTTGGGCATGATCGCGCTGGGGGTCGTCGCGGTCGCCACCGTGGTGTTCGCGTGGGCGATGTGGCGGGCCGGCACCGTGATGGGGCCGGTGATGGCCTCGAGTGGTGGCTCGATGACCAGCAGCGAAATGACCGAGATGTTGATGGATCAACTCGGCGGCTCCGCGATCGCGGCGATCAACTTCAGCGTCTACGGCGGAATCGCCGGCTGGATCACCGGCATCGTCGCCACCGCAACCCGGCGGGGCCGCTCCTACGGGGTATGGGCGATCATCCTCGGCGTGCTCGCGCCGGTGATCGGCGTGGTCGCCGTGGTGGCCGCTTTGATGCCCTACCTGAACTGACCGGACGGTCGCTGCCCAGGGCTCAGCCGCCCGAGGCGTCCGATTCGGCGTCGGCGATGTTCTCGTCACCCAGGCACTCCGAGTCGAGCCAGCCGTAGGGCAGCACCACCCGCTCCCGCGGTGATCCTTGACGGCCGCGCGGAGATCCGAGCTCTGCGGCCGGGTACGGCAGCGTTGGGTCGAGGTTGGCCAACAGCTGAGCCAGTTCGGCCAGCGACGTCACCATGGCCAGGCCGCGGCGCACCTCGGCACCGATCGGGAACCCCTTGAAGTACCAGGCCATGTGCTTGCGCAGGTCCCGCAGGCCGTGCGCCTCCCCTTCGATGTCGGCCAGCAGTTCGGCATGCCGGTAGACCATGGTGGCTACCTCGCCGAGGTTCGGCAGAGCTGGCGCCGGCCGGCCGGCGAACGCCGCCGCCAGGTCACGGAATAACCAGGGTCGGCCCAGACACCCCCGCCCGATCACCACACCGGCGCAGCCGGTCGCAGCCAGCATGTCGAGGGCGTCCGAGGCTTCCCAGATGTCACCGTTTCCGAGCACCGGGATCGGGGTCGCATCGACCAACTCGGCGATCCGGCTCCAGTCCGCCTCTCCCCCATAGGCCTGCTTCACCGTGCGGGCGTGCAACGCGATCGCCGCGCAGCCGGCCTCGGCAGCGATCCGTCCGGCGTCCAGAAAGGTTTCGTGGTCGTCGTCGATGCCGATTCTTGTCTTCATCGTCACCGGAACGCGGTACGGTTCGGCCGCCTTCACCGTGGCGGCCAGAATGGCTGCCAGCCGATCACGTTTCCACGGAAGGACACCGCCGCCACCGCGCCGGGTCACCTTGGGCACCGGGCAACCGAAGTTCAGGTCCACATGCCCGACCCCGAACTCGTCACACAGAATCGTGGTCGCTTTCGCCATCACCAGCGGATCGACGCCGTACAACTGCACCGATCGGACGGTCTCGCCCGGGTCGAATCGCAGCATCGCGAAGGTCTTCGGGATCCGTTCGACGATGCCGCGCGAGGTGATCATCTCGCACACATACAGCCCTGCCCCCTGCTCGCGGCAGAGCTGCCGGTAGGCGGCATTGGTGATGCCGGCCATCGGGGCCAACACGACCGGCGGGTCGACCGGCACCGTGCCCAACTGGAGCGAACGCATCAGCACAGCCTAACCGGCCGGTTCTCGGTCGCTGCCCAGATCGGCGCTGGCCAGACCACTCGTCACGCCCGGTGACCCGTGGGGCAACAAGAGGCCGCCCACTCCGCCTAATCGGAGACTGATTTCCGGTCCATTTGTGAGGTTTCCCCGGTGCCGTCGGAGAGCCGGTAACGAATGAACGCCGGCAGCGCGATCGCCGCTGCGATCACACCGACGATCACCAGCACGCCGCCGCCAGCCGTGGTGGCGGCCGTCCCGATTCCTTCGGCGGCCCAGCCGTGCAACGTGTCCGCGATCCTCGGACCGCCGGCGACGACCACGATGAAGACGCCCTGCAGCCGTCCGCGGACGGCGTCGTCGGCGGCCGCCAGCAGCATCGACTGGCGGAAGGCAGCGGACGCCATGTCGGCGGCGCCCCCGAAAGCCAGGGCCGTCACCGCCACCGCCAGCATCGCCGTCGGCATCGATGGCGCGAACCAGACCGCGACCCCGGTGGCCACAATCGCGGCACCCCAGGCGATCACCGACCACACCACGGCCAGCCCCTGTCGATCCACCCGCGACACCCAGCCCGACATCACCCCGCCGAGCACGGCACCGGCGGGGATCGCGGCGAACAGCAGGGCGAAGGCCAGCCCGCCCTCGACGGGCCCGCCGAAACTTTCATGGGCAATCTCCGGGAACAACGCCCTGGGCATCCCGAACACCATGGCGATGCCGTCCACCAGAAAAGAGGTGAGCAGAATCGGGTGGCCGAGCAGGTAGCGCAGGCCGTCCAGCACCGGGCGCAGTCCCGGGGTTCCGCGGCGCCCGCCCTGGGGCGGAAGCCTGGGCAGGGTCAGCACCGCCCACAGGGTGGCGAACAACAGCACGGTGTCGATCAGGTAGAGCAGCGCGAAGCCGAAGACCGGGATCAGCGCTCCGCCAACCAGCGGGCCGGCGATCGCGCCGGCGCTCATCACGGTCATGTTCAGCGAGCTGGCGGCCGGCAGCTGGTTCAGCGGCAACAGGGCCGGCAGCACGGCCGTCCGGGTCGGCTGATTGACCGCGAAACAGGCCTGCTGCACGGCATAGACGATCAGCAGCAGCCACACGTTGGTGTCCTGCTGCAGGGCCAACAACGTAAACAGCGCGCTGGTGCCGATCAGCCCGGCGGTGGTGACGATCAACACGGTGCGCCGGTCGAAATGGTCTGCCAGCGCCCCACCCCAAAGTCCGAAGATGACCAGCGGAACCAGGCCGAAAAGCCCGGTCAGCCCCACCCAAGCAGACGAGTTGGTCAGGCTGTAGATCTGGGCGGGCACGGCCACCACGGTCAGTTGGGCGCCGATCACGGTGACGATGTTCGCCAGCCACAGCCGACGGAACGCCGACGAGCTCAGCGGACGGGTGTCCGCCAGAAACCCGCGAAGTCGGTTGCGCATTGGTTCAGCCAACCACTTTCGGCGTCCGGGACCGGCCGCGGTCTCGGACCGTGACCCGAACAGGTCTTGCGCGATCGCATCGCTTCGGGTGCTCTTGTTCCATGACCGAGCACAGTCGGGTGATATCGGCCTTCGCGGACGTGCCGCGGGCTCTGTTCCTGCCACCCACGGTCCGTTCCCAGGCGGCTGTGGACGCTCCGTTGCCGATCGGGCACGGCGCCACCAACAGCCAACCGTGGACCGTGCAGTTCATGCTCGAGCTGCTGCACGTACCGGTCGGCGCCACGGTGCTGGATGTCGGCAGCGGATCGGGTTGGACGACCGCACTGCTGGCCAGGCTGACCGGACCGACCGGGTCGGTGCGCGGTGTCGAGGTTGTTCCCGAGCTGGTCGAGATGGGCCGCAAGCACCTGGCCGCGGTGCACCTGCCCTGGGCGCAGATCGAAGCCGCCACCCCCGGCGTGCTGGGTGTGCCGGGCGAGGCGATGTTTGATCGGATCCTGGTGTCCGCCGACCCTGGCGAGATTCCGGCGACGCTGGAGCAGCAGTTGTCCGTCGGCGGCCGAATGGTGATTCCCGCCAACGGGGTGATGTGGGTGATCGATCGGGATGCCGAGGGCTGGCACCGGGAGCCGGTGATGGGCTACCGGTTCAGGTTCGTCCCCTTGGTGTGAGCGCTCCGCTGCGCAACGACGACCGGCCGTCCCTGGTGATCCGGGGCGGCCGATCGATCGTTCAACGCGCGGCGATCAGTGCGCCGCGCCCTTGTAGGTGTACGAGCCGCTGGCCTTGACCGTGATCTTCGACCACGGGTAGGTGTTGGCGTAGCAGCCGTACTTCACCACGCAGTACTCCAGGTGCCGCTGCAGGTGGCTCCACGCCGTGTAGGTTCCGGTGCCGCCCTTCTGGTTCACCGTCAAGCCTCGAACCACGACGATCGACTGGGCGTGGGTCAGGTAGTCGTAACGGTTGGTGAACTTGGTGACCTTCGCCGACGTGCGGCAGTAGTCCACCCGGTGGTGCCAGATGTAGATGGTGCTGCCGAGCAGGGACTTCTGCTTGAACCAGACGTCGACCCAGTGGCCACAGCTGGCTGTCGCAGCCGCAGTGGTCTTGGTGGTGGCGACCCGTGTCGCGGTTGAGGAGAGTGTGCTTCGGGTCACCCCGCTGGTCAGGCCTTGCGGATCTGGAACCTGGGCAGCGAGCGCCGGGTCGTTTCGCACCAGTGCGAGGTCCGCGGCGGTGTACTTGCCGGCT
Organism: uncultured Actinomycetota bacterium; assembly: GCA_963723605.1. GTDB lineage: Bacteria > Actinomycetota > Actinomycetes > Propionibacteriales > Propionibacteriaceae > Micropruina. The sequence continues at coordinate 361,621 of CAVRRM010000010.1, read as the reverse complement.
GCGATCCGGTTCAGGGCCGCGCTGGTCACGGCCCTGGTGCTGGCGTCCGCTGTTTCGGCCACGCCGGATAGCCCGGCGAGGGTGAGCAGGATGGCGACAGCAAGGACACGAATGGTTTTCATGAACTGTGCTCCGTTCGGGTTCGACTACCCGAGCCAGGTGGTCCTACGGGTCACGTACCGGTCCGCGACGGGTGGGGTGGGTCCTGTTCGGCTAGCGGTTCGGGTCGCCGGTCGACGACCCGATTCGGACGCTACTTGCGCGCGGCATCGATGCCCATGGGCGGGACAGCCCTGCCCGCGCGCGGGCGTTTGCTTGACAAGCCCGCAGTCGGGCGTCCGTGGTTCTCGATAGGCTGCCGGGCATGAGTTTCGCCGTGCACTTCATTTCGGCCGCCGCTGCCGCAGCGCCACACCCCTTCGGTGATCCGGATGTCGATGAGCCCGACGAGCAGCCGACCGATTTGAGTGCGGACGAGATCGCCACCTGGGATCGGCTGCATCCGACGCTGGTTTCCCTACTGCCGGCCGGCGCCCATGACCTGGCCGCAAACCAGTACTCCCGCCAACTGGTGCACGAACCGAGCGGGCTGAGCGTGACCTGGTTGCACGAGGATTATCAGGTCTCCGTGCCCTACTGGTCGCAGAACGCCACCGCCGAGATGTTCGAAGCGCTGAGCAAGGTGACTGAGGCGATCGAGTCCGAAACCGGACTGGTCGGCGTGGACGAGACCAGCGAACGCCGATTCCTCGACGAACGCGAGTCGTCCCTGGCCACGTTCAGCGCGGTCGCCGGCGGATTCGAGCAGGCGATGGAGCGGCAGACCGTTTTCGGCTGGCTGCGCGACAAGTTCCGCCGCACCTAGTCCTGAGTCAGCAACCCAACAACCGCCCCGCCAGGTAGCCCTGAACCTGGTCGAGGGCGACGCGCTCCTGGGTCATCGTGTCCCGCTCGCGGACGGTGACCGCCTGATCGTCGAGGGTGTCGAAATCGACCGTGACGCAGTACGGCGTGCCGATCTCGTCCTGGCGTCGGTAGCGCCGGCCGATCGCCTGGGCGTCGTCGAACTCCACGTTCCAGTTTCGCCGCAGGCTCTTGGCCAGGTCGCGGGCCGCCGGGGAGAGCCGCTCGTTGCGCGACAACGGCAGCACCGCCACCTTGACCGGTGAGAGCCGCGGGTCGAGCTTGAGCACCACCCGGGTGTCCACGCCGCCCTTGGTGTTCGGCGCCTCGTCCTCGGTGTACGACTCGACCATGAAAGCCATCAGCGAGCGGGTCAGCCCGGCCGCCGGCTCGATCACGTACGGCGTGAACCGCTCTCCCCTGGCCTGATCGAAGTAGGACAGGTCGGTGCCCGAGTGCTTCGAGTGGGTGGTCAGGTCGAAGTCGGTGCGGTTGGCGATGCCCTCCAGCTCTCCCCAGCCGTCGCCGCCGGCGAAGCCGAAGTCGTACTCGATGTCGACGGTGCGCTTGGAGTAGTGGGACAGCTTTTCCTTGGGGTGCTCGAAGTGCCGCAGGTGGTCACGCTTGATGCCCAGATCGGTGTACCAATCGGTGCGGGCATCGATCCAGTGCTGGTGCCACTCCTCGTCCGTGCCCGGCTCGACGAAGAACTCCATCTCCATCTGCTCGAACTCACGGGTGCGGAAGATGAAGTTGCCGGGCGTGATCTCGTTGCGGAAGCTCTTGCCGACCTGGCCGATGCCGAAGGGGACCTTGACCCGGGCCGAGTTGAGCACCTGGTTGAAGTTGATGAAGATGCCTTGCGCGGTCTCCGGACGAAGGTAGTGCAGGCCGGAGTCGTCCTCGATCACTCCGAGGTGGGTCTTCAGCATCATGTTGAAATCACGCGGCTCGGTGAACCGGCCGAGGGTGCCGCACTCGGGGCAGTTGATCTCTTCGAGTCCGGACGGTGCCCGGCCCTTCTTGTGCTCGAAGTTCTCTTCCAGCTGGTCGGCCCGGAACCGCTTGTGGCAGCTGAGGCATTCGGTGAGCGGATCGGAGAAGACCCCGACGTGCCCGGAGGCGACCCAGACCTGGCGGGGCAGGATGATCGAGGAGTCGATGCCGACCACATCGTCGCGGCCCTGCACAACGGACTTCCACCACTGCCGCTTGATGTTCTCTTTGAGCTCCACGCCGTACGGGCCGTAGTCCCAGGCGGCTCGGGTGCCGCCGTAAATCTCACCGCAGGGATAGACGAACCCCCGCCGCTTGCACAGGCTGATCACGTTGTCGAGGCGAGAGGCCACGGTAAAACTCCTTGTGAGTCACTGCGTGCCCGGCTGGCACGCGAAGGTCCACGTTACCGTGCCCGGGGAACGTTCTCGCCCACCTCGTCCGCCCGGTCGTAGGCGCTCGGCTCGTCGATCGCCTCACTGAGCAGCGTCACCAGCACCACCTTGGCGGTGTAGCCGTTGAAGCTGCGCCGGTAGCTGCCCACGTTTCGCCACACGCTGGCGATGCACCACAGGTCCGGTTCGTCCAGGTTGCGCAGCAACTCCGCCGACTGGTTGCCGTCACAGCCGGCCAGAAACGCCACCGCCGCTTCGGCCCGGGGCACGAAGCTGTCCTCGTCCGGAACCCGAAACCTGCTCACCGCCATCACAGGGCTCAGGCTAGCCGTGAACCGAGTGGGGGCGGTTCCCAACCCCGGGTCAGCGATCGACGTGGTTGAGCGAGCGGAGGCCGCGCTCCAGGTGCCAGCTGGCGAACGCGCTGACCAGGCCGCTGGCCTGGCGTTGCGCTCGCTCGTCGACCTCGCGGGTGGCGGCCCAGTTGCCGGTCAACAGGGCCGTAAGGTAGGCGATCACGGCCGGCGAAGGCAACGCCGAGGCGGGCGGGCGGCAGCTGCGACAGACCATGCCGCCGGCTTGGGGGTTGAACGCCTCGTGCGGCCCCGGGCGGCCGCACTTGGCGCAGTCGAAGAGGCTCGGCGCCCAGCCGGCCACAGCGACAGCGCGGAGCAGGTAGGAGTCCATCACCATGGTCGGCGGCCGCTTGCCGTCGTTGGTGCCCGCAGTCAACGCGTTGAGCGCCCCGAGCAGCAGCTGGAACTGCTGCAGGGACGGCTCGCCCTCCTCTTGCACCAACCGGTCGGCGGTCTCGAGAATCACCTGGCCGGTGGTGTAGGCCGGGTAGTTCGAGCCCAGCGGTTCGGTGTAGGCGTGCAGGGTGACCGCCTGGGTGACCACGTCCAACGTGCGGCCGGTGGCGAACTGAGCATCGATGTGGCTGAACGGCTCCAGCCGTCCGCCGAACTTCGAGGTGGTGCGCCGCACACCCTTGGCAACGGCCCGGATCTTGCCGTGGCGACGCGACAACAAGGTGATGATCCGGTCGGCTTCACCCAGTTTGTGGGTGCGCAGCACGACCGCCTCGTCACGATAGGTTGGCACGCTCCATTGTCACCCCTGCGGCGTGACGAACCTGGCCTGAACAGTGCCCGACACGGTCAGTTCCTCGGGCAGCAGTTCGATCCCGGCCAGTTCGTCCGCCATCTTCGCCGAGCGCATCATCGCGCCGGAGGCGGCGTCGAACGCCTGCTGCCGGACCACTGGCGCGTCGGTGAGCAGGCCGGGGTCGGCCAGCATCACGAAGGCCACCTCGGTCTCTCCCGCCGCCCGCGCCATCACCAATGCCCGCTCCCTGGCCTGCTCGACCGCCTTGGTCAGGCAGACCCCCTCAAGCTCACGGCGGGTGTCATCGGTGAGCCGCCACTCGACCCAGTTCAGTTCAAGTCCCTCGACCGCCCCGAACTGCGCGGCCAGGTCGGCCAGTGCGGCGAAGTCGGTGAAGTCCGCCCGCAGCGAGGCCTGGGCGCGGTAGATCGGCGGCTGCTGTTTGCCCCGCGCGACCGGACGCCACGACGAGGTACTGATCGGCCGAACCACCAGTTCGCCGATCGCCCCGCCGTCGCGCAACCGGCCGAGTTCGGCAGCCAACCGATTCACCACCCCGGTGGTGGTGCGGAGCACCTCGTCCTTGCTGCCGGCCTCGGCCGTTGCACTGGCGTGCAGCCTGGCGATCTCCGGACGGACGGTCTGCTCGTGCGTACCCTGGACGCTGATCTCCATCGATTGCTCCTTCGTGTCGCGCCGAGCATAGTTCGAGCCCCGTGCGGCTCAGAGCTCGCCGAGCAGCACCCGAACCACGTTCGGGCGGCCCGGCACGTCCCGACCGCCGGCGCCGATGCCGACGCCGCGCAGAGTCATCGCGGGCAACGGTTCGCAGCGCGCGGCCAGGGTGCGCAGCAGCGCCATTCCGGTCGGTGTGGCCAGCTCCCCCAGGTCACCGCTGCCGACGCTGAGGGCGGGTCCCTCGGTGATCACGCCGTCGGCACCGGCGGTGATCTGCCCGAGGGGCAAATAGCGCGAATCCACCGGCTGCCCGACACTCGGCGCAGCGGACGCCGCTTCGGCCGGCAGCCGGGCCGGTGCAGCAGGGCGGGTGATCCCCCAGCCCAGGGCCAACTCGGCCACCGCAGGGACGGGCACCGGCAGGTCACCGTGCGAGGTGTGGATCCGGCCAGAGCCCAGCGCCACCGGCGATGCCGACACCGAGGTCACGCCGAGGCTGCGGATCGCCTCGCAATCGCCGACCACATCGGTCAGCAGGTCGAGCGCCGCCACCTCGGCGAGCACGACCTGGTCGGGCTGGATCCCGTGGCCGCGGCTGTAGCCGGCGACGAACAGTTCCAGCGCGGCGAGAGCGTGCTGCCGGGTCTCCGGGTGCAACTCGGCGTCCTGCACCCGCGTCCGAAGCTCCGGCCAGCTGTGCGAGTCCGAGCCATCGACGACCAGGTCAACGTGCACCTTGGTGGCCCGCAGGCCGGCCCGGGTGACCTCCTCGCGGCGCAACGTGACGGCATCGCCGGCAACCGCCCGGACGGCCCGCTGCACCTGCTCCAGATCGGCCCCGGCGTCCACCAGTGCCCCCATCAGCATGTCTCCGGCCACCCCCGCGGTCACATCGAGCCATGCGTGCATGTCCTCATCCTTCCGCATCCCCAGCGGGGGGTTGCCGGCGCCGGGCGGCGGTAGGCTGCCGAACGTGCCGAAGTCGCCGCGTCCGCCGATCCCGCATCCAAGTGGGGCCCGTCCGCCGCAGATTCCGGGCAAGGCGATGCCCGAGCACGTCGCGATCGTGATGGACGGCAACGGACGCTGGGCGAAGGCCCGCAACCTGCCCCGCACCGAAGGCCATGCCCGCGGTGAGGACTCCCTTTTCGACGTGATCGAAGGGGCCGTCGAGATCGGCCTGAAGTACCTGTCCGCCTACGCGTTCTCCACCGAGAACTGGCGCCGCTCTCCCGACGAAGTGCGCTGGCTGATGGGCTTCAACCGCGACGTGATCCACCGCCGCCGCGATCAACTGGACGCGATGGGCGTCCGGATCCGGTGGGCCGGCCGGCGGCCCAAGTTGTGGCGCTCGGTGATCCGCGAACTGGAGGAGGCCGAGGAGCAGAGCAAGGACAACACGGTGCTGACCCTGCAGTTCTGCGTGAATTATGGGGGTCGGGCCGAGATCGTGGATGCCGCTCGGGCCATCGCCAAGGCGGCTCAACAGGGGCGGCTGGACCCCGATCGCCTCACCGAGAAGAGCTTCCGCAACTTTCTGGACGAGCCGTCGATCCCCGATGTCGACCTGTTCGTCCGCTCGTCCGGCGAGCAGCGCACGTCCAACTTTCTGGTCTGGCAATCCGCCTACGCCGAAATGGTGTTCCTCGACCGGCTGTGGCCCGATTTCGACCGTCGCGACCTGTGGCGCGCGATCGAGTTGTACGCCGACCGGGACCGGCGTTACGGCGGCGCGCTGCCGAACGAGGTCCGCTGAGCGAGGCCGTCACCACCGCAACAGGTCGTCCGCGCCCTCGTCACGGTTGGCGGCCACCGCGCCTGGGTTGGCCAGCGCGCGGGCCAGGCAGTCGCCGAACCGACCCGGTTCGTCCGCGAGCAGGTCGGTGTAGGCGCTGAGCACCTCCCCCTCGTCGAGATCGACGAACGGATCCAGATCGTCGTCCAGTTGCCAGACGACCTGGGCCAGCGCGTCGCCGATGTCGTCGTCCAACTGCCGCCACTGATCGGACGGCAGCACCACGAAGGCCAGCGCGTCGTCGCCCACCGACACCAGCGCCAACCGGAGCCGATGGGTCTGCCGCAGCTCCCGATCGAGCGCCATCAAGGTGCGGTGGATACTGGCGTCCCGCGGGCCGAGGTCGACCCGGCGACCCCCCACCAGCGCGGAGGGACGGTCACCATCCGGCCCCGCAGCCACCTCCAACCCGGCGGCGGCGGCACAGGCTCGGACGATGGTCGCCGGATCGTCGTTCTCGTCCACCCAGAACACCTGCCTGGTGTCGAGAAAGGCCCTGGCCAAGGAGTCGTCGGCGGCGTCCAGCGCGTGTTCGATGAGTTCATCCATGATCGGCCCTAGTCCGTCCCGGCATCCATTCCGCCGCGGTCGGTCGAGTCCTCGACCTGGGCGTCCAGCACCGTTGCGGTCAACTCGGTGATGCCGCGGGCCTCACCGGGCTGCAGCTCGCCGACCAGGGCCGACACCGCGCCCCCGACCAGGCCGAGATGGGCGTACTGCTCGAGCCGGGTGCGCGAGTCGGCGATGTCGAGGTTGCGCATGGTCAGCTGCCCGATCCGGTCGATCGGGCCGAAGGCCGCGTCGCCCACCCGCTCCATGGAGAGCTTCTCCGGGTGGTACGACAACGACGGGCCGGACGTGTCCAGCAGTGAGTAGTCGTCGCCGCGGCGCAGCCGGACGGTCACCGACCCGGTCACCGCCGAGCCGACCCACCGCTGCAGGGATTCCCGCAGCATCAACGCTTGCGGGTCGAGCCAACGCCCCTCGTACATCAGCCGGCCCAGCTTGCGGCCCTCGGCATGGTAGTTGGCCAGCGTGTCCTCGTTGTGGACGGCGTTCAGCAGCCGCTCGTAGGCGATGTGCAGCAGGGCCATGCCCGGCGCCTCGTAGATGCCACGGCTCTTGGCCTCGATGATCCGGTTCTCGATCTGGTCGGACATGCCGAGGCCGTGCCGGCCGCCGATCGTGTTGGCCTCCCGGACGAGAGCGACCGGGTCGGAATAGCTGACTCCGTTGATGCCGACCGGGCGGCCCTGCTCGAACTCGACGGTGACGTCCTCGGTGTCGATCTGCACCTGCGGATCCCAGAACCGGACGCCCATGATCGGCTCGACGATCTCGATGCCGGCCGACAGCGACTCCAGGTCCTTGGCCTCGTGGGTGGCTCCCCAGATGTTCGCGTCTGTTGAGTAGGCCCGCTCCTTGGAGTCGCGGTAGGGCAGGCCGCGTTCGGCCAGCCATTGACTCATCTCGGTGCGGCCACCCAACTCGGTGACGAAGTCGTGGTCGAGCCACGGCTTGTAGATCCGCAGCCGAGGGTTGGCCAGCAGTCCGTAGCGGTAGAACCGCTCGATGTCGTTGCCCTTGTAGGTGGACCCGTCGCCCCAGATCCAGACGTCGTCGTCGCGCATCGCCCGAACCAGCATGGTGCCGGTCACCGCCCGTCCGATCGGGGTGGTGTTGAAGTAGGTACGGCCGGCGGAACGGATGTGGAAGGCCCCGCAGACGAGGGCGACCAGGCCCTCCTCGACCATCGCGGCGGTGCAGTCCACCATGCGGTAGATCTCGGCGCCGTATTCGGCTGCCCGGGCCGGTACCGAATCGATGTCGGGTTCGTCGTATTGTCCGAGGTTGGCGGTGTAGGTGCAGGGCACGGAGCCCTTCTCACGCATCCAGGCGACGGCCACCGAGGTGTCCAGGCCACCGGAAAAGGCGAGCCCGACAAGCTCGCCGATGGGAAGATGGGTCAGAACCTTGGGCATGCGCCCGATCCTATTGGCGCTCCACCGCGCTGTGCGCCTCGATCTCACTGGTACTCACGCAGGGGTCGGGCATGGCCGCCCGTCCAGACTCGGTCAGCATCAGCGCCGCCATCGCCTGGATGGCCAGGTTCTGGGCGCGTTCGAGATCGCTCAGCGGAATGGCCGGAAAGGTCACCGTGATGGACGCGTAGCCGTGCGCCAGCCCCCAAAGCGACAGGGTGAGCAGGCTCGGGTTCTGATCATGGATCAGTCCGCGTTCCATCGCCTTCTCGATGTTGCACCGGGTGGCCACCAGGCTCGGGTCGTCCCACAACGACTGGCCGGTCAAGCCGTCCTGCCGGGACCCCATGAACAGGATCCGGTACAGCGCCGGGTGCTCGCTGGCCCAGCGCAACAGGGCCTCGCCGCGCTGGATCAACTGCGCCACCGAGCCACTGTCGACCTGTTCCACGTTGGATTCGATGTGCTCGGCCAGCTTCTGGAACTCCGCACCACAGGCCTGGCGGAGCAGTTCGTCCTTGGTCGGAAAGTAGTAGTAGAGGGCCGGCGGAGTGCAGCCGACGCGGCCCACGACCGCGTCAATGGACACCGAATCGACGTCACCGGTGTCGATCAACAACTCGATGACGGTTTGCAGGATGTCCTGCCGCAGTTGCCCGCGTGGACGACGCGCCACTTCGTCCCTTTCGGTACCTGGGCGGCCGTGTAACGGCCTTGGGTGGGTTACCAATCCGGAACCTAGCAGGCTGGGCGGAGGTGTCGCATGCGCAAAGCCCGGAATCTGGTTGAAAATGACCAAAGAGTCTGGAGTGTGCATTCACGGGCAAAGCACTGCCCCGCCGAGCCGGTCGCGCCGGTTCGACGGGGCAGCGGGTTGGCTCAGGACTCGCCGCGGGCAGCGCGGTTGATCGCCCCGATCACGGCCTTCTGCGCCGCTGTGGTGATGGATTCGTGCATGCCGACTCCCCAGATCACCCGGGTGTCGTCGCCTTCGCCGATCTCGGTCTCCACGTAGGCGACCGCGACCGCGTCGGTACCGGAGGAGAGCGCGTGCGAGGTGTAGTCCAGCACCCTGACCTCGTAGCCGAGAATGCTGACCGCGTCGGCGAAGGCGTCCAGTGCGCCGTTGCCCTCACCGATCAGAGTCTTCTCGACCCCCTTCACCCGGACGTTGGCGGTGACCGTGTACCGGCCGCCGTTGCTGATGTCGGGAACGCTGAGTAGGTCCAGCGGCTCGGTGTCGCTGAGGTACTCGCTGGAGAAGATCGACCACAACTTGTCGGGAGTGACCTCGCCGCCGGCAGAGTCGGTGTGCCGCTGAACCACTCGACTGAACTCCATCTGCAGCCGCCGGGGCAGCTCCAGGTGGTGCTCCGATTTCATGATGTAGGCCATCCCGCCCTTGCCGGACTGGCTGTTCACCCTGATCACGGCCTCGTAGGTGCGGCCCACGTCGTGCGGATCGATCGGCAGGTACGGCGCCTCCCAGGGGATCTCGTGAATCCCCTGCCCCTGCGCAGCGGCCTGGTTGGCCAGCGCTTCGAGCCCCTTCTTGATGGCGTCCTGGTGGGAGCCGGAGAAGGCGGTGTAGACCAGATCCCCCGCGTACGGGTGCCGGGGGTGGACGGCCATGTTGGTGCAGTACTCCACCGTGCGACGAATCTCGTCGATGTCGGAGAAGTCGATCTTAGGGTCGATGCCCTGGCTGAACAGGTTCATACCCAGGGTGACGAGGCAGACGTTGCCGGTGCGCTCGCCGTGGCCGAACAGGCAGCCCTCGACCCGGTCCGCGCCTGCCATGATCGCCAACTCGGTGGCCGCCACCGCGGTGCCGCGGTCGTTGTGCGGGTGCAACGAGATGGCGACGTGGTCGCGATTGCGGACGTGCCGGCCGAAGTATTCGATCTGGTCGGCGTAGGTGTTGGGGGTTGAGCGTTCGACGGTGGCGGGCAGGTTCAGGATAATTTCGCGGCCCTCGGACGGTTGCCAGACGTCCATGACCGCGTTGCACACCTCCACCGCGTAATCGGTCGGAGTCTGGGTGAAGATCTCCGGGGAGTACTGGTATCCGAACTCGACGTCGCGCAGGTTCTGCTCGGCGTACTTCATCACCAACTCGGTGCCTCGGGTGGCCAGTGCGATGCACTGCGCCTCGTCGATACCGAACACCACTCGCCTGAACAGTTCCGCGGTCGCGTTGTACAGGTGGATGGTCGCACGCTGGGCCCCGATCAGGGACTGGGCCGTGCGTTCGATCAGGTCCTCACGGGCTTGGGTGAGAACGCTGATGGTGACGTCATCGGGAATGTGGCCCCCGACGATCAGATTGCGGACGAAGTCGAAATCGGTCTGGGATGCCGAGGGAAAACCGACCTCGATCTCCTTGTAGCCCATCCGGACGAGAAGGTCGAACATCTTCTTCTTGCGGGACGGGGTCATCGGATCGATCAGCGCCTGGTTGCCGTCGCGCAGGTCGGTGGAGAGCCAGCGCGGCGCAGCGGTGATCTTGTTGGCCGGCCAGGTGCGGTCGGGCAGGTCGACGGGTACGAACGGGGTGTACCGGTCGAATGGCATCGGGGACGGCAGCTGTACCGGCGTGGGTTGTACGCGCGTTCCGAATTTATTGACAGTGATGGTCATGGTTCCTCAGAGTGCGGGCTGGGGTTCAGGCGCGTGAGAACACTCCGCAACGAGGAAGCCTGAGAACTAGATCGAGGCCTCGCTGCGGCAGCCAAGAATGAGGCTGACCCATGTCATGTGCCACACCATACCTACAATCCCCCGAATCCGGAACGCATCGACCACCTGCCGGTCAGGCGAACCCTGCTACCCCGACCCGACCGGGTCGACACACGCCCTGAATCACCACGTCGCCGCAGACTGGCGCCGCAATAGCAGGGAGTCGGTCGGGCAGGATGACGGGATGAGGTTCACCGACGACGCGCGGCGGGCCAGGTTGGCCCGCCGGCACGGGCTGCACCCGGCGCATCGGTTGGCCGGCCCCGAAGCCGCGGCCGAGGCGATGACCGCCCTGCACGCCACCGAGGCCGCCACCGTGCACCTGGGGGTGGCCGCGCGGTCGAGCGTGGCGACGGTGGCGGATGTCGAGCGCGCGCTGTACACCGACCGCAGCCTGGTCAAACAGCTGGCGATGCGGCGCACCCTGTTCGCCTTTCCGCGCGGGGCGCTGCCGGCGGTCTGGGGTAGCGCGTCGGCGCGGGTGGCCGAGCAGCAACGCAACCAACTGGCCCGAGACCTGGTTCGGCACGGGGTGACCGACGATCCGACGGCGTGGCTCGAGCGGGCCAGTGCTGCGGTGCTGCTCCGGTTGGCCGGCGGTGAGGTGCTGTCGGCCCGGCAGCTGCGGGAGCAGGTACCCGAGCTGGCCGGGCGCACGACCAGGGTCTCCGAGTCCCGTTGGAACCTCGTGGATGCTCCGTTCGCGCCCCGGGTGCTGACCTGGCTCGGGGCCGAACACCTGATCGTGCGCGGCAGCAATCAGGGTCCCTGGCGGCTTGGCCGGCCGGGCTGGACGCGCACCGATTCGTGGCTCGGTGCGATGCCGCCGGCGCGACCCGTCCGCGAAGGCTACGCGGAGCTGATCCGGAGCTGGTTGTGGACCTTCGGGCCGGGCACCGAGGCCGATCTGGTCTGGTGGCTCGGCTCGACCAAGGCTGCCGTCAGAGCAGCCCTTGCCGACCTGGCGGCGGTCACCGTCGAACTGGATTCGGGCGCCACCGGTTACCTGTTGCCCGGCGATCGGCACCAGGACGCGGCGGTCGGCCCGTGGGCGGCCCTGCTGCCGACCCTCGACTCCACCCTGATGGGCTGGCGCGAGCGGGACTTCTACCTCGACCCGGCCCTGGTGCCCTACCTGTTCGACACCAACGGCAACGGTGGCACCACCGCCTGGCTGGACGGGCGGGTGGTCGGCTGCTGGGTGCAGGATCCGGACGGCGCCGTCCGGGTTCTCCCCGCCCGGGCACTCACCAGCAGTGAACGGACGCTGCTGCAGCACGAGGCCGATCGGCTGTCCGCCTTTCTTGGCGGGGTCGTGATCAGCAACGTCTACGCGTCGGCGATGATGAAGGCCGAGCGCCTGCCGTGAGCTTCAGGACGGCAGGTCGGCGTCACCCCAGACCTCGGACTGCTCGTCGCCGGTGAGCCGCGGGCCGGCATCAGCCACCTCCGGGCCGGTGCCGGGCAGGTAGACCCTGGCCCGCTCGCGACTCAACCCGGTCAGCTGCAGCAGGTCGATCGCGACCGACCGCATCACCGACACCAGGGCGCTGGTCCGCCAATCCATCACGTGTGCCGGTTCCGGCGCACAGTCGGCCGCCAGCGTGATGGCCCGCTCGCGGGCCAGCCGGGGCGGGTGCCAGTTGCGGACCGAGCCGGCCAGTGCATTCAGGGTGCCGGAGGCATCGTCCATCAGCGTGGCGATCGTGGGCACCGAGCCGGTCTCGTCGACAACTCCGCGACTCTGCCGCAGCAGCAGTTCGACCGCGTGCACGGCCCTGGTGCTCAGCTCCAGCTGGCGGCCCAGCTCCTCGATCTGCGGCCGGTGCCGGCGCATCGCGGGGTTCAGCGCCACGATGTCGGCCGACGACTTCCAGACCGTGTGGGTGTTGTCCAGAATCCTCTGCACGCCACGCAGCTGGGCGTGGGCATCGCGCAAGCGCTCGCGATTGGCCAATCGGAGGCCCTCGCTGAGCATGTCGAAGGTGGTGGCCAGCTCGGTGTGCAGGTTGCTCACGTAGCGGCGCGGCCGGTTGACCACGTCGCCGGGCAGCAGCACGGCCAGCAACAGCGCGATCGCGGCCCCGACCAGCGCGTCGACCAACCGGGACGGCCCGGCCCCGCTGAGCTGGGTGTACATCGTGCCCATGCCGATCACGACCATCGCGTTGACGCCGGACTGGATGGTGAACAGGTCCCCGCGATCGATCAGTCTGGCGATCAGGCCGGCGACCATCAGGCCAAGGGCCAACTGCCAGCCGCCCGCGCCCAGCCCGATCAGGATGACTTCACCGATGCCTACCCCGATGGCGGCTCCGGCACCGATCTCGAGCACCTTGCGCGGCACCCGGTTGTAGGTGAAGCCGAGGCAGATCCAGGCCGCGACCGGGGCGAAAAAGGGTGTCGGGTGACCGAGCACGTCGTGCGCGAAGGTGTAGGACAACCACGCCGCGACGCTGGCGGTGAGAATCGGCAGGAACGACCCGCGCATCCGGCGGACGCCCTGCCGCAGCGCCAGCCCGGCCAGCACCAGGCGGCGGCGGAAATCGACCCGGTTCCAGGCGTCCTCGGCCAGTGACGACATGTTCGCCGCGAATGCCGCCGCGCGTCGCCGCGTGGGGTGTTCGCGGTCGGGGTCGGTCACCTGCGGCAGTTTAGTGCCAGCGCCCGCACGGGTCCGGCCCTAAGAAGGTGCATTGCAGATGCACAGGATGCGCACAGCATCGCTACCCACACTCGATTTCATGACCAGCTCGAACAACGCACCGCAGAGCCCTCGTCCCGACGACTGGGCCTGGCATCCCACCCAGCCGCAGCCCACCATGGGCCACACCCCGGGCGGCAGCTTCGGTCACTACCCGAATCAAAACGACGCCTACACCGCACAGGTGCCTGCCGGTGCGCCGGGAACCGCCACGCTGACCGCCCCCGCGCCAGGACCCGCCAAGGCAACGCGGCGTTCCCGCGCAGCGATGTTCGTGGCCTCGACCGCGATCGCCGCGGTGGTCGGCGCCGGCGCCGGGGTGGGTGGCTACGCCTTTGTGGCCAGCCAGTACGGCGGCACGGCAGCCTCGAGCGGCGTGACCGCCGTGCCGGTCGCCCAGCCGGCCACGTTGGACGGCACGATCACGGCGGCGGCCGAGAAGATCTCCCCGTCCGTTGTCACCATCACGGTGCGCTCCGGACAGGGCGGCGGCATCGGCAGTGGCGTGGTGCTGGACACCGAGGGCCACATTCTCACCAACGATCACGTCGTGTCCGAGTCCTCCGGTACTGGTGCGGCGCCGACCAGTGCCGGTGCCGGAGGCCAGAGCGCCAGCATTACGGTCACCTTCGAGGACGGCTCCACCGCCCCGGCCACGGTGGTCGGCACGTCCGAGAAGAACGACCTGGCCGTGATCAAGGTCACCGGCGCCAAGGCGGACCTGCTCAAGCCGGCCACCTTCGCCGAGTCCTCCTCGGTGATCGTCGGCCAATCGGTGGTCGCGGTCGGCGCACCGCTCGGCCTCAGTGAGACGGTGACCAGCGGAATCGTGTCGGCGACCGCTCGTCCGGTCCGCTCCGGCACCAGCGGCAACGCCGTCTACCAGGCGGTTCAGACCGACGCCGCGATCAACCCGGGCAACTCGGGCGGCGCCCTGGTCAACCTCAACGGTCAGGTGATCGGCATCAACGCCGCCGGCGCCGCACTGTCCAGCAATTCTGGGTCGGCCACCGGCAACATCGGCCTCGGATTCGCGATCCCAGCCGATGTGGCGGTGCGGGTCTCCAACGACCTGATCGCCAACGGTACGGCTGCGGACGCGGTGCTCGGGGTCAGCCTGCAGGCCGGCGATTCCGCCGCCGACACCACGTCGGAGGGTGTGACGCTGGGTCAGCTGACCAGCTCCGGACCGGCGGCCAAGGCCGGACTGAGGTCCGGCGACGTGGTCACCGCGGTCGACAGCACGAACACCACCACGGCGGACGGGCTGATCGCAGCGATCCGGTTCCACGCACCGGGGAGCACCGTGACCATCCACTACCTGCGCGACAACCAGGCCGCCACCGCCCAGGTCACCCTCGGCTCGGCCTGATCGATCCGTACCACCACCGCCCTGCCCGTGACGTTCCGGGCAGGGCGGTGCTGCGTCCCGATGGATCTGAGCCAGGTCGTCGGCCGGTAGCGGCAGCGCGGTGATCAGGCCTGCGGCGCGAACCCCCAGGGGCGATTCTGGGGTCGCGGCCGGCTCAGAAGCCGACGTGGCACCAGGGGCTGTTGGAGTACAGCGGGTGGTCGTTGCTGACGCTGGTGTACTCGGCGTCGTAGTACCAGGCGGCACCGTTCCAATGCGCGATCTGGACGACCATCTGGTAGTTGCCCCGAGCCATGGCCATGCCGGCCTGGGTGTAGCCGCGGGGAACCGTGTACCAGCCCGTCCAGCCGCTCCAGCTTCCGGTGGCCTGGGTGTAGATGTTCGCCCGGTAGTGGGTTGGCGCCGTGGCGCCGGTCTGCAGCACGATCTTCAGGCTGGTGGTGTTGCACTGGACGCCGGCCGTCATCGAAGCCCGGGACGGGGTGACCAGGATGCCGCGGCTGTCGTAGTCGGCGGCCTGGGCGGACGGGGCGGCGATGGCGACGGCGGCGGCCGCGGTGATGATCGATGCGGCGATCCGGGTGGCGATGGTGTTGGACATTTTTCCTCCTGTTGGCTCTGGGTTGTTCCCCGATGTGCCTACCTTCGAGCCACCCTGTTAACGCCCGCTTAACGCGGGTGCCCTGTGTCATCATCGAACCGTGCTGGGGGCCGCCGATGGAGTGCTCGTCCGACTGTTCGGACAGTGTGAGATCCGCGCTGCCCAGGGCCCGCCGCTGCGCGGCACGCAACAGGTCGCGGTGCTGGCGATGCTGGCGCTGGCCGGCGGCCGTATCCTCAGCGAGGACGCCCTGATCGAGGGCATCTGGGGCGACCAGCCGCCGGTCAGCG
Organism: uncultured Actinomycetota bacterium; assembly: GCA_963723605.1. Lineage (GTDB taxonomy): Bacteria > Actinomycetota > Actinomycetes > Propionibacteriales > Propionibacteriaceae > Micropruina. The sequence goes on along the minus strand of CAVRRM010000010.1, from coordinate 346,059 downwards.
CGGCGAACGCCTTGAGGGTGTACCTCTCCCGGGCTCGGCGGGCCCTGGCCGGTAGCGGAGCCAGCATCAACCGAAGCGGTCCCGGCTACGCGCTGGTCGCTCCACCAGAGACCGTGGACGTTCTCGGCTTCCGCAACGGCGTGCGGCGCGGACGTGAGGAGCTGCGGGCCGGGGATGTCAGGGCCGCCCTGGCCCACCTCGGCGAGGCGGTGGAACTGGCCCGCGACGAGCCGCTGTCCGGCCTGGCCGGAATCCCGTTCGCCGAGACAGCGATCCCCCAGCTGAGCGCGGAGGTGGCCGACGCCACCGAGTCCCTGATCGATGCGCGGCTGGCCGACGGCGAGTCCGCCGGCCTGGTTCTGGTGCTCGAACGCGCCTGCGCCGACACTCCTTTTCGCGAGCACCGCTGGGCGCAACTGATCACCGCCCTGTACCGGGCCGGCCGGCAGACCGACGCTCTGGCCGCCTACCAGCGCGTCCGGGACCTGCTCGATGCGGAGCTGGGAGTTGACCCGGGGCCGGAGTTGGAGGCGCTCCAACTCGCGGTGCTACGCCAGGACCCGTCGCTGATGCCGTCCGCGGCGGCTGACGACGAGGACTGGCAGCCCCCGGCACCGCCGTCGCCGAGGCAGGAGTTGACCGGCCGCGCCGAACTGCTGACCGAGATCGCCGCGCGGTTGGCGACGAACCGCGGGCGAGTGGTCACGCTCGTCGGGCCCGGCGGGGTGGGCAAGACCAGCCTGGCGGTGGCGATGCTGGCCGGGCACACCGGGCCCGGCCTGTTCCTGGACTTCGCCGACAGCGCCGGGGATCTCGCCACCGCACTGCTGGACAAGGTGGACGCGACCGATCTGGACACCGCGCTGGCGCGGTTGGCCGGGCTGTCCCAGGCACTGATCGTGCTGGACAACCTGGAGCACCTGAGTGGGGCAGGCGAACTGGTCGCCCGGCTGGCCGCCCGGGTGGCAGCCGACTCACGACTGCTCGCCACCAGCCGGCAGGCCCTGTTGACCGGGGCCGAGGTGATCGTGCCGGTTCCGCCGCTCGCGTTGACCCAGGAGCCAGGCGCGGACAGCCCGGCGATGGCACTGTTCGCGGCTCGCGCCCGCGAGCACCGTCCGGGCTTCACCCTGAGCGCCGACAATCGTGACCTGGTCGCGGAGCTGTGCCGCCTGGTCGGCGGCCTGCCGCTGGCCATCGAACTGATCGCCGCTCGGATGCGGGCACTGCCGCTGGAGGCGCTGGTCCGCCTGGTCGGGCAGCGTCTCGACGCGGTCGCCGACCGGGCCGGCGACCGGCCGGTCCGGCAGCAGTCGCTGCGCGCCGTGCTCGACGAGACCTGGGCCAGGCTCGGTGTGACGGCGCGGACGATGATGGGCCGACTGGCCATGCTGGACGCCGCCTGCGGCTACGACATGGCCGCCCTGCTGGCCGGAATAGCTCCGGCGGTACGGCCGGACGAAGCGCTGATCGAACTGGTTGACGCGAGCCTGCTGCCGTCCCCTGACGAGTTGGGTCGCTATCAACCGTTGGTGCCGGTCCGGGCGTACGCCCGCGAGCAGGCCGCCGACGGCGGGGCGGTGCTGGACGCGCTGGCCGGGATGGCCCTGACCGCACTGGGCGCCGGTGGGGAGCGCCACGAGGTGGTGTGGCCGCACCTGGACGCGGTGCTGCGCTGGTGCCTGGCCGAGGGATCGGGGGAACAGCTGGCCGACCTGGTGGCCGCCGCCTTCGACACCTGGTACTTCTCCGGCAACCTCGCCACCGCCCATCAGTGGGCCGTGCACGCCGCGGATCGCAGCACCGGCGCGACCCGTTCGCGGTCGCTCGCCCTCGCCGCCCGAGCGGCCATTGCGCTGGCCCGGCCGGACAGCGCCGAGCTGGCCGAGGCGGCATTGGCCACCGGTCCCGACACCGCGACCCGGGTCAGTGCGCTGACCACCTTGGCCCGGCTGGCAGTGGCCGGCGGCCGGGTCGAGCAGGCCGATGGCTACGCCGAACAGGCGTTGGCGGCGGTCCACGACGCGTCGGACGGGAGCGTCCGGTCGGCAGCCCTCGACCTGGCCGCCTGGACGGCCAGCATCGGTGGGGACGCCGAACGGGCACTCGAACTGCTGCACCTGGCCACCCTGGCCGAGCCGCTGACCGCCGCGCCGATCCGCCGGCTGCTGCGGTTGCAGGACATGACCGACAACCTGCTGATCCTCGGCCGGTACGGCGAGGTGGTGGCGGCCGCCGAGGCGGCGCTCGCGTCCACCCGAGCGGCGGGCGCGGCCGGTGCAGCCACCCTGCCGGACGCCCTGGTTCAGTACGGGGCAGCCATGATCGCGGTGGGCCGCCCGCAGGATGCCCTCGACCCGATCGGCGAGGCGTGCCGGCTGGCCGAGGACTACGGCCGCGAGCTCACCGTCGCCGAGGCCCTCGTGGTGCTGGCCGCCGCCCTGAACGGCACCGGCCGGCCGGGTCTCGCCATGCAGGTCTGGGGCGCCACCGACGCCTATCACGAGGCGCACGGCACCCTCGGCATGGGCTACGGCAACTGGCCGGCGGTCGCGGTGGCGCGGACTGCGGCCCGGTCGGAACTGGGCGACACCGCTGCGATGGACCAACTCAGGCTCGGGGCCGTGCTCGGCTGGCGAGCAATCCTGGCCCGCTTGGTGCTTGACCGGGCGGAGGCCTGACCGGTCGCACGGCCGACCTCGTTGACCCGTAGCGCGTGGCTGAAGGTACGAACTGGGCACCCGAGCCGACCGAGTTGGGCAGGGCTCACCGATCCGGCCCGGGGTGCGGGCTCCATAACTTGATGGGAGTCAACCACCACCAGAAGGAGACTCCCATGCTTCACCGATCTCGCCGGACCATGATTCCGGCCCTGATCCTCACCGGCAGCCTGACCGCCACCCTTGGCCTCAGTCTTCCCGCAGCGGCCGATCCGCTGCCCGGCACCGTCCGGCTCAGCGCCGGCACACTGCGCGTTCTCGGCACCGGTGCGGCCGACGCCATCGCCTTCACCCGGGACGCGTCCACCAACCAACTGGGCGTCGACTTCGACGCTGACGGCCTTCCCGAAGTCCGGTTCGACGAGTCGCGGATCACCCGCGTGCTGCTTTCCGGACGGGCCGGCAACGATCGGTTGAGCACCGCTGCGGTGCCCGCGACGATCGCGGTGACCGTCTACGGCGGCGAAGGAGACGACCTGCTGCTCGGTGGCGACGGGGCCGAACGGTTCCACGCCGGCTCCGGCAACGATTCGGTGTTCGGCGGACGCGGCAACGACCGCGCCCGGCTGGGTTCCGGCGACGACCGGTTCGGCTGGGCACCCGGCGACGGCAACGATCGGGTTGACGGCCAATCCGGCTCCGACACCCAGCTCTTCCTCGGCTCCGGTGCCGACGAGAGTGTCCGGATCACCGCGAACGGCCATCGGGTCCGGTTTTTCCGCGACGTTGGCCAGGTCACCATGGACCTGAACCGGGTCGAGATCCTCGACACCGACCTGCTCACCGGCACCGACTCGATCGACGTCGGCAACCTGGGCCGCACCCACGTCCGCGAAGTGGTCAATCACCTGGGCAACAACCCGGGCAGCCAGGGCCGGATCACGGTCAGCGGCACACCCCGAGTGGACCAGGTCGACGTGCTGGCCTCGGTAGGCACGAACGGCAGCACCGCTTACGTGCTCGGCCTACCCGTGCAGGTCACCACCGACGGGGCGGGAGTCGAGGATCGCCTGCAGGTCAGGCTCGGCGACGGGGACGACAAACTCAGCTCCAGTGTGGCTGCCGGCACGCTCGACTTCACCGCCGACGGGCAGGCCGGCGACGACCAGTTGCTCGGCGGTGACGCGAACGAGACCTTCATCGGTGGGTCCGGCAGCGACGTCGTGCAGGGCGGCCGGGGTGCCGACACCGCCCGGCTGGGTAGTGGCGAACTCGACCTGTTCATCTGGGATCCGGGCGAGGGCAGCGACGTCGTGGACGGCGGAAGCGGCACCGACGTGCTGGTCTTCCGCGGCTCGAACGCGGCGGAACAGTTCACCCTCAACCGGACGGGGCGGCGCGAGTCCCGGTTCACCCGGGACCTCGGCAACATCGTGATGGACCTGCGGGCCGTCGAGGTGGTCGACCTGACCGCGATGGGCGGAGCAGACAACCTGGCCATCGGCGACCTGACCGGATCGGGTGTCCAGCACGTGGCGGCCAACCTCTCCGTCGTGCCGGGTGGCTCAGCCAGCGACGCCGCCGTGGATTCGGTCACCGTCGCCGGTACCGCCCGCAACGATCGGATCGTCGTGACCGGGCAACCGTCCGGCACCCCGGGCAGCGGCACGGTTGCCATCGAAGGGCTGCCGGTCGAGATCGGCCTGACCCGGGTCGAACCGACCGATCAGTTGACCGTGAACGGCCTCGGGGGCCTGGACACGGTCGACACTGCCGGCCTGATCGCCGGCACGGTGGAGTTCCGCTTCAACCAGTGAGTTTGATCGGCCGGGACGACGAATCATTTTGTCGTCCCGGCCCTTTCGGTCACTCAGGACACCGGATTGCCCAGAATGCTCGCGACGATGCCGCGGATCACCCGGGTTCCGTCCTCTTCTCGCAACTCGTCGTACCAGGCCTGGGTGGCGTCCCAGTCCTTGCCATGGGTGACGTCGCAGCGCTTGCGGGCCCGCAGCACCAGTTCGCCCGTGCGCTCGTTGCGCCGGTTCTGGTAGCGACGCAGCGCGTCCTCCACCCCGATCGTGTTGGTCTGCAACGCCATCGCCAGCACCACTGAGTCCTCCATCGCCTGGCAGCCACCCTGACCGATGTCGGGGGTTGTGGAGTGACCGGCGTCGCCGAGCAGCGCCACCCGTCCCTTCGTCCAGGTCATGAACGGCTCGATGTCGGCGATCTCGACCCGGTTGGTGGTCTGCGGGTCCAGCCGGTCGATCAGCAACTGCACGGGGTCGGCCCACCCGGCGAAGTACTCCCGCAGGCTTTCCCGGTAGGTCGCCTTGTCGTTGGGCAGCCCCGAGGGCAGCGGCACGTCGAAGAAGAAGTAGAACCGGCCGCCCGAGATCGGCATCATCGACACCCGCTTGCCGTCGCCCACCCAGGTCGTCCACTGATTGGCCGGCGCCAAGTCGTCCGAGACCTCGACGAGGCCGTTCCAGTTGACGTAGCCCGCGTAGCGACGCTCCGTCTTGTGCCCCAGGATGTACTCCCGGACGCTGGAATGGGTGCCGTCGGCGCCGATCAGAATGTCGGCGGTGGCCATGGTGCCGTTTTCGAAGAAGGCGGTCACCTGCTCCCCGTCGTCCTCGATCCGGACCATCTTGTGACCCAAGTGGATGTGGTCGGCGCCGAACTCCTCGAACAGCATCGACTGCAGTTCGGTGCGCGACATCGGATAAGGCGCCTGACCAACCTCCTGCACCAGCGGATCGAGGCTGAACTGGCACATCTCCTCGCCGGTCAGGCCGTCGCGGTAGGCCATGAAGTGCATCGGCCCTCCGATCGCTGCCGCCTGATCGGAAAGGCCGAGGTAATTGAGGCACTTGACCCCGTTGGACCAGACCGAGATGGCTGCGCCGACCGGACGCATCTGCAGCACCCGTTCGTACACCTCGACCTCATGGCCGGTGTTGCGCAGGGCGATACCCGCGGACAGCCCGCCCATGCCCGCGCCGATGACGATCACCTTCATTTGTCGGCCTCCCCCTTGCTGGCCGGCTCGTTGAGCATCTCGACCTCGGATTCCTGGACCATCAGTGCCGGGGCGGCGGCCAGGTTGCTGGGATCCTTTGGCGTGCCCGGCGCCAGGATGTTGAAGAACGCATTCAGCAGCACCGCACAGATGGCCGCTGCGCTGATGCCTGAGTGCAGAACGGTGCCGAGCCCCTCCGGTAGCGAGTTCCAGAAGGCCGGTGAGACATTGGGCAGCAGGCCGAAGGCGACCGAGACGGCCACGATCAGCAGGTTGTTGTTGCCCTGGTAGTTCACCTTCGACAGGGTGCGGATGCCGCTCGCGGCCACCGTGCCGAACAGCACGATGCCGGCGCCACCGAGCACGGCGCTGGGAATCACCCGGACGACCGCGGCAAGCATCGGCGACAGGCCGAGAATGGCCAGGATCGCGCCGCCGGCGGCCACCACGAACCGCGACTTGATGCCGGACAGAGCCACCAGGCCCACGTTCTGGGCAAAGGCGGTGGCCGGAAAGCTGTTGAACACCGGGGCGATGGCGGAGGCGGCCATGTCGGCGCGAAGGCCGTCCGCGACCCGCTTGGAGTCGACCTTCGTGCCGACCACCTCACCGACGGCCAGGATGTCCGCGGTGGTCTCGACCATGATCACCAGCATCACGATGGTCATCGCGACGATGGCGCCGAGTTGAAAGGTGGGCAGGCCGAAGGCGAACGGCTGCGGCAGCGCGACGATGGCGGCACCCCCGAGATTCCATTTGGCCTGGCCGGTGACCAACGCGACGACGGTGCCGACCAGCAAACCGAGCAGAATCGCCATCCGGGCAGTGGCCTTGATCTTGGACAGCACCAGGATCACCAGCAGGGTGAACATCGCCAGAGCCAGGTTCCCCCCAGAGGCGTAGGTCGGGTTGGGTTGGCCGTTGACCAGGGCGTTGCCGGTGATCCAGCCGGCGGCGACCGGCATCAGCGAAAGGCCGATCACGGTGATGATCGAGCCGGTCACCACGGGAGGGAACAGCCGGACGATCTGGGCGAAGAACGGAACGATGATCAGCGAGATCAAGGCGGCCACAATGACCGCGCCGAAGCCGGCCCGCAGGCCCTCCTCACCTTTGCCGGCGACGATCGTCAGTAGCGTGGAGACCGACGCGAACGAGATGCCCTGGACCAGCGGCAGCTGCGAGCCGAAGAACGGCAGGCCCAGGGTCTGCAGCAGCGTCGCAACACCGCTGACGAACAGCGCGCAGGACAACAGCAGGGCGATCTGGGGGCCGGACAGGCCGGCCGCTCCGCCGATGATCAGCGGCACGGCGATCACGCCGCCGAACATGGACAGGATGTGCTGGACGCCGTAGCCCAGAGTCGGCCCCAGCGGCAGTTTCTCGTCTTCTGGACGGGCGGCGGGTGCAGCGGACAGGTCGGTGGTGGACATCGGGTTCTCCTCGGTTTCAGCTACCGCGGTAGGTGGAATAGGCAAACGGACTCACCAGCACGGGAATGTGCAGGTGCGAGCCAGTCCCATCGACGATGAAATCGATCGTGATGGTCGGGAACAGGGTGGTCAGTTGGCGCCGTTCGAAGTAGGCGCCGAGCACGAACCGCAGCCGGTAGGCACCGGCGGGCAGAACGTCCGGGCCGAGGGCGGAGACCCGGCCGTCGCTATCGGTCGAGCCGGTGGCGACGGCCTGCTCGCCCTCAGCCGTGAGGGTGAGCAGCTCGACCTCGACTCCGTCCGCCGGGCGGCCGCCGGTGACATCGAGAACATGGGTGGAGAGAAAGCTCATGAGATCAGCCCCCGCAGCCGGCGGAGTGCGATGTCGCGCAGTTCACCCGTCGTGGCCACCCGGTCGGTCTCCTCGTCCATCAGCAGCCGTCGGACGCCGACCCGCAGAATGTCGGAAGCCGATCGTCCGGCGGCGCGAACCAGCAGCACCCGGCCGAATCGCTCTTCGTAGGCCTCGTTCACGGCGCGCAGTTCGGCGGTCAGGTCACCGCCGACATCGGCCTGCTCAGCCCTCGACATGGCCGCCTCGCCGGTTGCGGCACTCGAACGTTCGCCGATCCGCGGGTGGGCGGCCAGAGCTGCGGCCACGTCTGGCCAGGACCAGTGCTGCGCGAGTTCCTTGGCTGTCTTCAGCAGCCGATCCCGCTGCTGGTAGGGACGGCCCGCGACAACTGCGTCCGCCCAGCCGGGGATCCGTGCGCAGGTGAGCACCACCTCGGCGGCTTCGGCGGGCCCGAGCCCGTCGAAGTCACCGACCCGGATCGTCACCGTTGTGGTCATAGGGCGAACCTCGCCAGGCTGCCTGCGTAGGCCTTGGCCGGCGGACGGTCGAACTCCAGCGCCCGGGAGGTGCTGAGTCCCTGGTCGATCAGGGCCCGGACGGTGGCCACACCGGCCGCCACCCCGTCCACCACCGGCACTCCGAGGTCACCCTGCAGCGTGAGCGCCAGCGGTGCGAAGCCGGCGCAGCCGAGCACGATCACGTCCGACCCGTCGTCGGCCAGCGCCCGGCGGCAGCGGCCGAGAAGGGTGGCGTAGGTGGCCGGGTCGGTCTCCAGTTCGAGCACCGGCAGGTCGATCGCGTGGTACCCGGCGCAGGCGTGCGCCACGCCGAACTGGACGGCCAGGTCCTGGGCCCGGCCGATGGTGCGGGCCAGGGTGGTGATCACACTGAACGACCGGCCGAGATAGGTGGCGGTCCGCATCGCGGCCTCGGCGACGCCGACCACGGGTCCCCGGGCGATCTCCCGGGCGGCCAACAGGCCCGGATCGCCGAAGCAGGCGATCACGTAGCCATCCACGCCCTCGGCGTCGCCGGCGAGGATCTCCTCGACGATGCCGGGCACCGCGAGCGCCTCGTCGTAGTGCGACTCGATCGAGGCCGGCCCGGAACCGGGGTTGACCGCCTGCACGGTCACCCCTGGTCCCGCGACCCGGTCGGCCGCGCGGGCGATCGTCCGGGTCATCGACGCGGTGGTGTTGGGGTTGATCACCCGAATCAACATGCTCAGCCCTCCGTGGCGGCGACGGCCGGGTCGGCGGGCTCGACGACCGGCTCGGCAGATCCTGCGATGTTGTTCTTCTTGGCCAGGAAGTAGTAGAGGACGAAGCCGACGCCACAACCGATGAACCAGCTGTAGTCACTGATCCAACCGGCCACCCCGAACAGCTTGGGCAGCACCACCGAGCCGATCGAGAGCACACCGGCACCGATCAGCGCCACGATGGCCGTGCGGTTGTACCCGTTCTGGTAGTGGTACTCGCCCTCAGGCTTCATGGTGAACAGGTCGTCCACCACGATCTTCGTCTTGCGGATCAGGTAGAAGTCGGCGATCAGAATGCCGAACAGCGGCCCGATCAGGGCGCCCAGCACACCCAGCGTGTAGTGGATCGCCTCGTCGTTGCTGTACCAGTTCCACGGAGTCAGCAGAATCGAGCCGACCGCGGCGATCATGCCGCCCATCCGCCAGCTGATCTTCTGCGGGCTGACGTTGCTGAAATCGAACGCGGGCGAGATGAAGTTGGCCACGATGTTGATGCCGATGGTGGCGATGGTGAAGGTCAGCGCCCCCAGCACGATGGCGAAGGTGTTGTCGATCCGGGCAACGGTCTGCACCGGGTCGGTGATCAGTTCGCCGAAGACCGGCACGGTCGCCGCGGCGGTCAGCACGGTGAGCAGCGAGAACACCAGGAAGTTCACCGGCAGTCCCCAGAAGTTGCCCTTCTTCACCTGGGCGAACGTCGCGGTGTAACGGCTGAAGTCGCCGAAGTTGAGCATCGGGCCGGAGAAGTAGCTGACCACCAGGGCGGTCGCCGACACCATCGTGCCGACCACGGCCCAGCCGCTCAGCTCGTGGCCGGCCAGGTTCAGGTTGACGTTCCAGCCGGCCTGGTAGAGCAAGTAGCCGCAGAGCGCGAACATCACCACGTAGACGGCCGGGCCGCAGAAGTCGATGAACTTGCGGATCGAGTCCATACCGCGCCAGAACACCAGCGCCTGGACGATCCACAGCACGCCGTAGGACAGGTAGCCGAGGGCGGAAAGGCCGAGGAAGCCATGCACGCTGGTGTCGGCCAGCGGGGCCAGGTTCGGGAACAGCTTGAGCAGCACCACGTTGAGCGACGCGGCGGCGAGATAGGTCTGTACGCCGTACCAGGCCACCGCGATGGCGCCGCGAATGATGGCGGGAATGTTGGCGCCCTTGACGCCGAACGAGAGCCGGGAGGCGACCGGGTAGGGAACCGCGGCCTGCTGGGAAGGGCGGGCGACCAGGTTGCAGAAGTACTGCACGATGCAGATACCCACAATCAGGCAGATGAAGACCTGCCAGCTGGTCAGGCCGAGTGCGAAAAGGCTGCCGGCGGTGACGTAGCCGCCGACACTGTGCACGTCCGACATCCAGAACGCGAAGATGTTGTAGGAGTTCCAGGTCTGCTTGCCCAGCGGAGCCAGGTCTTCATTGGTCAGCCGATCGTCGTATTCCGGCTTTATCACTGCGGCCCCGAGCGACGCGGCTGACGCGTGCACGGACTCCGGGTTGGTTTCGGTGGTAGCCATATGACACTCCCTGGTCGGGGGGCTCAGGAGTGAGCTTGGGAGTGAAACTATGAACTGCGTGTTTCAGCCAGTGCGTGCGCCGATTACACGAATGTGTCGGTGCGATATATCCCCACTCGACTATTCGGCGCGCATTGGGCTGCGCGCCGCCTTGACGACTCAGCGAGCAGCGCTGTCGAAGGCCTCCAGCAGCCAGGCCCGCACCCGGTCCAGGTGCTCGCCGGCCGCCTGCACGCCGGCGGACGCGTCGGCGGACGCGAAGGCGTCGGCCATCGCCTCGTGATCGGCATGCAGTTGCTCGATCCGGGCCAGCGGCAACTTCATCATCGGACGGGTGGTGCCGCTGGAGTTGGCGGCGTCGCGGATCAGCCGGCACAACCGGGGCATGCCGCAGGGCGCCACCAAGGCTTCGTGGAAGGCCCGGCCCTCGGCGTCCCAGCCGGCCACGTCGCCCTGATCGAGGGCGAGACGCTGCCGGGCCAGGCTCTCGCGTAACGCGGCGAGATGGCCGGCGTCAGCGCGCGGAACGGCCTCAGCCAGCGCAGCACCCTCCAGCGCGGCCCGGATCGTGTACAGCTCGACGAACTCGTCGCGGTTGAGCGCATGGACGATGTAGCCGCCGCGGTGGTTGTGCCGGATCAAGCCTTCGCCGAGCAGCGTTTTCAGGGCCTCCCGGACGGGGGTACGGCTGACCCCGAACGCCTCGGCGATCTGATCCAGCGGCAACAGGGTGCCGGGCTTGATCCGGCCGGAAACCAGCACCCGGCGCAACTCGTCCAGCACGGACTCCTGGCTGGTGCCCGTCGGCCGCAGCATCGCGATCACCCCGACTGCCGGGCGGCCGCGGTTGGCCACCTCAATCACCCCGGCGCAGCAGGCGCCCGTTCGGCTCGGCCAGGTCGAACCCGTCGAAGGTGGTCTGCCCGGCGATCACCGTGCGCCGGACGCTGCCGGAAAGCACCCGTCCGGTGTACGCGGTCAGCTTGTTGCGATGCGCCAGCCGGCTGCCCTCGATGTCGATCTCGCGCCCCGGTTCGTACCAGATCAAGTCGGCGGCCGCGCCGACGCCGATCCGGCCCTTGCCCGCCAGCCCGGCCACCCGGGCTGGGCCGGCCGACATCCACTCGCTGACCTGAGCCAGTCCGACGCCGTGGGCGGCGGCGGCGTCCACCATGCTCGGAAAGGTGACCTGCAGGCTGGAGACGCCGCCCCAGGCTTGAGCCAGGTCGCCGCCGCCCTTGGTCTTCTCCTCGACGGTCGAGGGCGAATGGTCGGAGACCACGCAGTCGATGATGCCGTCGGTCAGACCCTGCCAGAGCTCGCGCTGATTGCCCGGGTCGCGGATCGGTGGACAACACTTGAACTCGGCGGCGCCGTCCGGCACGTTCTCGGAGTCGAAGATCAGGTAGTGGGGGCACGTTTCAGCGGTCAGCGGCAGACCTTCGGCCTTGGCCGCCGCGATCGGTTCAAGGGCCAGGGCGCTGCTCACGTGCAGAATGTGGGCCCGGGTGCCGTGTCGGCGGACCTGCTCGATCACGGTCTGCACCGCACGCACCTCGGCCTCGGGCGGCCGCGAATCGACGAAGTCTGCGTAGCGGTGGCTCGACCAGGCGGGAATCGAGCCGAGCACGTCCGGATCCTCGGCATGGACGATCATCAACCCGCCGAAGGACGCCACCTCGGCCATCGCGGCGCCGAAGTCGTCGCCGAGCAGGGGCGGAAACTCGGGAACGCCGGAATCCACCAGAAAGCACTTGAAGCCGCAGACACCCGCGTCCCACAACTCTTCGAGCCGGCCCCGGTTGTCGGGCACGGCGCCGCCCCACAGTCCGACGTCGACGAAGATCTGGCCCAGCGCCACCGCCCGCTTGACGGTCAGCGCATCGATGTCGGTGGTGGACGGGATCGAGTTGAGCGGCATGTCGACGATGGTTCCGATGCCCCCATAGGCAGCGGACTCGGTGGCGCTCGCGAAGCCCTCCCAGGCGGTGCGGCCGGGCTCGTTGACGTGCACGTGGCAGTCGACGTTGGCGGGCAGCAGGATCGACTCGTCGGGCACGTTGATCACCAGGGCGCCGGTCGCGGCATGGCCGGAATCCATGCTGGCGTCGCGCACCAGCGCGGCCTCGCGCTCGGCTCCGGTGCGGACGGCGGTGATCAGCCCGGTGGTGGTGTTCACCTCGACGTCGGCGGGGATCAGTCGGGTACCGATCAGGGCCTGGCGGGCGCGGAAGATCTTACGCATTGGTTCTCCGATCGCTGGTGGTCAGCACGGTCCGTACGGCGGCGGTGAATGCCTCGACGGCCAGCCGGACGTCGCCCACCGTGACTGCCTCGGTCGGGGCGTGCGAGATGCCGTCCTCGCAACGAATGAACAGCATCCCGATGTCGACCAGGTCGGCCATCACCATCGCGTCGTGGCCGGCCCGGCTGTACAGCAACGGCACATCGCGGACACCACGATCGACGGTGGCGACCGCCTCTTCGATGGCGACGGTCAGCCGCGGCGCGCAGCGGACGGCGTGCGCCCGGTGTTCCTCCACCCAGCCGAACTCCAGCCCGCGCTGCCGGCACAACGTCGTGATGGTGTCCAGGATCTCGGCCCAGCCGGCGTCTCGTGCGTCGTCGGTCTCGGCCCGCAGGTCGAGGCTGAACTCGGCCCGGCCAGGTACCACGTTCACCGCGCCCGGGTAGGCATGCATGCCGCCCACGGTGCCGATGATGGCGCGGCGCCGGGCGATCGACTCGATCGCCAAAACGGCGGAACTGGCGCCCACCAGGGCATCGCGTCGCCGGTCGTAGGGCGTGCCGCCGGCATGCCGGGCCTCGCCGGTCACGCTGAGGGCGAACCGGCGCGCCCCGGCGATCGAGGTGACCACTCCGAGCGGACGGCCCAGTTCCTCCAGCAGCGGGCCCTGTTCGATGTGCGCCTCCAGATAGGCGACCAGCTCGTCCGGAGCCCGGGCCGCCTCGGCCACTCGGGTGGGATCGAGACCGAAATCGCGGTAGGCCTGTCGCAGGGTGGTGCCGGCCCGATCGGTCTGGTCGAGCCACTCCGCTCGCCAGTTGCCGGCGACCGGGTTGCTGCCCAGCAGGGCGGTACCGAAGCGGCTGCCCTCCTCGTCGCTGAAGGCGTACACCTCCAGCGCGCACGGCATCAGCGGCATCGCGTCCCGCAGCAACTGTGCGGTTTCGACGGCGATCACCACGCCCAGCGGCCCGTCATAGCGACCGGCGTCGGGCACGGTGTCCAGATGCGACCCCAGCACCACCGCCGGCAGCCCTGGCTCGCGGCCCTCCAGGCGACCGACCAGGTTGCCCGCGGCATCGGTGCGGCTGGTCAGGCCGGCTGCCCGCATCCATTGCCCGGCCAGGGCGTTGGCCCACCGATGCTGCGAGGTGAGGTGGAAGCGGTGGATGCCGCCCGGCACGGCGGTGATTCCGGCTAGTTCGTCGCAGCGGTCATAGGCCCTGCTTCCGGCCCTCGCGAACAGCTCGGCCTGGGCCCGCGCCAGGGCGGCCCGGGGTCCGCCGCTGGGCCGCGGGGCCGGTTCCGCCGGTCGGCGAACCGGCCCGGACTCATCAGCCGTCACTGGCCGTACACCTCCTTGGCCGCGCCCACGCCGGCGCCGGGGGTCGGGTTGGTGCCGGCCGCTCTGAGCACCTGCTCAAGGGCGGCCAGGGTGCCCAGCACGGTGTCGGTGCGGGCGTTGTAGCCCATCGTTCCGATCCGCCACACCAAGCCGTGCAGCGGGCCGAACGAGGTGCCGATCTCGATCGCGAAGTCGTGCAACAGGCCGGTGCGGACTGCGTCGCCGTTCACTCCGTCCGGAATGTAGACGGCGACCACGTTGTGCATCTTGTGCCGCTGGTCGCCGAACAGCTTCAGGCCGAGCGCAGCCAGCCCGGTGGTCATCGCCCGGCCGTGCAGCGCGTGCCGGGCGATGGCGGCGTCCATTCCCTCCTCGACCAAGAGCCGGGCGCACTCGCGCGCGCCGTAGAGCATCGAGGTGGCCTCGGTGTGGTGATTCAGCCGCCGCGGGCCCCAGTAGTCGAGGATCATGCCAAGGTCGAAGTAGTTGGACGCGATCCGGGTGCCGCGCTCCTCGTCGTCGGACTCGCGGATGCCGGCCTCGATGTGCCGACGGCCCTGAATCACCTCGACCGCGGCGGCGGACAGCGTCACCGGTGAACTGCCGGACGGGCCGCCGAGACACTTCTGCAGGCCGGCCGAGGCCGCGTCCAGCCCCCAGGCGTCCATCTCGAACGGGTTGCCGGCCAGCGAAGCGGTGACATCGGAGTAGAGCAGCACGTCGCGCTCGGCGCACAGCGCACCGAGTTCGGCCAACGGTTGGCACATCGTGGTGGCTGTGTCGCCCTGCACGATCGCCAGCACCCGTGGCTGCACCCGGTCCAGGGCGGCTTCGATTTCTTCGGGGGTGAAGACGGTGCCCCACTCGCGCTCGATGGTGTGCACCTCGGCACCGCAGCGCTCGGCGATCTCGGCCAGCAGGTGGCCGAACCGCCCGAAGACGGGTACCAGCACCCGCTCCCCGGGCTTCACCAGCGACACCAGGATCGCCTCGATGCCCGCGCGGGAGGTTCCGTCGACCAGCAGGGTGGCCTCGTTAGCCGTGCGGAAAACCTCGCGATAGAGCTGCTGGGTGTCCGCCATGTAGCCGGTCATCGCCGGGTCGTACTGCCCGACCAGACCGGCCGACATCGCTCGCAACACCCGGGGATCGGCGTTGATCGGGCCGGGCCCCATCAGCAGCCGGTGGGGCGGGTGGACCGGCGCTGCGGCGCCCGGGCCATGACCGGACAACGGCACGACGCACCTCCTTCTCGCCGGATTTCCCGACGTTCGTGGGCGGCAGCATCCTTGCGACCTTTGATTTCCTGCCTGTTACAGGCGCGACCGGACGCTTCGGGGTCGATGCGCTAAAGTCGAGTCAGGCACAATTGGTCTGACCAACATACCAATGTCATCCGTGACTGCGAAACGAATCCAGCCGCCAGACAGGGGGCATCCGATGACTCAGTGGCAGGCCGCCAGCCTTCCTCGGCCGCGCACCATCAGCGGAGACGTCGCCGCCAAGTTGGAGCGCCACATCGCCGACGACCTCTCCCCCGGCGACAAGCTGCCACCGGAGCGGGAGCTGTGCACATCGTTCGGCGTCTCCCGGGCCACCCTGCGCGAGGCCCTGCGGGCACTCGAGCACCGCCGGCTGATCGAGCGCCGGCCCGGTCGGGGAACCATCGTCAGCGCCCCGCCCGAACCCCAACTGCAGCTTGCCTTCGCCCCGTTCGGTGAGGGTGAATCGGACGAACTCGCCCAGGTGGCCGAGCTGCGCCGGATGGTCGAGCCCCAGGTGGCCGAACTGGCCGCTCAGCGGGCCACCGACCTGGATCTGGCACTGCTGGACGAGATCCTGCGCGAGAGCCACACCGGGCTGACCCCCGCGGAATCCATGGCGCTCGATGTGCGGTTTCATCGGCAACTGGCCGTGGCAACGGGTAATCCGCTTCTGGTCGGCGTCTGCGAGGCGATGAACGGGCTGGTTCACGACGTGCGCCTGCGTTCCCATGGCGCGCGCGAAGGTCGCCGCAACTCGATCGAGGGCCACCGGCGGCTCTACGATGCACTCGCCGCCCGCGACCCGCAGGCGGCGCGCCGCGAGATGACCGACCACCTCACCCAGGTCAGTTGCGTGATCGGCGGCCTGGAGGAACTGCTCAGCGCCGAAGGAGCCACCCGATGACGGCTACCCCCGCCCTGTCCGGACAGATTCTGCAGCGGGACCACGGCGAGATTCCCGGCGATCACTACCTGCCGGCAACATTGGACGAGGTGTTCTGGGGTCACCTGCCCTGCGCCAGCGACGCTGCTGTGCTCAGCGTCGCGCCGGGCGAGACCGTCACGGTCGACACGGTGTCCCACGAGGGACTGCTGGAGGATCAGGGCCGCGATCCGGTGGCGTTCTTCGGTGCCAACGGGGTGGCGCCCGAGCAGGTGCTGAGCGACGCGATCGAGTTGGCCGGCTCGGATCGTCCGCACGATCCGAGCGTGGACGGTCCGCACGTCGTCACCGGTCCGATCCAGGTGCGCGGCGCCGAGGTGGGCGACCTGCTGGCGATCACCGTGCTGCGCACCAGACGCCGGGTGCCCTACGGGGTGATCTCGAATCGGCACGGACGCGGCGCATTGCCCGGCGAGTTGCCGGCCGGGCCCGGCAACGTGAGTGTGTTCACCCCGGTCTTCGACGATGCCGGCGGGTCGTTCGGTCGGCTGCCGCTGCGCGCCGACGGCACCGGCAGCGTCCGGTTCGAGCTGCGACCGTTCCTGGGCATCATGGGCGTTGCAGCGGCCGGCCGACAGCGCCCGCATTCGGTGCCGCCGGGGGCGCACGGCGGCAACATCGACATCAACCTGCTCACCGAGGGCGCCACGCTGTATCTGCCGGTGCAGGTACCGGGCGCCGGCGCCTACCTGGGCGATCCACACTTCGCCCAGGGCGACGGCGAGGTCTGCCTGACCGCCCTGGAGGCCTCGTTGCGGGCCACCGTCCGGCTGGACGTGGTGAAGGCGCCGCAGGTCGCGGAGTTGTTCGGCGCCGGCATCGGGCCGGTCGCCGAGACCCGGGACTTTCTGATTCCGACCGGCCTGGACGCCGACCTCGACGTGGCCACGGCCAACTGCGTCCGCGCCGCCCTTGGCCTGCTGCAGGCCCGTTACGGCATGGACCGCCATCTCGCCTACGCGTACCTGAGCGCCGCAACCGACTTCAACATCAGCCAGGTGGTCGACCTGGTCAAAGGCGTGCACGCGCGCATCCGCAAGGCGGATTTCGGTGGCTGACAACGCCCTTCAGCACTGGCAGCTGGCGAACCCCGAGGCCCCCGGGGGCCTGCTGCAGGCGTTCCTCGACTACGAGGCGGCGCTCGGCTCGAACGACTTGGCGGCTTTGGACGCGCTGTTCGCCGACTCCCCCGACACCCTTCGCGGCGACCCTGGCGGGCTGCTGATCGGTCATCAGGCGATCCACGACTTCAGGGCGGCCCGCGGTGGGGCCCCAGGCCGGGAACTGGTCGACGTGCGGGTGCTGGCGCTGGCCGACGACGCGGCGGCAGTGATCGCCGTGACCGCGCCGACGACGGGCGGACGCGGGTTGCAGACCCAGATCTGGCGGCGGAACCCGTCCGGCGCCTGGCGGGTGGCCACCGCCCATGTGGCGCCGCCGCCCACCACCTTCGACCCGACGGTCTGGCGGGTCGTCGGCGATCCGCTGATCGAGCCGAGCCAGCATGGTGCCGACCTGCCGTTGGCCGGCCAGAGCGTCGCCGTGAAGGACGTGTTCGCCGTGGCCGGGCACTCGATCGGTGCGGGCGTCCCGGAGTATCTGGCCGACTTCCTTCCCGAGGCCGCCGACAGCACCGCGGTGGCAGCCCTGCGCGCCGCGGGCGCCTCCGTGCGCGGCATCGCGCGCACCGACCAGTTCGCCTACAGCCTGGCCGGCGACAATCCGCACTACGGCACTCCGTTGAACCCGGTGGTGGCCGGCGGGCTCCCCGGTGGTTCCTCCAGCGGCAGCGCGGTCGCGGTGGCGCTGGGCGCGGCATCGATCGGGCTGGCCACGGACACGGGTGGATCCGTGCGGGTGCCGGCCAGCTACCAGGGACTGTGGGGGTGGCGCTCGACGCACGGACGGGTGTCGTCCGCGGGCCTGCTGCCCCTGGCAGTGGACTTCGACACCGTGGGCGTGCTGACCCGAACCGGCGACCTGCTCGCGACAGCGGCTGACGTGCTGTTGGACGGGCGCCCGCTGGTCACGACCCTGGAGGGCGCAGTGCTGGCCGGCAACCTGCCCGAGCTGGAACCGGGAGTCGCGGAGTTGTTCGACGCCTGGGTGGCCGACCGGCTGCCCAGCCGGGTGGACGTCGAGCTGCCCGACCTCGCCGAGGCGGCCGAGGCGTTCCGGGTTCATCAGGCTTTTCAGGCTTGGCAGCAGCACGGCGACTGGCTGACCAGCCACCCGGCGGCGCTCCGCGGCACGGCCGCCGAGCGGTTTGAGATCGCCTCCAGGGTCACCGCCGACCAGGACGACCGGGCTCGGCACGCCCTGGCCAACGTGCGGCAGAACCTCGACGAGTTGTTGGTCGACACGGTGCTGATCATTCCGTCGGCAGCCGGTCCGGCGCCAAAGGTCTGGTACTCCGCCGAACGGGTGGACGCGCATCGAACGGCGAACTTCCGGCTGACCTGTATCGCCGGCAGCACCGGCCGGCCGGCCGTCAGCATTCCACTGCTGCAGACCCCGGACGGACCGCTCGGGGTCTGCGTGGTCGGCCCGAGGGGCAGCGACGAGGCCCTGATCGCGCTGGCCATCGCACTTTCGAAGCCCTGAACGCCAGACATTGCCCCCGGGGGGCATGATTGAACCATGAAGGCGCACCAGACCGACCACCGCACGTCACTGCGAACCCGCACCTGGGCACTCGTGCTGGCCGGGGCACTGGCGGTGGGGGGCATCGCCGCGCTCTCCGTCCGGGGTGCCGCCGCCGACCCGGTGCTGCCGCCGCTGACCCCCGCCGAGCTGCTCGGCAAGGTCGCCGCCGCCCAGGTGGACGGGCTCAGCGCCACCTTCGAGCAGCGCAGCGACCTCGGCCTGCCGGCGCTCCCCGCCGATCTCGGCGACGACAGTGACTGTGAGCAACGCCCTGGCCATGTTGACCGGAACGCACACCGTCCGGGTCTGGACCGCCGGTCGAGCAGAAGTCGAAGGTGGCGCTGGTCGACGGCTCCACCGAGAGTTCCGTGACCCGCAACGGCGCTGATGTCTGGGTGTGGTCGAGCAAGAAGCAGGAGGCCGTGCACTCGAAGATTACGGCCACCGCCACCCGGCCTTCGGCATCGGTGAACTCACCCACGGAGGCGATCAAGACCATGCTCGACCGGCTCGGTTCGAGCACCGAGGTGACCACGTCCGGCACCGGCTACGTGGCCGGGCGGGCCGTGTACCAACTGGTGCTCTCCCCCCGCGACGCCGCCAGCCTGATCAATCAGGTGCGGGTCTCGGTGGACGCCGAGCACTTCGTGCCACTCGGGCTGAAGGTGATCGCCGACGGCGGCCAGGAAGCTGCTGCGATCGCGGCCACCTCGGTCGATTTCGCCGTCCCGGATGCGCGAGTCTTCGACTTCCGGCCTCCGGCCGGGGTCAAGGTCACCGAACATTCGGAACAGAAGGGCGAGCGGCCCACGTCCGAGCAATCGACCGGCAGCAAGCCGAAGACCTTCGGCACCGGCTGGACCACCGTCGCGGTGCTGAAGCTACCCAAGTCCGGCGAGTCGACGCAGCAGGCCCAGGCCCTGCTCAACTCCCTGCCCGTGGTCACCGGCACGTGGGGTAAGGGCCGGCTGCTCAGCACCGTCCTGGTCAACGCAGTGATCACCGACGACGGCCGGGTGGCGGTCGGCTCCGTGGTTCCCGAGAACCTGTACCTGGCACTCGCAACCCGGTGAGCCTCGCCGCGGCACCGGTCCCGGCTCCACCCGAGGCCGAGGACGAGTCCGTTGTGATCGGCTCCACGGGGTTGACCAAGCGGTTCGGCCGCCAGCTCGTCGTGGACGCGATCGACCTGGCGGTGCCGCGGGGGGCGGTGTACGGGTTCATCGGGCCGAACGGTTCGGGCAAGACCACCACCATCCGAATGCTGCTCGGCCTGGTCCGGCCGGACGCCGGCGAGTGCCAGCTGCTCGGCCGGCCGATTCCGTCGGCCGCAACGGACGTGCTGCCGCGGGTCGGCGCCCTGGTCGAGGGCCCCGCCTTCCACCTCTACCTCACCGGGCGGGCGAACCTGCTGCGCCTGGACGCCGCCGACTCCCGCAGTGACCCGGCCACCGCGTCGACCCGGGTGGCGGCGGCACTGGATCGGGTCGGCCTCTCGGTCGCCGCGGCCAAGAAGTACCGCGCCTACTCGCTCGGCATGCGCCAACGTCTCGGCATCGCTGCGGCGCTGCTCCAGCCGCGCGACCTGCTGGTACTTGACGAACCAACCAACGGCCTCGATCCGCAGGGCACCCGTGAGGTTCGGCACCTGGTCGCCGAACTGGCCGCCGACGGCACCACGGTGTTCGTCTCCAGCCACCTGCTGGCCGAGGTCGAGCAGGTCTGCACGCACCTCGGTGTGATGCGTGCCGGCCGAATGGTCGCCCAGGGCCCGATGGACGAGCTGAGAACCCTGACCGCCACCCGGTTCCGGCTCCGCACCACCGACTCGGACCAGGCCCTGACGGTGCTGGCCAACGTCGGAGTGGCCGATGCCGCCCGGATCGGCGAGGGCATCGGTGGCAGCATCGGCGACATCGCGCCGGAGCGGATCGTGCGGGCCCTGGTCGACGACGGCGTGGGCGTGGCGGAGTTCGTCCAGCTGACCCCGACCCTCGAGGATCTCTTCGTGCAGCTGACCGGGGAGGGCTTCGATGTCAGCGGCTGAGATCGCGGTCCAGACCGCCCACCCGGTCCGGGCCTGGCTGCGCCTGCTCGGCTCGGAGCTTCGGCTGATCTTCGGTCGGCGCCGCAATCAGGTCGGGCTGGGTGTCTTGTTCGGCCTGGTCGTGCTGGTCGGCGTCGCGCTGAAGATTTCTGCGGTCAGAAACCCACGCTCCCCGACCGGAGACTTGATCTCGTCCGTGGCGGGCAATGGCATCTTTCTCGGCTTCGCGGGGCTGAGCGTGGAAATCGCGCTGTTCCTGCCTCTGGCTGTCTCCGTGCTGGCCGGTGACGCCATCGCCGGCGAAGCCAATCAGGGCACCCTGCGCTACCTGCTGATCGCGCCGGTCGGACGGGCCCGACTGCTCGTGATGAAAGCCGTGTCGCTGATCATCGGTGGCCTGATCGGCGCCACCGTGGTGGCGATGGCCGGGCTGCTGACCGGCGCCGTGCTGTTCGGCATCGGCCCGTTGACCTCGCTGTCCGGCAGCCAACTCGGGGTCGGGGACGGACTCTGGCGGTTGCTGCTGGCGGTGCTGTACCTGGCCGCCGGCCTGGGTGCGCTCGCGATGATCGGATTGTTCATCTCCACCCTCACCGAGCAGCCGATCGCCGCCACCGTCGCAACCGCCATGGTCAGCACGCTGTTGTGGATCCTGGACGCGGTGCCGCAACTGGACTGGCTGCACCCCTGGCTGCTGGTGGACCGCTGGATGGCTTTCATCGACCTACTGCGAGATCCGCCCTTCACCGACCGGCTGATCGCCGGCCTGTGGGTTGATGCCGCCTACGCCGCGGTGTTCCTGCTGCTGGCCTGGCTGCGGCTACGCAACAAGGACGTCACCAGCTGAGTGCACGAAGCCACCAGCGAGAGCCGGCTGGGTCGCGGTATAACGTTGGCGCATTGTCATCCTGCTCCGCACAGGTCGGATGATCGGAAACGGGGCGCCGTGGAAAACCCGCTGATGGCGACGAAGATGTTCATTCCGAGGGTGCGTGCCGACGTGGTGGTTCGGCCCCGCCTGCTGCAGCGGCTGAGCAGGTCTACCGCGAAACTGGTGCTCGTTTCAGCTCCGCCCGGTTTCGGCAAGTCCACCCTGGTTGCCGAATGGGCCCGAACGGCTGCGGCGGGCACCGATCGGGTGGCCTGGTACTCACTCGACGCGAGCGACAACGACGCGTCCACCTTCTGGCGCTACCTGATCACGACCCTGGCGGCCAAGGTGCCTGGCCTGGCCAGGTCTCTCGCGCTTGCTCAAGGGGCTCCCATCGAGTTGCTGGTGACCGGGTTGGTCAATGAACTGGCCACAGCCGCGGACGACGTCTGGCTGGTTCTCGACGACTATCAGGTGATCGACGCCCCCCAGATCCGCGACGGCCTGGAACTGCTCATCGAACATCTCCCGCCACAGGCCCACATCGTGCTCACCACCCGCGTCGACCCGCCCCTGCCGTTGTCGCGCTGGAGAGTGCGGGGCGAGGTGACCGAGGTCCGGGCCGCCGAACTGCGATTCAGCGACGGGGAGGCGGCCGAGTTCCTGCGCTCGGCAGCCGCCGTCGAGCTGACCGCCGCGCAGGTCACCGCCTTGACCGAGCGGACCGAGGGGTGGATCGCTGCGCTCCAGCTCGCGGCCCTGTCGGTGCGGGACCATCAGGACGCCGGCGGCTTCATCGAGCGATTCGCCGGGGACGATCGCTACATCGTCGACTACCTGATGGACGAAGTATTGGCCCACCAAACCGGCGCCGTCCGGGAGTTCCTGATGCTCACCGCACCGCTGGACCGGCTCTCGGGTGATCTGTGCGACGCGGTCACCGGGCTGGAGAACAGCGCCCGGACGTTGGCAGCGCTCGAACGCGCCAATGTGTTCGTCATCCCCTTGGACGACCACGGCACCTGGTTCCGCTATCACCACCTGTTGGCGGACGTGCTGCGAGCGCGGCTACTTTCCGAGCGACCAGAGCTGATCCCGCTACTGCATCGCCGGGCGAGCACGTGGTACGAGGCCGCGGGTGCCCTGGACGATGCGATCCGGCACGCGTTGGTAGGCCGCGACTTCGACCGGGCGGGACACCTGATTCAGGTCGCCTTACCTGAGGCACGCCGCAATCGCCTGGACGTCGTTCTGACCCGGTGGCTCCAAGCCCTGCCGGAGGAGGTGGCCCGACGCAGCCCGGTACTCACGGTCTTCCGCGGCTGGACGCTGATCGCCGAGGGCGACCCGGCTCAGGTCGAAGCCTGGTTGGATCACGCCGAGGCCGTGCTGCAATCCGTTCCGCCCGGAAACCCCCAACCGTGGCCGGACACCGTCGAGCTGCGCACCCTGCCGGCCACCATCGCCACGTACCGGGCCGCCCTCGCGCAGGCCAAGGGCGACCTTGCCGGCGTGACCAGGCACGCCCAACACGCTCTCGAGGTGATCGCGCCGGATGACCACATGGCGCGGGGTGGCGCAGCCGGGTTCCTTGCCCTCGCGGCCTGGTCGGAGGGCGCCATCGAACCTGCGGTACAGACGTTCACCGGCGCGCTGGCCAGCCTGCACCTGGCCGGCAACGTGGTGGACGAACTCAGTGGTACCGCGCTCCTGGCCGAGATGTGGGCGGTGGCCGGTCGTCCCTCCAAAGCGCGGGACCTGTGCCGGAGCGCCCTGGCCGAAGCCGAGCCGTTGGGGCTGTTGGGGGCGCGGGCGACAGCTGACCTGCACGTCCGGCTCGCCGAGCTCGACCTGGAAGCCGAATCGCTCGACTCGGCTGAGCGACACCTGGACATCGCGGCGCCGTTGCTGGAGCTGACCCCCACCAGCGAAAGCCGGCATCGCTGGTTCGTGGCCGCCGGAGAGCTGGCGGCATCGCGCGGCGACCGCGCCCGGGCGCTGGGTTTGCTCGACCGGGCCGAAGAGTTGTACCAACCCGGCTACTACCCGAACATTCGCCCGATCCCCAGCGTCCGCGCCAGGGTGTTGATCCGCGCCGGCGACCTCGAGCGGGCCGGCACCTGGGCAGCCGAGAGTGGCGTCACCCTGCTGGACGAGGCTCGCTACCTGCGTGAACACGAACACCTGACCCTGGTCCGGCTGGCGCTCGCCCAGCGCCCTGAGCGCACGGGTGAACTGGACCGGGTCATTGCCCTGCTCCATCGGCTGGACGTGGCGGCCGAGGCCGCCGGCAGAGCCGGCAGCCTGCCCGACATCCGGCGCCAGCTGGCGATCGCAGAGCGGTCGGGTCGGCCGGACGCCGGTCGCAGTGCACCAGCGCCGTCGTCGCAGCCGTGGTCAGAACCGCTCTCGGTGCGTGAGTGGGAGGTGCTCAGGCTGCTCGCCAGCGAACTCAGCGGCCCGGAGATCGCCCAGCGACTCTTCATCTCGCACAACACCCTGCGCACCCATACCAAGCACATCTTCGCCAAACTCGAGGTGACCAGCCGCCGTGCTGCCGTCGCTCGGGCGGGCGAACGCGGACTGCTGCCCTGAGCCGGCGGTATCACCCACACGGTCACATCAACGGATGATGCCCGTTCACCCAGCCGAATCCTAGGTTCGAAGGAGTAGGGGGACCCTCCCCCGGTTCACGCCAAGGAGCAAGATGTCCATCACCAACTCCACTCTCGGCCGGGCAGCCGCGCTGGCCGGCTCCGCCCTGATCGGGCTCGGCCATTCCCTGTGCCGCCAGCACCCGAGCGCTGTGGTGGTGCCGAGCGCGCCAACTGCGACAGTCGCCTCGGTGCTGCCGGTCCGGTGATCGCGACGGCAAGGGCAGGAGTCACCCCATGACCGCGTCCGCCTCATCCCACGGCCCGGCGAGCTATCGGATTCGCATCGCCGGCCGCCTCGACCCGCACTGGTCGCCGTGGTTCGACGGGCTGCGGATCGTCCCCGAGCCCGCCGGAACCACCAGCCTCAGTGGCCGGGTGTCCGACCAGGCCCAACTGCACGCGTATCTGGCCCGGATCCGCGACCTCGGCATCACGCTGCTGGCCGTCGAGATGCTGGCCGAGGGCGACCGAACGCTGGCTGTCCGGCGCAGCCGGCGCAGGGACCGTTCGGCCAGGATCCGGCCACGTCGAGTGGTGGCCTCAGGGGCCGCCCGATCCACCGTGCGCCGGTAGGCTGGCCAGGTCAGCGGGGCTGGACCAGCAGCCCGATGACACCACGTGATGAGGCGAAGATTCCGCATGGCTACCACCGGCATGGACGATGAGATGCAGCCCGAGGACGAGGACGAGGGTCGCAGTCTCGACCTCGTCCAGAGGCTGCTGGTCTCGATGCTGGTGGGCGGTGTGGTCGGCATGGTGGCCGTGGTGCTGGCGATCTACGTGGTTGGCACGGCCCGCTTCCAACTTCCCTATGACTCGGTGATCGGGCTGTGGGTGATGTGTGGCGTGGTCGGCCTGGTCGGAGCTGTCGTGGTGCTGCTGCTGAACCGGCGCAGGCCCTACCATCCGCTGGTCGTGGTCGGCCTGGTGCCGATGGCCGTGGCCGGCTACTACCTCTTTTTCTGAGCCGGCCCGGGCCCCGTTGGCGCCGGCACTCGAGTTCGGACCAGCGACAGCCAGGGCCGCGGCTAAGCCTCGTCGGGTCGGCTGCGCTGCCGCTTGGTCTCGCTGCGCCGGCGCTTGCTGGTCAGCCGCCGATCGATCGAACCACGGGTCGGGCGAGTGCGGCGCCGCGGTGGTGGCGGGGGCGACATCGCGTCGGTGAGCAGAACGGCAAGGCGGTCACGGGCGGCGGCCCGGTTCTGCCGCTGCGAGCGGTACTCGGCCGCCACAACGGTCACCACGGTGCCGGCCAATCGGGACCCGAGCCGGCGCAACAGGCGAGCCCGCTGCGCCTCGTCCAGAGCCCTGGAACTGGCCACGTCGAACGATAACTGCACCCGTGAGTCGGCGGTGTTCACGCCCTGTCCCCCGGGCCCGGATGCGTGCGAGTAGCGCTCGACCAGTTCGCGACCGGGGATCACCAGCCCGGCGGCAAGCCCCGGTCCCGGCGGGATCCGCAACGCACTCACCCGGCAACGGTAGGCCTGCGCGGAGGGATCCGGCGCTGGTCACTCTTGGTCGGGACCCTGAGCTGCACCGACGACCTCGCTGGTTGAGCTTGTCGAAACCCCGTGGCCTGGGTCAAAAGCCCAGCCGGTTGAGGTACTTCGCGTTGCGCTGCCAGTCCTTGAGCACCTTGACCTTGAGATCCAAATGCACCGGAGTGCCCAGCAGCGCGGTCAACTGAGTCCGCGCCGCGGTACCGATCTCGCGCAGCACCGAACCCTGGTGGCCGATCACGATGCCCTTCTGTGAGTCACGCTCGACGATCAGGGACGCGTAGATGTCCAGCAGTGGCTTGTCCTCACTGCGGCCCTCGCGCAACCCCATCTCGTCCACGGTGACGGTGATCGAGTGCGGTAACTCGTCACGCACCATTTCCAGCGCCGCCTCGCGGATCAGTTCGGCGATCAGCGTCTCGGTCGGCTCGTCGGTGGCCTCACCCTCGGGGTAGTAGGCCGGGCCCTCCGGCAGTTGCGCGACCAGCACGTCGGTGACCAGCCCGACCTGATCGTTGGTGAGCGCCGACACCGGAACGATCTCCGCCCAGCGGATGCCATGGGACTCCTCCAGCGAGGCGATCCTGGTCAGGTGCTCGATCATCCGCTGCGGGCTGACCAGATCTGACTTGGTGGCCAGCGCAATCAGGGTCGGACGCTTCGGCAGCTTCGCGATCTGGGCCACCAGGAACTCGTCGCCGGGCCCGATCCGCTGGTCTGAGGGTAGGCAGACCCCGATCACGTCGACCTCCGACCAGGTGGCGTAGACCAGATCGTTCAGCCGCTGCCCCAGCAGGGTGCGGGGGCGGTGCAGCCCCGGGGTGTCGATCAGCACCAACTGAGAGTCCGGACGGCTGACGATGCCCCGCACCGCGTGCCTGGTGGTCTGTGGACGTGACGATGCGATCGCCACCTTCTGCCCGACGATGGCGTTGGTCAGGGTGGACTTGCCGGCATTGGGGCGTCCGACGAAACAGGCGAATCCGGAACGGTGCATCAGCTGGCCCGCTTCGCGGACTCGGACGCCAGCTGGGCAGCGGCATCCACGCCCGCATCGGCCGGGTCGGCCTCGGGCTCCTCGACCAGCGAGGCCAGCACCGTCAGAATGTTGTTGCGCCGGCCGATGCCGCGCTCGGCGACCAGCTGGATGCCCTCCCAGTCGACCACGGATCCTGGAATCGGCACCTTGTTCAACTCCTTGCCCATCAGCCCGAGCACGGTGTCGACATCGTCGTCGTCCACCTTCAACCCGAACAGCTCACCGAGGTCGTCCACGCCCAACCGGGCGGAAACCCGGAACCGTCCGGGTCCGATCTCGATCGACGGCGGCACCTCGTGGTCGTATTCGTCCACGATCTCACCGACGATCTCTTCCAGGATGTCCTCGATGGTGGCCAGCCCAGCGGTGCCGCCGAACTCGTCGACCACGATCACGACGTGGGACCGGGTCAGCTGCATTTCACGCAACAACTCGTCCACCGGCTTGGAGTCGGGACAGAACGTCGGTTTGCGCATCAGGGTCTCGACGGTCTCCGTGGCCTGGGCCCGCGGATTGTCGTACATCCGCCGGATCGCGTCCTTCAGGTAGAGCACGCCGCACACGTCGTCGACGTCTTCACCGACCACCGGAATGCGGCTGAACCCCGACCGCAATGCCAGCGAAACCGCTTGTCGGATGGTTTTGGTGTGCTCGATGTAGACCATCTGGGTGCGCGGCACCATCACCTCTTTGACGATCGTGTCGCCGAGGTCGAACACGGAGTGGATCATCTTGCGCTCGCCGGCCTCGATCACGTCGGACGCCTCGGCGTAGTCGACCAACTCGCGCAACTCCGCCTCGGAACTGAACGGGCCGTCGGCGAAACCCTTGCCGGGGGTGACCGCGTTGCCGATCAGGATCATCACCTGGGGAATCGGCCCCAGCACCGTGGTCAGCATGGACAGCGGCCGGGAGGCGGCCAAAGCGACCTTGTCGGCGTTCTGCCTGCCTAGCGTGCGTGGGGCCACGCCGAGCAGGATGAACGAGACCAGGACCATGATGCCGACGGAGTACAGCACCCGTTCCCAGGTGGCGCCGAACCGTCCGAAGACGAGCAGGGCGACCATCACAATTGCGACGATCTCCATCAGGATCCGGACGAACAGCAGCGTGTTCAGAGTCGGCGCGGGGTCCTGGGTGATTCGCACCAGCGCCTGCGCGCCGGGGCGGCCCTCGTCCGCCAATCGCTGCGCGCGGCCCTTCGAGAACGACTGCAGCGCCGCCTCCGAGGTGACCAGCAGGGCGGCCACCAGCACACATGCGGCGGCAACGGCCAACTCGAACCATTCGGTGTCGGTCAACAGGGTGTCATCACTCGTTTCGTACGCGTGTTGTCGAGCCTGCAGTCTACGGCACGGCCCTCGGCCAGGGCACCCGCCCGATTGCCGCCGTCCCTAGCTGGGAAGTGCCCCGCCGGCGACCGGACGCGCGTTTCCGCCGCCTGCCGACGCTGTCCACTAGCCTGAACGACGCACCCCGTTCAGAAGGAGCATTCAGTGGCCGATGCAACGACCTTGATCATCATGGGCGCGTCCGGCGACCTGACCCATCGGCTGCTGCTGCCCGGACTGGGCACGCTGCTCGCGGCCCAGCCGGCCCGACTGGTCAACCTGATCGGTGCCGCCGCCGAGGAACTCACCGACCAGCAATGGCGCGATCAGGTGTCGGCCGCACTGGCATCGTCCGGCTGCAAGCAGGCCCGGATCGACGCCCTGGTCGCCACCACAACCTATCGGCGCATCGACGCCACCAACGCCGACGACCTGTTGGGCCTGCTGGGCGGGATCAGCGGCCCCGTGGTGCTCTACTTCGCCCTGCCACCCGCGATCTCGATGAAGACCTGCGAGGCGTTGGCCACGATCGACCTGCCGGGCAACGTCAGCCTGGCCATCGAGAAGCCGTTCGGCACCGACGGTGACAGCGCGCACCGGTTCAACGAGTTACTGGCCAGGTTGGTGCCCGAGCACCGGGTCTTCCGGGTCGATCACTTTCTGGGCAAGTCGACAGTGCTCAACCTGCTCGGCCTGCGCTTCACCAACCGGGTGCTCGAACCGGTCTGGAACCGCGACAACGTGGACCGGATCGAGATCGTCATGGATGAGACGCTCGCGCTGGAGGGGCGCTCGGGCTACTACGACCACGCCGGCGCACTGAAAGACATGATCCAGAGCCACCTGTTGCTGGTGATGGCTCTGCTCTGCATGGAGGCGCCGAACCGGATCGAGGCCGGGGAGCTTCGCGACCTCCAGGCCCATGTGCTGCGCGCGACCAACCTGTGGGCGGACGACCCGCTGCTGGCCTCCCGCCGGGCCCGCTACACCGCCGGCCGGATCGGCGACCACGACGTGCCCAACTACGTCGACGAAGCCGGTGTGGACCCTGCCCGCAACACCGAGACACTCGCCGAGGTGACCGTCGAGATCCGCAGCCCGCGCTGGCACGGCATTCCGATCCGGCTGCGCAGCGGCAAGGCCCTGGGCGACGGCGTCAACGCCATCACGATCATTTTCAAGGAGGCCTTCCAGCCGGCCGGCTTCCACAACAAGGCCGAACCCAACGTGATCGTCCTCGGCATGTCGCATGAGGTCCTGCAGGTGCAGTTGTCCACCAGCGGCGCCGGCAACAAGTTCGATCTGGAACCGACCGTGCTGAGTGCCGAGATCGGCGACAGCCCGGTACGCCCTTACGGCGAGATTCTCGGCCACATCATGGACGGCGACCCAATGCTCTCGGTGCGCAACGACGTGGCCGAGGACTGCTGGCGGATCCTCGGTCCCGTGTTGGAGGCCTGGCAGCAGAACACCGTGCCGATGGACGAGTACCGAGCCGGCTCGTCCGGGCCGTCGAACTGGAACTGACCGCGCATCCGCTCACCCCAGTACTTTCCGCTCGCCAAGGTTGGCGAGCGGATAGCGGACTCAGGTCAGCCAGGCGGTGTGCGCTGCGAAACTACCGCTCCCACGCCAGCGAATGGACGGTCAGCGCCGACTGGCCTGCCAGCCGGCGATGATCCGGTCGTTGAGGTCGAACATGACCTTCTTCTCATCGGCCTCGGCATGGTCGTGGCCGAGCAGGTGCAGCAGTCCATGGATCAGCAGGTAGTCCGCCTCCTCGTCAGCGGTCCGGTCCGACGTGGCCGCCTGAGCGGCGGTCACCGTCGGGCAGAGGACGATGTCGCCGAGCATGCCGAGCGGCGGCTCCTCGCCGTCCTTGGGCGGACGCATCTCGTCCATCGGAAAGCTGAGCACGTCGGTCGGACCGGGCTCGTCCATGTACTTCTCGTGGTACGCGGCCATCGTCGCCTCGTCCACCAGCAGCACCGACAACTCGGCCTGCGGATGGATCCGCAGGGAGTCCAGCGCGAACAGGGCCAGGGCGACCAGGCGCTGCTCGTCGACGGCGACGCCGGACTCGTTGTTCAGATCGACGCTCAACTCAGCGCTCCCGCGGTTCGGTGGATTCGAATCGGTCATAGGCCGCCACGATCCGGCCGACCAGCTTGTGCCGCACCACGTCATGGTTGGTCAGCTGGCAGAAGGCGATGTCGTCCACGCCGTCCAGAATGCCCTGCACCATGCGCAGTCCCGACCGGGTGCCGGTGGGCAGGTCGACCTGGGTGACGTCACCGGTGACAACGATCTTGGAGCCGAAGCCGAGCCGGGTCAGGAACATCTTCATCTGCTCCATCGAGGTGTTCTGCGCCTCGTCCAGAATGATGAAAGCGTCGTTGAGCGAGCGTCCGCGCATGTACGCCAACGGGGCCACCTCGATGGTGCCGGCGGTCAACAGCCGCGGCACCGAGTCCGGGTCCACCATGTCGTGCAGGGCGTCATACAGGGGCCGCAGGTACGGGTCGATCTTGTCGTTCAGGGTGCCGGGCAGGAAACCCAGCCGCTCGCCGGCCTCGATGGCGGGCCGGGTCAGAATGATCCGGTTCACTTCCTTGGACTGCAGCGCCTGGACGGCCTTCGCCATTGCCAGATACGTCTTGCCGGTACCGGCCGGACCGATGCCGAACACCACCGTGTGGGCGTCGATGGCGTCCACGTAGCGCTTCTGGTTGAGCGTCTTGGGCCGGATCGTGCGACCCCGACTGGACAGGATGTTCTGGGTCAGCACCTCCGCCGGACGCAGGGTCTCGGCCGAGAGTGCGGTCATGCCGACCACCCGCTCGACCGCGTCGTCGGTCAGCCCCTGCCCGGTGCGGACGATGGTGATCAACTCGGTCAGCACCTCGGCCCCCACCGTGACGTCGGTCGGCTGGCCGGTGAAGGTCACCTCGTTGCCGCGGACGTGCACATCGGCAGCCAGTTCGCGCTCCAGGATGCGCAGGAACGCATCCCTCGGGCCCAGCACATTGACCATGTCGACCGACGCGGGAACGGTGACTCGGCGCACGCCCGTGGGCTCAGTCAGTTCGCTGTCGGCTTCTCG
Organism: uncultured Actinomycetota bacterium; assembly: GCA_963723605.1. GTDB lineage: Bacteria > Actinomycetota > Actinomycetes > Propionibacteriales > Propionibacteriaceae > Micropruina. Next base: position 314,811 of record CAVRRM010000010.1, on the reverse strand, counting down.
CATGTTCCTCCTTGAATCGAACATCGGAAGTTTAGCCCTGCCACCCACGCCCTTGGCGCGCTCGAACGGGTGGGCCATGCTGTGTCCATGCTGATGGACGAGGCGGTTGACCGCGCCGCCGACCTCTCCGCGCTCGGTGGGCGGCACCTGCTGGGGCTGGTCGGACCGCCCGGGGTTGGCAAGTCCACCCTGTCGGCGCTCATCCAGCAGCGGATCGGCGACGCCATGGTGGTGGTCGGCATGGATGGCTTCCACCTGGCCAACGCTGAGCTCCACCGACTCGATCGGCATGACCGGAAGGGCGCCCCGGACACCTTTGACGTCGACGGCTACACCGCCCTGCTGGCCCGGCTGCGCAATCAGGAGGCCGCCCTGTACGCCCCGCGGTTCGACCGCGACCTGGAGGAGTCGATCGGCAGCGCGGTACGGGTCGATCCGTCGGTGTCGCTGGTGGTCACCGAGGGCAACTACCTGTTGCAGGAGGAGTTCGGCTGGGGCGCGGTCCGCCCGCACCTTGACCTGGTCTGGTACCTGGAGCTTGCCGACGAGGAACGCTGCGACCGGTTGATCAAGCGCCGCCTCGGCCACGGGGACACCCGGGAGCACGCCGAGTACTGGGTGCGCACAGTGGACGAGGCCAACGCACGACTGGTCGCCGCCGGCCGGGCCGCCGCGGACGCCATCGTCACCATGGAGTGACCACCGGCGAACGCCGGAATCCCTACCCGACGCAGTCAAGACCACCGCCGGACAGCTTCCGGACCCAGCCCTGAATGGCGGACTCCGGTCAGCTCCGGCTGGGGTCCTGCTCGTCGTTGGCTGCGTCCTGTTCGGCGTTGTCGCCCTCGGTGTCGCCGCCTTCGGAATCGGAGGCCGGCGGGCCACCGTGCAGCATCTGCTCGGCCTTCTCGTCCGACACGGGTCCGGTGACTTTCGATTCACCGAAACCGGACGAGATGTCGCCGCCGTGGTTCTCTTCGCTCATCGGAATCTCCTTCGATCGGGTTCTCGAAGGCTAGCGGGCCAGGCTGCCGGTAGGGAGGCCAAACCCGAGGCTTCACCCCTTCAGGCGTGCCCGCAGCCACCAGTCGAGGGATACCGCGCGATCGGCGGCGACGGCTCAGTCGTCGTCGTCCTCGTCCTCGTAGTCGTCGATGATGTGCATGGCGGCCTCTTCGGCGCTGGCCGCTCCGCCTGAAATGCCGACCTCGTAGCCAAGGCTCTCCGGTTCGGTGTCCGGGTCGCCATAGCCGCCGTCGGCACCCACCAGCCGACCGGCTCGATGATTGCCCACCTGGCGCTGCTCGACGGGCTCATCCGACCAGCGGCGCTCCCTGGGGGCCACGTCCGGCTCCTCCTGCATCAGCCGCTGCTCGAGGCTCTCACCGTGCCGCATCTCGGCCAGGGTGTTGCCGTAGGACTGCGCGGGCGACCACTTCTCGGGTGCCACGTAGCCTTCGTCCAGCACATCGGCGACGCCACGGTCGATCAAGGTCTCGTCGGCCTGCAACTGGTCCAGTTGCTCAGACTCATCGGGCATCGTGGGGTCGAAGTCGGTCATGTGCCTAGACTGCCATCTCGCCTCCCGCAGGGCGAGGATCGCGGAGAACCGCCACCAGATCGGCAGTGCGCTCCACCCCGTTCGAGGTACCGACAGGTGAACCCAGCGGTGGCCGCACCACTAAGCTCGCCACCCGTGACCCAGCCACGAACCGCCACACCTGCGATCGCCACGGCACCGCGCCCCGTCTACGACCTGGTGCTGGCCCTGTTCTGCGGACTGCTGCTGATCTCCAACGTGGGCGCCACCAAACTGATCCAGTTCGGACCCAGCTGGCAGGTGAACGGGTTTCCGGTACTGCCGATCATCACCGACGGTGGCGCATTCCTGTTTCCGCTGACCTACATCCTCGGCGACATCCTGGCCGAGGTGTACGGGCTGAAGAAGGCGCACCGGGCGATCTGGACGGGGTTCGCGCTGGCCGCGCTGATGTCGATCACCTTCGCGGTGGTGGCGGCCGCACCGCCGGCGGACGACTGGCCCAACAATGACGCCTGGGCTGCGGTGCTCGGCTTCGTCCCGAGGATCGTGGTGGCCAGCCTGGCCGGCTACCTGGCCGGGCAGTTCCTCAACGCCCTGGTGTTGGTCAAGATCAAGCAGCGGTTCGGCACCGAGCGGCTCTGGGTGCGGTTGATCGGTTCCACGATCGTCGGCGAGTTCGCCGACACTCTGGTCTTCTGCCTGATCGCGTTCGGTCCCCTCGGTGTGTTCATGGGCGGCGGCAGTATCGACCTGCCCACCCTGGTGAACTACACGCTGGTCGGCTTCATCTACAAGGTGATCGTCGAGGTGGTCTTTCTACCGGTCACCTACCGGGTCATTCCCTGGGTGCGTCGCCGGGAGGGTTTTGAGTTGGCGCAGCCGGCTCTCCGATGATCCGCCGCCAGATTCGTTGCAACAGGCTCGGCTTCGTCGGCTCCGGCGGCGGGGCACCGGGAGTCCAGGTCAGGCCGGGCTGCTCGGGCGCGGCCGGGTGCGAGCCGAACTGAGCCGGCATCGTCGCGGTGTGATCGGGGCTGAACGTGGGCTCGGCCGGTGGCATCGCCAACGCGTCCCGCAGCACCGTGCGGTCGTCGACGGCTGGTTCGGCCGGCGCGGCACTCTGGCTGGCTGAGGCGGGCACGAACGGAGCCGGCGCCGGGCCGCCGAGTTGCGCTCCGCACCGGGCGCACCGCGGGGACGCCAACGTCTGCTGCAGCCCACAGGCCGGGCAGGACAGGGCAGTCATGTGCCCCATTCTCCTGTGTCGCAAGGCAGGAGTCACGGGGAGTCCTCCCCTGAGACGAATCGCCCCTGAACCGGATGGGGGACGGTTCCCGAGTCGCACCAGACAGGCGTGAACGGTGAGGAACCGTCCCAACTGGTTCAGACCCGCGTGAACGGTTGAGAACCGTCCCCATCGTTCACCGAGAAGCGGTGAACGGTTAAGAACCGTCCGCAATCGTTCAGAGACCCGCGTGAACGGTTGAGAACCGTCCCCAATCGTTCAGAGATGCGGTGAACGGTCAAGAACCGTCCCCAATCGTTCAGAGATGCGGTGAACGGTTAAGAACCGTCCCCAATCGTTCAGCCAGAGATGCGGGTGAACAGCGTGGCGAGATTCAGCCGGGCGAGCGGACGGCGCCACCAGGGCAGGTCGCGCACCATCGCCGTGCGTGCCGCGGCGACCGACGCCCAGTACTCACTGACCCGCTGATTGCCGATCTCACCGGCCCCGAAGACTGCCGCATTGGCCTGCACGGCGAGTTCTCGGACGTCGTCGCGGCCCACCACCGCGCTCTGTTCCAGCCTGGTCGCCTGACCGGGCACCCTGTGCCCGGTGTCGCGGGCAGCGTCCAGCAGGTCCTGCCAGCCGCCGGCGATCCGGGTCGACAACGCACCCCGGGTGCGACGCCGCCGGCTGCGGAGCGCCTTCACCCCGAGGATCGTGCCGGCGATGACCAGCAGCGCGATCAGGGGCGGACCCACCCAGCGGGCGATCGCCCAGAACGCCCGCCAGAACTGATCGCTGACCGGAAGTTCGGCGCGGGCGGAAGCCGGGTCGGTGTCGGTCATCTCCTGATAGGTGCCGGGCGGCGGCACCGGGTTGGGCGGCGGAACGTTCTGGATCGACTCCTGGTTGTTGTTCTGCTGCTGATTCGGGTCGGGACGCTTGCTGCGATCCGGGGTGAACACCGACGTCGGCACGGTGACCCAGCCGTAGCCCTGCACCGACAGCTCCACCCAGGCCTGCACGTTCTTGCCGCGGATCTGACCACCGTCCGGCACCTCGGCACCGAACACCACCCGCGAGGGATAGCCCAGCCGGCTGGCCATCAGGGCGAATGTGGCTGCGTACTGCTCGTCGCTGCCGACGAACTGCTGACCGGTGACGAACTGGTTCAGCCGGTACTGGCCGTGGCCGGGCAGGTACTGCTCCTCGCCGGCCCGAGTGCCGTCGCTCCAAGCACCCTGCTTCAGCGCCTGTGCGATGTAGGTGAGCTGTGACCACTGCTCCGCATCGCCGGCGGCCAGCCGCTGGGTGGTCGGGGCCAGGAACGCGGAGGCGGTGTCGTCCTGCCGGTCGCCGTCGCCCGGAGCTGGGTAGCCGGTCACCGAGTCGTACTGCGGCAGCGCGGCCGACTCCACCATCAGCACGTCGCCGGAGCGCAGCCGGTCGGGAACGAAGCCCTGGTCGGTGGTCAGGTTGAACCGGTAGTTGTCGCGGTGCTCCTGCGCGGCCGCACCGTCGAAGCTCACCCCGGCGACCTCGCCGAGGCTCGGCACCCAGGCGTTCAGCCCGGCGTTGTCGGCGTAGTCGGTGAGCACCTGCACCCGCGCACCGACCAGTCCGCTCAGCGGCGGGTTCGGCACCCGGGCGCCGAGCCGCTGGAAGCCACTGCCGTCCACCGTGCTCTCACCCAAACCGCTCCACGCGGCGCTCGACCAACGGTCCAGGACCGCGAAGCGGAGCAGGCTGCCGGACGCGACGCCGTCCACCTGCAGCAGCGGCCTGTCCCAGTACAGCTTCAGGTCCTGGCCCGAGAAGGTGCGGAAGCCGACCAGCGGAGTTGGGTACTTGCGGACGTCGATCGGCGGCTCCAGTGCCGAGCGCAGCACCGCCCGGGCGGTGTCCGTGCCGGGCAGCACTGGAGCCAGCGCCAGGCCCCCGGCCAGCGCGGCGACCAGCATGCCGGCACCCAGAGCCACCTGCACCCGGCCCGGCCGGCCGGATCCGAGCAGGGTCCGGCGCCGCGGGAACCGGACGGCGAGCCAGCCCAGCAGCAGCGTGGCGAAGCCGAGCCCCTGCAGGACCAGCAGCGGCGCGTCGAGGGTGCCCAGGGCGATCACCAGCGCAAGCAGCAGCACCGGTGCCACCAGCGGCAGCCAGGCCGATCGGGTCCGCCGGGAAAGGCAATGCCCGATGCTCGAAGCCAGCAAGGCCAGCACGAACGGCAGGGCCAGGTACTCACCTTCGCCGTCGACGGGGGCGAGGGTGGTCAGGAACTCCATCCAGCCGGTGATCAGCAACTGGGCCAGGGCGATCAGAGAAGACCCGGTGGGCAGGAAGCCCCACAAAGCCAGATTCGGCACCGCGAGCGGTCCGCCGAGTAGAAAGTAGGCGACCCCGGCGATCGCCAGCGCCGTCGTCCACGACCAGCGCAACATGTTGGCCACATGGGCGGCGACCAGGCCGACGGTGAGCCCGACCAGCACCACCGCGGTGAACCGGAGGTCGTCGAAACCGGTGACGAAACCGGCCAGCGCCAGGGCGCACATGGCGAACAGGAAGCCGGCGTCGATCAGGTCGGGGGGGCTGGGCTGAAGCAGCTTCAACCGGGCGGTCAGCGTGCGTCCGGTGGCGGTACCGGGCTGCAGCTGGGCATGGATCACCCTCATTGGACACTCACCCCCGGCAGCACCCGAGGCAAATCGGACAGGGCGCCGACGGTCAGCACGGTCATACCGGACGCCTCGCGCAGCGCCATGGTGCCGCCCCGCTCGACGGTGATCGCGAAGGTGTGCACTTCGGGCGCCAGGTGCGCCCGGGCCCGGGCGAACGACTGGAACCCGGCCAGCGAGCCCGACACCAGGATCGCGACGCTCGCGTCCGGGGCCAGCTGGTTGAGCCGTCCGGTGGCCTGGGCGAGGGTCCAGGGTCCGTAGCCGGCCCGCGAATACGTGTCCAGGGCCAGGGACGGAATCGGCTTCTGCGCGGCGTGATCACCGCACACGATGGTCAGGTCCATCTCGTCGGTGAGCGCCCGGACAGCGATCGAAGCGCCCACCGAGATGGCCAGCTCGAACTCGGACGACTCGGCGTAGCTGCTCTCGTCGGCGTCCACCACGACGGCGATGTGGGAGCGTCGGGTGTCCAGGAACTGCTTGACCAGGAAGGTGCCCTGGCCGTTGGCCGAACTGACCTTCGCCGACGACCGCCAGTGAATGTAGCGCCGGTCATCGCCCGGCGCGTACTCACGCAGGGTGTGGAAGGCAAGATCGCTCATCGAGGTGTCGTTGGTGGTGTGGCCCTCGAGGTCGCGCAGCAGCCCGGAGCCGAGCGGCTCCAAAGGCACCCGGCGGGGGTGCACGAAAAGCTCCAGTCGCTCCGTCCAGGTGACTTCGCGGCGGACCAGTCCGAACGGGTCGCCGCGCTGGGTGACCACCGGGCCCAACTCGATCACACCGCGTTGCTGGGTGGGGATGATCACCACCTCGTCATGGGACGCGTCCGCGCTCAGCGGCGGCAGGGTAAACCGGCCGACTGCAGTGCCGACGGGAAACTCCAGCCCGATCGGAAGAGCCGGCGTCCGGGACAGATTGGTCACCCGTACCCTGGCCGCCGAGGACTCCCCCACGGTCACCCGGATCGGATCGGCCTCCAGTTCGACCTCGAGGTTCATCCGTCCGATGGTGAACATGCAGGCGATCACGAACCCGATCAGCGCAACGGCGGCGACCAGGGCGAACTCACCCCAGCCGAGCAACCCGGCAAACACCCAGGCGAGCCCGGCGAAGGCCAGCACCGTCCAGCCGAATCGGGTGACCGTCGCCAGCACGCCGCGGCATGCGTCGACCGCCGGCCGCAGTGCCGACCGGACCGGGTCGGTGAAGTGCCAGATCCGATGGCCCAACCGGTCCACCGGCGCGGTCAGCCGCCGCCAGGACAGCCGGGCCGTCCGCAGCCACCCGCGGACGCGGACGCCGGCGCCGTCGCCCCGCTCCGGCGGGCGTTCGGGCCCCGTCGGGCGGACTCGGGTGTGGGTGGTCATGGCAGCGACAGCGATCAGTTGCGCCGGTCGGCGGGTACGTTGACGGCGGCGACCAGGTCGTCGATCACCTGCTGGACGGTGACGCCGGAGAACTGCGCTTCGGCGTTCAGGATCAACCGGTGGCTCATCACCGGCACGGCGAGGTCCTTGATGTCGTCGGGAATCACGAAGGCTCGCCCCTTCGAGATCGCCCAGGTCTTGGCGGCCCGGACGTAGGCCAGGCAGCCGCGCATGGACAGCCCCAGCTTGACCCGCGAATGCTTGCGAGACTCTTCGGCCAGCCGGCTGATGTAGGCCAGGATGGCCGGCTCGACGTACACCTCGTTGGCGAAGTTCGACATCTGCGCCACCGCGTGCGCGGCGATCACCGGGCTGACCTGGGCGGCCCGGTCACGGTTGGCGGCCTGCGCCATCAGTTCAACGGCGATCTCGTGGCCGGGATAGCCGATCGAGCTCTTCATCAGGAACCGGTCCAGTTGCGCCTCGGGCAGCCGGTAGGTGCCGGCCTGCTCGATCGGGTTCTGGGTGGCGATCACCATGAACGGGCGGCCGACGTTGTGCCGGACGCCATCGACGGTGACCTTCGACTCCTCCATCACCTCCAGCAGTGCCGACTGGGTCTTCGGCGAGGCCCGGTTGATCTCGTCGGCCAGCACGATGGTGGCGAAGATCGGCCCCTTGTGGAACTCGAAGACCTGCTTGTGCTGGTCGTAGACGGTGACGCCGATCACATCGGAAGGCAGCAGGTCGGGAGTGAACTGGATCCGGCTGTTGCTGCCCTGCACGGTGTTCGCGATCGCCTTGGCCAGCACCGTCTTGCCGGTGCCCGGGTTGTCCTCGAGCAGCAGGTGACCCTCGGACAGCATGCAGGTCAGGGCCAGCCGGATGATGTCGGCCTTGCCCCGGATCGCCAGCTCGACGTTGGCGACCAGCTGCTCGAAGGTCTGGTTGAACCAGGACGCCTGTTCGTCGGTGATGCTCATGGTGATGCCTTTCCTTGTCTCCGGCCGTTACCAGCCACCGCGCCAGGTGACGCCGTCGCAGTTCACGATCAGGTCTTCGCCGTAGCCGTAGTAGGCCCAGGTGTCCCGGTTCACGTCGCCGTTGAAGCTCTGCCGCGAGAACGGTGCGTTGCCGGGTCTGGTGAAGGTACAGGTGTAACTACCGCTGAAGTTGTTGGTGTTGATGTGGATGTACGGACATCGGCCGCCGTCCTTGGAATAGGTGCAGGACGAGTCGGGCGAGCGGGAGCCGGATGGCCGGACGCTCAGCGTGCGAACCGGTGGCGGTCGGTCCGCTGACCGCAGGGTGATGTTCCGGCTCTGGCTGCGGGTGCCGTCGAACACCCGGACGGTGAAGGTGCGGGTTCGCTCGTAGTCGCCCAGGTCGTAGGTGTAGGTGTCGGACCAGGTGCCGTCCCGGTTGTCGGTGGCACCCTTGCCTGCACCGTCCACGGTGATCTGCAGCGGCCGGCCGTTGGGGTTCACCGACATTTTGAAGGACACCTTGTGCCCGTCGGGTGAATTGCCGTCGAGGCTGAAGCCCTGGATCGGTCCGTAGGCGGTGGCGCTCGCTCCCCCGGATACCGGCCCGCAGCGTTCCTCGTTGCAGACCTGCAGGGTGAACGTGTACGCGGTGCCGTCGCGGGGCACGGTGACGTTGCGGTCGAACGCCTGGCCGCGGGCGGACACGTCCACCGTGGCCACCGCCGACCCGTTGGCCAGGATCCTTAGCGTCGACTGCCTGCCGCGCGAGTCTGGCGCGGTGCCCTGCACCTTGATCGTGCGGTCGCTGCCGGTCGGCGTTGCCCGCGGGGCGCCCGGCCGCTCCGGGGTGCCGATCGCCTTCCAGGTGGCTTGCGCGCCGGCGGTCTTGCCGGCGCCGTTCTTGGCGGTCACCTGGTAGGTGTGGCTGGAGCCGTCGTAGGTGACCCGGTCATCGGTGCAGCTGGTCGACGAGGTTGCCGAGCAGATCGTTCTGGATCCGTCGCGGACCACGCTGAAGGTGAGGTCGGAGGGGCCGTTCTTGTCGGGCATGTTCCACGACACCCGCAGCGCCGTGGCCGCTCCGGTCGAGGTCGCCGCCACGAACGAAGGGGCGTTGAGTCCCAGTGGCCTGCCTGCCGACTGGCCCTGCACGCGGGCGCTCGGACCGATCGCCAGCTGGTTCTCGGCGGCCAGCGAAATGGTGTAGATGGTGTTGTTGTCCAGGCCGGAGATCACCTTGGAGGTGGCCGAACCGGCCGCCCGGATCTCCCGTCCGTCGACCAGGATGTGGAAGGTCTTCACCGCGGTGCCTTCGAACTTCACCGGTTTCCAGCTCAGCGTGACGGAGTGGTCCTGCGGGTTCGTCACCCGCAGGCCGGTCGGTGCCGGCGGCGGTTGGTCCGGACGGATCCGGCGACTCGACTCGCTCCACGGGCCGGCACCGGCCTTGTTCCTGGCCCGCACCTGGAAGGTGTACCAGACGCCGTTGGTCAGCCCGGTGACCCGGCAGCTGGTGGCCGGGCAGTTGATCGTCCGACCCCTGCTGTCCTTGATCTCGTAGCCGGTGATCGGCGAGCCGTTGGCGGCCGGAGCCGACCAGGTCAGAGTTTCGGCCTTGGACTGAACTTTGGGGCCCGGCCGCGGCGCCGACGGTTTGCCGGGCTCGCCGTAGACCACCAGCGTGAACCGGGCCGAGATCTGTCGATCCTGGCGGGTCTTGTCCGCGACGTCGGTTGCGGTCACCTCGAAGGTGATCTCGCCGTGGGCGTCACCCGGCGGGGTGAAGGTGATCGTGGTGCCCGAGACCGTGTAGGAGGTGTCCGGGCCACTCACCTGGCTCACCTTGACGATGCCCGGGACGGCGTCGAGCAGCGGTGAGCTGATCCCGACCGGCACCCGCACCGGAGTGCCCTGCTCGATGTCGCTGTAGCTGCGGCCCTGCATGGTCGCCAGCGGTGCCCGGGTCACCCGCACCTTGAGGATCTGGGGTTTCGCCTGGGTGCCGGCGACACCGATTCTCAGCTCACCCTCGGTACCGGGAGCGGCTGAGCCCGCTGCGGTCAGTTCCACACTGCGGCCGGCCTGCACGTCGACCCCTGCGACCGGGGTGGCCCAGTCCGCGGTGTAGTTCAGGGTGCCGACGTCGTCGGGGTCAGCCGACCAGACGTTGCACAGGGTGGCGATGTCGAGCCGTCGCGGATCGCCGCCGGCCGGCAGGGTGAGCACCCCGGCGGGGCAGCGCAGCACCGGTGTGCTGGGGCCGACCTGCACCGGAATCGTCACATAGGAGCTGAGCACGTCGTCATCGGTTGCCGACTCCCCGTCCATCACCTGAATGGTGACCGCGCCGGGACCGACGTAGCCGTCCGTTGCGGTGATCTTGAAGCTGGTGTCGCTGACCGCCTCGATGCTGAGGTTGCCGGCCGGCGAGGCGGAGAGAGTGTCCTGCGTGGTCAGCCGGACGGTGCGGCCGCGGGGCGACATCACATGGTCGCCGAGCTGAGCGGTGAGGGTGGCGTCCTTGTCGACCTCGATCAGGCCACCGGCCCGAAGCACCGGAGCTCCCCCGCCGGCCGGCGGAACGAAGATCAGCGCCGCACTCTGGGCGCCGCGTTCATCGGTCACCTGGTATGGGATCACCTGCGGCGCCGTGGTCACCGGAACCCTCACCACACCGTCCGACACCGAGATCGCCGGGTCGTTCAGCAGCACGGTGGCGCTGAGTCGCTCGTCGCGGCCGTCCGGGTCCCAGGCCCGCTTGAGCACATCGGTGGTGGCCACCTGGCCCTCGATCACGGCGACCTCGTCGAAGATCACCGGCGGGTTCTCAAAGCCGTCCTGCGGGGTGATCGTGATGCCGGCGGCCGGCCCGGTGCCACCGTTGCCCTGAAGGGCGTACTGCAGCAGCAGGGGCTGGCCGTTGTCGGGCGCCTGGGCGGTGATGAAGCCCTCCGCGGTGACCTTGACGCCGGCGGGCAGGGTGTCGTTGAGCGGGTCCAGCGGGGCGATCGACACCTTGTCGCTGCGGGAAATCAGGTCGTTCGCGCGGGCGTCGATGCGGATCACCGCCCCCGGCGCGGCGGTCACGTCATCCTGGATGGCGACCGGTGGCTGCGGTGCTCCGGGCGGTACGACGGCGACCCGGACGACGGCCGGCGCCTGCTTGCCGTACCGGTCGGTGACCATCATCGAGAAGGTGTCGGTGCCGACGTTGTCGGAGTCGGGGTAGGCCTCGTAGGTGACCGAGGTGGGGCTGCTGCCGACCACCCGGCCGAGCCGCGGTGGCGAACCGATCCCGGCGACGGTGACCGAATCGCCGTCCGGGTCCTGCGACGAGGTGGGCAGCGAAATCTTGATCCGCTGGCCGGCGTTGGCCCGGGCCTCCAGATCGCCCGGACGAGGGGCGTGGTCGTCGTCCGGATTTTCGGGCTGCGGCTTGATGGTCACGCTCACCTCACCCTTGGCGCGTTCCCCGGTTGGCGTGGCCGCGTAGTACTCGATGGTGACTTCGCGGGAGTCGGTCAGACCGGTCGGCGCCACATAGCGGATCTGGTCGTTGTGCACCCAGGCCTGGCCGACGTCCGGCGATTCGTCCGAGGCGCTGGCGGCGTAGAGCTGCAGTTGTCCGACGGTGAGCTGCGGATCGAGGTTGGTCACCAGCGACAGCCGGGAGCCGGCCGGGCTGGTGTCGTTGCTGAGCGCGTTGATCAGCACCGTGTCGCCGTCGCGGACGATGGCGCGATCCTTGCGGGTCAGTGGCACGTCGGCGCCGACGGTCTTGAGCTTGGCGACCGTGACGTCACCGGCCGCGGTCTGGAAACCGTTGGTGACCGTGTAGTGCACGGTGAACGGGTTCGGGGCGATCTGTTCGGCGCGCGGAGTGATGATCAGCCACCGGCCGCCGATCACCGACACGTCCACCTCGGCGTTCGTCTCGGCCGACTGAACCGTCAGCAGGCCGCCCTGCGGGTCGGCGTCGTTGGCCAGCACGTCGACCCGGACCGGGCTGCTGCCCCGGATCGCCGCCTGGTCGGGCATCGTCTGGGGCACGAAGCCGGCGGCGTCCTTGGCCACGTCGACGCGGATCTGGCTACGGGCGACCCGCGCCGAGCCGAAGGCGGCGACGTACTCGAGGAAGTACGGCCCGGGACGGCTGGCGGTCACGGTGACCAGGCCTGAGCGTTGGTCGGTGCTGACCTTCAGGTTCGCCTTCGGGGTGATGTCGCCGCCCAACACCAGACGGGCGTCGGCCGACCGCGGGTCGGAGCCGGGAATGTCGTTGGCCAGCGGACGGATCACGATCGGCTTGCCCACTTCACCGCGGGCGGTGTCGGGGTTCGCCACGGGCCGGCCGCCGGTCAGCGCCTTCTCGCCGAGCACGGTCAGGGCCACCTCACCGGTAGCCTCGTTGCCCGGCACGTCGGCCACCTGGTAGGTGAGCTTCTTGCGGGTGTCGGTCGGATAACCGGCGGCGGTGTACTCCAGCCGGCCATCCGGGGTGGTCGGCACGATGTCGCCGTCGCTGCTGGCCTCGACCAACAGCACCGGGTCGCTTTCAGGGTCGCGCCAATCGCCGAGCGGAGCCACATTCAGGGTGCCGAAGGACGGCACGCTGAAGGCCGACTGGCTGGCCCCCTCGCGAAGGTACGGCTTGGCGTTCTCGTCCTGGGACTTGATACTCACCTGAACCGACGCCTCGTCGTCGTGGTACCCGTTGCCGGCCACGTAGCGGAAGCCGAAGTCGTGGGCGTCGTCGGGGGTGGTCACCTTCAGGGCCTGGCCGTCGGGGGTGACCTCCACCTGGTAGCCCTGGGGCACCCCACGGACGGCGCTGATCATCAGGATGCTGCTGATCGAGTCGGTGTCGTTGTCGAGCGGGTGGACGATCTGGGTGCGATCGGCACGGGCGCCGAACCGGTCGTCGTTGGCGTGCGGCTCGGCGTCGGAGAGGGCGGGCTTGTCGGAGTTTTCCGGGTCGTTCGGGTTCTGGTTCGGCTTGGGCTTGATCTTGTCCCAGTTGTCGAGCCGAAGCTGCTTGTCCAGATCGAAGACCCGGCCGTCCGCGGAATCGTTGAGCACCAACGAGTTGCGGTTGAGCCGGAAGATCGGCCGGACCAGGGGTTGCGAGCGGCTGGTCACCGCCATGTTCTCGGCGGTGCCTTCGGCGCAGGCCCGAACCACGGTGGTCGGCGTGCCCGCCCAGGCGCCGAAGTCACAGCCGGACAACCGGACCGGAGCTGCCGGGGTGCCGCCGATGCCTTTGGCGATTTCGGTGCTCAGACCGTCCGACAGCCCGATCCGCAGCAGTCCTTCGGGCAGGGCGAGCAGTACACCGGGGGCGTCCGGTCCGCTCTGCTGAAGACGTCCGGCGACTGCCGCGGTGACCTGCTTCGTGCGTCCGCCGGGCAGGATCACCAGGCCAAGGGCTTCGTCGTAGGTGACGGTCTTCGACCCGACGGCAGCGAGCTGCACCGACTTCACTGAGCTGCCGAGGGTGCCTTTGACCGGCTCGCCGAAGCCACCGCCCTTGACGGGAATGGTCAGCGTGTTGCCGTTCACGGACGCCACGTGCACGGTGCCGTCGGGACCCACAGCGACAGCCACGGTCTGGCCGGTGGCTCCGGCCGGCGGTGCTCCCACTTCGGCCAGCGCCGGCAATGCGGGATCGAGTGCGCGGATGTCGGCCGTCCGTTGGTCCGGGTCGTAACGACCGGCCCAGACCTTTCCGGTGGAGGGGTCGACGGCCGCGATCGTCCCGCCCCGCTGATCCACCAGGCTGCCGGTCTTCAGGTTGACCGCCTGATCGGACGTGTTGACCACGGCGGCGGTGTCGATCGGCACCAGTGCGCCGCCGGCGGCGTCGTACTCGACCACGGCGCCGCCGTCCTGGAGGACATCCAGCTCCTGGTTGCCGGCAGCGCCGGGCAGGTCCAGGAACGCGTCCAGACCGACCGCGGACTTGTTGATCCGGCCATAGGACTGCTCAGCGTCATTGGTGACCCAGATGCCGGAATCGTTGAGATCGAGTTTGTTCACCGGGTAGCCGACGGAGCTGATCGCCAGGGTTGCGATCACGCCCAACACCAGGGTGGCAACCAGCCCTGGCAGGAAGCGCGCGATCGACTTCTGGCGCATGCTTTCCTGGTCCCCCGAACGAAATGGCAATAGGACCGAGCCCGAAACTACGACACCCGGCGACGAAATTGGCTTTCGTCCAGGGTAACCGAGGGCCGGGTCAGGGCCGAATGGGCAGCACTCCCCGAACGTTCGGGGACGGTTCTTTTTCGTTCACTCCCCGGCGCACCACGGTGCCGAATCATTGGTGTCCTGAATCATTGGGGACGGTTCCTTTTCGTTCACTCCGGACGCGTCGCGGAGTGCTGAATCATCGGGGACGGTTCCTTTTCGTTCACTCCGGACGCGTCGCGGTGAACGAGAAGGAACCGTCCCCAACCATTCGCTCGCTGCAGAAGCCAGGGACGGGCCGGCAGGCAACCACGGACGTTGCGCGGGTTTGGGTTCGTTGCGTGGGTTTGTCCCCGCGCAACGAGCCCGACGCCGCGCAACGTTGATCACGGCAGCAGGTCGAGGTCCGCCACGGTGACGATCCGGGCCGCCATGGCGTACTCGACCAGCCTCGCCTTGCGGCTGCTGGCCAGCTTGGTCGGCCCACCGCGCAGGCCACGCACGCCCAGGTCGGACAACTTCTCGCAGACGTTGTCGAGCTTGCGGTTGAACTTGGTGATGGTCCAGCCCAACCGCTGGGCGGCCGCGCCGGACTGCGGCACGTGGCCCGCGCCACGGTCGCCCCGGCGCAGCACGTTCTCGCACAGGGCGATGATCAGCAGCTTCTGGTCGGGGGTGAGTTGGACCCGTCCGATCGTGACCGTGCCGTCGACGGCGGGCACGGCCTCGACGGGTTCATAGCTGCTGTCGTCGAGATAGACGTCGAACTCGTAGGTGGTCGAGCCGGCGGTGAACCAGACCACGGTGTGGGCGAACACCACCGGCAGCGCACCGCCGGGAGCCAGCCAGGCCTGCAGCCCGCCCTTGCCGTCGGAGACGGTGGCGGTCAGCTGGCTGCCCACGTTGGTCAGCCACCACAGCCCCTGCCGCTCCGACAGGTTCAGGAAGACACGGTGCAGGAACGGGTTCTCGTCGTCGATCACCACGTCGGCCTCGCGGCCGAGCGTCAGCGTGGCTCCCGCCTCGCGCTGGTACAGCTCCCCGCAGAAATCGACGGTCATCGTGCTCATGCCACGCATCCCTTCTCATAGCTTCGAGCGACGTCCTGTCCGCTCGCCCGATGCACTCGCACCCAGATGCACACCGGCGCTCCCCTCGGCTGGTCGGCCAGCTTCAACCACGGCTCGGTCACGGTCCGTGGCCGCTCCCCCTCGGCCAGCAGGTAGTAGAACTCGTCACTGGCCAAGGGGTTGGCGTAGGTCCAAGTGAACGTCACCGTGGTGCCATCCCGCACACCCTTGATCGCCGGACGCCCCGGCGGTGGCACGGTGCTGCCGGGATCGGGGGGCGGCTCGGTGAACGTCGGGGTGGCCGTCGGCCGGGCCTCGGGGCGCAGGCCGCCGGCCACGGCCCAGATCGCGCCGGCCAGCACCGCGGCCACCAGAGTCAGCGCGACCCAGCCCACCCACCGGCGTCCGGACGGCTGGTCGCCCTCCAGCTCGGGATGCTCCAGCGAGGTGCCGGGCCGATGCACCGTCGCGTCCTCGGGTGCGTTCACTCCACGAACGGCGGGGGTGCGCCGCCGGGTGCGAAGGTCCTCGGTGGCCGGGGTCCGGCCGGTCGGCGTCTGGCCGGACAGCAGTTGCGGCCCCTGCATCCGGGTCTCATCGCCGCCACCGTCGGGACCGGACGGGGTGGCCAGCTCCTCGGCCACCACGATCTCGGTGCGCGGTAGCCGCAACTCCTGTTCGATCACCTGCAGGGAGCGGGCGAAGTCCATCGCGGACGCCGGCCGCAGCCCCGGATCCTTCGCCATGCCGGCCTTCAGCAGGCGTTCCAGGGAGGTCGGCACGTCCGGGCGTCCGGTATCGGGTACCGGCTGGTCGCGAATCCTCTTCATCAGCGCATAGTGCGAGTTGTCGCGTCCCGGCAGCTCGAAGGGGGACCGGCCGACCAGCAGCTGCCACACGGTGGCGGCCAACGAGTAGACGTCCGAGCGCGGCGAAGCCGGCTGGGTGACGTAGAGCACCTCCGGCGGCGACCACGGCACCGACACCCCGGCATCGCTGTCGTCGGCCTCGCTGACCTCGGCGGCGATGCCGAAGTCGGTCAGTCCCGGCGTGCCGTACTGGCTGGTCAGCACGTTGGCCGGCTTGATGTCGCGGTGCAGCAACCCGGCCCGGTGCGCGGTCTCGACAGCACTGGACAACTGGATTCCGATCCGCAGCGCCTCCGGCACACCGAGCCGCTCGGTTTTCACCCGCTCGGCCAGGCTGGCGCGCGGGTAGTACATCATCACCAGGTAGGGCCGGCCGTCCGCGGTGCTGCCGGTGGCGTAGACGGGCACGATGTGCGGGTGCTCCAGCAGCGCCATCGCGTTGGCCTCGCTGCGGAACCGCTGCACCACACCGCGGCCGAGGTCGGAGTCGCGCAGCACCTTGACCGCCACCCGCCGGGACGGCAGCGCCTGCTGGTAGAGATAGACGTCCGCGTACCCTCCAGCGCCGAGCTTACGAAGGTAAGTCAGACCGGGAATCGTGGGGGCGGGTAGGTCGGTCATCTCTCAGCCGAGTGTCACGGGGTTACCTCGAAGGTGAAGCTGAACACTCCGGCCAGGATCACTTTGGTGCCCGGTTCGATCATCATCGGATCATTGGGCCGCAGCGTGACCGGGTCCTCGCCCGGCAGCACCACCTGAGTGCCGTTGGTTGAACCGAGGTCCTTCACCGCGACGTGCCAGTACTCCAGGGCCACCTCGAGGTGCTGGCCGGAGATGTCCTTGTCGGGATCGACCAGCTTGACCAGGTTGGGCCGTTCGCCGGCCAGCGGCGTCGGCGACCCGTGGGTTGCGACCCATGATGCAGCCCCGGTCGAGCACGACGGTGTCACCGTTCGAAAGGGTCAAAACACCCAGCGCGGGACGCGGGATCTCGATCGGCTGCTGCGGATGCAGCGGCTGGCCGCAGACCCGGCAGGTGCCGGCGTACGCCGGGCTGAGGTGACCGGCCGGGCACCGGGCTGCGACCACGGTCTGCACCCCCTCGCGGGGCAGGGAGTCGCGGTTGATGGTCTGGTCCGACGAGGCGGGTGCCGGTTGAGCCTGAGGGGTCGGCTGCGGGACCGGACCCGGCGGCAGGTCGGGAGTGTGCCAGGGCAGCGAGTCGATGAAGGCGGGCTGTTCGCCGGCAGGCGACGGCTGGCTGGGCGGCGGCGCGGTCACTGCGTTGACCGGACTGGTGAAGGGCGTGGGCAGAGTGTGCCCGGTGCCGCCCTTCGCCGCGCCGGCGTCCGCCGGAGGGCCGTCAGGCCTCGGCCGCACCGTCCACCCGGGGAGCGTCCGCCTCGACCTGCTCGGGCGACTCGGCGATCAGGGACGGGGCCGGCTCAGGAGTCACCACGGAGGTCGGTGTGGTGGGCTGCGCGACCGCCGGAGACCCCGCCGACGGCTGCTGGGGCGAGGCGGGCGCCGGAGGGTGCGGCGACGACGCTGGAACGCTTCCGGGCGACCGGGTCAGCCGCCCGGCCAGTGCGACACCGGCCGGCAGCGGAAGAGCCAGCCGGCTCGACGGTGAATCAGGATCGATCAGGCTGAACCCGTCCGCCTGCACGATTCGGTCGGTCCACAACCCACGACCCTCGACTGCGTTCCCGGACGCCTCGACCCGGTAGCGGCCGCGAACCAGCACCCGGAGTCCCTCCCCGGTGGGCTCGGCCAGGGCGAAGTTCTGGACGGCCCGCAATCCTGGGGTGACCAGCAACTCGAGCACCTCGTCCAGATTGCCGCTGGAGCTGCCGATCAGGTCGTAGAGACCGGGCACCAGCCCGGCATCGGCGGGCAGGTCGATCAGCGCGGCGACCCTGGGCCCACAGATCGCCAGGGCGCCCCCGGGGGCGTAGCTGTACGACGCACCGGTCATCATCGTTCCTCCTCCAGCAGGCTGGGTGGCACCGCGATCTGGTCGTCGGCGTCCGGCGCCTGCCCGGCCAGATCACCCACGTCGATCACCACCACGGTCACATTGTCGCGCGCCTCGGTGCCGAGCACCGCGTCGACCAGGGCGGACGCCGCCGCGCGTGGGTCGCCATGCTCGGCCAGCACCTGCGCGATTCCCTCGTCGTCCAGTTCCGAGGTGAGCCCGTCGGAGCAGACCAGAAACCGATCACCAGCGGTCTGCGGCAACACCCAGAGGTCGACCGACGGGGCCGGCCGCATACCGACCGAGCGGGTGATGATGTGCCGGGCCGGATGCGTGCGGGCCTCGCTCGGCGCGAGCAAACCTTCGGCAACCAGTTCTTCGACCTCGGAATGATCGACGGTGGCCTGAAGCAACGCACCGCCGGCGTAGCGGTAGACCCGCGAGTCGCCGACGTTGAACACCGCCCAGTGCGGAACGCCGGCGATGCTGACCTCGACGAGACCGGTGACCGTGGTGCCGAGGCCGCGGGTTTCGGGATTGTCGGCGCCGTGCTCGACGACCGCGGCGTTGGCCCTGAGCACAGCTGCGTTCACGGCCCCAGGGGAAAGCTCGTCCCGACCGTCGAGTTCACGCAGCGAGGTGACCACGAGACGGCTGGCCACATCGCCGGCGGCATGCCCGCCCATGCCGTCCGCGACCGCCCAGACCCGCTCACCGACCAACAGGGCGTCCTCGTTCAGCGTCCGCTGGTGGCCGACGTCCGTGCGCGCCCCCACCACGACGTTCGGCATGCACGAACTCCCTACTCACGCGTCGATCCGAGGGCTTCCCGGCGCAGCGCTCAGATTAGCAAGCTGTCCGGGGAGTCTGGGTCCGGACCAGGCGTCGGGCCCGGTGTCAGGGGTGCCGTGGAGTGCTCGCTTTCGTGGGCGTCCAGAGCCTCGGCGGTCAGCTGCCGACCCAACGCGATCAACTCGCTGGCCCGGTGGAACTCGAGCAGGCCGGCCGCGTCCCCGTCCACCGTGACCAGCACGTCCGGAGGCTGCGCGGCCAACCGGAAGCGGGTGATCAAAGCACCCATCGTGTCCAGGGCGAGGTTGGCCACGTGGGTGATGCCAAGTCCCGGTGGGGCTGGGCCGTAGCGCGGTTCGCCCGCCGCCGACACCGGCACCGCCGGCTCCGGCTCCGGCTCCGGCTCCGGCTCGGGTGTGCCGTCGGGGCCGCGGCCGAATCTGGTCAGCACCGACGACACCCAGTCGTTGGCCACCACGCCGGCGGCACTGCGGCGGAACCCGTCCAGCCACTCGGCCGGCGGACGGGGCTCCGAACTCGCCTTGGCCGGTGTGGAACTGAAGTCCCGCGGCGTCCAGCCCGACAGCGAAACCGCGAGGGTGAAGTCGGCATCGACACCGGCCACCGCGTCCACCGGAAGTGGGTTCAGTAGGCCACCGTCGACCAGCAACCGGCCGTTCACCATGATCGGGCTGACCACTCCCGGAATCGCGACGGACGCCCGGATCGCCACATCGATCGGGCCGTGGGTGAACCACACTTCGCGACGAGCGCCCAGGTCGGTGGCGATGGCGGTGTACGGGATCGGCAGCTCCTCGATCCGGGCGTTTTCGCCGAGAATCTCGGACATCCTGGCCAGTACCCGCTCAAGCTTGATCGCCCCGCCGCCGAAGGGGGACGGGTCCATCAGCCGGAGCACATCACGCGGACCCAGCGAGGTCACCCAGTCGGTGTACTCGTCCAACCGTCCGGCCGCATGCAGGGCGCCGATCACCGCACCCATCGACGTACCGGCCACGCCGGCGATCCGGTAGCCGCGTTCGGTCAGCACCTGGACGGCACCGATGTGCGCGTAGCCACGCGCGCCTCCCGCGCCAAGCACCAAAGCAACTCGCCTCGCCATGTGCCGATGGTAATCGGCCCCCAACGCCTCACAGAAAGCGCACAGCAGGTGCAAAGGCAGGTGCCTGCTCGCTTGCTTAGCGTTGAGCCATCAACCTCACCAGAATCCAGGAATCATCGAAATGAATCTGCTCAGTCTTGGCATCGACGTCGTCGGCATCACCCTGTTGGCCTTCGGCGTGTACTTCCAGCGTTACCGGCGCCGCGAGGTGATGGTAGCCATGATCGGCCTCAACGTCGCCGTCGTGGCGGTCAGCGCGGCCCTGGCCAGCGCGTCCGTCGGCCTCGGCCTTGGCCTTGGCCTGTTCGGCGTGTTGTCGATCATCCGGCTGCGGTCGTCCGAGCTGAGCCACTCGGAGGTCGCCTACTACTTCGTCTCGCTGGCCATGGGGCTGTTGGCCGGCCTCACCTTCGACCCGACCTGGCTCGGTCAAACCCTGATCGGCGTGCTCGTCATGGTGATGTTCTTCGCCGACCACCCGGCATTGTTCCGCGGCTACCGCCATCAGGTGCTCACCCTTGATCGGGCGATCACCGACGAGCGGGAACTCCAGACCGAACTCGCCGTGCTGCTCGGCGCCGACATCAAGCAGTTCACCGTGCAGCGGGTCGACCAGGTACGCGACACCACCACCGTGGACGTCCGCTACCGGGTTCGCGAGGCCGCTCCACTGGCCAGCGACACCGGCACCACTCAACTCGCCGACGCGACCCTCACCCACTGACCGCCCCACCGATACGGAGACAACGAACCATGATCGCCCTGACCAACATCAAGACCTGGATCGCGGGCGGCCTCGCCGCCGCCGTCCTCGCCGTCGGCGGCTGCACCGCTGCCACGGTCGTCAGCACCTCGGCATCGACCTCGACCAGCACCGGAACCGCCGCCGCAGCGACCGTTGCGCTCACCGCTGATCACGACGCCAGTAGCGACCACACCTGGGACACCAGCAGCGAGGTCGCCATCGATTTGTCCAACCCGACCGCCACCGACGGAGTTACCGTGCAGGACGGGGTGATCACGATCACCGCCGCGGGCGCCTACCGGTTCAGTGGCACCCTGGCCGATGGCCAGGTGGTGGTCGACACCGAGGATTCCGGCAACGTCCACCTGATTCTGGACGACGCCTCGATCACCAACTCCGACGGCTCCGCCCTGGTGATCGACAAGGCCGACCTGGCCCTGGTCGTGCTGGCCGACGGCACCACCAACACTCTGGTCGACGGCAGCACCTACGCCGCCACCGGCGACGACGACCCCAACGCCGCGCTCTGGAGTGATCCCGACCTGACCATTCTCGGCGACGGCACCCTGAACGTCACCGGCAACTACAACGACGGCATCTCCAGCACCGATGGGCTGGTGATCCTCGCCGGCACGATCAACGTGACCGCGAAGGACGACGGCATCCGTGGCAAGGACTACCTGGTGGTCAAGGGCGGCACGATCGCGTCGACCAGCACCGAACGGTGACGCCCTGAAGTCCGACAACGAGGAGGACGCCGGCCTCGGCTACGTCAGCATTGCCGACGGCAGCGTGACGATGAACTCCGGTGACGACGGCATCGACGCCTGGACCGCGATCGTGATCAGCGGCGGCACCACCACCGTCGCCCAGTCGGTCGAGGGCCTCGAGGCCAAGAACATCAGCCTCACCGGCGGCACGACCACCGTCACCGCCAGCGACGACGGCATCAATGCCACCGATTCCGCCTCCACCGCCGGCGACATGGGGGCACAGGACGGCACCATCCTGAGCATCTCCGGTGGCGAACTGACCGTCACCGCCGACGGCGACGGCCTCGACTCCAACGGTGATGTCGCGATGAGCGGCGGCACGGTGATCGTCAACGGACCCACCGCCGACAACAACGCCGCCGTCGACTACAACGGCACCTTCACGATCACCGGTGGTTCCTTGGTGGCCGGCGGCTCGGGCGGCATGGCCCAGGCACCCAGCACCGATTCGTCGCAGCAGTCGCTGATGCTCAGCGTGACCGCCGAAGCCGGCGCGACGATCGAGGTCAAGGACTCGTCCGGCACCACGGTCGCCACGCTACGCCGCCAGCAGGCAGGTCGGTTCTGTGGTGGTCTCGAACAGCTCGATCAAGGAGGGCGAGACCTACACCGTCTACGTCAACGGCACCCAGGCCGGCAGCACCGACACCTCGCAGGTGAGCAATGGCAGCGGTGGCCCCGGCGGTGGCGGAGGCGGAGGCCGCCGCCCCTGACGGACGTCCTTCCGCTGAGGTCACTGCGCGCCCAGCACAGGAGACCGCTCCGGGCTAGGGGGTTGGGGGTCGAGCCAACCAGCCTCAGTCGCAAGCTCCCTCGGCGGCCAGACCCATCCAGGGCTCGGCCCCCAACCCCCTACCCCGGAGCTGCTCAGCAGCGCGCTTACACCCCCGCTCGCCACTTGTCACCCGCCGTCCGCCACGGACGGCGGGTGTTTGGGTGAATGAGCCGTTAGCGTTTCGGCATGGATCGTGACCCTGGCACCCGGCCGTACTGGCTGACTGCTTTTCTCGACCTGCCGGAGCGGGTGTTCGGCTCGAACACCGACTTCTGGGCCGCGGTGACCGGGTTCGCCCGCTCCGCTGTTCGCGGTCCGACCGGTGAGTTTGCCACGCTGCTGCCCGACCCGGGCACGGAGTACCTGAAGGTGCAGCGGATCCATGGAGCCCCACGCCTGCACCTGGACGTTCATGTGCCCGACGTGCCGGCCACCGGCGAGCTTGCCGTCGGCCTGGGCGCTCAGCTGGTGGCCGATGCCGGGCTGGGTTACCTGGTCCTGCTCTCGCCCAGCGGCTTCGTGTTCTGCCTGGTCAATCACGACGGTGGGGCGCGGCCGCCCGCCGCGACCTGGCCCGATGGACACCGCAGCCGGGTGGATCAGGTGGCCCTCGACCTGCCCACTGACGTCCATGCCGGCGAAAGTGCGTTCTGGGCTGCGCTGCTGGATGCTCCGGTGCGGCCGCTCGGCGGCGACGAGTTCAGCGCGATCGACCGGCGTCCGGAACTGCCGCTCCGGGTGCTGCTGCATCGGCTGGACGAACCGCGCGGCAAAACCCGCGCGCATCTCGACCTGGCCACCGACGATCGACCCGCCGAGGTGGCCCGGCACCTGTCGCTGGGCTCGGAGTTGGTCCGGGCAGACAACGATTGGACGGTGCTGCGCGACCCGGCCGGGTTGCCCTACTGCGTGACCGACCGCGACCCCTCGGGCTAGTGCCGATCAGCGGTCGGCGTTCTCCAGCGAGCCACTTCGCGAGCTCTGATCCGTAAACCCGACTGCGCACAGAAAGCCACGCCGGGACGAACTGGCCGGCTCGACGAAGGTTCTGATCAGCAACTCGGAGTCCTCCGGTTTCCGCCCGACGAAGGTGGCGAAGGGGTCCGCGCAGGCGGCCTTGGCCGCTCCGTCCGAACCGCCCGCGGCGATCGTGCCGGCATGGAAGGCCTCCAACGGGTGCGGCGCCCCGCACCAGATCGTGATCACCTGATCGTCCTGCGCCGGCTGGAAGCAGGTGCCTGTGGCCAGCTCGGTCCAGCTCAGTCGTTCGCCGTAGTGGCCAGTGGATCCGTCCCAGGCATCGATCCGGGGATAGCCATCGGTCGAACCGATCCACTGGTAGGCGTGTGCGGTCACTCCGGACGCAGTGCGCACCTCCACCGGATGGAACAGGCCGGCTTCCACCCGGGTCATCTCGGTCAGGGCTGCCTCCGCGGTGGCCGGATCCAGCCACAGCAGCACGCCGCGGATCTGCCCATCACCGCCGAACTTGGCCATCGGGTAGCCGAGGCCGGAGTCGTAGAGCGTCCCCTGAACCGAATCCCGGGCCGAGCGCACCACGTACTTGCTGATCAGGTCGTGCCGTGACATGCCCGGCATCGAGCTGCCATAGACGAACAACGTCGGCTCGGTGGCGGGCGGGCTCGCGACGGGTGTGCTCGGCGGCGGCGAAACCACCGCAGCCGGCTCGGATCGTTGCAGGAACAACCCGATCAGGGCGGCGAATGCAGCCAACACGGCGGCCACCGCCGAGATGCCACCGGGCGACAGCCAAACCTTGCGGGCCGGCTTGGGCTGCTTCGGAGCCGGCCGGGGTGGTGGCTGCGGTGCCTGTTGTTCTTCGGTCATGCCAGTTGCCAGTGGTAGCGGACGACCTGATGCTGATCGATGCAGACCTGCCGGACCACCAGGCCCGTCGCCCGGCGCAGCCGAAGATCATCGCTGCCGACCGCCTGCACGAACTGCGCTGACTGGGCCGCCGCGTTGGCTGCGCCGACCCGGTGGCTGTGCAGGAGTGCTTCGAAGCCATCGATGCCGCGTTGACGCAGGTGTGCGCAGGAGAGTTTGGCGAACCAGCCGACCTGATACTCCCCCGGTTCAGG
The DNA here is from genome assembly GCA_963723605.1 of uncultured Actinomycetota bacterium. Lineage (GTDB taxonomy): Bacteria > Actinomycetota > Actinomycetes > Propionibacteriales > Propionibacteriaceae > Micropruina. The sequence continues at coordinate 290,599 of CAVRRM010000010.1, read as the reverse complement.
TCCGGTCCAGGGCAACTCGGCGCGCAGCACGTACTGGGCGCTGGCGACACTACGGTCGAAGGCCGTCCGGTAGCCGGGGTTGCGGTCCGGGCAGAGCGCCTGCAGCGCTGCCTTGATCACGGCGGCGGCCCCGGTGCCCGACCAACCCTTGCCCTGGAGCCCGGTCTGGATAGCGGACGGTTGGTCGCCGACCATGGTTCGGGCGCAGACGGACACTCCGTCAGGATACGTGTGCTGCTCGAACTGCTTGGCAGGATCGAGCGCCGGCGACGACTCGTACTCGATCCAGAGCTTGAAGTTGTCGGCCGCCTGCTTGGACGCATCGAAAATGGCCGGACCGGGTGTCGCGCCGGGAGCCGCGTCCGCTCCACCGGTGGGCAACCGGGCCACGCCCGGCGTGGTCGAGGTCGAGGGCGTGGGGGTGGGCGTCCGCGCGTCGAGGGATGCACATCCGGCCAGCACGAATGCGACCAGGAATCCCAAGGCCCCCCACCTCATGGCGACCATGGTGGAGCCTCAGCGCCTGCTTGCATAGAACCCGCCGAGAAACTCGGTTCGGAAGGCGTCGAAGTCACCGGCTTCGATGCTGGCCCGGATCCCGTCGACCAGCCGGACGGTGAACCGCTCGTTGTGGATCGTGGCCAGCGTCGAGGCGAGCATCTCCTTGGCCTTGAACAGGTGATGCAGGTAGGCCCGGGTGTAGTGCGCGCAGGTGTAGCAGTCGCAGCCGTCCTCGATCGGCTCGAACGCCCGGCGGTGGGCCGCGGTGTTGACGTTGAACCGTCCGTCCCTGGTGTACAGCGCGGCGTTGCGGGCCACCCGCGAGGGCATCACGCAATCGAAGGTGTCCGCTCCCGCGGCGATGGCGGCGAAGAAGTCGTCCGGTTCGGAGATGCCGAGCAGGTGCCGAGGCCGATCGTCCGGCAGTTCGTCGGTGACCCAGCCGACGATGGCGCCGAGGTTCTCCTTCTCCAGGGCGCCGCCGATGCCGTAGCCGTCGAAGCGGTGGCCGTCGACGTTCAGTCCGGCGAGGTCGCGGGACGCCTGCCGGCGCAGATCTTCGTACTGGGCCCCCTGGACGACCGCGAAGAGTGCCTGATAGGGCTTGTCAGCGCGGGATTCGGTGAGCTGTGCATGCGCGTGCAGACAGCGGATCGCCCACCCGTGGGTACGGTCGACGGACTGCTCCTGATACGCCCGGGTGTTCATCAGGGTGGTCAGCTCGTCGAAGGCGAACATGATGTCGGCGCCGAGTTCGTGCTGGATCCGCATGCTGATCTCTGGGGTGAACCGCAGCCGATCGCCGTTGAGATGATTGGTGAAGGTGACCCCGTCGTCGTCGACGTGGGCCAGCCGGGTCTTGCCCTCGGCGATCACGTCGTCATCGGCCAGCCCGACGGTGTCCATCGCCAGCACCTTCTTGAAGCCGGCGCCGAGGCTCATCACCTGGAAGCCACCAGAATCGGTGAAGGTCGGCCCGGGCCAGTTCATGAACGCGCTCAGGCCGCCGGCGGCGTCCACGATGTCGGACCCTGGCTGCAGGTACAGGTGATAGGCGTTGGCCAGCACGGCCTGCGCGCCCAGCTCGGCAACCGACTCCGGCAGCACCGCCTTCACCGTGGCTTTCGTGCCGACAGCGACGAACGCCGGGGTGCGGATCTCGCCGTGCGGGGTGCTGATCACGCCGGTGCGGCCCTTGCCGTCGGGCAACACAGCGCCGACCTCGAAGCCGAATCCAGTCACCGCCAACCCCCGGCCGCCACGTTGCGCGGTTTCGGGCTGGTTGCGCGGGTTCCTCCCCGCGCAACGAGCGCAAAGCCGCGCAACGTCGGACGAGAGGTCTCGAGAAGCTGGACCGGCGGAGAATCAGGCACGGCTCAATGCATGCAGCTGGGCCACTGCCACCGTTCCTGCCGTGGACGTGCGCAGCACCCCGTCGGCGATCAACACGGCGCGGGCGCCGGCAGCGGCGAAGGTCTGCAACTCCTCATCGGTCAAACCACCCTCAGGGCCGACGATCAGCAGCACCTCGCCCTCGGTGGGTACCTCGATGGCGGAGATCCAGTCGGTGGCACCCTCGTGCAACACCAGGGTGAGTGCCGGCTCGGCGATCCGCAGGGCGAGCTCCGCGGTGGTCAGCGGCGGGCTGACCCGGGGCACCCGGAACCGGCGGGACTGCTTCGTCGACTCCCGGACGATGCTGCGCCAGCGGGTCAAAGCCCGTTCAACCCGGTCGGGGGCCCACTTGACCACCGATCGTGCGGACGGCCACGGCACGATCTCGTCGACGCCGAGTTCGGTCAGCATCTCCAGCGCCAGCTCGGAGCGATCGCCCTTCGCGAGCGCCTGCACCACGGTGAACCGCAGCGGCCGGACCGGTTCGGTGAGCACCTCGTCGACGTCGACCACCAGCCCGTTCACGTCGGACGACAGCACCGGGCCACGGATGGCTGTGCCGATTCCGTTGCTGACCAGCACGACCTCGCCCTTGCGAATCCGCCGGACGATCGCCGCGTGCCGACCCTCGTCACCGGTCACCGCGACCTCGTCGCCGACCCGTGGGTCGTCCAGGTCCGCCAGGAACATTGCCTCGGTCATTGTGTGAATGCGTCCTTCAACCAGCCGAAAACACCTTTGTGATGCTTCTCCACGGCCACCTCACCGCCATGCTCGCCACGTGCGTCCGCGAGCTGCCGGAGCAGGTCCCGCTGGTGGTCGTCCAGGCGGCCGGGGGTCTGCACCAGCAGCGTAACGCCGAGGTCTCCCCGTCCGGAACCGCGGAGCCGGGGGACGCCGCGTCCGGTGATCGGAATCCGCGAACCTGACTGGGTGCCGCTGGGAATGGTCAGCCGGACGCTGGCCAGCTCGGCGTCCAGGTCGTCGCGTTCGCCCTCCAGGGTTGGGATGGTCACGTCGGTGCCCAGCGCCGCGGCGGTCATCGGCAACTTGACCACCACTTCGAGGTCGTCGCCGTTGCGTTTGAAGGTTTCGTGCGGCTCGACGTTCAACTCCACGTACAGGTCGCCGGCCGGACCGCCCCCGGGGCCGACCTCGCCCTGGGACTCCAGGTGGATCCGGTTGCCGGCGTTCACCCCGGCCGGGATCTTGACGTTGATGGTGCGCTGCGAACGCACCCGGCCCTCGCCGGAGCATTCCCCGCAGGGATGCGGAATGACGGTGCCGTAGCCGCGGCAGTTCGGGCACGGCTGGGTGGTGCGGATGTCACCGAGGAACGAGCGCTGAACGGAGGTGATGTCGCCCTGGCCATGGCAGGTCGAGCAGGTCACCGGCTCGGAACCCTCGCGGGCTCCGGTGCCGTTGCAGGTGCCGCAGACCACCGCGGTGTCGACCCGCAGGGGCTTGGTGATGCCGAAGGCCGCCTCGGCGAGGGTGAGGTGCAGCCTGACCAGGGCGTCCTGCCCGCGCCGTACCCGGGAACGGGGCCCGCGGGCGGTGGCGCCACCGAACATGGCGTCCACCAGGTTGGTGAAGTCGAAGCCCGCCGCGTTGGCGCCACCGGGAAACCCGAAGCCGCCGGAGCCGTTGAAGCCGGACCCCATCGGGTCGACCCCGCGGTCGTACATGGCGCGCTTGTTGCTGTCGTGCAGCACCTCGTACGCCTCGCCGATCTCTTTGAACTTGTCGGCGGCGTCCGCGGTGTCGGCGACATCGGGGTGGTACTGCATGGCCAGCTTGCGGTAGGCCCTTTTGATCTGGTCCGCGGTGGCTTCGCGCGGAACACCCAGAACGTCGTAGTAGTCCTTGGTCACGTCATCCTTCTGCCAAAATGCGGCCCACGTAACGGGCGACCGCCCGTACCGAGGCCATCGTGCTCGGGTAATCCATTCGGGTGGGACCCACGATGCCCATGCTCGCCCACACATCGCCGCCGTGGCTGTACGCACTGGCCACGACCGAGGTCGACTGCAACGGCTGGTACGGATTCTCGCTGCCGATCCGAACCGTCACATCCGCGGACCCACCAGCTTCTCCCAACAACCGCAACAGCACGACTTGTTCCTCGAGCGCCTCGAGCACCGGCTTGACGGTGGTCTCGAACTGGTCGCCGAAGCGGGTCAGGTTGGTCACGCCACCGACAACCACCCGGGTGGCCGGGTCGGCGGAGAACAGTTCGATCAGGGTGGCCACCACCGCCGAGGCGAGCGGACGCAGCTCGGGCGCCAGGTCGTCCAGCAGCAGGCTCAGCTTGTCGACCGCGAGAGCGGGCGGCAGCCCGACGATGGCGGCGTTGAGCCGTCCACGCAACTCGGCCAGGTGCTCGTCGGTCGCTGCGCCCAACTCGACCTGGCGCTGATCGACCCGACCGAGGGAGTTGACCAGGATGACCAGCCCACGACCCGGCGACAGGGCGATCAGTTCGATCAGCCGCACGGTCGCGCTGGACAGAATCGGGTATTGGACGATGGCCACCTGCTGGGTGATCTGGGCGAGCAGCCGGACGGTGCGGCGCACCACGTCGTCGACGTCGATGGCACCGGCCATGAAGGTTTGGATCGCTCGCCGCTCGGCGATCGACAGCGGTTTGACCGTGCCGAGCCGGTCGACGAACAGGCGGTAGCCCTTGTCGGTGGGGATCCGGCCGGCGCTGGTATGCGGCTGGGTGATGTAGCCCTCTTCCTCCAGCACCGCCATGTCATTGCGCACGGTGGCCGGAGACACGTTGAGGTTGTGCCGATCGACCAGGGCTCTGGACCCGACCGGCTCCTGCGAGGACACGTAATCGGTGACGATGGCCCGCAGAATCTCGAGCTTGCGTTCGTCCAGCATCGGGCCTCCCTTCACCCGTTGGCACTCTCATTGAACGAGTGCCAGTCTAGACGTACCGTCGGGCGCGATGCCCGCGCCATCCCGGCGGCGGCTCTCGGCGGTACGCTGATCCCCCGCTGAACGGATATCCCTGGTGAGGTTGCCTTGACCCTGATCGTGCTGATCGTGGCCGGACTGGCCGGCCTGCTGCATGTCTTCATCTTCACCCTGGAATCGTTCCGCTGGGAGGACGCGAGTACCCGCAAGACCTTCGGCACCACGCCCGAACAGGCGGCCACCACCCGGCAACTCGCCTACAACCAGGGCTTCTACAACCTGTTCCTGGCCATCACCGCGTTTGCCGGCATCGTGTTCGCGTTCTGGCCCGCGGTGTCGACCACGCTGCTGGTGGTCAGCCTGGGGTCGATGGTCGCCGCGGCGATCGTGCTGGTCAGCAACGACCGCTCCAAGCTCCGCGCCGCTGCCGTCCAGGGCACCTTGCCGCTGCTCGGCCTGCTGCTGCTGGCGATCCGGGCCGCGCTGGGCTGATGCAGCTGCGTCCGGCCACCGCCGCCGACCTGGCCACCGTCGTCGGCTGGATCGACTCCGAGGCGGCCATGGTGCAGTGGTCAGGGCCCGGTTTCACCTGGCCTCTGACAGCCGGCCAGGTGATCCCCCACTTCGGCGATTCCGGCGCGCAACACGTGGTCGCAGACGGGCTGAACGGTGGTGTACAGGCGTTCGCCCGAATCACCGACCGCGGCCAGGGGGTGGCCAGAATCGGCTGGGTGATCGTCGACCCGGCCGGCCGGGGTAGCGGAATCGGTGCAGCGTTTGTGCCGGCGATCATCGAGGCGGCGTTCGCGACCGGTGCCCAGCGACTCAGCCTGGGTGTGCTGCGCCAGAACGTGCCGGCCCGGCGGCTCTACCACCGCAACGGTTTCAAGCCCACCGGCGAGGTCACCCACCCGCGGGTCGGCGACCAGACCTGGGACTGCATCGAGATGACCCTGACCCGGCCCGATCTGGTCGCCGGTGACCCGGAGTTCAGCCATCCCCGGCTGGCCCAGGCGTACGACCCGCTGGACCCGGATCGCTCGGACCTGGACCCGTATCTGGCCCTCGCCAGGGAGGTGTCGGCCCGGTCGGTACTGGACGTGGGCTGCGGCACCGGCACCTTCGCGTGCCTGCTGGCGGCGGCCGGCTTGGACGTGATCGGGGTCGACCCGGCTGCGGCCTCGCTGTCGGTCGCCCGTGGGAAGCCCAACGCCGAACGGGTGCGCTGGGTGCACGGCCAGGCGGGCGACGTGCTACCCGCGCAGGTTGACCTGGTCACGATGACCGCGAACGTGGCCCAGGTGTTCATCTCGGACGCGTCCTGGGCAGGTGTACTGAGCGCCTGCCGCCAGGCGCTCAGGCCGGGCGGGCACCTGGTGTTCGAGACCCGCGACCCGGCCCGCCGGGCCTGGGAGCGCTGGACCAGGGACGTCTCGTTCTGGTCGGGCGAAGTGCCCGGCGTCGGCACGGTCAGCACCTGGGATGAGGCGGTGGACGAGTTCGACCAGTGGGTGACGTTCCGCTGGGCGATGAGGTTCCACGTGGACGGCGAGGTGCTCACCTCGACCAGCACGCTGCGGTTCCGTCCCCAGCAGGAACTGCGCGACTCGCTGGCGGCGGCGGGTTTCACGGTGCTGGACGTGCGCGACGCCCCCGACCGGCCGGGCGCCGAGTGGGTCTTCGTTGCCCGCGCCGACTGACTTTCAATCGCCGGTCGAGCCGGTCGACAGCCAATCGTCGGTCGAGCGTGTCGAGACCCTCCGCCGGTCGAGCCTTTCGATACAGCCGTCGATCGAGCCCGTCGAGACCAGGACATTGATTTCGACAAGCTCACTCAACGGCACCCCGCCGGGACCACATCCAAGCGATTTCGACAAGCTCAATCAACGGCACCGCCGGTTGAGCTTGTCGAAACCAACCGTGGTGACACACAGTGAGCGCATGTTGTCCCGCCGAACGCAGATCGCGCGGCTCCGCCTGGTGGCGCTGGCTGCGCTGACCCGGTACCCGCTGCCCGAGGGCCGGCTGAGGTTCGTCACCCACGGCGAAAACACCACCTTCCGGCATGACAGTTCAGCCGGCAGCTACCTGGTTCGGGTGCACCGTCCGCAACGGCACGGCCTCGACTCCGACACCGAAGCCGCGATCGGGTCCGAGATCGCCTGGATGCGCGCGATCCGTGCCGACACCGAACTCGAGGTGCCGGAGGTGCTGGCCGCAGCGAACGGTGCCGTGACGGTTCAGGCCACAGCGGCCGGCGAGACCAGGACGTGTTCGGTGCTGGCTTGGATGGACGGCCGGATCTTCGAGGACTCGGCGCGTCCGATCCACCTGCGCCGCCTCGGCGAGGCAATGGCCCGGCTGCACGAGCAGGCGGACGCCTGGACGCCGCCGCCCGGTTTCGTCCGGATCAACTGGAACCATGACGCCTTCTTCGGCAACGTGATGATCTACGGCGGCGTGCCGGCTGCCCAGTGCTGGGACCTGTTTCCGGACGCACTGCGACGTCGTTTCGAGGCCGTGTCCGACCGGTTGCGGCCACTGCTGGATTCCACTGGCGACGTCGGGTTGATCCACGCCGACCTGCACTTGGGCAATGCGGTGTTCGAGGGCGATCGGGTGAAGCTGATCGACTTCGACGACTGCGGCACCGGACACCGGCTCTACGACGTGGCGGTGGCGATCTGGGAACTGCGCGACGACCCCGACTATCAGCAGTACCTGGACGCGCTGCTGACCGGGTACCGCTCCATTCGGGCCGTCGACGTGACCCACCTGGACGACTTCATCGCCCTGCGTCAGTTCGCGTTCCAGATCTGGTTCACCGGTACCGCCCAGCTGAATCCGGAGTTCGCCGACCGGTTGGGCAGGGTCGAGAGTTGGTCGCTGGCGATGCTCGACCTGGTCGAGGCACGCTGAGCGCCCGCATAGGCTGACCCGGTGCAGTTCTCCCTGACCTCGTTCGAGCCGCTCCGCCCCGGCAGTTGGCGCGCGGTCGCCCAGCCGGCAGCCGTGAACATCGGACTGGTCGCCGGCTCCACCGGTGCGCTGCTGATCGACACCGGGTCGTCGCCCGCGCAGGGGGCTGAGATCCGGGCCGCCGCCGAGGCCGTCGCGGGAGTGCCCTTGGTCGCGGTCGCGGTGACCCACAGCCACTTCGACCACTACTACGGGCTGGCCGCCTTCGACGACCTGCCCACCTACGGGCATGAGACCCTGACCGCGGCGCTGGACGCCGAGCGGGTGCAGCTGGAGGCCGCTGAGCTGGAGTTCGATCCGGCTGACCTCCGTCCGCCGAACCGTCCGCTGTCGCTGGCCCGCATGGTCGATCTGGGTGACCGGTACGCCGAGATCGTCCACTTCGGACGCGGCCACACCGCCGGCGACCTGGTGGTGATCGTGCCCGACCTGCAGCTGATCTTCACCGGTGACCTGTACGAACAGTCGGCTCCCCCGGCGATGGGGCTGGACTGCTTTCTCAAGGAGTGGCCCTCAGCTCTGGACGGCATGCTCGGCCTGGTGAATGCCGGCACGCTGCTGGTGCCCGGCCACGGGGACCCGTTCGACCAGGTGTTCGCCTTCACCCAGCGGGCCGAGATCTCCGCTGTGTACGGGCAGGTCGAGTACCTGATCGGCCAGGGGGTCAAGCAGGAGGATGCGCTGGCCGCCGGTGAGTGGCAGTTCGACGACGAGACCATCGCCTCGGTGTTGCCGATCGCCTACGCGCAGCTGGCCACCGAGGGCAAGGTGCCCCGACCGACGCTTCGGCTGCTCTGAGCCCGGACGGATCCTTTTCGTTCACCCACCGCCGAGATCCCCGCGGTCCTCAACCCAGCTCGAGTTGGGTCAGCACCGCAGCCAACTCGCTGCGGGAGCGGATACCGAGCTTGTTGTAGACCTTGCGCAGGTGGTACTCGACCGTTTTCGGGCTGAGGAACAACGCGGCGGCGGTCTCACGGGTCGTCCGGCCCTCGGCCAGCAGCAGGCTGACCTGGAGTTCCTGGCTGGTCAGCGGTGCGGTGGCCCCAGGCCCGGAGCGTCGGACGGACCCGCCGGTCGCGGTCAGCTCCGTCGATGCCCGATCGGCCCAGCAGGTGGCCCCGAGCCGATCGAAATCGGCCACGGCCAGCCGGAGCTGCGGACGGGCATCGGTGCGGCGACCGGCCCGGCGAAGTCGCTCGCCGTACGCCAACCGGGTGCGGGCCACCTCGAACACGTCCACCGTCCGGCCGTGCTCGGTCAGGGCCGCCTCGAAGCGTTCGGCCGCCTCCACGTGATCAGCCGCGACCATACCCAGGGCGCGTTCGGCTCGCGCGATCGACCATGGCTGACCCTTGGCCCGGGCGCGCTGGGCGTAGTCGTCCGCGACCGTCACGGCGAGGTCCGGACGGCCGGAACGCATCAGGGCGTCGACGAGTTCGGCGGCCGGCATCAGGTCGGGATCGGCCAGCCCGAGACCCTCCAAGAGGGCGCCGACAGCTGTCAACCGGCGCACCGCCGGCTCGGCGTGGCCGAGCGCCAGTTCCAGGTCGCCCAGCGCGTACTCGACCCAGATCAGTCCGATGTTGATCTGCCGCAGCCCGCAGATCTCCGCCGCCTCGGCGGCGTTGGATCGGCACTCGGCCTCGTGACCCGATCGTGACTCCAGCCAGGCCAGGCCGGCCAGCGACATCGCCAGTTCGGTCGACTGACCGGTCTCGCGGGCCAGCCGGATCGCCTCGGCGTAGTTGGCCTGGGCCTGCGGCCACTGATCGCGGGTGGCCTGATCGCGGGCCACATGGAACAGCAGCGCCGGCAGCACGCCGACCCCGGCCCGCCGGCGTACTTCGTCGACGATGGCGCGCAGCCGATCGCCCGCGGCCGCGTCCCGCAAAAACAGCGGTGCGAGCAGCAGCCAGGCCAGCCGGCGCGGATCGTCACGCAACTCGGGAGTCGACTGCAACAGCGGGACGGCGGCCCGGATGTGATCGGGGCCGCCGCCACGGCCGGCCAGCACCTCGGACATGCCGGTGGCCATCAACCCCAAGCGCGCGGGCCGGTCGACCGACCACCAGCGGCATGGTCTCGCCCAGCCGCGCCGTCAGGGTGATGCCCAGCCTCGCGTCGCCCAGGTAGTACGACGCGTGCACCGCGTCAGCGCGCAGAACCGCCGCCGGTCGTCTGTCGTCATCGCGGGCGCCCCGCCCGGGATCTCAACCGCTTCGCGCAGCGATCCGGTGCGGGCCGCGATCTCGGCCCTCAACTCAAGACCGTCCAGCTCCTCGGACGGGGGCAGTGGTCCGAGCCGGCCGAGCAGATCGAGAGCCCGCTGGCCCTGGCCGCCGACCCAGGCGCTGCGGGCGGCACGCAGCAACCGGGACGAACGCTGCGCGGCGTCCGGGCTCAGCTGGGCGGCCCGCTCGAAGGCACGCGAGGCGACCGCGTGCGCAGCCCGGGTCCGGGCCCGTTCACCGGCGGCGACCAGCAGTTCCGCGACCCCGCCATCGGGGTACCAGACCGCGTCCGCCAGGTGCCAGGCGCGCCGGTCCTGCTCATAGATCGGCAGCGCGCCGGCGACGGCCCGGTGCACGGCTCGCCGGACGGCGCCGTCGGCGCGGGCCTGGATCGCGGCCCGCCGCAGGGGGTGCCGGAACCGCACTCTGCCCTGCTCGATGGTGACCAGGCCGAGCCGCTCCGCCTCGCCAAGGGAATCCGGATTCAGGTCGAGCGCCGCGCAGGCGTCGGAGGTGACGGCCACGTCACCGGCGCAGATCGCCGCGACCAGCAACACTTCGTTCGCGGCCGACCCAGCTCATCCAGGCGTTTGGCAAAAGCCCCGCTGACCCGCGCCGAAACCCGACCCGGCAGCGCATCAGGGGTCTCCGCCACGTCGCCGGCCAGTTCGATCACCGCCAGCGGGTTGCCCTCGGTGAGGCTGAACAGCGCCTCGACCCGGTCGTCGGCCGGCCGGCGGCCGGTGGTGCGCCCGACCAGATCCTGGACGGCAGCGCGGCTCAGCCCGGTGATCGGCTGAACCGGCACGCCGGCCAGCACCGGATCATCGGTCGGCCGGGCGGCCGCCAGCACCAGGATCGGATCGAAGGCCAGCCGGCGGGCGGCGAAACCAAGGGCGTCGGCGGACGGTCGGTCGAGCAGGTGCGCATCGTCCACGCAGACCAGTACCGGCCCGTCCTCGGCGTAGCGGCACAGCAGGGTCAAGGTGGCGGCACCGATCACGAACCGGTCGAGAGCGTCCGCGGCCTCGGGGGTCGGATCGGCCAGCGCCAGGGCACCGGCCAGGGCCGACGACTGTCCGGGTCAACCCAACTAGCAGGCGAGCGCGGGTGCAACAGCAGCAGCTGGCCGCCGAACGGGAGTTCCTGCTCCGCTTCGAGACCCGTGGCCCGCAGCACTCGGGCGTCGCCGGCGGAGTCGATCGCATGGGCGAGCAGCGCGGTCTTGCCGACCCCGGGTTCGCCGACCAGCACCAGCGCCGCGCTCGTTCCGAGCCGGGCGGCCGCGATCAAGCGGTCGAGCAGCCGCTGCTCGGACTCGCGACCCACCAGCATCACCCGAGAGTACGACCCCGGGCCGCTCGGCGGCTGTGCGCAGAACTACCAGGTGGGGGCGCATCCCGACTAGGTGGGGGCCCTGATGCGACGGTGATTGCGCAAACCGTAGCGTCCGGTCAAGACTTCCAACGTAAGGAGAGTGAAAGCCATGACCGTGACCGAAACGGCGGCACCCGCCCTGGACATGGACAAGCTGATGGGCTTCGTTTTCACCGCGGTGAACGAGGTTGGAGCGACGCTGAATGCGGCGCTGGTGGTGATGGGAGACAAGCTCGGCTACTACCGGGCACTGGCGCAGGGAGGTCCGATGACACCCGCCCAGCTGGCCGCCCGCACCCAGACCGGTGAGCCCTACGCCCGGGAATGGCTGAACGCCCAGGCCGCCGGCTCGTACCTGACCTACGACCCGGCGTCCGGTACCTACACGTTGCCCCCGGAGCACGCCGTCGCCCTGACCGATCCGGAGAGCCCGGCCTACCTACCCGGGTTCTTCCAGCTCGCCCTCGGCGTCGTGCACGACACCCAGCACATCGTCGACGCCGCCCGGGACGGGGTCGGCTTCGGCTGGGACGAGCACGACAGCGAGGTGCACATCGGCTGTGAGCGATTCTTCCGGCCCAGCTACAACGCGAACCTGCTGACCTCGTGGTGCCGGCCCTGGATGGCGTGGAGGGCAAGCTGCGCGCGGGTGCCAAGGTCGCCGATGTCGGCTGCGGCCACGGTGCCTCGACAGTGCTGCTCGCCGAGGCTTTTCCGACCATCACCATCACCGGTTTTGACTACCACCCCGAGTCGGTGGAGACCGCGCAGGCTCGGGCGGAGACGGCCGGGCTCGGCGACCGGGCGCACTTCGAGGTGGCCTCCGGCCAGACCTTCCCGGGCACCGGCTACGAGCTGGTCCGATGTTCGACTGCCTGCACGACATGGGCGATCCGGTGGGGGCGGCCCGCCAGGTGCGCCAGGCGCTCGCCGACGACGGCACCTGGATGATCGTGGAACCGCTCGCCGGCGACCGGCGTGGAGGACAACCTGAATCCGGTCGGACGGGCCTACTACGGCTTCTCCGCGCTGCTCTGCACGCCATCGTCCCTGGCTCAGGACGTCGGCCTCGCATTGGGCGCCCAGGCCGGGCCGGCCCGGATCCGCGACGTGGTGGTGGCCGGTGGCTTCACCCGGTTCCGCGCCGTGGCGGAGACGCCGTTCAACCGGGTGTTCGAAGTCCGGCCGTGACCCGACCGCCGGTTCGCTCGACCTGGGTCCGCGCACAGCGCAGGCCCAGGCGGGCGCTGTTCCTGTCGTCACCGATCGGTCTGGGCCATGCCCGTCGCGACCTGGCGATCGCCCAGGAACTGCGGCTGCACCATCCCGACCTGCAGATCGACTGGCTCGCCCAGCACCCGGTCACCCAGGTGTTCGGGCGCGGCCGGCGAGAGCGTCCATCCGGCGTCCAGCCTGCTGGCCAACGAGTCGGCCCACGTGGAACACGAATCCGGCGAGCACGACCTGCACGCCTTCCAGGCAATCCGCCGGATGGACGAGATTCTGGTCAACAACTTCATGGTGTTCAACGACGTGGTCGACGAGACTCCTACGACCTGGTGATCGGCGACGAGCCGTGGGACGTCGACTACTTCCTGCACGAGAACCCGGACTTAAGCACTACCGCTTCGCCTGGCTGACCGACTTCGTCGGCTGGCTGCCGACGCCCTACGGCTGTGACGCCGAGGCCCTCCTGACCGCCGACTACAACGCCGGGATGCTGGCACAGCGGGCGCGCCATCGCCGGGTGCGGGACCGCTCGATCTTCGTCGGCAACCCCGACGACGTGCTCGACCTGCCCTTCGGGCCCGGCCTGCCCGGCATTCGGGACTGGACCGATCGACTTCGACTTCGCCGGGTACGTCACCGGTTTCACCCCTCCCTCGGAGGCCGCCGTCGCCGCGCGGCGCAGGCGGCTCGGCTGCGCCGAGGCCGACCTGCTCTGTGTCGTGACCGTCGGCGGTCCGTCCGTCGGGGAGCTCGCTGCTGCACCGGGTGCTGGACGCGATCCCGCACGCCCGGCGGCTGGCTGCCCCAGTTGCACTTTCTGGTGGTCACCGGCCCGAGGATCGACCCGGCCACGATGCCCCGCCGGCGGGGAGCGACCGTCCGTCGGCTTCGTGCCGGACCTCTACCTCGACCTGGCGGCCTGTGATGTCGCGGTGGTTCAGGGCGGCCTGACCACCTGCATGGAACTCGCCCAGGCCGGCCGGCCGTTCCTTTACGTGCCGCTGCGCAATCACTTCGAACAGAACCACCACGTCAGGCACCGGCTGGAGCGCTACGGCGCCGGCAGGTACACCAGTTACGAGCAGGCCTGCGACCCCGAGGCACTGGCCGCCGCGATCGTGGCGGAGGTGACCCGACCGGCGACTCACGTCCGGTCGAGACCGATGGCGCCGCCCGCGCGGCCGCCCTGCTGGCGGAGCTGCTCTGATGCGCGCGCTCGACCGCACACCAGCGGGTTGGTACGCCGCGGCCGGCTCGACATTCACTACGAGGTCTACGGTGCCGGGGATCCGGCCGTCTTCCTGCTGATGCCGGACTCGATCGTGCACTCCGAGGCCTGGAAGGGTCAGATCCCGTTCCTGGCCGGCTGCTGCACCGTGGTCACCATGGACCCACGCGGCAACGGGGGTTCCAGCGCTCCCAGCAACGCGGCCGAGATGATCTTTCAGGAGTCGGTGGACGACGCGTGGTCGGTGCTGGACGCGGTCGGCCTGGAGCAGGCCGTACTCGTCGGGCTGTGCACCGGTGCGGGGCTGGCGGTCACGATGGCCGCCGAGCGACCCGAGCGGGTACTGGGCGTCGTCGCGATCAATCCCGGGCTGCAGCTGACGGCGCCACTGCCGCACCGGATCGCCTACGACTTCGACGAGGTACTCGACACCGATGCGGGGTGGGCGAAGCAGAACCGGCACTACTGGCTGCGCGACTGGACGGGTTGGGCGGAGTTCTTCTTCGGGCAGATGTTCCCCGAGCCGCACTCGACCAAGCAGGTCGAGGATTGCGTCAACTGGGCGAACCAGGCCGGAGTGGACACCATGCTGCTGGAGATGGCGAGCGGGGGCGACCGATCGGATCACCTACGCCGGAGCTGCCGACACCGCAGGGCTGGTGCGCTGCCCTGCTGGTCATCGTCGGCTCGGAGGACCGGTGCCAGAACCCGCTCCGGGGTCCCCGGTTGGCCGAAATCACCGGCGGCGACCTGGTCGTGATCGATGGCGCCGGTCACCTGCCGCAGGCGCGCGATCCGGTCAAGGTGAACCTGTTGCTGCGCGATTTCGTCCGGCGGGTCGGGCAGAGATAGCACCTCGGCGTGCGGACCGCTGAATCGAGGGGACGGTTCCAACTCGTTCAGAACCGTCCTGTGAACGTACCTAGGAGTGAATCGAGGGGACGGTTCCAACTCGTTCAGATCCGTCCCGTGCACATCGGTAGGAATAGTCTCCGATCCGGTTCATTCATCTGAATCTGAGGTACCTACCACCGGCGACTAAGGCATTCGGCCGATGTTCGGGCCTACCTCAGCGGCACAAGCTGGTCTCACCGACACAGGAGGTGGGATCAATGGATCCGTTGTTGAGTGATCTGAAGATGCTGAACGCAGAGCGCGACGAGCGGCTCGAGGCCGCCGGGCTGCTGCCCCGGCGCAACCCGCGGCGCACGTCGTTCGAGGTGCTGCGCGACGTCAAGCGGCGCCGGGAACAGCAACGTTCGGCCGCGTGAGCGCGCTTACCGTCGCGGCGCCCTCGGCATTGGCGATAATCGAGCCCATGCGGGCGTCGCGGCGACTGGTGGGCAGGACCCACGAACTCGACCGCGTCGTCGACGCCCTCGGCCTGGCCGCGGGCAGCGGCGGCGTGGTCGTGCTGTCCGGCGACGCCGGAATCGGCAAGACCAGGCTGTTGCGCGAGGTCGTCGCGCAGGCCGAGGGGTCGGGCCAGCTGGTGGTGATCGGGCATTGCGTCGCCGAGGCCGGCATCGACCTACCGTACCTGCCGTTCGCCGAACTTCTCGGCACGCTGCGCGACAGTGCGCCGGACGAGATCAACGCGGTCGCCGACACCCATCCGGCGTTGGCCCAGTTGCTCGCCGGCACCCCCCTCGAAGGGCACCTGCGGGCGTCCAACGGGCCGGGCCTGCTGGCCGAGGCAGTGCATGCGGCGCTGACCATGGTGGCGGCCAGCCGTCCCGTTCTGGTGGTGATCGAGGATGCGCACTGGGCCGACCATTCGTCGCGTGACCTGCTCACCCTGCTGATGACCCGCGGGTTCGCCGGCCAGGTCGGGTTGGTGGTCAGCTATCGCTCGGACGACCTGCACCGCCGCCACCCCCTGCACGCCACGCTAGGCGTCTGGGCCCGGTTGCCCGAGGTCACCCGGGTGCACCTCGAGCCGTTGCCCGGTGACCACATGAGAACCCTGATCGAACAGATCAGCGACGCCCGCGGCGACGAGGTATCGGGAATCATCGAGCGCGCCGCGGGCAACGCCTTCTTCGCCGAAGAGTTGGTGGCCAGCGGGAACGTGCTCGGCGCCGACCTGGGCAGGGTGCTGCGCACCCGCTTCGAACAGCTCGACCCGTCCACCCAGCGGGTGGTGCAGGCGGCGGCCGTGATGGGCCGCGCCCTTCCGCACGATCTGCTGCAGGCGGTGGTCGAGCTGCCCCCCGAAGAACTCGACACCGCCCTGTCGGTCGCCATCGACCACCACACCCTCGAACCGCTCCCCGGCGACTCCTACGGCTTCTGGCATGCGTTGGTAGCCGAGGCGATCCGCGACGACCTGCTGCCGGGCCAGCGCCGCCGGCTGCACGCGGCGTTCGCCGCTGCGCTCTCCGCGCGACCCGAGCTGGGCACCGCCTCCGACCTGGCCCGGCACGCGGCCGCTTCGGGTGACCTCGACAGTGCGGTGACGGCCGGCATCGCAGCGGGCGAATCCGCGCTGGCCCTCGGCGGTCCGCGGGAGGCGTCCACTCTGTTCGAGCAGGTGTTGACCTGGATGCACGATGCCGACCCGCGGCGGGACGACACCACGACGCAAGCGGCAATGGCGGCAGCGGCGAACGGCGACGTTCACCGCGGCGTCCAGTTGATCCGTGACCGGCTGGCGCACAGCAACGACAGCAGCCCCGCTCGCGCCCGCCTGCTGGCCGGCTACGTGACCCTGGCCAGGGTGTACGACGACTCGCCCGACCGGCTGGACCGGGCCCGCCAGGCGATGGCGCTGACCGAGGGAATGGCTGATCGGACGCGGCTCCAGGCGCAGGTCGCCGAGGTGCAGGCGCTCGCCGACCTGGGCCGGTACACCGAAGCGGCGGTGGCCAGCGAGGCCGCACTCGCCCTGGCCGATGAGTTGGACGCGGCCGACCTGGCCACCGACCTGCGCACCATCCTGGTCGCGTGGGAGAGCGACGAGGCCGACCTGCCCGAGGTGGAGACCCGGCTGCTCGAGTTGGTGCGGGACCGTCCCCTCGATCACCCCACCCATGTGCGTGCCCACTACCGGCTCGGGCTGGTGGCCTACTCCCGGGGCGACCTGCGCGACGCCCTGGCACACTTCGAGGCCGGTACCGCGATCGGTGATCGGATGGGCCGGCCGTGGGGAGTTTTTGAGAGCAGCAGCCGGGCCAACGCCGCGCTGGTCGAGTTCCACCTGGGCAATCTCGACGGCGCGCTGGATCGGCTGAACATTCCCGGGCCGCCCTTTCCGCAGCCGGGTTACGCGGGCTTCCAGTCCAGCCGACATGCGATCTTGACGGCGCGGGACTGGGAGGTGGATCCGAGCCTGTTCGAGTCGGTGTTGCCGTACTGGCCCGACGATGCGCTGATGGCGCTGACCGCGATGGCCGCCCAGGTCGAGCTGCTGGGCCGGCAGGGCCAACTGGACGGCGTGGCCGCCCTGGTGGACCGCGCGATGAAGGTGATGGAGCGGCAATGGGGAGCCGGCGAAGAGATCCAGATCCGGATCGCCGCCATCCTGACCGCGGTGCTCGCCGACTCCGACCGGGCGGAGCGATCAGCCCAGTCGATGCTGCAGACCACCCGAGGGCGGATCGCCGAGCAGGCTCACGCGGTGATCGACGCCAACACCCGGCTGGGCACCGAGAGCCGGGCCTGGGCGGCTCGACTGGCCGCTGAGGAGCTTTTTCTGCAATGGGCGGACGGCAGCCCGGTCGATCCGGAGGCACTGGTGAGCTCCTGGCGGCAAACCGTGGCCAGGTTCGAGGAGTGGCACAGTCCCTACGAGGTGGCCCGCTCCCGGGTCCGGCTGGCAGCGGTGCTGGCGGCTACCGGTGAGATCGCCGCCGCCCGGGAGCAGGCCGACCTGGTGCGGGCCGCGGCCGAATCCCTGCCGTCCGAACCGTTGCTCCGGCTGCTCCAGGCGGTGCCCGGACTGGCTGCGGTCCAGCGCGGGAACCAGCAGGAACTGACTCCGCGCGAGCATGAGATCCTGGAGCAGTTGGCGCTGGGCCGCAGCAACGGTCAGATCGGCAAGCAGCTGTTCATCAGCACCAAGACCGCGAGCGTGCACGTGTCCAACATTCTGGCCAAGCTCGGCGCCGGTAACCGCGGCGCGGCGGTGGCGATCGCCAGGGATCGGGGCCTGCTGCCCGGTTGAGACCTGCCGCAACGACAGCGAGCGGCTGGATCTCCATCCATGCCCGGGGTCAGCCGTCTTCGTGCCAACGACCCGCAATCAACGTCCCCCCGGCGCAGGTGGGATACTCCGATGGCCATGGATACGACCCGACTGCTCCCCCCGCTGCGGGTCGACCCTCTTGACCCCGCCGCTCCTGACACGCTCTACGAGTCCTTCACCCGCTATACCGAGCGCCTGGGACTGAGCCTGTACCCCCATCAGGACGAGGCGATCATCGAACTGCTCGGCGGTGCGCACATCGTGCTGACCACCCCAACCGGGTCGGGCAAGTCCCTCGTGGCGACCGCGGCGATCCACGCCGCACTGTCCACCGATCGAGTGTCGTTCTACACCGCACCGGTGAAGGCACTGGTCAGCGAGAAATTCTTCGATCTGGTCGCGATCTTCGGCGCCGACAAAGTCGGCATGCTGACCGGGGACGCCGCGGTCAACGCGGGCGCCCCGATCATCGCCTGCACCGCCGAGGTGCTGGCCAACATTGCCCTACGCGAGGGGCCGGACGCCGACGTCGGCCTGGTCGTGATGGACGAGTTCCACTACTACGGCGAACCCGACCGCGGCTGGGCCTGGCAGGTGCCGCTGATTGAGTTGCCCGACGTCCAGTTCGTACTGATGTCGGCAACCCTGGGCGACATGACCGCCATCGCGGACGACCTCACCCGGCGCACCGGACGACCGACCGCGATCATCTCCGAGGCCGAACGGCCCGTGCCGCTCACCTTCGGCTACGCCATGACGCCGCTCGAGGAGACCCTCGAAGAGCTCGTCGAGACCCACCAGGCGCCTGTCTACGTCGTCCACTTCACCCAGGCGGCGGCAGTCGAGCACGCCACTTCGCTGCTCGCGAAAGGATTCGCCAAGCGGGTCCGCGCCGCCGCCGACGCCGCGATGCCGGCCTCAGGGCTCGATCCGCTGACCGGCTTCCGATTCGCGGCGGGCTTCGGCAAGACGCTGTCGAAGCTGCTCAAGGCGGGCATCGGCGTCCACCACGCGGGCATGCTGCCCAAGTACCGCAGGCTGGTCGAGCAACTCGCCCAGCAGGGTCGGCTGAGCGTCATCTGCGGCACCGACACCCTCGGCGTCGGCATCAACGTGCCGATCCGCACCGTGCTCTTCACCGGCCTGGCCAAGTTCGACGGCTCCCGGCTGCGTGTGCTTCGCACTCGCGAGTTCCTGCAGATCGCCGGACGCGCCGGCCGGGCCGGCTTCGACACCGCTGGCTACGTCGTCGTCCAGGCCCCGGAGCACGTGATCGAGAATGAACGCGCCAAGGCGAAGTCCGCGGCCAAGAACGCCGCCCTGAGCGAGGCCAAGCTCGCCAAGCGCAAGTCCAAGGCGCAACTCAGGAAGGCACCCGAGGGGGCCATCGTCTGGAGTGAGCAGACCTTCGACCGGCTGGTTGCGGGCGAACCCGAGCGTCTCGCCAGCCGGATGAAGGTCGACAACGCCATGCTGATCAACGTGCTCAGCCGCGACGCGGACGGCTTCGTCGTCCTGCGCCGACTGCTCACCGACAATCACGAGGACCGCCGCTCCCAGCTGCGGTTGGTCCGGCGGGCGCTGCGGCTGGTCCGTTCGCTGGTGCACTCGGGTGTCGTCACCCGGCTCGACCCGCCCGACCGTTACGGACGCCGCTACGTGCTGACCGTCGACCTACCCGCGGACTTCGCCCTCAACCAGCCGCTGGCGCACTTCGCGCTGGCCGCGCTCGACCTGCTTGACCCGGAGTCGGAGGCCTACCCACTCGACGTCGTGTCGGTGATCGAGTCGGTGCTGGAGCCACCGATGACGCTGCTGTTCGCCCAGCAGCACGCCGCCCGCGGCGACGAGATCGGACGCCTCAAGGCAGACGGCATCGAGTACGAGGAGCGGATGGCGATCATCGAGGCGATCACCTGGCCTCAACCGCTGGCCGAGCTATTGGGCGTGGCCTACGAGGCCTACCGGCAGACCCATCCGTGGCTTCGGCCCGACGCCCTCGAACCCAAGTCGGTGGTCCGCCAGATGTGGGAGCAGGCGATGAGCTTCACCGACCTGATCGGCCGTTACCAGGTCGCGCGCAGCGAGGGGCTGGTGCTGCGCTACCTGACCGACGCCTATCGCACCCTGCAGCACACCGTCCCAGACGCGCATCGCAGCCCCGGGCTTGAGGACATCATCGACTGGCTGGGCGAGACGGTGCGGCAGACCGATTCCTCACTGCTGGACGAGTGGGCAGCACTGACCGATCCAGAGCACGCGCCGCGGGACGTCATCGACCACACCGCTCCGGCGCCTCCGCGGCCGTTGTCGAAGCAGGGCCGCACGTTCGAGGTAGTGGTGCGTAATGCCTTGTGGGCGAGGGTTGTGGCGTGTGCGCGGGACGATCTGTCGGCGCTGGTGCGACTAGAACGCGAGGCGGCCGCGCGGATCGCCCCGGCCCGTGCGGTACTGATGGGCCGGGCCCGGTGGGACGCCGCCCTCGATCGCTACTACGAAGAACACGACGAGGTGCTGCTCGACGGCGACGCCCGTAGCAAGGCGTACCTGGAGCTCGGCGACGAACGGCGCGGTGAGCCGGCCGGGGCAGCCGAGGGAACGTTGGCCCGAATCCGGCCGGTCCGGCAGACGCTGCGCGATCCCCAGGACAACCGCGACTGGGTGTTGGACGCGGTGGTCGACTGTGACGCGTCCGACGAGACGGGCGAACTGGTGCTGGCGACGGTGGCCCTGCACCGGCTGGACGGCTGACCGGCCGGTTGCGCCGCGCGAACCCGGGCCTGAACGATCGGGGACGGTTCTTTTTCGTTCACCCTCCGCATGAACGATCGGGGACGGTTCTTTTTCGTTCACCCTCCGGATCGTGAACGATCGGGGACGGTTCTTTTTCGTTCACCCTCCGGATCGTGAATGATCGGGGACGGTTCTTTTTCGTTCACCCTCCCGGATCCTGAACGATCGGGGACGGTTCCGTTTCGTTCACTCTCCGGACGGCAAGGGACGTCCGTGCTGGCCCACCTCACCCACGTACGGGTGGCGGGTTGGGGACGGTTCCTATTTCCAGTCACGACCGGCGCCGGCGGGAGTTGGGAACCGTCCCCAACTCCGTTCCACGAGCGAGCAACTCCGTTCGCGTCGCAGCCGGATCAGCGCGCGAACTGCTCGCGCACCAGACCGGCTGCCAGTTGCCAGATATCGGGGTCGGCGGCCGCCAGCAGAAACCGCGACGTGACGCCGGCCTCGTACGGGCGGCCGTCCATGGTCTGGGTCACTCCCCCGGTCTCGGTGACCATCAGGCCGCCCGGCAGGTGGTCCCAGGGGTGCATCGACCAGTAACCCAGAAACGCTCGCCGGCCCTGGATCAGATCGGGATAGTCGACGCCGCAACAGCCGGCCAGCCGCACCAGCCGGACGTCGGCCGGCACCCCGGCGCGTGGATGGCCGTAGCGCCCGTGCAGGGCTCCGACCAGCGGTTTCGGGTGTTCCGCGGCTTCCAGCACCTTCCCATTGCGGGTAACTCCGGCGCCCCGCTCGGCCACGAACATCAGGCCGTGCAGAGGCTGCCAGATCCAGCTCCGGGTGGTCACGCCCCTGCGCACTTCGGCCACCATAACGGCGAAGTTGGGGCTGCCCTCGGCGAAGTTGCGGGTACCGTCCACCGGATCGATCACCCAGGCCAGCTCTGCGCTCGGCAGCGCCGCCAGCGGTGCGGGGTCGGCGTAGATGCCCTCCTCCCCGACCACCAGGCAGCCGGGATCGGCCCGGCGGAAGATGTCGGTGAGTGCCTGCTCGGCCAACCGGTCGGCCACCGTGACCACGTCACCCGGTCGCTTCTCGATGATCTCGTCGGCCGCCAGGGATCGGAAGCGAGGCACGATCTCGGCGTCGGAGACCTGCCGGATCGCCTCGGTGACGGCGTCGGTGTCCATCAGGGTTCCAGCGTGTCGGCGTGATCGGCGGTGACGAAGTCGATCAGCTTCTCGACCTCTGTGAGCAGTTGGGGGTCCAGGTCGCGCCACCCGGTCACGCTCGAGCGAATCCTTCGCCACGCGTCCGCGGTGTCCGCCTGGGTGCGGGCCGGCCAACCCAGCGCGCGGCAGATCCCGGTCTTGTAGTCCTGCCCGCGGGGAATGTCCGGCCACTGGTTCAGACCGACGACGGACGGCTTGATCGCCGTCCAGATGTCAACGAAGCGGTGCCCGGTGACGAACAGCCACGGGCTGGACACCTGCGCGACGATCCGGGACTCCTTGGACCCTGGCACCAGGTGATCCACCAGAACCCCTAGCCGGCGGCCCTTCGACGGAGCGAACTCCTCCACGATCGTGGGCAGGTCGTCGATGCCGCCGAGGTACTCCACCACCACACCGACATGCCGCAGGTCATCGCCCCAGACCCTCTCGACCAGTTCGGCGTCGTGCCTGCCCTCCACATAGATCCTGGACGGCAGGGCCACCTTCGCCCTGGTCGTGGTGGCCCGCGATCCGGACGCCGTGTGGGTCGCGCCAACCGACGGACGGCGCTTCGGAGCGGTCACCGCGACCGGCTTTCCGTCCAGCCAAAAACCTGGCCCGAGCGGGAAACTGCGCCGCTTGCCATGCCGATCCTCGAGCACCAGCAACCCGTTCTCGACCCGGACGACGGCCCCGACGAATCCCGACGAGGGGTCTTCCAGCACCATGCCCGCCTCGGCGGCGATCTCGGTGCTGATGGGCTTGTTGGCGCGTTGCCACCCCGGGGCCAGCACGTCACGCGGGTATCGGCTGCTCACCCCGGACAGGCTAGCCGCAGCCACCCGCCGGGCCGGTGAGCGCCACGGGCCCAGCTACCGGGTCGACCGCCACTGGGTGTACTTCGCTGGAAACCCGGTCATCACGTTGTCAGCGCCGACCTCCCTCGCCCAGCTCCACTGGCTGGTGTCGTTGAGCAGCCACAGCGTCACCCGCGAGCCATTGGCCTGCAGTTGCTGCACGTATTGCTTGGTGGCGATGCCCTTCTCGACGCCCACACCCCACAGGTCGTCGCCCTTGAGCTCGGACGCCGGAACCCGCTTGGTCATCATCAACAGCACGGTCGGCATCGTCGGGTCGATCCGGCGCACCTGGGCCAGCCGATCCCGGCTGAACGACGTGACCACCGACCGTCCGCGCAGTCCGTTGTCGATCAGCACGGCGAGGAACTTCTTCACCTGGGCGTCGCTGAGTTTCGTCTTCATTTCGGCGTACACCCAGGCGGACGGACTCGCTGCGGCGATCGCCTCCATGGTCTGGTCGAAGCGCGGCACCGGGTGGCTGACAGGATCCATGGCGGTGGTCTTCGACCGACAGGTCTTCTGCAGGTCGACCCAGGTGGTCTTCGAGATCAGCAGCTCCTTGCCGCCGCAATCCAGACCCTTCGTGGCCTCGTCGTCGTGCACCAGCACGGCTACGGCGTCCGCCTCGGTCCCGATTTCTCGGTTCCACGTCTCGGTTTCGAAGGGCACCGCCCAGGCCATGAAGGAAGCGCTGGAAGTGGCGGGGGTCAAGGTCGGCCGCACGCCGCGCAGCCGACTCCATGGTCGGCGTCATGGTTTCGAAGCTGATGTTTCTCCGGCCGCCCTCGTCTGCTGGTCGAGCGTGTCGACATCTCCGCTGGTCGAGCGTGTCGGGACCCGGTCAGGCGAACTGGGTGCCTCGCTGCGGCCCAGCCGTCGACCGCCTGCCGCTGGACCCGGTGAATCGAAGTCGCGGACGGGTTGGCCAGCAGGTAGACCAGCCGGTGCCGACCGCGGCGTGGCCGACCCGGATGGTCACCGTCTTGGAGTCGCTGATCCGCTGGGTGACCACGTAGGTGGTGCCGACGAGCTGGTTGTCGTCGGCGTCGAGGGTGGTGACGCCGCCGGCTTTGACCGTCGCCGTTCGGGTGCGGTCGCCGCAACTGCTGAAGTTCTGCTTCAGCGTCTTCACCATCGCGTTCGCCTCGGACGCCTTGCCGAAGGTGTAGACGGCCTCGTCGACGCCGAATAGATCGGGGGCCTTGGGGTCGTCGGTCAGCACGTAGGTGCGGTGCAGAGCGTCGTCGGCACCGGGCAGCTTGTTCAGGTTCACCACCTCGCACTGGCTGCCGACCAGGTCGGGAGCCGCCGGTTCGGTGGCCGTCCAGGTGCTGGCCTCCGGGCTGAGCTGGGGAAGGTCGACCCAGGCGAGCCAGCCGATGGTTTCGGTGGGCGGCGGGGGGGCCGTCGTGGCCGTCGGCTTCGTTGGGCAGGTGCCCGACGCCGCACTGCACTGCTTGGCCAGCGAGGTGGCGAGCGTGCTGGCGAGGGCGTCCACGCTGAACTCCGCGGCCCCCTTGACCGAGTCGTCCACCACATTGACGTACCGTCCGGTACGGGTCAGCAGCAGCATGTGGGCGGTGCCGTCCGGCAGTTCGGCGATGACGGACGTGGCACTGTCGGCCAGGCCGTCGACGCGGTGGCGATCGGAATGTGGGCGCCGGCGCAGGCCGCTGCCTGATCGACCAGAGCGTTGAACGCCATGCCGGACCCCTGCGGCGACCAGAACCAGCGCCACCGGGTGAGCGTGCTCGCGCCTGGCTGCCGGTGAAGTGACGGTTGCCCTCCGCCTCGGGTGACACGCCACCGATGCTGGAAAGTTCAAGGCAGGCGGGCTGCGCATCCGGACCGGTGGAGGCGACCGCCTGCGTCCAGGTCGTGCCCTTGCGCAGCCCGGTCAGGTCGGCGGCGGTGAGTAGCTGGGCCTCGTCCAGGATCGGGGACGGGCTGGGGCTGGCCGGCGACACCGAGCCCCCCGCACTGCTGGCCGGCGGGGCGCCCGTGCCGGCCGCTGGGCGGTGGCGAACCACACGTCAGCCCGGCACCACGACGCCGGACACCGCGGCCACGTGATCGTCAGCGCCGGCGCTTCGGATTGCGCTCGGCGCCGTCAGGCTGCACGACCGCCTCGGCCAGCTGGGCGTCGGTGGGTTCGGCGCCTTCGCCGAGCGGGATCGCGTCCGGC
Organism: uncultured Actinomycetota bacterium; assembly: GCA_963723605.1. Classification (GTDB taxonomy): domain Bacteria; phylum Actinomycetota; class Actinomycetes; order Propionibacteriales; family Propionibacteriaceae; genus Micropruina. Next base: position 265,543 of record CAVRRM010000010.1, on the reverse strand, counting down.
TCATCGTCGTCGGGCCGCGGAGGGAGGCCTGCTCCGGCCGGTGGGTTCCCCGCTCCCATCGTCGGCGCACCCCTCATGGCCGTCCCGACTCTCGCCTCCGCGGCGCTCGCCGCCGCGGCTGCGGCCTCGCCCCTGGCCTGTCCGCTCGCGCGCCTCCTGCTTCGCTCTCTCGGCTCGCGCGGCCTCCCTCTGCGCACTCTCCGCTCGGCCGCCTTTTCTCTCGCCGCCTGCGCTGCGCCGCCTCGGTTCCCGTGCCTCCTCGGCTGCCGCCTGCGCCAACCGCTGGCCTCGAACATGTCGGCCAGGGTGGCGAACAGCCGCTCGGTGTTGAAACTGACCGGGTCGATCGCCACCGCCTGCCGACGCACCATCGGCGCCAGGTCCGGGGTCAGTTCGGTCGCCGCGGGCATCGGTGCCCCGTCGATCAGAATCGGGATCACCCGGACGCCGCGGGCCAACGCCGCACCGATCTCGATCCGGACGAAGTCCTCGGGATCGTCAAGCCGGCGCCGGCCCTGTCCGTCGACCATGCTCATCCAGTGCGGCCCGATCAGGGCCAGCAGCACGTCACAGCGAGCGACCGCCGCGGTGATCTTGTCGACGAAGTCCTCTCCCGGCTCGATGTCGTCGACGTCCTTGAAGATCTTGGGCGCGCCGAACCTGGCCGCCAGTGCCTCGTACAGCTGGCGGGCCGGCCATGCCGAATCCTGGCGGCGATAACTGATGAAGACCCGTCCGCCCTCCGCAGCCGCGTCCCGTGGCCCCACGGCCATCCCATACTCCGTTCCCCGTTGGCGGCAATCGTAAAGCGTGCCACCGCACTGGGAGAAGAGTGCGCGGTCGGGCGACTCGCTACACCTCACTGCGGTCCGGCTGCGGTAGGGTTGCACCGTGACACGCCGACTTCTGCTTCGACAGCCGCGCTGACCCTTCGGTCACCGCGGCGCCCCTCCTTGTCCGAGGGGCTTTTTCATGCCCGAACGCAGAACGATCAGAGGATGAGATGAGCGAGACGCCGTACCGCTACACCGCCGAGTTGGCCCGTCAGATCGAGACCTCCTGGCAGGACCGCTGGCAGGCCGAGGGCACCTTCCACGCGCCGAACCCGTCCGGGGTCTGGGGCGAGCCGGAGAAGGTCGGCGGCCGCCAGAAGTTGTTCGTGCTGGACATGTTTCCCTACCCGAGCGGTGCCGGCCTGCATGTCGGGCACCCGTTGGGCTACATCGCCACCGACACCTACGCCAGGTTTCAGCGGATGCGTGGCCGCAACGTGCTGCACGCCCTGGGCTTCGATTCGTTCGGCCTGCCCGCCGAGCAGTACGCCGTGCAGACCGGGCAGCATCCACGGATCTCCACCGACGCCAACATCGCCAACATGCGCCGGCAGCTGCGTCGGCTGGGTCTGGCCCACGACGACCGGCGCAGCGTGGCCACCACCGACGTGGACTTCTACCGCTGGACCCAATGGATCTTCCTGCAGGTGTTCAACGCCTGGTACGACACCGAGGCCGACCGGGCACGTCCGATCGCCGACTTGATCGACGCAGTTCGCTTCTGGTGCGCGGCCGACTCCGGACGGACGTCCTTGGGCCGATCTGAACGGCGCCGAGCGGGCGTTCGTGATCGACGGTTTCCGGCTGGCCTATGAGTCCGAGGCACCGGTGAACTGGTGCCCGGGCCTGGGCACGGTGCTGGCCAACGAAGAGGTCACCGCTGACGGCCGCTCCGACATCGGAAACTTCCCAGTGTTCAAGCGCACCATGAAGCAGTGGAAGATGCGGATCACCGCCTACTCCGACCGGCTGCTGGCCGACCTGGACCGGCTGGACTGGCCCGACAAGGTCAAGGCGATGCAACGCAACTGGATCGGCCGGTCCACCGGCGCGTCGGTCACCTTCCCCGTCGAGGGCCACGAGGCCGCGATCGCGGTGTTCACCACCCGTCCGGACACCCTGTTCGGCGCCACCTTCATGGTGCTGGCGCCGGAGCATCCGATCGTCGACGCAATCACCCCCGGCGAGAACTCCTGGCCGGCCGGCACCAAGACCGCGTGGACGGGCGGAGCCCTGTCGCCGTCCGAGGCCGTCACCGCCTACCGCGAGCAGTCGGCGCGAAAGACCGACCTGGAGCGCCAGGAGAACAAGGAGAAGTCCGGCGTCTTCACCGGCGCCTTCGGCGTGAACCCGGTCAACGGCGCGCGGATCCCGATCTTCATCGCCGACTACGTGCTGATGGGCTACGGCACCGGGGCGATCATGGCCGTGCCCGCCGAGGACGAGCGCGACTGGGATTTCGCCACCACTTTCGAGCTGCCGATCGTCCGGACCGTCCAGCCCACCGAGGGCCACGACGAGAACACCGCCTTCACCGGAGACGGGCCGACGATCAACTCCGCCAATGCCGAGATATCGCTGAACGGGCTGGCCATGGGGCCGGCCAAGGCCGCCATCATCGAGTGGCTGACCGCCCATGACCGGGGCATCGCAACGGTCACCTACAAGCTGCGCGACTGGCTGTTCAGCCGGCAGCGGTACTGGGGCGAGCCGTTCCCGATCGTCTACGGCGACGACGGTTACCCGATCGCGCTGCCCGACTCGATGTTGCCGGTCGAGCTGCCCGAGATCGACGACTTCAGCCCGCAACAGCTGGACCCGAACGACGACACGTCCGACCCGCTGCCGCCGCTGGGCCGCGCGGAGCACTGGGCCACCGTCGAGCTGGATCTGGGCGATGGACCCAAGACCTATCGGCGCGAGCTGAACGTGATGCCGCAGTGGGCCGGGTCGTGCTGGTACGAGATCCGCTACCTGGACCCGGCCAACACCGAGCGGTTCGTCGACCCGGCCGTCGAGCAGTACTGGATGGGGCCGAAGGACGCCTCCGATGTCGGCGGCGCCGACGTTGCCAGCCTGGACGACGTCGGTGGCGTCGACCTGTACGTGGGTGGCGTCGAACACGCCGTGCTGCACCTGTTGTACGCCCGGTTCTGGCACAAGGTGCTGTTCGACCTGGGCCAGGTCAGCTCGGCCGAACCCTTCCGCGGACTGTTCAACCAGGGCTACATCCAGGCCTACGCCTACCGCGACGCCCGCGGCCAGACCGTCCCGGCCGACGAGGTGGAGGAGGTCGCCGGCGACGACGGCGAGATCCACTACGTGTGGCACGGCGAGCCGGTGCAGCGCGAGTACGGAAAGATGGGCAAGTCGCTGAAGAACATCGTCACGCCCGACGACATGTACGACGCCTATGGCGCCGACACCTTCCGGATCTACGAGATGAGCATGGGCCCGCTGGACCAGTCCAAGCCCTGGGAGACCCGCGCAGTGGTCGGCTCGCAGCGGTTCCTGCAGCGGCTGTGGCGCAACGTGATCGACGAGGAGACCGGCGCGGTGATGATCGCCGACGGCCCGATCGACGCGGCGACCAAGCGTGCGCTGCACAAGACCATCGACGCCGTCCGGCGCGACTACGACACCCTGGCCTTCAACACCGCGATCGCCCGGCTGACCGAGTACAACAACGTGCTGACCAAGCTGGACGCCGTGCCGCTGGCCGCCATCGAGCCGCTGCTGCTGATGGTGGCGCCGCTGGCGCCGCATATCGCGGAGGAACTGTGGTCCCGGCTGGGCCACGCCGACCTGCTGGCGTTCGTGCCGTTCCCGGAGGCCGACCAGTCGCTGATCGTGGATGAAACGGTGACCTGCGTGGTGCAGGTCAAGGGCAAGGTGCGGGCCCGGCTGGAGGTTCCGGCCGACATCACCGAGGCTGACCTGCGCGAGCGCGCCCTGGCGCTGCCGAGGATCGGGGAAGAGACGCCGAACGGTATCCGGACGGTCATCGTCCGGGCGCCGAACCTGGTCAACGTGGTGCCCGCCTGAACCATTGGGGACGGTTCTTTTTCGTTCAGGTCTCCCGCGTGAACGATTGGGGACGGTTCTTTTTCGTTCAGGTCTCCTGCGGATCTATCCGCGCGTGAACGATCGGGGACGGTTCTTTCTCGTTCAGGTCTCCTGCGGATCTATCTCCCGCCTGAACCATTGGGGACGGTTCTTTTTCGTTCAAGTCTCCTGCGGATCTATCGGGGACGGTTCTTGTCGTTAGGGCGACTGGATGACCTGGGACTGGTGCCTTCTCGTCCAGGCGTGAGGCCAGGGGACGGTTACCGTGCGCCGCTCTCCCACATTTCTCCAGCTCAAGGGACGAGCGTCGACCGTCTTGGGCACGTCAGGGGCGTGTGAACGAAAGAGAACCGTCCCCGACCGTTCACGCGTCGAGTGCTCGTGAACGAAAAAGAACCGTCCCCGATCGTTCACGCCGACGCTCCGTGAACGAAAAAGAACCGTCCCCGATCGTTCACGCCGACCGTCCGTGAACGAAGAAGAACCGTCCCCGATCGTTCCAGGCCGGTCCGGACAATCCTGTGACGTATGGGACACCTGAGACGCGTGGGGCTGTTGAGCAGGGAAACCTGACCCCGAATTGCCTATCTGGCACGTCATCGATTACGGTCCTCTCAGCTTGATCTCAGCTTTTGCTCACCTGGCTCTCAGCGAGAGCCGCTCGTCGTACCTCGGGAGGGACACAGATGCCTGCACGCACGTTCGCACTGTCGACAACGCTCGCCATTTCCGCTTCGCTCGTTCTGTCGGTCGCTCCGGCCGCGGTGCCGGCCTTCGCCGACGAAGTCACGCCGCCCCCGGTGACCGTCGTCGTCGATCCCGCTCCCGCCCCGGCTCCGGCGGTGGACCCCGCTGCGGTGACCAAGCCGAACACGAGCAAGACCTCCAAGGCGAAGGCCAAGGCGATGAAGGTCGTCCGGGCCGCGCTCTCGCGGGTCAAGCACGGCCAGTATGTTCGCGGCCGCTCGGGGCCCAACTCCTTCGACTGCTCGGGCCTGATGGTCTACTCGTACCGCAAGATCGGCGTGAAGCTGTCGCATTCATCGCGTGCGCTGTCCACTCGCGGCAAGAAGATCTCCAAGAAGAACCTCAAGCCCGGCGACCTGATCTTCTACTACAGCCCCGTGCATCACGTGGCCATGTACATCGGCAACGGCAAGATCGTCCACGCCCGGAACCCCCGCAATGACCTGGACATCACCAAGCTGAGCAAGTACCCGCATTACCGCTGGGCCCGCCGCGTCATCAAGTGGTGACCTCCGCCCAGCGTTCGGCTGGCTTTCCATCGGGCCCGGCCGCGTCCCCTTCCGGACGCTGCCGGGCCCGTGGATTTGCCGGATGCAGCGACTGTCGTTAGCATTATTCTCAGCTATTTCTCAGGTTGTGTTCACTGGTGCTCGCCACTGCCGAGTCGCCCACAGCCGAGTCACGGAGGAACCCATCATCATGCGCATGCGACGCCTTGGCCTGTCTGCGACGCTGGTCGCCACCAGCGGCCTGCTGCTCTCGATCGTCCCAGGAGCCCAGTCGGCCGACGCGATCCCGGCATCGGCGGCCGCGGCGTCCGCTTCGTCAGCGGTGACCGTCGGCCAGGAGACGGCCGGTGCGGCCACTGCAGCGTCCGCACTGTCCGACGCCAGCGCGGCGCTGTCGACCTCCCGTTCGGTGCCCATCGAACTGGCCGAGACCAAGACCGTATCGGCGGCCGACCAGAAGGCGAGCAAGGTGGTCAAGGCCGCGCTCTCCCGGGTGGCGACCGGACAGTACGTCTGGGGCGCGTCCGGCAGCACGACGTTCGACTGCTCGGGCCTGATGATGTACGCCTACCGGCAGATCGGCATGTCACTGCCGCACTCGTCGCGCGAGCAGTCCACGATGGGCACGGCGGTGAGCATCAAGAACCTCAAACCCGGTGACCTGCTGTTCTTCTACTCGCCGGTGCACCACGTCGGTCTGTACATCGGGGGCGGCAAGTTCGTCCACGCCCGCAATCCGAGCGACGATCTGGAAGTCGACTCGCTGAGCGCCTACGGCCACTTCACCTCCGCTCGCCGGGTTCTCGGCAGCTGAGTTCGGCCAGATCAGTCCAGTAACTCTCGGACGACCGCGTCCGCAAGCAGCCGTCCACGCAGGCTCAAGGTCAGCCGGGTGTCCCCTGCCGCCACCAGGCCCTGATCGACCAGGCCGGGCAGCCTGGCCCGTTCCGTGGCCGTGAGCACGCCCAGGTCCAGTCCGTCGACCAGCCGGGATTCGAGCAGCACCCGCTCCACCCGCCGGGTCTCGGCATCCAACACCTCGCGCGCGGCAGCCGGGCTACGATCCTCCGACAACGCGGACGCGTAGCTGCGCGGGTGCTTCACGTTCCACCAGCGCACGCCGGCCACGTGCGAATGTGCCCCCGGGCCGATTCCCCACCAGGGCGCACCCCGCCAGTAGGCCAGGTTGTGCCGGCACTCGTGCCCCGGGCGGCTCCAGTTGCTCAGCTCGTACCAACCCAGACCGGCCTGTGTCAGCACCTGATCGGCGAGCTCGTACTTGTCGGCCTGGTCGTCATCATCCGGAGCATCGACCTGCCCGCGACGGATCTGCGTGGCCAGCCGGGTGCCGTCCTCGACGATCAGCGCATAGGCCGAGATGTGGTCCGGCTCGTTCGCCAGCGCCACGTCCAGCGACGCCCGCCAGTCGTCCAGGCTCTCACCCGGGGTGCCGTAGATCAGGTCGAGGCTGATCGAGCCGAAGCCGGCCGTCCTGGCCCAACCGACGACGTCCGCGACCCGGCCCGGAGTGTGCCGCCGCTCGAGCACCCGCAGCACGTGGCCGCGGGCGGACTGCATGCCGAACGAGATCCGGTTGAACCCGCCGGCGACCAGGGCGTTCAGGTACGCCTCGTCCACCGACTCCGGATTGCATTCGGTGGTCACCTCCGCACCCTCGGCCAGCGGCAACACCGCGCCGGCCGCCTCGAGCAGGCCGACCAGTTCGTCCGCGGCCAGCAGGGTCGGCGTTCCACCACCCACGAAGACGGTGCTCACCTCGCGCTCGCCGAGCACCCGGACGGCCAGCTGAAGCTCGGCCCGGGCCGCCGCCAGGTACGCCTCGCGAGACGCCCCAGGAGCCGAGCCCAACTCGGCCGCGGTGTAGGTGTTGAAGTCGCAATACCCGCAGCGGGTGGCGCAGAACGGCACGTGCAGGTACAGCGAAACCGGCGAGTCGGCCGACTCGGCGATGGCCGCCGCGGGCAGGGCGCCGTCGCCGGGCGCGGGGTCACCGATCGGCAGGGCAGACGGCATCAGGGCAGCGCGAACGGCAGCGGCAGGCCGTCCAGGGACCGGCGGCACGCACAGGTGGCGGTGTCGTCCGGCTCCGGCTCTGGCAGCGCACCGACCACGTCGAGCAGCATCGCTTTCAACCGTTCGATGTTACGGCCGAACACTTCGAGCACCTCGGCGTGTGAAACGCCCGGCCCCTCGACGCCCGCGTCGGAGTCGGTCACCATGCACACGGTGCTGAAGCAGATGGCCAGATCGCGGGCCAGGGACGCCTCCGGCATGCCGGTCATGCCGACCACCGACCAGCCGGCGGCGGCATGCCACTGGGACTCGGCCCGGGACGAGAACCGCGGGCCGTTGATCACCACCAGGGTGCCGCCGTCCACACTGCCCGCACTGGAGGCCAGCAGGGCGGCGCGGCCGCGCCGGCAGTAGGGGTCGGCGAAGGAGGTGTGCACCACCGGGCCGGTGACGTCCCAGATGGTGTGCTGGCGACCCCAGGTGCGGTCGACCACCTGGTCGGGTACGACGAACGTGCCGGGCGCCAGGTCAGCCTTCAGCCCGCCGACCGCGCACGGTGCCAACACCTGCCGGACGCCGACCGACCGCAATGCCCACAGGTTCGCCCGGTAGTTCACCCGGTGCGGCGGAAACTGGTGCTGCTCGCCGTGCCTCGGCACGAACGCGACCCTGCGTCCGTTGACTTCGCCGATGGCAAGGTCCGCACTGGGCGGGCCGAACGGCGTGTCCACCGAGACGCGTTCGATGTCACTCAAGAATGAATAGAATCCGGACCCGCCGATGATGCCGATGTCTGCCTGCACGGGCCAACTCTAGGCCCGCGCAGGCGGATGCATCGGCACTCAGGCCGAGGCGGCCTTGTTGGCCGCCGCCTCAGCCTTCACGAGCCCTTCGGGTACCGGGGTGCGACCGAGGAAGATCTCGTCGAAGGTCGGCTTCCAGGCTCCGAAGGCGGCACCGTAGTTCTCACCGGCCGGGGCCGAGATGGACGGCATCGCGCCCTGCTTGGCGAACTGGGTCGGGTCGACCTTCTTCGCCCCCCAGAACTCCGTGAAGGCCGCCTGTGCACTGGTCACAGCCGGCACCGCCGAACCCGTCGAGCCGATGAACTTGGCCCCGTCGCCCGAGCCCATCCACTGCAGCACCTTCTTGGTCGCCTCGACGCTCTTGCTCTTGGCATTGCCGGCCACGATCACCGAGTTCACCACCGACACGGCACCCTTGGGGCCGGCCGGCATCGGGGCGATGCCCCACTCGAACTTGGCCCCGTCCGAGACGTTCTTGAGGTTGTAAACACCCGACTGGAACAGTGCGATCTTGCCCTGCAGGAACTGGTCACGGGTGAAGTCGCCGTTGTTGTTGGTGTTGGACGCGGCCGGCGAGACCTTGTACTTGTTGATCAGGTCGACCAGGTACTGGAAGGCGGCGGCCGACTCGGGCGAGGAGAAGACGAACTTTCCGGTGTCGTCCTGGAAGGCGCCGCCGTTGGAGCCGATGAAGTTGTAGTAGATGCCCTGCAGGTCCTGGGCCGCCGAATACCCCCACTGCTTCGGCTTGGCGCCGTTGAAGCCGCTCTCGTCGCCGCGCTTGCCGCTGGTGTCGATGGTCAGCTTCTGGAGGATCGGCAGCAGGGTGTCGCCGCTGCCCCCCTCCGGCGCCCAGACCAGTCCGGTCAGTTGTTCCGGGGTGATGCCGGCGTCGTCGAGCAGCTTCTTGTTGTAGTAGACGGCGATGCCGCCGTCGGTCAGCTGCGGAACGCCCCACAGCTTGCCGTCACGGGTGTACTGCTCGACCGCGGCGGGCACCCAGTCGGACTTCATCGAATCGAAGTCGGCGCCGATCTCGAGCAACGAACCGGCGGTGACGTAGGGCTGTAAGTAGGACCCGTTCATCATGAATATGTCATCGGCGTTGCCGCCACCGACGTCGGTGCGCAGCTTGGTGAAGTAGTCCGCGTAGGGCACCAGCACGGTTCTCACCGTGATGCCCGGATTCGCCTTGGTGAACTCGGCGAACGACAGGTCGTAGGCCTTCTTGACCTGCTCGTCCCACAGCCGAACGGTAATCGTTGCGGTGGTCGCGCTGCCGCTGGCCGACGCTGCCGGCTGGGTGGCCTGCTGGGCCGGCGAGCAGCCGGCCAGGCCGGCCACTGCGACGCCGGCGAGACCGGTCACGAACGTACGACGGCTCAGCTTGGATGCCGAAATCACTGATTCCTCCTCGAGTTGCGTGGTCTGATCACATCATCTGGCGGCGAACTCGTCACTTGAAGCCAGTCAGCGAGATCGATTCGACGATAGTGCGCTGGAACAGCGCGAACAGCACCAGTAGGGGTGCCATCGCCATCGTGGTGGCTGCCATCACCAGGGTCCAGTTGGAGTTGTACTGGCTCTGCAGGTTCGCGGTGGCGACGGTGATCACCTGCCAGTCCCGTCCGGTGGTGATGATCAGGGGCCACATGAAGTTGTTCCAGTGCGCGACCACGGTGATGATCGCCAACGTGGAGATGATGCCTCGGGACAGCGGCGCCACGATCTGCCACAGGATCCGCCAGTCACCGGCACCGTCGATCCGGGCGGCGTCGATCAGGTCGTCGGGGATGCTGCGGAAGTGCTCCCGGAGTAGGAACACCGCGTACGGCGAGCCGAACATGAACGGCAGCACGAGTGCCCAGAAGGTGTTCCGCATGCCGGTCTGCACCATCATCGTGTAGAGCGGAATGACGATCACAACCTGCGGAATCATCAGTGTCGCCAGGTAGATCCAGAACAGGGCGTCCCGGCCGGCGAAGCGCAACTTGGCGAAGGCGTACGCCGCCATGATCGAGAACATCAGCTGGCCGACCAGGATCACCACCACCATCTGCGCGGTCACCGCGATCGGAGAGAGAAAGCCGTAGTCGCCGCTGAACAGGTTGGTGAAGTTCTCGATGGTGATCGGGTCGGGCGGGGTCAGGGCGGGTTCGGACGCGAACTGGACCGGAGACTTGAAGGCGGTCATGAAGCTCAGTGCGAACGGGGCAAGGGTCAGCAGCGCCCCGGCCAGCAGCACCAGATAGGTGACGGCGTCGCCGAGCGGCGAATACCGGCGGCGGCGGGACGCCCGATTCGACTTCGGACGCTCGGCGGTGGTCGCGCGGTCAGCTGAGGTCATAGGTGATCCTGTCCGCGAAGAAGCGCTGCTGGACGAGGGTGACCACGACCAGGATCACGAAAAGCACCAGCGCCATCACCGAGGCCCGGCCCAGATTGAAACCGCCCTGGAACGCCTCGAAGTAGATCCGGCTGGCGATCACGTCGGTGGTGCCCTCGGGGCCACCGTTGGGAGTCAGCGCGTAGATCTGGTCGAAGGCCTGGAACGCCGAGATCACCCCGGTCACCAGCACGAAGAACAGGGTCGGCCCCAGCAGTGGCAGCTTGATCTGGATGAAGGTCTGCCAGGCGTCCGCACCGTCCAGCTGGGCCGCCTCGATCACGGTGTCCGGTATCGCGGCCAGCCCGGCGATGAAGAACAGGGTGGTGTAGCCGACCTGAGACCAGATCGTCACCGCCGCCACCGACGGCATCGCCAGGGCCGGGCTGGACAGCCATTCCACGTTGATGCCGAGCAGGTTGTTCAGGGCGCCGTCGTAGGGAGCCAGGATCCACTTCCAGACCACGCCCAACGCCAGCGGAGCGCACACCCACGGAATCACGTAGATCACCCGGAGCACCGCCGACCCGGGCAGCCCGCGAGACAACAGCACGGCCAGGAAGAGCCCCAGCACGGTCTGCAGCGGAATCACCGAGATCACGAAGATCAGGGTGCGGAACATCGAGTTGCCGAAGGTCGCGTCGGCCAGCACGTCGGCCCAGTTGGCCAGTCCGACGAACCGGATCGGCGAGAGCAGATCCCAGCGGTTCAGCGAGAGCCAGATCACCACCAGGATCGGGAAGAGCAGAAACAGGGCCAGACCGAACAGGCTCGGGGCGAGCAGCAGGCCGGCCAGGCGACCGTGTCGCATGCGTCCGGACGAGCGCGGTGGCCGAGGGTTGGGCACGGCAGGGAGCCTAGTTGCCGCCGCCGCGTCAGGCCATACCGGCTCAGATTTGGAACGCCTTCGGACTAGCGGATTTGGGCCCGGACGTCGGCACCACGGGTGCTGGCCGATGGCCCGGATGACGATTGTGCGACGGACGCGGACGGTATTGGAAGATTGCTGATGCGTCAGTACTCTCGATCGAATGAGACCCCACCCCGGAATCGTTCTGGCCACCCTCGCCCTGCGTGCCCCTGGCTGCCTGCAGCAGCGGCAGCGCGCCCACCACGTCGGCCGCGGCACCGGCCAGCAGCAGCGCGTCCTCACCGGCCGCCAACAGCCCCAGCGCCTCCGCGTCCGCCTCCGGCGCCTCGGCCGCCAAGACCTTCACGATGGCGGAGGTGGCCACGCACAACAGCCAGCAGGACTGCTGGGCCGTGGTGGACGGCAACGTGTACAACCTGACCAGCTGGATCAGCCGGCACCCCGGTGGACCCGACAAGATCATTCCGCTGTGCGGAACCGACGCCACCGCCAACTTCCACGGCCAGCACGATGACCAGGCCAGGCCGAACGATCAGCTGGCCACCTTCAAGCTCGGCACGCTCACCTCCTGACCCTCGAGCCGTAGGTGCCCCCTATCCCCGGGGTGGCGATCGGCCCGGTTCCAGCTTGTCGAGGTCGACGCGTCCAGGTCTCGACCGGTCCGGGCCGAGCCGGCACGCCGCTCGTCCGCAGAAACATTTGGGTGCGGCCCGATCGCTGGGCAGACTGGTGGTATGCCCACTGCCCATGGCCTCGTCCGCAGCGACCGTCCGATCGCTGCGCGTACCGCCGGTCTGGTGATCGGGGGCTGGCTGGCCCTGCTCTGGCTGATCGAGTTCGTCGATCAGCTACTGCGCGGCGCGTTGGACTACTTCGGCATCCACTCCTGGGAGGTCAGTTCGCTGCCGTCGGTGTTCGTCGCTCCGTTTCTGCACGCCGACTGGGCGCACTTGATCAGCAACTCGCTGCCGTTCGCCGTGCTGGGCTTCGTGGTGCTGCTCGGCGGCGCCGTCCGGGCCGGGTTGTCGACTCTCATGTCCGTGCTGGTCAGTGGTGTCTTCGCTTGGCTGCTCAGCCCGCCGAATACGGTCACCATCGGCGCCAGCGGGTTGATCTTCGGCTGGCTGACCTATCTGGTGGCGCGGGGCGCTTTCGCCCGCGACGGCCGACAGATCCTGATCGGGGTGGTCGTCCTGGTGGTGTACGGCGGCATTCTGTGGGGGGTGTTGCCCACCCAGGTCGGGGTGTCGTGGCAGGCGCACCTGGGCGGGGCAATCGGTGGCGTCCTGGCCGCCTGGATGCTGAACCGACGCCGGAACGCACCGCTCGCGAGTCGTTGAGCCGGCTCCGCGCAGCGCCAGCCGAGTGCCTGCGCTCCGTCGAGTCATCCCACCGGGTGTTTGAATATCCCCTTGTCGCGACCACCTGGCTGATCGGCCAGCCGTGACCAAACCCACAGGTTGGCGGCGCCGACTTTCGCCAAGGCCTGGCTATTGTTGACATGTCAACCGTCTGATTCCCGCCGCCCCCGCCCGATCCAGGAGCTGACCATGTACGACCTTCTCGGACTTCCCATCCATCCCCTCGTGGTGCACGCCGTGGTCGTCCTGTTGCCGCTGGCTTGCCTCGGGCTGATCGTCTGCGCCGTGATCGCCCGCTGGCGGTCCCGCCACCTCGGCCTGTCCGTGCTCGGGCTGCTGGCCGGTAGCGCAGCCGCCTTCGTGGCGGTCAACTCGGGCCATGCGCTGGCCGAACGGGTCGGCACCCCGGTCACCCACATGCAGTACGGCGAGTGGCTGCCCCGGCTCGCCACCCTGACCCTGGTGCTGGCGGTCGTGTGGTACTTCCTCCAGCGAGGTAAGCCGACCCAGACCATGCTGGCCCGGGTGCTCGGCTATCTGACCGCGCTGGCCGCCGCCGGTTCGATCGCCCTCACCGTGCTGGTCGGTCACAGCGGCGCCACTGCTGTCTGGGGTGGCGGCACGGCCGCCCCGGCGGCGTCCACGAGCGCCTCCGCGAGCGCGTCCAGCAGTGCGAGCTACACCCTCGACCAGGTCAAGGAGCACAACTCGGCCGCGTCGTGCTGGGCGGCGATCGAGGACGGTGTCTATGACCTGACCAGCTGGGTGACGCAGCACCCCGGCGGCGCCGACCGGATCCTCGGAATCTGCGGAACCGACGCAACCGCGGCGTTCGAAGCGCAGCACAGCGGCGATCAGCGTCCGTCCAGCCAGTTGACCCAGTTCTATATCGGCAAGCTGTCCTGAGCTGCGGTTACTTCTTGGTGGTCTCCCCTGTGGAGAGCGCGGCCACGAAGGCCTCCTGGGGCACCTCGACGCGGCCGACCATCTTCATCCGCTTCTTGCCCACCTTCTGCTTCTCCAGCAGCTTCCGCTTGCGGGAGATGTCGCCGCCGTAGCACTTCGCCAGCACGTCCTTGCGCATCGCCCGGACGCTCTCGCGGGCGATCACCCGCGACCCGATGGCGGCCTGGATCGGCACCTCGAACTGCTGCCGGGGGATCAGCTCCTTGAGCTTCTTGGCCATCGCCACCCCGTAGGCGTACGCGGCGTCGGTGTGCACGATGGCGCTGAACGCGTCCACGGGTTCGCCGTGCAACAGGATGTCGACCTTGACCAGTTTCGCCATCTGCTCGCCGGCCTCGTCGTAGTCGAGCGACGCGTAGCCCTTCGTCCGCGACTTCAGGGCGTCGAAGAAGTCGAAGACGATTTCGGCCAGGGGCAACTGATAGCGGATCTCCACCCGGTCTTCGCTCAGGTAGTCCATGCCGGTCTGAATGCCACGCCGGGCCTGGCACAGTTCCAGGATCGTGCCGATGTAGTCGGTCGGGGTCAGAATGGTCGCCTTGACCACCGGCTCCCAGACCTCGGCCACCTTGCCCTCCGGGTATTCGGACGGGTTGGTGACCACATGTTCGCTGCGGTCGTCCATCACCACCCGGTAGACCACATTGGGCGCCGTCGAGATCAGGTCGAGATCGAACTCACGTTCCAGTCTTTCGCGGACGATTTCCATGTGCAGCAGGCCGAGAAAGCCGATCCGGAAGCCGAACCCCAGGGCCCCGGACGTCTCCGGCTCGTAGGTCAGTGCGGCGTCGTTGAGTTGCAGCTTGTCCAGCGCCTCGCGAAGCTCCGTGAAGTCGGCACCGTCGATCGGGTAGAGCCCGGCGTAGACCATCGGGTTGGGCTGCCGATAGCCGCCGAGGTTCTCCGTGGCCGGCTTGGACACCAGGGTGACCGTGTCACCGACTCGGGACTGTCGGACGTCCTTGACCCCGGTGATCAGATAGCCGACCTCCCCCACGCTCAGCCCACGCGAGGCCAGCGGCTCGGGGCTGATCACGCCGACCTCGAGCACCTCGTGGGTGGCCTTGGTGGACATCATCAGGATCCGGTCGCGGTGGGACAGCGCACCATCGATCACCCGGACGTAGGTGACCACGCCGCGGTAGGTGTCATACACGGAGTCGAAGATCAGCGCGCGGGCAGCGCCCTTGGGGTCGCCCACCGGAGCCGGGATCTGCGCAACGATCTCGTTCAGCAGGTCCTCCACCCCCTCGCCGGTCTTGGCCGAGACCCGGAACACGTCGTCGGGATCGCAGCCGACCAGGTGGGCGATCTCGGCGGCGAACTTGTCGGGCTGGGCGTTGGGCAGGTCGATCTTGTTCAACACCGGAATGATGTGAAGGTCGGCGTCCAGGGCCAGATAGAGGTTGGCCAGGGTCTGCGCCTCGATGCCCTGCGCGGCGTCGATCAGCAGAATGGCGCCCTCGCAGGCGGCCAGTGACCGGGACACCTCATAAGTGAAGTCGACGTGACCAGGGGTATCGATCATGTTCAGGACGTAGGGCTTGCCGTCGGCCTGCCACGGCATCCGGACCGCCTGGGACTTGATCGTGATGCCACGTTCGCGCTCGATGTCCATCCGGTCCAGGTACTGGGCCCGCATCGAGCGTCCGTCCACGACTCCGGTCAACTGCAGCATGCGATCGGCCAGCGTCGACTTGCCGTGGTCGATATGGGCGATGATGCAGAAGTTGCGGATGATCTCCGACGGCGTGGCGCCGGGATGTGGTGCGGACATGCAGCTCCTGGTCGAGGTCGGCCTTCACGATACCGTGTCGCACGGCGGCGCCCCGCACCCGCGCGAGGCTGCCCGCCGTGCCGTTTTGGTGTGTGGCAGCCGGTTTTGATAGCGTGGGTAGTCGCGTTCGGTCAGAGCGCGCACTCATCACCAGCACGTATTGAAGAGGCAAGCCCTGTGGCCAACATCAAGTCCCAGATGAAGCGCATCAAGACGAACGAGAAGGCTCGTCAGCGCAATAAGGCCGTCAAGTCGGCGCTGCGCACTCACGTGCGCCGCTTCCGCGAGGCCGCCGACGCCGGCGACGCCGCGAAGGCGCAGACCCTGGCGAGGACCGCCTGCCGCGCACTCGACAAGGCCGCGTCCAAGGGTGTCATTCACGACAACCAGGCCGCCAACCGCAAGTCGGCGATCGCCGCAGCGGCCGCCGCTCTCTGAGCTGAACCCCAAGCGCCGCCCGACCCGCTCGGGCGGCGCTTCGGCGTCCATGCACAGGCGCGCCCTGAGCTATTCTCAGCCGATTGCCTCAAAGCTGAGAATGTGGTTAGGTTTCTCAGAAAGTCGGGGGCGGGCGACGGCGCCATCTCCTGATGAACCCGCGGATTTCCGCGACGAGTGCAACGGGAAGCCTCATGAACATCAGCACACGCCTGTCTCTCACGGCCGCCTCGGCGGCAGCCACCCTGGCCCTGGCCATTGGAGCCTTCGGAGTGGCCGCACCGGCCAGTGCCGACCCGGTGGTCGATCCGAGCGCCACCGTCACGGCTTCACCCACTTCCAGTCCCTCGGCGTCCAGCACGGCGAAGCCGAAGCCGGTGAAGAAGGCCAAGAAGGGCCCGAAGGCGAAGGTCAAGAACTACGGCCGGCTGACCAGTCGCGCCAAGAAGGTGGCGAACAAGATTCGCTACGAGTGGCGCAAGATCAAGGTGATCGGTGGGTGGCGTGCCGGCAGCAGCTACTCCAGTGACCACCCCGCGGGTCGCGCCATCGACGTGATGCTTCCCAGCTGGAAGAAGAACGCTACGCTTGGTTACTCGATCGCTAAGTACTTCGCCAGGCACGCCAAGAAGTACAAGGTGCACTACGTGATCTTCCGACAGAAGATCTGGACGGTGCAGAACCCGCATTGGCGCAAGATGTCGAACCGGGGCGGCGCAACAGCCAACCATTTCGACCACGTGCACATCTCAGTCAAGCGCTGAGAGGCCAACCCGGAAGCACCACTTCCCCATTCGCGGAACCCGTCCGAGCGGTAATCCCCCCACCGCCGGGCGGGTTTCGCCCCTCCCGATGGGACGGGCCATCGCGCCGGTCATCCTGGGCCAGCCCTGATCCTCTCGCCGAATCAGACGCCCGGTTAGCCGCGTGACGAACGGCCGATGGTTTCGCTTCAGCAGAGGTGGTCGGCTAGCCCTGTTGAGCAGCCTGGCGACCCCGGCTGCGGCACTCGATCACGCCCAGCACCAGCATCTCCAGCGCGTACTCGGCGTCTCCGGATGCGCCCTTGACCTGGCCGTCCGCGACCGCCGTCAGCTGGATCGCCCTGGCCACCCCAGCGGGCGCCCACCCGCGTGACTGCCGGCTGAGATCCCTGAGCTTCCAGGGCGGGACGGACACCTTTCGGGCCAGGTCGGCGTCGCGCAGCCGCTCGTCACGGGCACCCAGGTACTTGCCGAGGTTACGCAGCCCGGATGCGATGGCGCTGGTCATCAGCACCGGGGCCACCCCAGTCTCGAGCGCCCAGCGCAGGCTGCCCAGTGCACCCTCCCGATTTCCGTCGAGGCAGTGGTCGGCGATCGCGAAGCCGCTCACCTCGGCACGTCCGGCAAAGTAGCGGTGCACGTCGGCAGCGGTGATCGTGGCGTCCTCGGTGTCGGCCAGCAGTTGGGCCGCAGCAGCGGCCACGCTACGCAGATCACTGCCAACTGCCGTGACGAGTGCCTCCGCAGTGCCACGATCGATCCGGCCCCCGCGCCGTCGCACCTCGGCGGCAACGAACTGAGGCAACTCCCACGCCTTCACGCTGGGCGCATCCACCGTTTCGACCCCTGACCTGCGCAGCCGGTCGAGCAAAGCCTTGCCTTTCACTCCCCCCTCGTGAACCAGGATCAGGGTCAGGTCGTCACTTGGGTGCTCGGCCAACGCCGCCAGGTCATCGGCCAACTCGGGCGGCAGTTCGGCCAACTGCTCGATCACGGCGACGGCGGCGCTGGAGAACAAGGACCCGGACGTCATTTCGGCGAGCCGGCCGCGGTTCAGGTCGCCCGCCAGGGCGCGAGACACGGTTGCGTCGGCATTCAGGCCGGCGGCCCGGTTGAGCAGGGATTGGACCGCACGCTCGGCGAGCAGGCTCTCGGGACCCTGGACCAGGGTCACGGTTCCGAACGGTGCGCTCACAGCCTCAGCATGCCAGCACCTACCGACAGCTGGGTTGGCGGCTAGCGCTGCGTTGAGACCTGGATGCCCTGCGCTCCCCTGCTCAAGGCGATCGAACCTTGCTGGTCGGTGCGCAGCACCCGCATGCCGAGTTGTTGAACGGCCTGCTGCGTGCGCGTAGCGGGATGCCCGTAGTCGTTGTCGGCGCCGACGCTGAACACGGCGACGGTGGCGTGACTCGACGACAGGAACTCCGGCAACTGATGGCCAGAACCGTGGTGCGGAACCAACAGCACGTCCGCCGACAAGTCGGCACCCACGGCCAGGGCGTTGCGCTGGCCATCCTCCTGGACGTCGCCGGCCAGAAGCAGCCGGAGCCCGCCGACGGTGACCCGCATCACCAGCGAGCCGTCGTTCTCGGCTGCGGACTCGCCCTCCTCCGCTGGGCTCGACCCGGTGTCGGCGCGGACGGCGACCACCTGAATCTGCACCCGGCCCGCCTGCAGCACCGTGCCCGGGGTCACCAGGGTCAGGCCCAACGGCCCGGCCGAGCGTTGCACCAACTGCCTGCCATCGGGCGGACTCAGGGCGGACGACACCACCACTCGTTTGGTTTGATAGCCGGCCACGACGACTGGAAGTCCGGTGATGTGGTCGGCGTGGAAGTGGGTCAGTACCACCAGCGGAACCCGTTGGACACCGAGTTCGGTCAAGCAGGTGCGCAGCCTGGCCGGATCGGGCCCGGCGTCAACGACCGTGGCTTCGCCGTCGCCCGAGCGAAGAATGGTGGCGTCGCCCTGCCCCACGTCGCAGAAGACCACGAGCCAATCCTTCGGCGGCCATCCGACGGGGCCAGGTGGCCGCAGCAGGGTGACCACGACCAGCAGCGCGCAACCCGCAGCCAGCCATGGACGGCCCAACAGCCTGGGCATCACCATCGCCAGCCCCACGCAGCCGGCCAGCACCAGGAGCAGCGCGACCGGACCGGCGGGCCAGCCGAGCGCCGCTCCGGGAAACAACTCTCCCAATCGGGCGATCCAGCACAATCCCTGCGCGCACCAGCCGGCGAGGGTGCCGAATGCGAGTGCCAGCAGGGGCAAGGGAATCGCCACCGCAGCCGCCAGAAACCCCAGCACGGTGGCTGGACCGACCAGGGGTCCGGCCACCAGGTTGGCGACCAGGCCGGCGACGCTGATCTGGCCTGAGATCGCCGTCACCAACGGCTGAGTGGCCAACTGAGCCGCCAACGGGGTGGCCAGCCCCTCGGCCAGCACGCGCGGCAACCGCGCAGCCAACAGATCCGTCCACGGCCGTGACCAGGCCACGATGCCTGCACTGGCCAGGACCGACAGGGCGAAGCCGGCCGACCGGGCCATCACCGGCTCAATGAACACGATCGCGATCACCGCCACTGAAAGCGCCCGGACAGCCTGTCCGCCGCTGCCCCCCGCGCCCAGCGCCACCAGGCCGACCAGTCCCATCGCCGCGGCCCGGACCACGCTGGGCTCGCCGTGACACAACACCACAAAGCCGACCACACCGACCATCAACAAACCGCGCAGCCACCACCCCCGGACACCGCATGCCCGAGCCATCGTGCCGAGGAAGGCCAGCAACAGCGTCAAATTTGCGCCTGAGACGGCCGTCAGATGGGTCAATCCCACCGTCTTGAACCGCTGCACCAACTGATCGGGCATTGCCGAGGTGTCGCCCACGACCAGCGCCGGCACCAGTGCTCGAGGCTCAGGATCGAGATGCGCGACGCTGCCGCGCAGCCCGGCCCGGACCCTTTCGACGGTGGCGTCGACGACTCCAGGGGCAGCCACCAGCTGCGGCGGCTCTCGCGCACGCACCAGTACGTCGACGGGCTCTCCAGGCTCGGCCTTCGACAATCGAACCAGCGCCCGCACAGTGGTGCCGGGAACCAGTGCCGCCCAGGCACGTTTCGGGTCGCCACTGGCGCTCACCTGCACGATCGCGCCGCTGCTGAACGTCAGGCCTCGGGAATCCAGCCGGACCAGTCGGGCCGAACTCAGCCACCATTCGGGTCGGACACCCTGCCGCTCGCCACTTCTCGGAGTGCCGACGACGACGAGTTCGGCGGTGGCCACGGCCTGTTCACTGGCCAGCTGGCTGAGCGGGTCCTGATCGGCTATCCACCAGCGGGCCCAGCCGGTGCCCATGCACCCGAGCAGCACCAGCGCAACCGCGCCGATTGCCCACGACCGACGACGCAGTCCGATGAATCCGCAGGCCGCGGCGACCACCACGCCCAGGGTCAACCAGCCCGGCTGGTCCGATGTCGCCACCCACATTCCCACCCAGGCCGCGAGCGCCGCAGGCACCAGGCGCAGGTCGCCGACGGTCGCCGGCGGTGGCTCAGACCCGGACATGCGGAGCGATCTCGGCGTAGCTCTTCGGCCCGATGCCGTCGACCTCCTGCAGTTCGGCGACATTGCGGAACCGGCCGTGCTGCTCACGCCAGGCAAGGATCTTGGCTGCGGTGACCGGGCCGACGCCGGGCAGGGTGTCGAGTTGCTCGACGGTGGCCGCGTTCAGATCGATGATGGTCGCCCCTGAGCTGCCCGGAGAGACCGTTGTTGCCGCGTCGTTCACCGTGCTACCGGTGCGACCGATCATCAGCTGGACCCCATCGGCGACCGGCGCAGCCAGATTCAACTCGTCCCGGCCGAGCGCGGCGAGTCAACCCGCCCGCCGCCGCGATCGCGTCTTTGACCCGTGACCCCTCGGGAAGGCTGACCACGCCCGGGCGACGTACCTCTCCGAGCACGTGCACCAGCAACGTCGCCGTGGGGGACGCGGACGACACCGGGACGCTGACCTGCACCGAAGGCTCGGGTACCGCGAGAGCGACAGAGCTGGTTCGGGCCTGGAACATGGAGTAACCGCCCCACAGGCAACCGGTCAGCACGATCAGGCCGATCACCACCAGGTGCTCCCGGACGAAGCGCCGCGTGCGCACTGCCAAAGCCGCCGCCACCCGCTGGGCCGGCTTCGTCACCACAGGCCGGTCGTCCGGCTGGCCCGGCTGGTCCGCCTCATCCGGCGGGTCGGGCTGGCTCGGCTCGCCACTCGAGGCCTCCGACCGCGCGGCGACCATCACGAGAGGGGTCGCCGGCGACGACCCGGATGGCCCCGGTTGAGCCGCACGCCTGGGCGGGATCTCTGCCAGCAGAGCCTCCAAACGGAGGCGCACGACCTCGCCGAGTTCGTCGTCGACCGCGTGGCGGATAGGGCTTCGCATACCGTCAGCTTGACCACCGCGGGGCCGCAATCGTTCAAACCGACCCGAGGCTGTGGACAACCATCACGGTGCACAGCCGGCCGCCGTGGACCACCCGGTACCGATCCGGCGCTACCGTTAATCGAACCTGTCACCGAACGCGAGTACCACAGCCGCAGGGCTTGTCACGCACCGTTTGAGCAGCGACCGACTTCGCTGCAAGGGCAGCCTTTCCTTGCTTGCGCGACCCCGCGGACGGGTTCACAGTGGGCCCATGAGTACCGTTGCCACCGACCGGCCGGAGACCTCCCTCGCCGCGCGGCTGAACTGGCTGCGGGCCGGTGTGCTGGGCGCCAACGACGGAATCGTGTCGACCGCGGGCCTGATTTTCGGCGTCGCCGGTGCCACCAGCGACTCGATCGCCCTGTTCATCGCCGGCGTTGCGGGCATGGTCGCGGGCGCCCTGTCGATGGCCGGCGGAGAGTACGTGTCGGTGAGCACCCAGCGCGACACCGAGAACGCGGCACTCACCGCGCTGCGACGGCAACTGCACGCGCGACCGGCCGAACAACTGGACCGGCTGACCGCCGCCTATCAGGCGGACGGTGTTCCCCCCGGCCTGGCCCGGCAGGTGGCCGTGGACCTGACCCAGCACGACGGCGTGGCGGCGCACGCCCGGGTCGTGCTGGGCATCGATGCCGACGAGCAGACCAATCCCTGGCACGCCGCCCTGGCCTCGATGGTTGCGTTCACGATCGGAGCCCTCGTTCCGTTGCTGGCCATTGTGCTCACGCCGGTGCCGGTGCGGCTGCCGATCACCATCGGCGCCGTATTGGCGGCCCTGGCGGTCACCGGCTACACCAGTGCCCGGATGGGCGGGGCGCCAGCTCTGCGGCCGGTTCTACGCAACCTCGTCGTCGGAGTACTCGCCATGGGCCTGACCTACGCTGCGGGCGCGCTGGTCGGCACCCTCCTGTAGGGGCGCCAGGGGCGTGATCGCCTGGAGCAGTTCGCGGCGCAGTTCGTCCCAGTAGCTCGGCGGCACGATCGCTTCGTTGAGCTCCTCGAGCAGGCTCTGCAGGGCCACCTGCGCACCCTGTTGCTCCAGTTCTTCGAGGCAGACCGACTGCAGGGCGCCGTCACCGCTCACCCACGCCGCCATGCCGAGCAGGGCCAGTGCCTGCTGCTGGGTTCCGTACGGACAGCCGTGAACCACCAGGCTCCACAGTTGGACGTGGGCCTCGGCGTCGGCTCTAGTGATCGCCACCAGAGCGCGATCGCGAGCCTCGGGCACCTGGGCCAACGCGGCGAGCCAGGCCAACTCGGCCCGCGGCGCTCGATAGGGGGCGCCAAGATGGCGCGCCAGCGCCTCCACCATCTGGCCGGGCAGCTGCCGCTCGTCGGTGCCGACCAGCCGGTCGAGCGCGCTCACCCACGCGGCTTCGGCGTCGCCCGCCGACCGCGGATCGACCTGGACGCTCTGCCGCAGTGCAGCCCGGCTGGGCCTGGCCTGCAGGCCATGGACCGTGGCGGACGCAGCAGCCTGGGTGCTGGCCGGATCGTGCCGATGGCTCTCCCCGGACGGTCCCCCGACCCGATAGCGGCCGCCGACTACACCCAGAGGTTCGCCGGCGAGGGCGTCGCCGGTGTGCCGCACCGCCCGCCTCAGCAACCGCCAGACATCAGGCTCCGACGCGCTGTAGCCCACCAGCCAGAGGGTTGCGGCCGGCCAGCGCAACAACAGCCGGTCAAGCAGCAACTCGAGATGGCCCGGTGCCACTAGGTCGGCCAGGTCGACCCGGGCCGTGACCTGCACCTGGGAATCGACCATGACCAACACCACCAGTGACTCTTCGGGATGGAATCCCAACAGGTGCGGAATCACCCCCAGCAGGTCGTGCAGGTCACGGACCCGGGCCACCGGTGTGGAACTGTGCGTCGTCATGCCTTCATTCACCGTCCGGACCAGACAATCTGCTCAAAGTCGCCGGCCGTGACCGACCGGGTGTGGAAAACCCGCAGGCGGGTAGCCTGACTGTTGATGACGAACACACCCGGAAACGGATGGCCCGGCGGTCCGCCGCCCCAGGGGCCCGGCTCGACGCCGCCCGGGTGGGGCTCACAAACCCAGGGGCCCGGCTCCACGCCGCCCGGATGGGGCTCGCAGCCATGGAACACCTCCGGCCAGCCGAATCCGGCTCAGTACCCCGGCCAGGGCCAGTACCCCGGCCAACGGCAGTACCCACAGCAACCCGGCGGCCAGCAGCAACAGCCTCCCGGCCAACCACAGCAGCCAGGTGGGCCGGCACCGGGCTTCGATCCGACCCGGCGACTTGGCGAAGCTCCGCCGAGGTCGGTTTCGATCGATGAGTTCAGGCCGCCGACCAACCGCACCCCGCTGCTGATCACGATCGCCGCCCTGGTCACCCTTGCCCTGGTGGTTCTTGGTGGGCTCTACATCCGTAACCAGCCGATCCAGCCAACGCCGTCTCCGAGCCCCAGCCAAACCACGCCGGCCGGTCCGGGGCAACCGTTCACGACGCCCAACGGCCAGCAGAACGGCCGCTGGGAGATTCTCGATCAGCAGTGGACGGACGAGGGCCTGCAACTACAACTGCGGATCCACTCCGACAAGGGCCCGATCACCTTCAGCTTCATGGCGTTCACCAACGCGTCGACTCAGATCGTCGAGCCGACCAGCAGTCCGAACTCACCAGACATCCGAACCGGAACCGCGTCAGCAGCGCGGCCGGTCACCGGTTACGTGTTCTTTCCCATGACGCGTGGCGATGCCACCATCATTCTGGCCACTGGGTCGGGTCGGCAGATGTCGGCCCTGCCGGTGAAGGGCTGAACTAGGTCGAAACCGGGTCGTGAGCGGCCTCGGGCACGGTGATCGGACGTGCCGCGTCCGGATGGTGCCGAGACAACAGCACAACACCCCAGACCGCGAGTACGCCCGCGAACACCATGCCGACACCTGCAAGCGGGGTGATCCGGACGCCCTCGCCGAGCACCACCAGGCCGAAGGACACGGCCACGATCGGATCGGTGGTGGTCATCGAGCCGACGGTGATCTCGGCGGGACCGTTGGCCAGCGCCTGCTGCACCATGAAACCGCCCACCCCGTAGGACAGCAACAGGAACGGCGCCACGATCCAGAACACCGGTTGGCCGTGGAAGTTGTCGTGCTTGACCACTTCGGACGTCGCCTTCACCATCGCCGCCGACAGCCCATAGAAGAAGGAGCCGCCGGAGGCCCACATCAGGCAGCGCAGCTGTACCGGGCCCTTCCAGCCGAGCAGGCCCAGGCTGATGCCGATCGTGACGATCACCGCGATTCCGATCGCGATCGCGACCGGATCCAGGACTGTGTGCTCGGACGCGGCAGTGGCCGCCAGCACGGTGAACAAGACGATGCCGGCAACCGTCATACCCACCGCGAACCACATCGGACGAGTGACCGTGTGGCGATGGATCCGGGCCGACATCAGCACCGCCCAGGGCACCGCCAGGATGCCGACCGGCTGGATCACCGTGACCGGCGCCATCATCAACGCCACGATGTGCGCCGATGCACCGATGAAGATGGTGAACAGGCCGAGCAGCCACAGCGGGGTACGGATCAACCGCCACAACTGGCGCAGGTTCATCGCCCGGTTCTCGGCGTGAACGTCGACCAGCCGGCTGACCGCCAGATGTTGCATGGTGGAGCCACCCGCATAGGCCACGGATGAGCCGACGACGATGGCGATCGCGAGCGGAATGTTCTGCTCGAGAAGAAAACCGGGTCCGGCCAGCGGCAGCATCGGCGTCCAATCCGTTAGGGCGTCGATCACAGCGTACCGGCACCGAAGACCCGCCCGATCCGCCTAGCGCCGCCGGCCAACGAACGCTCGATGGACGAAGTGGGTGATCACCGCCGCAACAGTGGCGCCGCCGAGACAGGCGAAGAACCCAAAGGTGGTGAATCGTCCGCCGCCGGCCATGAAGAGCATCATCAGGCACAGTCCGGCCATCACTCCCAGCAGGGCGAACATGACATCGAAGGTACCGGCGCCGTCGGGCACCGGCGGCATCGGAGCCACCGCCGGACGGGGCGCTGGCGGAGCGGGCAGGTCGGCGAGCAGCCCGCGCAGATCTGCCTCGGTGCGCGCGCGGATGGCGAGTTCCACCCGTCCGTCGAACTCGTCGGGGCTCAGCCGTCCGGCGGTGAAGTGTTCCGACAACGCATGGCAGACCGCGTCGCGTTCGAGGTCGCCGATCCGTTGCTCGGGCCGCCCGGCCCAGCGCAACGGTGGGTCGGCGGGCTGTCGCTGCAGGGTCATGACGACAGTATTCAGAGCAGACGTCGCACGGTCAGCAGGAGAAACGCAGCCCACGACCCGGGTCGTGGGCGGAGTACGGCACCGTGGACCAAGGGAGCACAGGGAGCCGCCCCACGGTGGCACCCCGGGTCGGCCGACAGGGTCCCCGGGGTAGGGTCGGGGTCATGCCACTGCGGTTCCACCAGCCGGCTCGGGCGGTCCGGTGAGGCACCGGCTGTCGGCCTGCATCATCGTTCTGGTCCTGACCGGATGCACTCCCGGATCCCCGGACGGCGGCCTCGCGCAGGTCGGCGCCAGTGCTCGTGTCTGCGCCGAACGGGTGGACGTGGGGAAGGCTCAGGCGGTGGTCGGACGCGGCGTGGCCGACCTGCGCCAGCTGTCCACGTTCAAGCCTGCCGAACGTGCTGGCGAATGCGCCCTGCTGGACACCGACGGCGGCGCCGAACTCTCCGTTGAAGTGGTTCGCGACGCCGGGGGCAAGGCTCTGGCCGAGGAGCTGAAGAAGCTCAGTGGGCAGACCGATTACTCCGGTGACGATCACTCCGGAGTCTCGGGTGACGCGCGCACCACCACGGCGCTATGGGCAGTCGACGGCGACTACTACGTTCGGGTGCTTGGCCTCGGCGGCACGTCGGACGAGCAGCGCGAGGCCGCGCTAGACCTCGCCCAGGACGTGGCCACCCGCACCGCCGCGATCGCCTGACAGCCAGGCACGCCGGACGGGCGATCAGAAGCCGAGTTCCTTCAACGACTCACGCAGGTGCGCGGCCGAACGCTTCAACATGGTGATCTCCTGCGCGTCCATCGGAATCTTCAGCACCCGTTCGATGCCCTTGTTGGAGACCAGGCTCGGCAGCGACAGGGCGACGTCACTCAGGCCCAGGTAGCCGTCCATGACACTCGACAGCGGCAATACCGCGCGCCGGGGCTTCAGCAGCACCTCGGTCAGCCGGGCACCGGTCAAGCCGATCGCGTAGTTGGTGGCACCCTTGCCCTCGATCACCGAGTAGGCCGCATGCATCGCCTCGTCGCCGAGTTGGGCCAGCAGGGTCTCGCTGAACATCTTCTTGCCGGTGCTGTCTTCCCACTCCCGAATCGGGATGGAGCTGATCTTCGCCGTCGACCAGACCGGAAACTCGCTGTCGCCGTGCTCTCCGGCGATGGTGGCGTGCACGTGCGCCGTGCCCACCCTCGCCGTCTGCGCGATCGCGAAGCGTAGCCGTGAGGTGTCCAGCATGGTTCCAGTGGAGAACACCCGGCTGGTCGGCAGTCCGGAGATCTTCTGCGCCACCACGGTGAGCACGTCGCACGGGTTGGTGACCAGCACGTACAGGGCGTTCGGTGCCTGCTCCAGCAGTTGGGGCATCAACGACTTCAGAATGTTGACGTTGGTGGCTGCCAGGTCGAGCCGGCTCTGCCCAGGCTTCTGCTTGGCTCCCGCAGTGATGATCACCACGTCGGAGTCCCTGACCACCTCGATGTTGGCGCCTCCGATGACTCCGGACGACGGCGTGAACTGAGTGCCGTGGCACAGGTCGCGGACCTCGGCGTCGACCTTCTTCTGGTCCAGGTCGTACAGGGCGATCTCGTTCGCAGAACCTCGGATCAGTGCTGCGTAGGCCATTGACGATCCGACCGCGCCGGCGCCGATGACGGAGAGCTTGGAGGTGCCAGCGGTACTGGTGGGAGTCGTCATGGGATCAAACTACCGGGCCTGGGCTGCCAACCGCAGGCCCCGATGGATTTGATCCGGGACAAACACTCGGCTTGACCTGGCATCGTCGCCGACGGCTCAGACGGCCTCATACGCCGCGCCGAACCGGGCGCCCGACACCAGCCAGCGCTCCTTCAGGTCGCCCTCCACCAGCCACTCCCCCGGCTCCGCGACGGCGGGCCCCTCCAGCGTCTCGACCCGCTCACCGAGGTGGGCGGGTCGGGCCAGGACGAAGCCGAGCCGGCGGAACCGCTCGCCGCCCAAGGCCTCATGGCTGGCGGCGAACGCGGTCGGGTCGACCGACCACGTGCGTCCGGACTCGGGATCGCTGACCAGCCAATCTCCAGCAGCGGCACTCATCGTGGCCCCTGATTCCGTGCGCCAGCTCCAGGTCTCGTCCAGCCTCCGGGCGTGCACCTCGCCCCGGCGCCGGAACGGCAGGAAGTCGGTCTGCCGCTTCGA
The DNA here is from genome assembly GCA_963723605.1 of uncultured Actinomycetota bacterium. Taxonomy (GTDB): domain Bacteria; phylum Actinomycetota; class Actinomycetes; order Propionibacteriales; family Propionibacteriaceae; genus Micropruina. The sequence continues at coordinate 238,063 of CAVRRM010000010.1, read as the reverse complement.
CCGGTACCCGGCGGTGTCCAGCAGTGCCAGTGCCCGTCGTACGCCAGCCCCCGTGCGCACCCGGGCGGCGGGTGGAAGGGAATCCCAGTCGACCAGCCAGTCGTGATGCAGCCGCGAATCGTCCCGCGCCCCGGCCTGGCGCCAGCCGTTGGCCAGATAGAAGCGACGCCACGAATCGTGCTCGCGCCGGCTGAGAAAGTCGATCTCGACCGGGCTGAGCTCCTCGCCGCCCCCCTCGGCCGCCCAGCTGCGACCCAACAGGGCCACGCCGGAGAACAGGCAATGCACCTGCCGCAGGTTGCTGTCGCGGAAGAACATCGGCAACTCCGACCATGGCCGGCTGGACGGCCGGGCCCCGACTGCGTCACCCAACTGGGAAACATAGGCGGTGTGCAGCAGTCTGGCCATCCGGGTCCAGTGGTCCTCGGGTACCTCGTCACCGGTCAGCAGCCCGACGCCGAAGCTGGTCAACCGGCCCAGCAAGGGCTGATCGGGAATCTCTGTCGAGGCGGGATCGACGGCCAGAATGGTCACCTCGGGCAGGTGACCGGCGAGCCGGGTCGGACGGTTCAACTCGGGCTGGGCGTCAGCGATCACCAGCAGGGTGGTGAGTTGATTGCGACCCGCCGCCACCAGCACCGGATCGGTGGCCGGGTCGGCGATCACCCGAATCACGGCGATGCCGCTGTCGTTGCCGAACCTGGCCTGTTGAGCGGTGTGTTCGGCCGCCAGGTCGGCGGCATTGGTGCCGACCAGGGTGACCTCCAGGCCGGTGATCAGCTGCTTGGGGTGGAGCACCCGGTGCTCGCGCTCGGACTGAGCCACTTCGGCGAGGACGGCTGCCGCCAGGTCACCGTGACCGGCCAGCACCAGCCGCCTGGCCCCGATCAGCTCGACCCGGCTCACCACGGCCCGGGCGGTCTGCTCGGTGGCCGACAACGCGTCGGCCAGCCAGGCGCGTTGCGGGCTGATCGTGCTGCGCCGCCAGTTCTCGGCCGCCCACGGGTCGTCGATCCGGACCAGCACCCGGGTGATCAGGCCCTCGTTGGGTCGGGCGGCGTCCAGTGCCTTGGCGACCCGCGCGAACCCGGCCAGCGCCTCCGGTACCCGCTCCTCGATGATCTGCACCGACTCGGCCGAGATCCGTCCCCGTGAGGTCACCAGGCGGGCGAGGGCGTCGGCATCCACCGCGTCCGCACTCAGCACTCGAGCACCCAGGGCGCGGACGGTGGCCTGGAACGCTTCGTCGCTGCCACTGTCCACCACGAGCAGCGCCGATCCGGGCGCCTGGTGTGCAGCCAGCACCCGGATCATGGACGAGCCGGCCGGGGATGCGCCGAGCACCAGGACGGCCCGACGGGACCACAACGCGAGCCACCGGTCGATCTGACGGCGCAGCATGGCCGCCACCACACCCAGCACGCCCGCCAGGGCGCCCCACAGCGTGCACAGCCGGGCCAGGTGATGCGCCAGCGGTGGTCCAGTCGGGCAGCCCGGCCCGGAGCCCCACGGCTCGGTTCCGTTGCCGGAGAGCACCCAGATCAAGGGCTCGAAGAACGGCGGACCGTCCGGTGCACAGCTGATGTAGGACGCGAGGCCCAACGCGAGCGCGCCGACCGCGAAGGCCGACACGCTCAGCACACCCACCACTCGTCCGGGGGCATTGCGGGCCCGTCCGTACAGCGCGGCCGAGGCCACGATTGAACCGAGGAAAAGGGCCGGCACCAGCACCTGTCGCGGATCGGTGAGCCAGTCGAACCAGGCCTGGCCGGAGACGCCGAGGGCCCGCAGGGCGGCGAACAGGCCCAGTGTGCCGGCCAGGACCGCGAACGGGATCCAGGCCCACCGGGGCACCCGGCGCGCGCCGCGGGACGGAGACGCGAACAGCCGTCGCCGCCGCCAACTCCGAAACAGCCCGCTCATAGGGGGCTGAGCCTACGGGGTGGCCGAGTCCGAGGGCGAGGGTTCTGCGCTGGCTTTGGGTCGCTCGGATTCGCTGCGAGTCGGCTCGGGTGCGGCCGTCTGCTTGGCGGTTTGGCTGGGCTCGGGTGCGGCCGTCTGCTTGGCCGTCTCGCTGGGCTTCGGCGAGGGCGACTTGCTCGGCGCCTGGGACTCAGTCTCGCTCGGCGTCGGCGTGGGAGACGGTGTGGTCGTCTCCGTCTCCGTCGGCGTCGGCGTCGGCGTCGGCGTCGGGGTCGGCGTCGGGGTCGCGGTCTCACTTGGCTGGGCGTCGGCGTCTTGGACGGCTTAGGGCTCGGCTTGGTGACCGGAGCCTTGCTGGCGCTCGGCGTAGGAGTGGGCGTCGCCGTCGCCGTCGGGCTGGTGGTTGGGCCCAGGTTCTCGATCGGCCCATCCGGACGCGGCGAAGGCTTGCCGGTCAGGAACGGCGCCGGGTCAACGTAGCTGCCGTTCTCCTTGACCTCGAAGTGCAGGTGGCAACCGGTGGAGAGGCCGGTCGTGCCGGAAAGCGCGATGCCCTGGGCGGTGTCGACGTGTGCGCCGACCCTGACCCCGATCCGGGAAAGGTGCGCGTACTTGGTGATCAGTTGCTTTCCGTTGTACATGCCATGGTCCACCACCACCAGATTGCCGTAGCCACCGTTCCAGCCGGCTTCGATCACGGTGCCCCGGTACGCGGCCACCACCGGAGTGCCGCAGGCGGCGTGCATGTCGACACCGTTGTGCATGCGCCAGTAGTGCAGGATCGGGTGGAACCGCTGCCCGTACCCACCCGTGATCGCACCGGGAACCGGCGAGACGAAGTCGCTGCCGTTGGACTTGACCGCCTGGCCGGGCGGCGGCGGGGCGCCGGTGTCATCGAAATCGATGGCGTCACGGTCGATGGTGCGGTCGGGCACCTCCTGCGGCTGCTGGACGGTGAACCTGGAGTGATCGACGGGTGCCGGCGCGATGGTCGCCGCGACCGGCCGAGGGCTGGTCGGAACGGCCGGAGTGGCGGACGAGGTGCTCAGGACGGGGGTAAGCACCACGGCGATGCCGATGGCGAGGCCGTTCAAGACCCACGAACTGGTCGGCAGCGCCGAACGGAGGACGCGTCGCGGACGCGCAGGACGCGCCAGCGGCGAGTGATCCAGGCGTCGGGGACGCGCATGCTGCGCCGCCGGTGAATCGTCCAGGCGGCGCGGCGCATGCTCGCGCCCGTGCAACTTTTTTGGTGGTGAGGCCATCCCCCAACCTTCCTCGCAACCAACTCTCGAACTTTAGCAACAAGGAGCCAGGGAAATATGCCAGAGATACCTTTACTGAGTATTTCTCACGCAGAGTTACGGCATTTCCCAGGAGTGCACCGGCACATTGCTGTGCATGCGCTCCGCGTAGGCCGCCACCATTCGTCGAAGGGCCTCGCCACGCGCCAATCCGGACGCTTCCAGCTTCTGCACCGCCTGCGACTGCCACTCGGCGCCGTTCACTCCGGTCTTGCAGCGAGCCTCGACGATGCCGAGCAGCCGGTCGCGAATGTCCGGATCCACGCCCCAGGCGTCCAGGCCGTCGTGGGCCAGCGGCAACAGGTGCCGAAGGATCAGCTCACTGGCCGGCATCTCGCCCACACCTGGCCAGAACAGGTCGGCGTCGATGCCCTGGCGCGAACCCTCCAGGAAGTTGGCATTGGCGGTCGAGAAGGCCATCCGACTCCATACCGGACGTTCTTCGTAGGCCAGGCTGCGCATGGTGCCGTAATAGAAGGCGGCGTTGGCCAGTGTGTCGACCACCGTTGGCCCGGCCGGCAGGACGCGATTCTCCAGCCGCAGGTGCGGCTTTCCGCCGGACACGTCGTAGATCGGCCGGTTCCACCGATAGATGGTGCCGTTGTGCAGCCGCATCTCGGAAAGCTGCGGCACCCCGCCGGCGTCCAGCACCTGCTGCGGGTCCTCGTCCTCGATCTCGGGCAGCAACGCCGGGAACCAGCGGGCGTTCTCTTCGAACAGGTCGAAGATCGAAGTGATCCAGCGTTCACCGAACCAGACCCGGGGCCGAATGCCCTGGTTGGCGTACTCGATCGGCCGGGTGTCGGTGGACTGGGTGAAAAGCACAATACGGGTCTCCGCCCACAGCCGGCTGCCCATCAGGAAGGGCGAGTTCGCGGCCAGCGCCAATTGCGGGCCGGCCAGCACCTGCGCCGCATTCCAGTGATTAGCGAATTCCTCCGGGCGAACCTGAAGATGCAGTTGCATCGAGGTGCAGGCGGATTCCGGTGCGACCGAATCGACGTAACAGGTCAGGGATTCTCCAGCCGGCCCTTCGATGTCGATGTGGATGTCCTCGCCGCGCGCCGCCAGCACTGCGTCGTTGATCGCGGCGTACCGGACGTTCTCACTCATCCAGTCGCCCTGGAACGTTTCCGGCATCACCGTGGGCAGGATCCCGGTCATGATGATGTGGGTGCCGAGCTCGTTGCTGCGCCGTTCGGCCTCGTTCATCGAGGTGCGCAGCGAGGCCTCCAACTTCTCCAGCGAGTCGCCGGCGAGCCGTCCGGGCGGCACGTTGAACTCGATGTTGAACCGGCCGAGTTCGGTTTGGTACTCCGGGTCGGCGATCGCGGCCAGCACGGCGTCGTTGTGCATCCTGGGCCGATAGTCCCCGTCGGCCAGGTTGAGTTCGATCTCCATGCCGGTCAGCGGCTCGTCGAACTCGAAGCTGTGTGCGACCAGCATCTGCTCGAACACGTCCAGGCAGCGCTGTACCTTCTCCCGATAGCGCTGGCGCTGCTCACGAGTGAACGTCTTGGTCTCCACGTCACGACCCATGGCGGGGAGTATGGCGCACCACGCGCTCACGCGCACCCGCGCCATCCACGGTCGCGGGTCTCTGGCGTACGGACGGGTCGCCCGCTACCATCGATGTTCAGCAAGCGGAACGCTGTTCTTTAGATTGAACGGAGTCTCACATGGACGTGAGTGTCAGTGCCCTCGGGTGGGGTGGCACCGCCGATGGCGGTGCGGATCGACGGCGACGACCGGGCCGGTGGCGCGCCGAAGCCATGCTGCCGGTCCATCAATCGAACGCTGACTAGGGCCTCACATGTCTCCCATCCGTGGTGGAACTGATATCACGCCCCCCGGTGCCGCCCCAGCGGTCAGCCGCGGCGTTGCCGTGCTGGATGCGTTGGCCGGCAGCGATTCCGGCACCATGACGCTTTCCGACCTGAGTCGCGCCCTCGGCGTACCCAAGTCGTCGACCAGCGCGATCTGCACCGCCCTGGAACTCGGTGGGATGATCCGCCGGGACGACCTCGGCTATTCCCTGGGCCGAAAGCTGGTCGAGTTGGGCGGGGCGTACCTCGCCCGGTTGGATCAGATCGGAGAGTTCCACCGGGCCTGCGCGGAGTCGCCGGTCTTCTCGGCCGAGACTCTCCGCCTCTCCACCGCGGCAGGCATCGACACGCTATGCCTGGCCAGGTACGAGGGGCATCCCGCCATCCGGCTCACCACGAACATCGGCGATCGACTGCCCGCGTCCGCCTGCGCACAGGGTAAAGCCCTGCTGGCAAGGCTGGACGACTCCGAGATCGAGCGCCTGTACCACGGCATCGGCGAACTCCCCCGGATGACGGGACGGTCGCGGCGCACGGTGCCCAGGCTGCTGAAAGACATTCGCCTGGCCAGAGCCAGGGGCTACGCGGTGGACGACGAGGAGTCCGCCGATAGCGTGATCGGTCTCGCCGTTGTGGTGCCCACCCGGGGCGTCCGGGCACCGATCCTGGCAATCAGCGTGACCAAACACAAGTCCGATTGGAGCGACGAGACCCGCGACCTGCTGGTCGGCGAACTCAACCGGATGGCCACCATGCTGGGCAACCCGATGGCCATCGGCTGACCCGTCCCCGACTACGCAGCCCTCGAGCCCTCACCAACGTCGTTGCTGCCTCCCTCCGCGGGGGTGCGATGGCAAATCGGGGAGGGCTCTGTGGTGTCGCTCGCACTTCGACGGGTTCCGCGCGTGCCACGGTCCACTATCTTTGGTTCGCTCTATTGACCAGCGTTCACCCTATGGTGCATACTTCTGGTGTCACGAGAACAAAGGAGCTCTCCCATGTCTGACAACGTGAACCTGAATGCAGCATCCCAAGAGCAGGAGGCCGTCGATCCGGTCCAGCTCCGCAGGGCGACCCTCGCCTCTTCTGTCGGCTCGGCCCTTGAGTACTACGACTTCTACATCTACGGCCTGGCCAGCGCCCTGATCTTCGGCGAGCTGTTCTTCAAGCCGCTCGGCCCCGCCGGTGGCACCATCGCCGCGTTCGGTACCTATGCGGTCGGCTTCGCCGCCCGCCCGATCGGCGGTCTGTTCTTCGGCAGCCTCGGCGACCGGCTCGGCCGCAAGCTGGTGCTGATCATCACCATCGCCCTGATGGGCGGCTCCTCGATGTTGATCGGCCTGTTGCCGACCTACGAGAGCGTCGGCATCTGGGGCGCGATCCTGTTGATCGTGCTACGGATCGCCCAGGGCCTCGGCGCCGGCGCAGAGCAGGCCGGTGCGACCGTCCTGATCTCGGAGTTCGCGCCAGCCAAGCGGCGCGGCTTCTTCGCCTCCCTGCCGTTCGTAGGCATCCAGATCGGCACCCTGCTCGGTGCCGGCACCTTCGCCCTGCTCGGCCTGGCCAACCGCGAGGTCCTGTTCGGCTGGCTGTGGCGGGTCCCGTTCCTGCTCGGCGCCGTGCTGATCGTCGTCGCCGTGGTGATCCGGATGCGACTCAAGGAGTCCCCCGCCTTCGAGGCTCTCGAAGAGGCCGAAGCACATCGCGACGCCCCCGTCCGGCAGAGTGTCGGCCAGGCCATCTCGACCTCGCGCCGCAACATTCTGGTCGGCATCGGCCTGCGGATGGGTGAGAACGGCAACTCCTCCATCTATTCAGCACTCCTACTCGCCTACGTGGCCAGCCTGCCGGCGTACAAGGGCCAACAGCTGATCGGCACCTGGGGTGCCGTGGTGGCCGCTCTGGTCTCGATCTTCACCGTGGTGTTGTTCGGAGCCCTGTCCGACCGGGTCGGGCGAGTGCCGGTCTACCGCTGGGGCGCCCTGTTCACTGCGCTCTTCGCCTTCCCCGCCTTCTACCTGCTGACCCTGGGCCAGGTCTGGCTGGTGCTGCTGGTGATGGGCGTCGGAATCGGTATCGGCGTCCAGTCGATGCTCGGGCCGCAGTGTGCCCTGCTGCCGGAGTTGTTCGGCAACGCTCATCGGTTCACCGGTGTCGCCACGGCGCGGGAGTTCTCCGCAGTGCTCGCCGGTGGCATCGCCCCCCTGGTCGGTGCGGCTCTGCTGGCCGCCACCGGCGGCGCCTGGTGGGTGATCTCGATCTACTCCGCGATCCTCGCCCTGATCTCGTTCGGTGCAACCTTCGCCACTCCCGAGACCCGGGGTCGCAGCCTGACCGACTTCAACGACGCCGGAATGGAGCCGGTGCATGCCTGATCGCAACCGAACCGTCCGGGTGGTCATCGCCACCCCCCTGGCTCCGGAGCTGTGTGAGCGGATCGCCGCCGTCGACCCGAGGGTCGAGGTGGTGGTCGACCAGGAGCTGCTGCCCCCGATGCGGCACCCGGCCGATTTCTCCGGTGAGCCGTCCTTCTCCCGCACGTCCGAGCAACAGGCCAGGTTCGACGAAATGGTCGACTCGGCCGAGGTGCTCTACGGCATCCCGGACGTGAAGCCAGCGGCGCTGGCCCGCACGGTGGAGGCGAATCCGAAGCTCCGTTGGGTGATGACCATGGCGGCTGGCGGTGGCAGCCAGGTGGTTGCCGCCGACCTGCCGGCCGCCAGCTTCGAACGAATCGTGTTCAGCACGTCTGCCGGTGCGCACGGTATTCCCCTCGCCGAGTGGGCCGTGTTCGGCATCTTCGCCGGCTGCAAGGAACTGCCGCGGCTCCAGCGCCAGCAGCGTGCCCACGAGTGGCCGACCCGCATCGTCGGACGTCCGATCGAGGGCAGCACGGTACTGATCGCCGGCCTCGGCGGCATCGGTCAGCAGGTCGCCAAGCGGTGCAGGGCACTCGGCATGAAGGTGCTCGGTGTCAAGCGATCCGTGAGCGACGTGGACCACGTCGACGAGGTGCACGCGTTGGACGACCTGGCGAGCATCGTCGGCCGGGCCGACCACATCGTGCTGACCCTGCCCGGCACCGTGCAGACCGAGAAGCTGGTGAACGCCGAGCTGCTGGCCAAGGCCAAGCCCGGCGTCACCGTGGTGAATGTGGGTCGCGGCACGGTGATCGACCAGGACGCCCTGATCGGCGCGCTGCAGTCCGGCCAGGTCGGGTTCGCCGCCCTGGACGTGTTCGAGCGCGAGCCGCTCGAGGCCGATTCCCCCTTGTGGGACCTGGATAACGCCCTGCTCAGCCCGCACTCCGGCGGCCTGGACTCCAAGGAGGACGCGCGGATCTGCGAAATCTTCTGCGACAACCTGCGCGCCTACCTGGCCGGACGGCCGCTGAGCAACCTGGTCGATCCCGGCCTGGGGTACTGAGGTGGAACTGTTCGTCAGCGCCAACGACGGCAAGCTGGTCCGTGACGCCGGCCGGGACGTGTTCCCGGCCGACGCCGGCCCCGACACCCTCAGCCTGATCGACCTGGATCAGGCCCGGGTGCTTACCACGGTCGAGGTGAGCAACTCGATCGTCGGCCCGCCGCAGGCGGTGGCGCTGTCTCCGGACGGCACGCTGGCAGCCGTCGCGGCCCCGACCAGCTATGACCGCGCAGCCGGTGCGCTGGTGTTCGCCGACGTCCTGCAGGTCGTCCATCTCACGGCGACTCCAGCCCGGGTGCAGGCGATCGACATCGGGGCGCACCCGCAATCGGTGCTGTTCACGCCCGACGGTGCCCGGCTGCTGGCGACGACGGTGACCGGTGAGTTGCTGGTGTTCGCCGTGGTCGGTGATTCGATCACGCTGCGCCAACGGTTGGCGGTCAGTGCCGGCAAGCTCGCCGGCCTGGGCTTGGTTGCCGACGGCAGCACCGCGATCGTGACGCTGCGCGACGAACAGGGTGCGGTGGCGATCGACCTGACCGGTCCCGAGGCTGCGCTGTTGCCCGAGCGACTCGCGACCGGCGTCAGTCCCTACGTGGTCGACACCGACGCCGCCGGACGGTGGGCGGTGATCGGCACCGTCGGCTGGGCCGGCAAGCAGTCAGCCAAGGGTGCGAGCGTCGGCGACGTCGACGTGATCACGCTGGTGGACACCTCCGTCCGGCCGTTCCGGTCGGTCGATCACGCGGCGGTTCCGTCCGTGGCCGAGGGTGTTGCGATCTCCCCCGATGGCGCCTGGGTGGCGGCCCTGTGCATGGCCGGCAGCCAGCTGCCGACCGATCGTCCCGGCCACAGTGCCAGCGGTCGGCTGGTGCTGTTCTCCAACGACGACGGCCAGCTTCGCCGGGTCTCGTCGATACCCACGGGTGCCGCCGCTCAGGGCGTGGCGTTCAGCCGTGACTCCACCCGTCTGGTCGCCCAGTTGTACGCGGACCATTGTCTCGGCATCTACCAGATCGTCGACTCGGAACTGATCGACACCGGCGTCCGGATCCCGATCGCCGGGGGTCCGGCCTCGCTGCGCCGCGGCTGAGCGGAGCGTCGGTCTCGGCGCCTGATCGAAACCCATCCACCGCTCGCCGGGTGAATCGCCACCTGAGCCGCTGAGTCTAGGGTTGGCGCCCGTGGGCGAACTCATCTCCGTGGCGATGCTGGTGGTCGTACTCGGCTTCGCCGTGATACGTCCACGAGGGCTGCCCGAAGCCGTTGCCGCCGTCCCCGCCGCGCTGATCGTGATCCTCACCGGCGCGCTGGGCTGGAACCAGGCCTGGGCCGAGATCGAGCACCTGTTTCCTGTGGTGGCCTTCCTGGCCGCCGTGCTGGTGATCAGCGAGCTCTGTGACGCGGACGGACTGTTCCGCTACGCCGGTGCCCTGATGGCCGCCAAGAGCAATGGCAACGCCCACCGGCTGCTGATCTTCGTCTTCGTGCTCGCCTCCGGCGTCACCGCTGTGCTCTCGCTGGACGCGACCGTGGTGCTGCTCACTCCGGTGGTGTTCGCCACCGCGTCCACGCTGGGGGTCAGGCCGAAACCGCACGCCTACGCCTGCACGCATCTGGCCAACGCCGGTTCCCTGCTGCTGCCGGTGTCCAACCTGACCAACCTGCTGGCGATGTCGGCGGCTGGATTGACGTTCGTCAGCTTCGCCGGCCTGATGGCGGTGCCGTGGCTGGCTGTGATCGCGGTCGAGTATGCGGCCTTCCGGCTGTTCTTCGCCTCGGACCTTTCCATTCCAGCGACCAATCCGGACCCGCCCGAAGTGCCTCCGCTCCCCCGGTTCTCGGCGGCGGTGCTGGCGCTTACCCTGGCCGGCTTCGTGGGCGCGTCCTTCCTGCACATCGAGGCGGCCTGGGTGGCCCTGCTCGGCGCTCTGGTGCTGCTGGTCCGGGCGCTACGGCTCAAGCAGGTCGGCTGGAAGGACGTGCCGGGCTTCATCAACCTCGGCTTCCTCGGCTTCGTGCTTTCTCTCGGCATCGTCGTCACCGCAGTGGTCGAAGGCGGGCTCGGCGCGGCGATCGGCACCATCGTGCCGCAGGGTGAGTCGCTGGTCGCTCTGCTGCTGTGGGCCGGGCTGGCCGCCGTGCTGGCCAATCTGGTCAACAATCTGCCGGCCGTGCTGGTGCTGCTGCCGTTCGCCGCCGACGCGGGCACAGGTGCCGTGTTGGCGGTGCTGATCGGGGTCAACGTCGGTCCCAACCTCACCTACGTGGGGTCGTTGGCCACGCTGCTGTGGCGCCGCATCGTCCAGGCGCACGATCATGAGACGCCGATCCAGGAGTTCACCCTGCTCGGCCTGCTGGCAACGCCCATCGCCATCGTGGTCGGGGTGCTGGCACTCTGGGGTTCGCTGCTGGTGATGGGAGTCGGATGAAGATCGCTGTTTGGGTGACCGAGGGCACCTGGCCCGCCTGCGTGGAAGCGGCCCGCGATCTGATCGGGTCGGACGCCGACGCGGAGGTCACCCTGATCCACGTCCGGGAGGGCGGCCGGCCGGCGCCGGAGACCGGTCTCGGCTCCCTGATCGGACGTGGCCGCCGGCAGCGGGCCGACGAGCAACTCGTCCAACTGTCACTCCAGGCCGCGGAGCAGATGCTGGACCAGGCCGAGGAACGGCTGGGCCGGCCCGCCACCACCCGGCTGGAGACGGGTTTCCCCGAGCGGGTGGTCACCGCCGCCGCCGACACCGTCGACTACCTGATCATCGGACGCGATGGCGACCGCAGCCGGCTCGGCCCGAACAGCCTGGGCAAGCACACCCGGTTCGTGATCGACCACGCTCCCTGCCGGGTGCTGTTGATCTGGCCGGGAACTGCCCCCGATATCGGTTCGATCCCGCCGCCGCCGTCCGATCGCTGACGGCGCAGGTCGTCGCCGCCCCCCGTCTGGTGGCGTGCTCCCGATCGACCACGCCGGAAGCAACTCTGATCGGCCATGCCTTTCGTGCGGATACTGGCCGTTCGGGTTGCCGAACTCGTGCCATTTTCCTGACTTGTCACCGTCCGGATGAAGACCGCCAAACCCTCACGCCGCTACCTCGAATGGTGGTGCAAGGGTCGACCCACGGTGCTACTGTGCTCCAAGAGCCACCGGCTCGTAGTAGGGGTTGTTACCCGCGTAGGGGCAAGACCTGAGGTGCACACGGGTGCAACTCGGGTCGTTTTTTGTTTATGACACATTCAGCACCAACGGCTAGCAGACAAGGAACCAGACAATGGCGTCCAACACAGCCGAACAGATCGTCGAGAAGGTCGGCGGTCCCGGCAATATTTCAAGTCTTACCCACTGTGCAACCCGGCTTCGCTTCGAACTGAAGGACGCCGGAGTGGTGGATCAGAACGCCCTGGAGAAGATCCCGGGCGTGCTCGGCGCGGTACCGCAGAGCGGTGACCGCTACCAGGTGGTGATCGGCGGCGGGGTCGCCAACACCTACGCCGACATCATGCACCTGCCCTCGATGGCCGGCGCCGGCACAGCGTCCGGCGGGGCCAGCGACGCCGACATCAAGGCCGCCGAGCGGGCCAAGGTCCGTGGCAAGGTGGCCTGGCTCGATGCCTTCTTCGAGTACCTGTCGAACTCGTTCCGTCCGCTGCTCGGCGTGCTGCTCGGCTCCTCGCTGATCATCGCGGTCGCCGCCGTCCTCGACGCCTTGAAGATCGTCCCGTTCCAGGGCGCTGACCGGATGGCGGATGCGGGCGCAACCTGGGTGTTCTGGGACACGATGTGGCGCTCGGTGCTGTACTTCCTGCCGATCATGGTCGCCTACAACGCGGCCAAGGCCCTCAAGGTCGATCCATGGATCGGCGGTGCGATCATGGCCGCCCTGTTCACGCCGGAGTTCCTGTCGCTGTCGAGCGAAAAGGCTGTCGAGGTCGCCGGCACCGTCTGCACCACCAACCCGACGCTGGGCACCGACCAGTGTGTCGCGTCCGTCTTCGGCCTGCCGATGCAGTTGAACGGCTACGGCGGCCAGGTCTTCGTGCCGCTGATCATGGTGGCCCTGCTGGCGCTCCTCTACAAGGCGTTGAACCGGATCTTCCCGGAGAACCTGCAGATGGTCTTCGTGCCGTTCTTCTGCCTGTTGATCATGATCCCGATCACCGCCTTCCTGATCGGCCCGCTCGGTATCTGGCTGGGCAGCGGCCTGGGTGCCGGCCTGGCCTGGCTGAACAACACGGTTCCGCTGCTGTTCGCCGTCCTGATTCCGCTGCTCTACCCCTTCCTGGTGCCGCTCGGACTGCACTGGCCGCTCAACGCCCTCATGCTGGCCAACATCAGCACCCTTGGCTACGACTTCATCCAGGGCCCGATGGGCACCTGGAACTTCGCCTGCTTCGGCGCCACCGCCGGCGTCCTGGTCGTCGCCAGCCGGGCGAAGGACAACGAAGTACGGCAGACCGCCATCGGTGCGTTGGCCGCCGGCCTGCTGGGTGGCATCTCGGAACCGTCCCTGTACGGCATCCACCTGCGCTACAAGCGGATCTACCCCCGCATGCTGGTCGGCTGTGGGGTTGGCGGCGTGACGATCGGCATTCTCGGCTGGATCTTCACCCCGGTCACCACCGGCGCGTTCGCCTTCACCTCGCTGCTCACCATCCCGGTGTTCAGCCCGATGTGGATCTACGCGATCTCGATCGCGGCGGCCTTCGCCACGGCGATGATTCTGGTCATCATCAGTGACTACCGGACTCCGGAGCAGAAGGCCGAGTTCGAGGCCGAGCTCGCGGCCGCCGGGGGGCACCTGACGGTCGAGCAGCAGGAGGCCCATGCGTCTGCAGCTCCGGCAGCCGTTGCGGCACCGGCCGCCGCCGGTGGTGTCGCCACCCTGATCGCCACCCGCACCGTCGGCGCTCCCGTCGCCGGTCACGTGGTGCCGATCACCGAGGTCAACGACAAGGTGTTCGCCTCCAAGGCGCTGGGTGACGGCGTCGGCATCGTGCCTTCGGACGGGCATGTCACGGCTCCGGTCGCGGGCACCCTGGTGACCGTTGCCGACACCGGCCACGCCTTCGGCATCAAGACCGACGACGGTGTCGAGGTGCTCGTGCATGTCGGCATCGACACCGTTCAGATGGAAGGCAAGGGCTTCCACCTCGACGTCGCGAAGGACATGCGGGTCGAGGCCGGTGACCTGCTCGCCACCGTCGATCTGGACGCCGTCAAGGAGGCCGGCTACGACACCACCACGATCGTGGTCGTGATCAACACTGCCGCGCTGAAGTCGGTGCAGCCGGTTGCGGGCGGCGACGTCTCGCTCGGCGACACCGTCATCGCCGTCGAAGCCTGAGAGGAGTCTCCGGGGCGGTTCAGTTCGCTGAACCGCCCCGGAGCCACGACTGCATGGAGATCCTCCGCGTCTTCAACAACAATCTCGTCCTGGCGCTGGACGAGCACGGGCACGATGTCATCCTGACCGGCCGTGGCCTGGGCTTCCAGGCCCGGCCGGGGCAGATCGTGGACCCGGCGAAGGTCGTCCGCACCTTCGTTCCGATCGACGGACGCGACCCCGACCACTTGGCCCAGCTGCTGGCCGGCATTCCACCCGAACACATCCTGCTGGTCGGCCAGGCCATCGCCGACGTCGGCCTCGAGTCGCTGAGCCGCAACCCGGCCCTGGTGATCGCTTTGGCCGACCACGTCGGCTTCGCCATCCGCCGGGTCGCCCTCGGCATGGACATCGGCTACCCGTTGCTGGCCGAGGTCAAGCATCTCTACGCAGAGGAGTACGCGCAGGCCGAAGGGCTGCTGCGAGCGATCAACGCACGCATCGACGTGCAGTTACCGGACGTCGAGGCGGTCGGGTTGGCGTTGCACCTGGTCAACGCCGGCTTCGCCACCGGCGACCTGTCGTACACGTATCAGATGACCGGCGTGATCCAGCAGATGGTGACCGTGATCGAGCAGACCTTCGGCCTGACCCTCGACTCCGGCAGCGTCAGCGTCGGACGGTTCATCACGCACCTGCGGTACCTGTTCGTCCGGATCCATCAGCATCAGCAACTGGACGAGGAACCGTCCCTGGTCGGAGCCGCGATCCGCGAGTCCTTCCCGGACGCCGCCGACTGCGCCGTCCGGCTGGCCGGGCTGCTCGAACTGCGGATGGGGTCGGCGCTCACGTCGGACGAGGTGTCGTACCTGGCCCTGCACGTCGCTCGGGTGACGGCCGATCGGTGAGGTCGGTCAGGGTTCGCGGACCCTGGCGATCCGCTCGAAGCCGAACTGAGCCAAGCCGGCACCGGCCGCCTGGGTGGCGCCGAGCTGCTCGCGAGTGGCGAGGATCCGCCCGGTCGCCGGATCGATCCAGAGCAGGTCGCCCGCTGCCACCAGCACCCGTCCGTCCCGCCGGAACAGGTCCGCCGGCAGCGTCCAGGCCTGGGTCTGCCAGCGCAGCTTTCCGCTTGCGGCGTCGATCATGAACGCGCCCCGGGTGTCGCTGATCATCACCATCGAACCGAGCTGGCACGCGTCCGGTGTGACGGCGCGGCCGGCCCGGTAGCCGGTCCGCGACTGGGCCAGGGTGCCGGTCGTCCGGCCGGTACGCAGGTCGACCTTGACCGCGGTGCCATCGTCGGCCAGGAAGATCGGAATGCTCGGGGCCGACCCGCCCAGGCAGTTCTGCGCCAGCGTGACGCCCGCCCGGGTGGCGGACAACCGTTTCATCGCGTACGAGTAGGCGACCGCACGGTCACGGGCGGCGCACCATAGTCGGGTGCCGTCATCGACGACTGTCGAGCATTCCGGAACCCCCAGCACGCTGCCGGAGTCCAGGTCGAGAACGGCGGCCCGGGCGTTCGAGGTCAGGGCGACCGACTCGTCACCCAGTGCAGTCAAGGCGACCCCGCTCAGCGCCGGTCCGGCCGGACGCGGCAGCTTGCGCAGGTAGGTGGGCGACTGACTGAACAGTTGATCGTGGCCGGCCGTCGACGAGAGGTCTGTGGTCCAGAGGGGGTCCAGCTGGGCGTCGAGGACCACGACCACCGCGTGTGGCGCGGGAACCCGCTCCTCGACCAGCACGATCCGATCCCCGAACACCTTGATCGCGGTGAACCTGCCCCGGGTCTCGTAGGTGTCCTGCTCCGCACCGGTCGCCGGGTCGAGGGTGGCGATGATCCAGCGGGTGCCGGCCTGGGTGGGTGGGTTCACGTCGATCGCCCGCGCACAAACGATCTGCCCGCTCGGCAGCGGGTGGTCGGCGCACAGCGCGCCGCGCAGCTCCCGGCGCCAGTTCTCACGGCCGGTGCTGCCGTCCACGCCGTGCACGGTGAGCTGAGCGTCCTCGTCGTCACCGGTGAGCACCACCCAGGTGTCGCCCGAGACCACGATGTTGCGGTCGGTCACCGTGCCGCCCGGCGAAAAGACGAACCGGGCCCGGTCGAGCTCCGGACGGAGGCTCTCGAGCGGACAGCTGCCACTCGGTGTCCACGACCGGGGGTGCCGTGGACGGGTTGTCCGTTGGGGCCGCCGGCGGTGACGCGGGCGCGACCGGCGCCGTCCACCGCGTGATCAGTTGGTAGCCCACCGCGACCAGCACGATCAGCGACAGGCTGAGCGAGAGCACGATCAGCACGTTGGAGACCCTGCTTCGCCTGCGCGCTGCTCGCGCGGGGGGTGGGTCCAAACCACGCCCGGCCGCACCCGAACCGGACGACTCGGGGCTCCACGGCGACCCTTGCGGCCGGGGCGCTGGATTGTCTCCGGCCGTTGCCGGACCGGCTGCGGACGGGCTGGTCGCGGGCGGTGACTTCGGCGCGGGAGTTCCGCCCAGGTCGGGCCAGCCGTCCGGCCGCCGGTACTCACTGGGGTCAGTCATTGGCGACTCTCTCCTCACCGTTCGAACCAGGGTATTTGCCCGCAGTGGAAAACCAGTCCGGGCGCCGGGAATCCGTGGTCGACCGCCGCCTGGTGGTCGGCCGGACCCTGCCCGCAGGGTTGCCAGCTACGGTGGATCGATGGAGCTGATTCGACACTTTCCCGACGAGCTGGTCGCCGAGGCGCTACAGGACTGGCTCTGGCTGCCCGAACTCGCCGAACTGGCGCCACTGGCCGTGTCCGCGTTCGGAGACGTCTTTCTCTACGCCACCGACGGGGTCTGGTTCCTCGACTCCATCGAGGGCACGTTGACCCGCGAGTGGGATCATCCGGCCGCGCTCGAGGACGCGCTGAACACCATCGAGGGCCAGGACCGCTACCTGCTGCTCGGGCTCGTCCAGGCGGCTACCGAGGCGGGCCTCGAACCAGGCGAGACACAGGTACTTTCGTTCACCGTGGCCCCGGTGCTGGGCGGGGCTTTCGACCCGGCCAATGTTGAGGTCAGTGACCTGCTGGTGGCCCTGTCCGTCGGCGGGCAACTACACCGGCAGCTCAAGGACCGTCCGCCTGGTACCGCGATCTCCGGAATCACCGTGGACGGCGACTGACGGCGGACCAGCAGTCGCCCGGCGGTCCGTCCGAGCAACCCTGGGTGCTCGTTGACTCGGCGGCAGAAGGCCACCCAAAGCGCCGTCCAGACTCGGATTCATCAACAGCCACCAGGCACCGAACGCGCGAACTGCCTGGCCGGAATATGGTTCCGACTAGGCAGTTCAGTTGTGGAGCTAAGGAGATTCGAACTCCTGACCTCTTCCATGCCATGGAAGCGCGCTACCAACTGCGCCATAGCCCCGCGTCCTGCGGACAGGCACCAACATTATCGGATCGCCTCGGGGTTGTGAAATCGAGACGGCCGGAGAAGACTCGCGAACATGACGGTTGCTCCACCTCAGGTGGTTCCCCTCTCGACCTGCTCCGCCGACGGTTTGGCGGCCTATGGCGGCAAGGGCGCGAACCTCGGTGAGCTGATCGCGGCGGGCTTCCCGGTGCCGGACGGATTCGTGATCACCACCGCCGCCTACGCCGCGGTGACGGCGGGCAGCAACCTCGAACAACTCGTCGAAAACGGTGACCGCGAGGGCGTCCGAGCGTTGTTCGACAGCGCCGTGCTGCCCGCCGAGCTGACCGCTGCTGTGCTGGCCGCCTACGCCGAACTCGGCGCGCCCGCGGTGGCCGTGCGGTCGTCCGCCACCGCCGAGGATCTGCCCGGCGCGAGCTTCGCCGGCCAGCAGGACACCTTTCTCAACGTCAGCGGGCCGGACGCCCTGCTGGCGGCCGTCCGGCGGTGTTGGGCTTCGCTGTGGGGAACTCGAGCGGTCGCGTACCGCGCCCAGCAGCGGATCGCGGCAGACCCGAAGATCGCCGTGGTGGTGCAACGCCTGGTCGACGCCGACGTCGCCGGGGTGATGTTCACCGCCAACCCCGGCAACGGACGGCGAGAGCAGACCGTGATCACCGCCGCCTGGGGGCTGGGTGAGGCGGTGGTCGGTGGGCTGGTGGAACCCGACGAGTACGTGGTCGACCGCGGCTCCGCCGAACCGACGGTGACCAGCCGGGTCGCGGCCAAGACGGTGCGGACGGTGACCACAGCCGGACGGGTCCACCGAGGAGCCGACACCGGCGGACCTGGTGCAGCAAGGCGACCCTGAACGACGCCCAGGTGCTCGAGCTGGCCGCCCTCGGCGAGCGAGTCGCAGCAGCACTTCGGGTCGCCGCAGGACATCGAGTGGGTGCTCGCCGACGGATCCTTCCAGCTGGTCCAGTCCCGTCCGATCACGGCGATGCCGGAGCCGACCGGCGACCAGCCCACCGCGTGGCCGCTGCCCCGAACCGATTGCCTGTACTTCCGGGCCAGCATCGTCGAACAGTTGCCCGATCCGCTCACTCCCCTGTTCGCCGACCTGATCCGACCCGCCGTGCCGGCCGGCATGCAGGCCCTGATGAGCGAACTCAGCCCGCGGATGGCGAGCCTCGACATCGATTTTCCGACCATCAACGGCTACGCCTACTACGCCTACAGCAAGAAGGCGATGAACAAGTTGTGGTCGCTCACCCCCTACGCGATCAAAATGCTGACCGCGAAGAACTTCGTGCTCGGACGCTGGCGCGACGACGCCCTGCCCGCCTATCGCGAGGCGGTCCGACGCCGCGCGGCCGAGGATCCGTCGGCTCTACCGGCGGCGGCCCTGGTGAGTGCCACCCGCGAACTGCTCGAGGCCGGCTGCCGGTACTACACCAACGTGCAGATGGTGATTCCGATGGCGGCCACCACCGAACTCAGTTGGACTGGCCTCTACGATGCGGCACTCAAGGGATCGAACCAGGCCCAGGCGTCCGACTACCTGCTCGGGTTCGACTCCGCTCCGATCGTGGCGGAGAAGGACCTGCACCAGCTGGCCGGCTGGTGCCGCGAAGTGCCCGGGCTCACCGAGGCGTTGGCTGCGATGCCGGCCGGACCGCTTCCCGACCATGCCCCTGAGCAAGTCACCCCGGCCGATTGGGCAGAGTTCCGCGACCGGCTGTCCGCGCACCTGGATCGGTACGGCCACACCCTGTACAACCTGGACTTCGCCAACCCGGTACCGGCCGATGATCCCGCGCCGATCGTCGAGGCGCTTGAAGCATGCGCTGAGCGGGCACGGAGCAGACCCGGCCGAGCGGCAGCGCACGATGGCCGAGCGCCGCAGCCGAATCACCCAGGAACTGATGGACCGGCTCGATCCGGTGCGCCGCAAGCTGGCCCGGGGAAGCCTGGCCTCGGCGCAGCGCTGGGCGCCGATCCGCGAGGACGCGCTGGCCGCGATGGGTCTGGCCTGGCCGACCATGCGCCGGCTGCTGCTGGAACTTGGCCGCCGGCTGGTCGATGCCGGCGCGATCACCGAGCCCGATCAGGTGTTCTGGCTGACCGAGGCCGAGGTGGACGCGGCGGCGACGTCCCTCGACGAGGGCTCCACCACCGTGCCCGATCACTTGGCCGCCATCGAGCAGCGCCGGAAGACCTGGCGCGGCCAGGCACTGGCCACCCCGCCGCAGTACCTGCCCGCGTCCGGGTGGATCTCCCTGATGGACAACCTGATGCCGGCCCACAGCGGCGACAACACCGGCCCGGTGCTGAAGGGCACCGGTGGCTCGGGTGGCACCGTCACCGCGCCGGCCCGGGTGCTGTCCGGCCCCGAGGACTTCGCCGCCTTCCAACCGGGCGAGATCCTGGTCGCCTCGATCACCACCCCGGCCTACACACCGCTGTTCGCCCTTGCCGCAGGCGTGGTCACCGACATCGGCGGGGTGCTCAGCCACGGCTCGATCGTGGCCCGTGAGTACGGCATCCCGGCGGTGCTCGGTACCGGCGTGGCCACCAAGCGGATCGCCACCGGCGACGTGATCACCCTGGACGGCGGCGCGGGCACCGTCCGGCTGGACGGCGAACCCGAGGTGGCTGCCCCGGTGGGCCGCGGCCTGCCGACCTGGGCGTGGGTCACCGGAGCGGCTGCGGCGACGGCCGGCGTGGTGGCCCTGGTTGCCAGCCGCCACCACTAGGCCCCTCCGCTCGCCTAACTACCTATCGCTCGTCCAACTGTCGACAGTTGGGCGAGCGATAGGTAGTTAGGTGTGCTGTTCGGACAGGTTGGTCGAGTAGGTGTAGCGACACGATACGTGGTTGACGCGGCGGATCACCTTCCGCGGTTGAGTGGAACTGCTCAAGGTAACGCTCAACAGAAAGGTCCTCCGTGTCCACGCTAACGCAGCTCTTACTCCGCGGCATCGGTTGAAGGTGGCGCAGCTGGTGGTTGATGATCACTATCCGATCAGCGAGGTTGCGGCCCGTTTTCAGGTTTCCTGGCGCACGGTGAAACGCTCGGTGGACAGGTATCTGGACGGGGAATCGATGCAGGACCGGTCCAGCCGGCCCCATCACCAACCGGCCGCCACCGCAGCGCCGGTGGTGCGCCGGGTGCTGACGTTGCGGTTACGCAAACGGCTCGGCCCGATGCAGTTGGCTGCCCGCACCGGTATCGCGGCCTCCACCGTCCACAAGATCCTGACCCGTAACCGGGTCAACCGGTTGGGCTATTTGGACCGGGCCACCGGTGAGCCGGTGCGCCGCTACGAACATGCCGAGCCCGGATCGTTGATCCATGTCGACGTCAAGAAGCTCGGCAACATCCCCGACGGTGGCGGCTGGCGGTTCGTCGGCATCCGCCAGGGCAACCGCAACAAGGCCACCACCCCCACCGCCGAGCGCAGCAAATGGCGCCACCCGCTCAACAAATACGCCTACGTGCACACCGTCATCGATGACCACAGCCGGGTCGCCTACGCCGAGGTCCACAACGACGAAACCGCCGCCACCGCCACCGCCGTGCTCACCCGCGCCGTGGCCTGGTTCGCTGCCCGAGGGTGAACGTGGAACGCGTCCTATCCGACAACGGCCCCGCCTACCGCTCCACTCACTGGCACCACACCTGCACCCAACTCGGCATCACCGCCAAGAAAACCCGCCCCTACCGACCCCAAACCAACGGCAAGATCGAACGCTTCCACCGCACCCTCGCCGACGGCTGGGCCTACGCCCGCCACTACCTCTCCGAAACCGAACGCCGAACCGCCCTCACCGGATGGCTCCACGAATACAATCACCACCGACCCCACTCAGCCATCGGAAACCAAACCCCCATCAGCCGCTTACCCAACCTCCCCGAACAGCACAGTTAGGCGAGCGGATGGGGGGTCAGGGCGTGGCCGGGGCGACGTTGTTCCAGGACAGCAACCGCCAGCGCTCCCCCGCCGGCTGCAGCTGCGACCAGGAGGCGTTCCACAGGCCACCGAGGGTGAGGTGGTGGGCGAAGTCCAGGTCGAGCAGCAGCACCGTCGCCACCCGCAGCGCGAAGCCGTGCCCGACCGCGACCACCGTCTCGCCGTCCGGCGTTCCCTCGGCGATGTCCAGCAGGGCCTCGGCCACCCGCGAGGCGGCTTCGGCACCGGTTTCGCCCGTGGCCGAGCGCCGCGCGTCCCGCCCGGCGTACAACGCGTCACGAAAGTCCGGATGGGCCGCGAACACCTGCTCGTTGGTCAGGCCGGCCCATTCCCCCACGTTGATCTCCTGCAGCCGCGGCTCCGATTCGACGCTCAACCCGGTCAGGGTGGCGAGTTCGGCCGCGGTCACGCTCGCCCGGCCGAGGTCGGAAGACACGATTCTGGACGGCTGCAGCGCGGCGATCAGGGGTGCCGCCGCCCTGGCCTGGGCCAGTCCACGGCTGTTCAGCCGCACGTCGGCCTGGCCCTGGTAGCGACCATCGGCGTTCCAGTCGGTCTCGCCGTGCCGCCACAGCACCACTCGGGCGGCGGTCACGAGGCAGAAGGCGCGCTGTCGGCCGGTTCGACGGACGTGCTGGTGGCGACTGGTTCGGCCGAGTCAGCGGCGCTTTGCCCTGCCCTGGCGGCCCCTCGAGGCGCAGGTCGATCGCCGGGCAGTCCCGCCAGAGCTTCTCCAGGGCGTAGAGGCTGCGCTCCTCGCTGTGCATCACGTGCACCACCATGTCGATGAAGTCGAGCAGCACCCAGCGGTTCTCGCCGTGCCCCTCACGACGGGCCGGCTTGGTGCCGTTGGCCAGCAGGGCGTCCTCGACGCCGTCGACGATGGCGCCCACCTGACGCTCATTGGACGCGCTGACGATCAGGAAGATGTCCGTGATCGCCAACGGCTCCGAGACATCGAAGGCCACCAGATCGCTTCCCGAGCTTGTCGGACGCCGCCTTGGCGGCGATCCGGGTGAGGGTGATCGCGTGGTCTGTTGCAGTCATCGAGCTCCTGGTGATGGTTCTAGCGGTAAAGGCCGCGTTTGGCGATGTACTGGACGATACCGTCCGGAACCAGGTACCAGATCGGCAGCCGGTCCCGGACCCGATTGCGGCAGTCGGTGGACGAGATCGCCAGCGCCGGCACCTCGATCAGCGTCACCTTGTCCGGCGGCAGGTGCGCGATGTCGTGCTCTCCGAGGGTGGTCCCGGGCCGGCTGACCCCGACGAAGTGGGCCAGCTCGAACAACTCCAACACCCCGTGCCAGGTGAGGATCTGGCTGAGTGCGTCGGCGCCGGTGATGAAGAACAGGTCGATGTCTTCGCCGTAGTCCTGACGAATGTCACGCAGCGTGTCGAGGGTGTAGGTGGATCCGGGCCGGTCGACGTCCGCCCGGCTCACCGAGAACCGGGGGTTGGACGCGGTCGCGACGGTGGTCATCAGGTAGCGGTCCTCGGCCAGCGAGACCTTCTTGTCGGCCTTCTGCCAGGGCTGGCCGGTGGGCACGAACACGACCTCGTCCAGGGCGAACTTCGCAGCCACCTCGCTGGCCGCCACCAGGTGGCCGTGGTGGATCGGGTCGAACGTGCCGCCCATCACCCCGAGCCGCCGCCGCCTGGACCCGTCGTTGGTCCAGACGATGCCGGGATTGGTCATCAGCTATGCGGGCGGCTCTTGCCGACGCCGAACACCACCCGCAGCCCGATCATCAAGACGATGAAGATGCCGGCGCCGACCATGTACGGCAGGTAGGGGTTTTCCGCCGCCGTCTCCAAGAGAATGCCCATGCGCGGATCCTAGCGGTGACTCGTCGCTGGTCAGGAAACAACTCCGCCGCAGCCGAGTCGCTGATTCTGACGGCGGTCAGATCAGGAAGCCAACCATCAGTGTCGATAACGACAGCACCAGAAAGCCGAGGCAGTTGATCCAGAACGGTCGCTGTTCAGAAAGCCAAGGCCCGCAGATGCGCCACGGCGTAGCTGCAGCAGAAGTAGCGCCACCAAGCCTACGTTGGCAGCGAGCCCCACCCCCGGCACGACCAGTCCGGCCCCGAGCTTGCGACAGCGAGGATCACCAGGGCGCTGGCCAGGACGCAAGCACCACTCCGCGGCAGCCAGCCTCATCCCGTCAGCCCTTCGCCCCAGCTCGTGCTCAGCCCCGGGTCTGGCCGGCGCCGGTCAGCACATACTTGGTCGAGGTCATCTCGGCCAGCCCCATCGGCCCGCGAGCATGCAGCTTCTGGGTCGAGATGCCGATCTCGGCGCCGAAGCCGAACTCACCACCGTCGATGAACCGCGAGGACGCGTTGACCAGCACCGCGGCCGCGTCGACCTCGGCCACGAACCGGTCCGCAGCGTTCCGGTCGTTGGTCAGGATGGTTTCCGAATGGCCCGTGCTGTGCGCCCGGATGTGCTCGATCGCCGCATCGACGGACTCGACCACGTCGGCGGCGATGTCGAGCGACAGGTACTCGTCGTCGAACTCATCCGGGCCGGCCGCGACCACCTGGTCGGAGTAGGCCCGGACGGCGTCGGTACCGTGCACGGTGACACCGTTGGCAGCCAACGCGTTCAGGGCGAGCGGCATGAACTCGTCCGCGATCGCCGCGTGCACCAGCAAGGTCTCGGCGGCATTGCAGACACTGGGTCGCTGCACCTTGGCGTTGATCAGGATCTGCAGGGCCTGCTGCTGATCGGCGGTCGCATCGACGAAGATGTGGCAGTTACCGGTGCCGGTCTCGATCACCGGAACCTTGCTGCCCTCGACCACGGCATTGATCAAACCGGCCCCTCCGCGCGGGATCAGCACGTCGATCAAGCCACGGGCCGCCATCATCTCGTCGGTCACCTCACGGCCACCCTCGACCAACTGGACGGCATCGGCCGGCAACCCGGCGGACTCCAGCCCGGCGCGCAGCGCCGTTACCACGGCCCGGTTCGACTCCAGGGCGGACGACGAGCCGCGCAGCAGCGCCGCATTGCCCGACTTCAGGCAGATTCCGGCCGCGTCAGCCGTCACGTTCGGACGGGCCTCGTAGATGATGCCGACCACGCCGAAGGGCACCCGCACCTGACGCACCTGGACCCCGTTGGCGTTCGTCCAGCCGCGGACGATGTCACCGACCGGGTCGGCCAGCCCGGCCAGGTCACGCAACCCGCCGACCATGGCATCGACCCGGCGTGGGTTCAGCCGCAGCCGGTCGATCAGGGCATCGGACGTGCCGTTCGCCCGGGCCGTCTCGACGTCGCGCCAGTTGGCCTCCAGCACCTCGTTCTCGGCGTCGGCCAGTGCATCGGCCATCGCGCGTAGCGCGGAATCCTTGGCGGCACGGTTCAGCGTGGCGAGTGGCAGGGCGGCGTGCTTGGCGGCCCGGGCCTGGTCGATGAAACTCACTGCGGCAGGATACCGGGCCGACAGCGGCGATCGGCCTGCGATCAAGTCACCCGATGGGGAAATACCGATCGGTGTCATCGATTCCCAGAAACGGCGATTGATTCGTTTCATTCGGGATCGATGTAACCGATCGGTATTTCACCAGAAGCTGAGAAAGGGCCGCCCGAACCGGACGGCCCCTCCCACCAGGTTGCCTAGACCTTGACCTCCTCGGGAGCGGGCAGGCCGAGCTGGGCCCGTTCCCGCCGGGCGAACGGCCCGATGATGGCCTCGCCCTTTCGGGCGTCGTTCAGCACGGTCAGGTCGCGTCCGGCCGTCTCAGGCATCACGATCGCTGCGCCGAGCGAGCACAGCGAGAAGAACCCGATCATCACCGCGATCGGCCAGGCGGAGCCGCCGGTGCTGACCACGAGTGCGGCGGCGACGACGGGACCGACGCCGGTGGCGAGGATCGCCGCGAGCTCCTTGGCCAGGGCCAACTGAGTCAGCCGCGCCCGGGCACCGAACAGTTCGGACATGGTGTTGTTCTCCAGCGACGCCAGGGCGAGCACCGAAGTCTGGTGAATGATGATGTACCCGGCGAACACGCTGTTCACGTTCTTCGTCGCGATCATGAAGATCATCGGACCCGCCAGCACCAGGGCGATGGACGACATCACGATGTACATCAGCTTTCTGCCGACCTGGTCGCTCAACCAGCCGATCAACGGAACGGTGATGAAGCCGACCAGGGATGACGTGATCACCACGCCGGTGCCCACGGTGGGGGCCAGCAGCAGAACTGCCGTGATGTAGCTGATCAGGTAGGTCTGCACCATGCCGGAGTTTCCGGCCTGGCCGAAGCGCAGGAAGAACCCCTGAGCGAACGCGCGGCCCTTGCGCTCGTGCAGCGCGGTGGCCAGCTTGTTGTCGCCCGCCACCTTCTTCTCCAGTTCGTCGCGGGAGATGGCCTCGCCGTCGACGACGTCCACCCGAGCCTCGAAGATCGGCGACTCCTTCAGGTTGCGGCGCAGCCAGACCGCGAAGAGCATGATCAACGAGGACGCGATGAACGGGATCCTCCAGCCCCACTCCACCACCGCGTCGGTGGACAAGGTGAGCACCAGGATGCCCCAGATGGCGGACGCACCCAGGGTGCCCGAGTTGGTGCCGAGGGCGACCAGCGAGCCGATCAGGCCGCGTCGCTTGCGGGGCGCGTACTCGGTCAGCATCACCGACGAGCTGGCGATCTCGGCGCCCGCACCGAAGCCCTGAGCGAGCCGCAGCACGACCAGCAGGATCGGGGCCAGAATGCCGACCTGGCCGTAGGTGGGCAGGAAGCCGATCAGGGTGGTGGCGATGCCCATCAGGGCGATCGTGTAGAACAGCACCTTGGTGCGGCCGATCCGGTCACCGAGGCGGCCGAAGAACCAGGCGCCAACAGGGCGGCTCAGGTAACCGGTGGCGTAGGTGGCCATGGCGGCGATCACGGCGACGCCGGGCGCCCCGCCGGGAAAGAAGACCTTGCTGAACACCAGGGCGGCGGCCAGCGAGTAGAGCTGAAAGTCCATGAACTCGAGGGCCGTGCCGAGCCAGCCGGAAACGGCTGCCTTGACCAGGTCTTTGGTGGTGCGTTCGGCCACATGCCCGCCGGGTGGGTTCCCGGCCGAGGTCTCTGCAGTCACGTCGACTCCTTCGTGGGTGATGGGTGGTTGGGTGGTTGGTGGGGTGGGAATCTGGGGTTGTGGCCCGAGCCGGGCGCGGCAGACCGGCGGAGTGCCGCCCAGTGGGGCAGCCCTGCCGCTAACCGCGCAAAGCTCGGGACGGGAGGCGTCAGCTCTCGTCGTCGAGCCAGAGGGAGACGACGACCTTGCCGCTCTCCTGGCTGTTCCGGGCGGTCTCGAACGCTTGGACGATGTCGTCGGCATCGATCACGTGGGTGATCACCTTGCCGATCTCGGGATGCTCGGCGAGCATCGTGATGGCCTGGTCGATCTCGTTGTCGAACCGGAAGGTGCCGAGGTAGCGGACCTCCCGGCTGACCAGGGGTTCCAGGTTCACCGAGATCGCGTCGGCCGGCAGAATGCCGACCTGAACGACGGTTCCGGCCCGGCGCACGGCACCGAGTGCCGTGGTCACCGCGGGCGCCACGCCGGAGCACTCGAAGACCAGGTCGTAGGCCATCGCGGGCACCTGCTCGGTGCCCACCTTGATGGTGTGGGCTGCGCCGACCGCGACCGCCCGCTGCAGCGGACCGTCCAGCATGTCGGTGGCGGTCACCTCGGCGGCACCCAAGGCGACGGCGGCGGCGACCACACAGAGCCCGATCGGTCCGGATCCGCTGACCAGCACCTTCTGCCCTTCGACCCCGCCGGCGATCTCGATCGCGTGCAGCGCGACCGCCAGCGGCTCGGCCAGGCTCGCGTCCTGCAACGCCAGTCCCTCGGGCAGTTCGCGGATCATGAAGTCCTTGACCGTGCGGTACTCACTCATTCCGCCCTGGGTGTGCGGAGTGGTGGACGCGCTGCCGAAGTAGCTGCCACCCGGCCACAGGTACTTGCGGTCCTCGATGCCGGGCTGGGGCGCGCCGTAGGTGGCCGGGGCGATGGTCACCGGGGTGCCGGCCGCCCAGCGTCCGGACGGGTCGAGGTCGATCACGCCCGACATCTCGTGCCCCGGGGTGAACGGCTCGTTCACGACGAAGGCTCCGTTGCGGCCGTGGAAGTAGTAATGCAGGTCGGAACCGCAGATGCCGCCGTACATCATCCGCACCCGCACCTCACCCTCAGCGGGCTCCGGCTTGGGGGCGTCCTCGATGGCGATGTTCTCGGCGCCGTGGATCTTCAGGGTCTTCATCGACTGTCCTTTCAGGCTGGTGTGGTCTCGACTGGCTCGACCGACGAAAAATCAGGAAGGTTGACCGGCGGCGAGGGCGGCCTGGGCCGCCTCGTCCACGCCGTGGGTGGTGATGATGCTGAGCAGTTCGGCGACCCGGTCGGTGAACTCGCTCCGCTCGGCCAGCGCCTCGGGAAAGAAGCCGCCGGTCATGATTGCCTCGACATGCGCCCGGACGGATCCGGCCCCGGCGGTGGCCGCGGCCAGCCGCTCCTTCGCCGGCTCGATCATCGCTGCCGCGATCGGTCCGGGGTCGAACCCGGCGGGCGGGGCGATGCAGGCGATCCAGCCGGCCACCATCAGTGCCAGCTGTTGCGGCACCAGGCCCAGATCCAGCATCCGCAGGGCCGGGTCGGGCACCCGCTGGAGCAGCTTCAGCGAGCCGTCCGAGCCGACCCGGGCGGTGGCGTCACCCAGCGCGTGGTTGCTCCACCGGTCGAAGAGTTCGGTGATGTAGGCCTGCGGGTCGAACCCGGACGGCAGGGCGATGCTGGGCAGGTACTCGTTGTTCAGCAGGTCGGCGACGCACCCGCGGATGAAGTCGGTCTCGAAGCTGGTCGGAATGGTCGGCTTCTGGGCCAATCCACCAAGGTAGGCGATCAGCGAATGCGAGCCGTTCAGCAGCCGCAGCTTGACCAGCTCGTAGGCCTCCACCTCGTCGGAGAAGATCGCCCCGGCCGTCTCCCAGGCCGGACGGCCGCCGGCGAACCGATCCTCGATCACCCACATGCTGAACCGCTCGGCCGGCACCGGGATCGCGTCCGAGACTCCGAGCAGCTGCTCGACCTTGGTACGGGTGGCCTCCGTGCTGCCCGGCACGATCCGGTCGACCATGGCGTTGGGAAAGGTGACCTGCGCGGCGAACCAGTCGTGGAAGCCCTCCGGCACCGCCGTGGCCTGCAGGTACTGACTGACCATCTTGTGCGCGGTGTGCCCGGCCGAGACCAGGTTGTCGCAGGACAGGATGGTGATCGGTTCGGCGGCGCCCTGGAAGCGGCGGATCAACGCCCCGCCGAGTTGGCCGATGCTGGTCCGCGGCGCGTCCGGGTTGGCCAGGTCGGCGCTGATCAGGTCGCCGTCGACGTCCAGGTTGCCGCTGACCGCGTTGCGGCAGTAGCCGTTCTCGGAGATGGTCAGCGTGACCAGCCTGATCGCCGGGTCGGCGATCTTCGCCATCAGCTCGGCGGTCTGCTCGGCGGCGACCAGGGTGCCGCGATGGACGTCCATCACGTCGACCCGCTCGCCGGCCGAGCTCAGTTCCAGGATCGAGTACAGGTGATCCTGGGCGGCCAGGGCGTCGACCACCCGCCGGGAGCGGTTGGCGACGGCGACGATGCCCCAATCGCCACCCTCGGCGGCCATCGCCTTGGCGGTGTAGACCGCGGCGTGGGCGCGGTGGAAGTTACCGATGCCGAGATGCAGAATGCCCGGCGTGGACGGCGCGGCGGCGCCGAGAACGGCGGCCGGCAGGGTGGCTCTGGAAAGGCGTTGGGTCATCGTCGATCACCAATCTGTGAGGGTGCCGTCGCGCCGGCGGGCGACCGGCAGGTAGGCGGGTTCGTAGTCGTCGGCAGTGATGCAGGTCTTCGGTCAGGCTGACCCCGAGGCCAGGCTCGTCACCCGGCTGCAGGTGTCCGTCGTCCACCTGCCAGGCGTGTGGGAAGGCCTCGTGCACCAGATCGGGGTAGCCCATGTACTCCTGAATGGCGAAGTTGTGGGTGGCCACGCCCAGGTGGATGCTCGCGGCCAGCGAGATCGGCGACACGTCGGAGGGGCCGTGCGGCGCGGCCTGCACGCCGTGCACCTCGGCCAACGCGAAGATCTTGCGGATGTGGCTGATGCCGCCGGCGTGCACCACAGCGGCCCGGATGTAGTCGATCAACCGGTTCTGAATCAGGTACTGGCAGTCCCAGATCGTGTTGAACACCTCACCGATCGCCAGCGGCGTGGTGGTGTGTTGGCGAACCAGGCGGAGCGCCTCCTGATCCTCGGCCGGGGTGACGTCCTCCAGCCAGTACATGCCGACCTCCTCCAGCGCCTTGCCCAGTCGGGCTCCCTGGATCGGGGTGAGCCGGTGATGGGCGTCGTGCAACAGGCCGACGTGTGGTCCGACGTGTTCCCGAACGCCGGCGATCACACCGGGCACGTAGCGCAGGTACGCCTCGGAGTCCCAGATCTCCTCCGCGGGGGCAGCGGCCCGGCCGGCCGGTTCGTAGACCGGTCCGCCCTTGGTGACGCCGTAGACCACGTCGAGTTCGGGCACGCCGGACTGCACCCGGATGTTGGTGAAACCGGCTTCGCGGTGGGCGTCCACCTGCTCGAGCAGGGCGGGCAGATCCCAGCCGAAGGCGTGCCGGTAGGTGGCCACCCGGTCACGGACCCGGCCGCCGAGCAGGGCGTAGAGCGGCTGCCCGGTGCGCTTGCCGAGAATGTCCCACAGGGCCAGGTCGACGGCGCCGATGGCGGCCATGCCGATCGGGCCGCGGCGCCAGTAGACACCACGGTAGAGGTACTGCCAGGTGTCCTCGATCCGGCCCGGGTCGCGGCCGATCAGCAACGGGGCGACGTGGTCGCGCAGGTACGCGGCGACAGACTGCTCACGTCCGTTCACGGTGGCATCGCCGAGGCCGACGATCCCGTCGCGGGTGGTGACTCGAAGGGTCACGTAGTTGCGCGAGGGGCTCGAGACCAGCACGTCGACCTTCTCGATCGCGTCGGTCATCGGGTCACCGGTCCACTCGGGCGCTGCCGCCGCCGGCCAGCTTCAGCACTTCGGCCTTGGTGGCCATGGTGGTGTCGCCGGGGGTGGTCATGGCCAGGGCGCCGTGGGCGGCACCGTATTCGACGGCGGTCTGCAGGTCCTGCCCGCTGATCAGGCCGTAGGACAGGCCGGACGCGAACGAGTCGCCACCGCCGACCCGGTCCAGGATCTCCAGATGCTTGCGGTCGGCGGCCTGCACCAGGCCGGTGGCTGGGCGACCAGGCCAGTGCGCTCCAGTCGTTGTCGGACGCGCTGTGCACTGCCCGCAGCGTGGTGGCGATCACCTGGAAGTTGGGGAATGTGGCCGCCGCAGTCTCGATCATCCGCGCGAAGCCTTCGATCGGCAGTTCGGTGAGGTTCTCGTCGACACCCTCGATCTCGAAGCCGAGGGACGCGGTGAAATCCTCCTCGTTGCCGATCATCACGTCGACGTACTGGGCCAGTTCGCGATTGACCTGCTGGGCGCGCTCCTGCCCGCCGATGCTCTTCCACAGGCTCGGCCGGTAGTTGAGGTCGTAGCTGACGATGGTGCCGTGCTTCTTGGCGGACTTCATCGCGGCCAGCGCCGTCGCGGCGCTGGTCTCGGACAGCGCGGCGTAGATGCCGCCGGTGTGCAGCCAGCGCACGCCCAGGGTGCCGAAGATGTGGTCGAAGTCGATGGCGTCCGGACCGAGCTGGGCGATGGCGGTGTGGCCCCGGTCGTTGACACCCTTTGCGCCGCGGACGCCGAAGCCGCGCTCGGTGAAGTTGAGCCCGTTGCGTACCGTGCGGCCGACGCCGTCGGACGGGGCCCACTCGATCAGCGAGGTGTCCACGCCCCCAGCCATGACCAGGCCTTCGATCAGGTGTCCGACCTCGTCGTCGACCAGGGCGGTGATCACGCCGGCGCGCTGGCCGAACACCCGGCTCAGGCCGCGGACGACGTTGTACTCCCCGCCGCCCTCCCAGGCCGCGAAGGTTCGCGCGGTGCGGATCCGGAGTTCGCCGGGATCGAGGCGGAGCATCACCTCACCGAGGGCGAGGGCGTCGTAGCGGCACTCCTCGGGGGCCCGCAGGGTCAACTGGGTCGTCATTGGGGTGTGATCCTTCCGAAGATCAGATTGCGGCGGCCGCGGCAACGGCTTCGGCGCTGAGGGATTGTACGGTGGCGAAGTCGCCGGCGTCGATGGCGTCCGGGGGCACCATCCACGACCCGCCGACGGCCGGCACGTTGGGCAGCGACAGGTAGTCGCCCAGGTTGCTTGGGGACACCCCGCCGGTGGGAATGAAGCGGGTTTGGCCGAACACCGAGGCGAACGCCTTCAGGGTGCCCGCGCCGCCGTAGTTCGAGGCCGGGAAGAACTTCAGCGTGGTCAGTCCGGCGGCCAGCGCCGCGATCACCTCACTGGGGGTGACCGTGCCCGGCACGATCGGCACGCCGCGCTCGTTGGCCCGCCGGACGGCCGCAGCGCTGAACCCAGGGCTGACCAGGAACCGGGCACCGGCGTCCACTGCGATGTCCACCTGCTCGGGGGTCAGCACGGTGCCGGCCCCGACCATCAGATCGCGGTTCTTGGCCATCGTCGCGATCGCCTCAGCCGCCGCCGGGGTACGCAGGGTCACTTCGGCGACCGGCAGGTTGCCGGCGACCAGGGCTTCGGCGAGGCCGGCGGCACGAGCAGCGTCGCGGACAACCACGACGGGAACGATTCGACGGGACAGGACCTCGTCCATGAAATGGGGCATCTGCTATTCTCTCGTTTCATTCATTGAAACAGACGGTTCGTTGTCTGAAATATGGTGGCACGGCGCGCGCAGTTTGGCAAGTCTGTTTCTCTGATTGATTCAAGCGGTTGCGTTGAGTGAAACGGTCAGGCATCATCGTGGCATGACAGACGGACCTCGCGTAGAAGCGATCGACCGGGCGCTGAGCCTGCTGACCGCACTCGCCGAGGCTGGACCGGACGGATCCCCGCTGGTCGACCTGGCCGCCTCGACGGGGGTCAACAAGTCCACGGCGTACCGGGCGCTCTCGACGATGCGTGCGCACGGCTTCGTCAGCCAGGCGGAGACGTCCGGCGATTACCGGCTGGGGGCGGCGGCGATGCAGCTGGGTCAGCGGTTCGTCACCCCGCAGAGCCTGGCCCAGTCACTGCATCCGGCGCTGGTGTCGCTGTCCCGGCAGGCAAACGAACTGGTCCACCTCGGCGTGCTGACCGGTGACCAGGTGCTGTACATCGACAAGGTCGAACCGGAGCGGGCGATCCGGGTCTGGTCCGAGGTCGGCCGGCGCACGTCGGCGGCCTCTTCGGCGATGGGACGTGCGCTGTTGTCGGCGCGGGGTGTTTCGGATGCCCAACTGGCCGTCTATGTCGCCGACGCGCCGGTGTTGCTGGAACGCCTGACCGACGCCGTGCACGCCGCCCGCAAACGTGGCTACTCCAGCGAGTACGAAGAGAACGAGCCGGGCGTCGCGTGCATGGGAGTAGCCATCATGCAGGGCAACCATCCGGTCGCGGCCCTCTCGATCACCATGCAGTCGGAACGGATGACCGCCCAGCGTCAGGCCGACCTGGCCGCCCTCGTCCGCACCGTGCTGCCGCCGCTGCTTCCCGATGACATGTCGCTGCCCCGCCCCGAGTAATCGCCCATCCAGCCCGACGAGAGCCACGGATTCGGCAAGCTCAACGCATCGACCTACTTCTTGCGCAGCTTGACGATCAGGGCGTCCCGATGCACGACCTCCCGATCGAACTCGGGACCGCGTTCGGCGACCAGTTGGTGGGTGCTCTTGCCGAGCAGCCCGGGCAGGTCCGCCGCGTCGTAGTTGACGATCCCACGGGCCACCACGGTGCCCGCCGAGTCGACCAGCCGAACTGGTTCGCCGGCGATGAAGTCGCCGTGCACGCCGGTGATTCCGGCCGGCAGCAGGGAGGCCTTGCGCTCCAGCACGGCCCGGACGGCACCGTCGTCCAGGACCAGATCGCCCTTGGCCTGGGAGGCGTAGGCCAGCCACATCAGCCGGCGGGCCCGCTTCTTGGCGGTGGGGTGGAACAGTGTGCCGACCGCCGCGCCGCGGACTGCCGCGGCCAGGTCGTCGAAACCGGCGAGCACCACCGCGATGCCGCCGGCGGTCGCGATCCGGGCCGCCTGCAGCTTGGTCGCCATGCCGCCGGTGCCGACCGCGGATCCGATCCGTGAGGTGTCCACCTCCAGATCGTCGACGTCAACAACCGCGGCGATCCGCTCCGCCGACGGATGGGACGGGTGCCGGGTGTACAGCGCGTCCACGTCGGACAGCAGCACCAGCGCGTCCGCGCTGACCAGGTGGGCCACCAGCGCCGCCAGCCGATCGTTGTCGCCGAACCGGATCTCGTGGGTGGCGACGGTGTCGTTCTCGTTCACCACCGGAATCGCGCCGAGCTGCATCAGCTTGGTGAAGGTGCGCAGGGCGTTGCGGTAGTTGGCTTGCCGGGTGAGGTCGTCGACGGTCAGCAACACCTGTCCGACGACCAGTTGGTGCATCGCGAACAGCGCGTCGTAGCGCTCGATCAACAGTCCCTGACCGACCGACGCAGCGGCCTGCTGGCTGGCCAGGTCACGCGGACGGTGCTTCATACCCAGCGCCGGCATGCCGGCCGCCACGGCCCCGGACGACACCAGCACGACATCGCGGCCCGCCTTGCGCAACCCGGCGACAACCGCGACCAGGTCGTGCATCCGCTGGGAGTCGAGGCCGTGGCGACCGGTGAGCGACGACGATCCGACCTTGATCACGATCCGCTGGGCGTCCGCGATCTGGGGCCGATCAGCCATCCTCGTTCTCCTGGTCGGCGACGTAGCCGTCCTGCGCCGCTCGGGTCAGCCGCTCGGCCTCCTTGGCGGCGTGGTATTCGGCGTCCAGGGTGCGCCGACGCTTGACCGATTCACGCTCCTTGAACAGCCGCTGGTCCTCGCCGCGCCGGGACAGCAACTCGGCCCCGATCTCGACCTGCGGTGCGAAGTCGAACACCACCGGGTGCTCTCCCTCGCCGATGGCCACCGCGTCACCGGCCCGGGCACCCATCGCCAGCAGCTCGTTCTCGATGCCCAGGCGGGCGAACCGGTCGGCCAGGTAGCCGACCGCCTCGCCGTTGCCGAAGTCGGTCTGTCGAACCCAGCGCTCCGGCTTCTCGCCGCGCACCCGCCAGACGAAGCCACCCTCGCCGTCCCCCTGTTGCTTGATCGTGAACTCGGGACCCCCGGCCGACCGGGGCCGGCCGGATCACGATCCGTTTGGGGGCCGGCTTCGGGGCGGCCGCGCGTTTGGCGGCGACCAGCTCGGCCATCGCGAAGGTCAGTGCCCGAAGGCCCTCGCCGGTCTTGGTGGACACCGCGAAGACGGGCAGCCCGCGCGCCTCCACATCCGGACGGACGATCTGGGCAAGTTCGGCGGCGTCGCCGACGTCGACCTTGTTCAGGGCGACCATCCGGGGCCGGTCCTCGAGCCCGCCGTGAGCCGCCAGCTCGGCCTCGATCACGTCCAGGTCGGTGAGCGGGTCGCGACCGGGTTCGTAGGTGGCGCAGTCGATCACGTGGACGATGGCCTGACAACGCTCGATGTGCCGCAGGAAGTCGTGGCCGAGGCCTCGTCCCTCGGATGCGCCCTCGATCAGGCCGGGCACGTCGGCGACGGTATAGGTGACCTCGCCGGCCACCACGACGCCCAGGTTGGGCACCAGGGTGGTGAACGGATAGTCGGCGATCTTCGGCCGCGCCCGGCTGATCGCAGCGATCAGCGACGACTTGCCCGCGCTGGGAAAGCCGACCAGGCCGACATCGGCGAGCACCTTCAGTTCCAGGGTGACCCGGCGACCCTCACCGTCCTCGCCGAGCAGGGCGAAGCCGGGAGCCTTGCGGTTCGCGGACGCCAGGGCCGCGTTGCCCAGCCCGCCGCGACCGCCGGCGGCGACGGTCACCTCGGCGTCCGGTCCGACCAGGTCGGCCAGCACCGCACCGGTGTCGGCGTCACTGACCACGGTGCCATCCGGCACGGCCAGCACCACGTCCTCGCCGTTGGCGCCGTTGGCGTGATCGCCCTTGCCGGGCTGGCCGTTGTCGGCCCGCCGCTGGGACTGGCGGTGGTACTCCACCAGGGTGGTCAGGCCGGGATCAACCCGCAGAATCACCGAACCACCGTTGCCGCCGTTACCACCATCGGGGCCGCCGAGCGGCTTGAACTTCTCCCGGTGGATCGACGCGCAGCCGTGCCCGCCGTTGCCACCGGCGACCGTCAGGGTCGCGGCATCGACGAAGGAGGGAATGGCCATCAGCGGACTTTCGTGGGTTGGGACGGCGAGAAGTGCCGTCTGTCATCGTCCCACAGCGGCGAAGCCGGCCGCACACCGGTCAGTCGGGACCGGCCCGCGGCGCCCATTTCTCGTGTTCGGGCACCGGCGTGGCGTCGTCCGCCACACTCGTGCCCCGATCCTCGGGATGCCAACCCGGACGCTCCCAGCCGGTGGAACCTGGCCGGCGATCGGGACGAGAGGCACCCGCTGCGGCATCGGCTGGTGGACCCATGGCCCGGCGCAGGTCGTCGGGCAACAGGCTGCCAGGAGCGGGGATCGTGGGGTACTGGCCGGCGGCGCCTGGACCTGGACCGGGAACACCGGGCTGGCGGCCCAATGTCGCGGCGGGCGGCGCCGAGAACCGATCGGCAAGGGCCCGCCGGTTGGCCGAGGCCCACAGCACCCCCATGGCGAAGAGCCCCAGCCCGAACGCGACCGCGGGCACCACGATGCTCAACGGCGGCCCGGGGTGGTCGAGCGCCAGCACGCGCAGGCCCTGCGGCTTGCCCAGTTGGCTCACATCGGTGAACCGGACGGTGTTGCCCTCCTCGATGCCGGTGCTCTCCAGCACCGCGCCGGGAAACTGCACCCGGACCGCCAGGTCGGTGACGCCGAGGCTGGACCAGGTGGTTTCGTTCGGGCCAACCACCCCCAGCGGGTTGGCCACCACCTCGATGTGTTCGCCGGTGTGGGCGACGTTGACCGACCACTTCCGCAGCTCTTCCTTGTTGACCGTGCCCTGCAGCAGGCAGAGCCGCTGCACGCTGTTGCGCATCCGGCGCTCGTCGGTGCGGACGCCGGGTCCCAGTTGCCACTCGCACGACTGGTTGGCATCGATCACCGCCCGGAGATCCAACTCCACCATGTCATCGGGGCGGATCGTGATGGTGCCGGTGACGTCGCAGCCGGACAGCGCCAAAGCCGCCACCAGGCCGATCACCGCCACCAACAGCCGCCGGAGTCGCCGCATTGTCCCTTGCTACCACGTCGGGTCTGCAGAGGGATCCGCCCACGGTCGCAGACCGGCGTCACTTCTCGCGAGGGGCCCAAACGGACGGGTCCTCGTCGACCCGCGGCGGGCTGGGGCCGGTACCGGGTCGCGCCCAGATCGACCGCTCCTGGTCCGGCGAAGACTCCCGGGGTTGCGAAGACTCCCGCGGTTGCGGGTCGGCGAGACCAGGCGAGCCGGTCTCGAAGACGTCCAATGTGTCGTCCGGCAGCGGGTCGGTCGGCTCGACCTCGGACGGCTCAGCGTCGCCCAACCCTGCTGACACTGCGTCGGCCGGACCGGCCACAGTTCCACGCCGGTACCGCCGGAGGATCATCAGCACCACCGTCGCGGCCAGTGCCCCGAGCAGGGCGCCGCCGGTGACCCACCAGACCCAGTGCGCCGGGCCGGCATGATTGAGCGAGACCACCCGCAGGCCACCGGGCAGGGTCAGCACCTCCGGGTCGGTGATCCGTACTTCGCGATCCGCCGGTTGTCCCGAGTTGGTCTCCTGGATCGCTCCGGGCATCACGATGGTGACGTCGACGGCGTCGAGTTGGTTCGCGACGGACTCGCCCGCCCCCGCGGCAGGCACCTGCAAGGGGTTGAAGACGCCGATCAGATACTCCCCTGCACTGGCCATGCCGAGCGCCCAACCCAGCCGCGACGGATCCAGCGTGCCGAGGTAGCGGCACGACGTGATCACGCCGCCGCGGCCACGCTCAGGAATGGTGGACAGGCCGACGATGTCGGCGTTGCAATAAGGACTGGGCCCGGCACGCACGACGACGTCCACGTCCACCACGTTCGCGGTCTTGACCTCGACCCGACCCTCGACGCTGCAGCCGGTCAGGGCGAGCGCGGCGAGCAGAAGTCCGATCAGAACCCCCCGGCCCGCTACGGTCACGGGCGAAGGCTAACTCGCCGGGCCAGATCCGTCATCGCACTCCGGGCCACTGCTGGCGCAGGAGCCCAAAAACCGGCTCGCTCAGGAGTGCGGCGGCGCCCAACGGTCGTCTTCGCCGGCGGTCCGGGCCGGCTCCGCGACAACGCGGCCAGGCTGCGACTCCACTTCAAGGGGCACCGGTTGGCCAAAGGCTTGCTCATCGTCCGACCTGGCCGGGGGCGGTTCCGGGGCCACCGACTCCTCCGAGCTCAGCGAGTCGGGTGGAGCTGATCCGGCCGCCTTCGCGAGGGCCGCCAGTCTCCATGTGTCGACGCCGCTGGCGCCGCAGGTACGACCACAGGGCCGCCAGCCCGATTCCCGCTCCGATGCCGACCACCGGTCCGAGCACCGACCACTCGGGACCGGGGTGGCTCAGCGCAGTGGCCCGCAGGCCATAAGGCCGGACGTACTGTCTGGGGTCGCCGAAGTGGACGACGTTGCCGGAGATTTCGCCGGTGCTGGACAGCACCCGCCCCGGAAAGGTGACGGTGAGGTCCAGCTTGGTGCGCGGGGACGACCACACCGACCCGATCGGAGCTGCCCGGCCCGGAGCCATCGACAGCGGGTTGGACGCTGCTTCCACGTACTCCCCCGGCTGGCTGACCTGCAGGTAGTCGCGGACCAGTTCGGGATGCACGGTGCCGAAGACGCGGCAGGTGGTCTCCCCGCGGTAGTCGACGAACTCGTTGAAGCCGAGTTGCAGACCGGCCGCTCCCCAACCGGCCGCGTCGCACGGCAGGTAGTAGTCGTCGCCCTTGACGGTCAGGTCGAGGGCGACGGCGTCCGCGGAACGGACCACCACCGTTCCTGACACCTCACAGCCGGTCAGGGCCATCATCGCCACCAACGCCAGCACCGCGGTGCGCAGCGCTCGTCGGGTCACCACCGCAGGCTACCCCGGGGCTCCAGCAGGGGTGCCACCGTGGCATCCAGCGCGCTTGGGAACCTTTTCCACCTGCACGGCGGGCTCCAGATCGACACCTGCCGCGACGACATCGGCCAGGCCCGCCCCCTGACGCACGCCCACGGCTGGCCGCTGCGACCTCCGCCAACATTTGCAGAACGGGCCGGATGGACGATCAGCCGGGCGGCGGAGCCCAACGGTTGTCGTCGTCGTCCGGCCGGTTCGACTGGTCGTCACGGGGCCGGTCGGCCGTGGTTCTGTCGCGTGCGTCCGGATCCAGGTCGGGCGGATCGGCGTCGAACGGATCCAGGTGGGCCGACGGCTCGGCTGCCTGGAGAGCGTCCGATGGGGCCGCGCACCCGAGTTCGGCTTTCGCCGGTGGCCGGCGCACGAACCACCACAGCCCGGCCAGCACGAGCCCGGCCAGCAGGCCGACGATCGGCCCGAGAATCGACCACGCGGGGCCGGGGTGATCGAGCGCGGTCGCCTGCAGGCCGTAGCCGCGGTCCAGTTGTTCGGGGTCGGTGTAGCGGACGGTGCTGCCATCCGCCTGCCCGGTGGTCGACAGCACCCGACCCGGAAAGGTGACCGTGAGGTCAAGCTCGTCGATATCGAGCAGCGTGGGTCCGATCGGCTGCCGGCCGTCGGGTCCGATCGCCAACGGGTTGTAGGCGAACGAAAGGTACTCGCCGGCGGCAACCAGGGTCAGATGGCCGCTCAATCGGGCCGGGTGGGTCACTCCGTGCACGCGGCAGGTGAGGAGATCGTCCGGGTTGACCCCCGGCTGGGTCTCGAGTGGAAAGTTGGGTCCCCACTCGTGCGGATTGCACGGGGCCTGCTGGTAGGACACGTCCACGAAGGTCAGGTCGACGAACACTTCGTCGGCCGAGCGAACCTGCACCGTTCCGCTGGCCCGGCAACCGGTCAAGAGCAGGCAGGCCGCAGCCGCGACCGCGGCGAACCGAACCGGCCCCACCTGCATCGGCGCTCCTTCGGGTAGCTCAAATCGTGGCACACGCGAATGCACGGCACGAGCCGCGATCGGCCCGCTCGTGTCCATTATCCGATTGTTGGGAGCCGCAACCGAGGCGGGGTGTCGGACCGCGCGCTCAGGGCGTCGGAACCGCCGCTGCGGGCACAGCAAAGGGCGGCCCCTCGGGACCGCCCTTTTGAGGTCTGACTCGGTTCGGGGACTACTCCGCGACGAGAGCGATGTTGACCACCTTGCGGCCGCGGCGGGTGCCGAACTCCACCACACCGGCCCGCAGCGCGAACAGGGTGTCGTCGCCACCGCGTCCCACCCCGTCACCGGGGTGGAAGTGGGTGCCGCGCTGCCGGACGAGGATCTCGCCCGCGTTGACCTGCTGGCCGCCGAAGCGCTTCACGCCGAGCCGCTGAGAGTTGGAGTCGCGACCGTTACGGGAGCTGGATGCGCCCTTCTTGTGTGCCATCTGGTTACCTCAGCCTTCGATTCCAGTGATTTTGACCTGGGTGTACTTCTGCCGGTGGCCCTGGCGCTTCTTGTATCCGGTCTTGTTCTTGTACTTCAGGATGTGGATCTTCACGCCCTTGATCTCAGCCAGCACCTCAGCGCTGACCTTGACCTTGGCCAGTTGCTCGGCCTCGCTGGTCACGGATTCACCGTCGACCACCAGCAGCGGCGTCAGCTCGATGCTGCTACCCACCTTGGCATTCATTCGGTCGACATCGACGACATCGCCGACGGCAACCTTGTGCTGGCGTCCGCCACTGCGCACGATCGCGTACACGCCTGACCCACTCTCTTCGAACTACACGTTGTCGATGCCGGGACGGGCGATCCAGAACGAACCAGGTCAGCCAACGACGAACCTCGGGCACCGAGGATCAAGACTACGTGCCCAGCGGGAACAGGGTCAAACTGACCCGGCGGCGAACCTATTCGGCGGCAAGCTCCACAACGGAGGCGCCGTCGGCGGCACGCTGCACGGCCGCACAGCCGGCCTTTGCGCCCGCCATGCTGCTGTAGCCCTGGCCGGTCGCAACCACCTCGCCGTTGCCCGCCTTCAGCCGAAAGCGGAAGCTGCCGCCCTTGTCCGCGTACACCTCGAACTTGCCTGCCATGACTCCTCCTTTGGGGTGTTGCCCGCGACGCCCATCGTCCGGTTGTCATCGTAGGACTGGGCTCCGACAAGCGCTAGAGGAGGTACAGCAGGCACGGCAGGTGTCCCGATCACCCGTGCCGCCGGCGCTTGCGGGGTGCGGCAAGATGGCTTCGTGAGCGATCTCGTCCATGTCATGCGGCCCGGCGGAAACCTTCCGATCCATCGGTGGCTGCCACCGTCCGGACGGGGTCCCGGCCTGCTGGTTATCCAGGAGATCTTCGGCGTCAGCGGCTACATCCAGGAGCGCTGCGCCGCGTTCGCCGCCGCGGGCTATCTGGTCTACGCCCCCGAGTTCTACTTCCGGTTGGGCAAGATGGAGTTCGACGAGAGCAGCCCCAGCTTCGTTCAGGAGGGCATGGGCGCGGCACAGAAGTTGGACTGGGACCAGACCGCCGCCGACGCCTCCGCCGCTCTGGACGCCCTGCGGGCAGCCGCGGACTGCACCGGCCCGGTGGGCATCGTCGGCTACTGCTTCGGCGGTGGCCTGGGCTTTCAGGTCGCGGCCCGCAACCCCCCGGATGTCCTGGTCAGCTATTACGGCTCGGGCATTCCGGGCCTGCTCGCACTGGCCCCGAAGGTGACCTGCCCCAGCCAGCACCACTGGGGACTGGCCGACAGCTTCTTTCCGCCGGCCGTGGTAGAGCAGGTGGAGCACGCCGTCAGCAGCAACGGCGCCGAGGTCGAGTTCTTCACCTACGCGGGCGCCGGGCATGCGTTCGACAATCCGAACCCGGTGTTCCACAACCCCGTCGCCGCGACGATCGCCCGGGAGCGGACGATGGACTTTCTGGCCCGGCAACTGACCGTGAGTTGAGCTACCGCACCGTCGGTCGAGCGTGTCGCGACCAGATTTCGACCAGCTGAACCAGCGAAATCACCAACCCCTGGGTCCGGACGAACGCCCGTCTCCCGAATGCGGCTCGTTCTGGGGCTCGTCCCGGCGGCGGGGTTCGGACAGGTCGCGGAACCGGTCGGCCAGCCAGTCGCGGGCCTGCCCGAAGCCCCGCTCCAGATCACCGAAAACGCCGCCCAGGCTGGCGTCGAACAGCTTGAACTCCTCGCTGTAGGACGCCGCCGCAGCCGCGGCCTCCTGCGAGAGACTGGCGCTGGCATCGTCCTCGCGGCGCGGGTAGCTGCCGGCCAGGATCGTGGCATAGGCGCCGGACTGCACCCAACGATGCAACTCACCGGCCCGGACGACCGCGAACGGGTGTGTCTGGGTCTCCACCATCAACACCCGCAGCAGCACGTCCCGAACGTCGTCATTGGCGTGGTACTCCCCCGCCTGTTCCAGGAAGGCGTCCGCGTCCAGTTCGTCGATCCGGCCGCCGCCGGCCATCTTCATGTGCGCCCGCAGCGCCACCTCGGGCTGCTGGGTGGCCAGCAGGCCGGCCCGATCGCCGGACAGCTCGGACTTGCGCTGCCACTCCAGCAGCGCCGCCATCACCGCCCGGGCACCGAGCGCTCCGAACGGAATCGCCACGAAGCTGGACGACAACGCGAGCATCACCCCCAGCAGCGTTCGGTAGACGGCGTGCCCGCTCTGCACGTGGCCGAGTTCGTGGCCCAGCACGAACCGCAGCTCGTCGTCGTCCATCACGTCGAGCAGGCCGGAGTTCAGCACGATGATCGGCTTGTCCAGCCCGATCGCCATCGCGTTGATGATGGGGTCCGCGCGGATGAAGAGCTCGGGCAGTACCCCCACGTCGAGCGCGTCACCGGCCTCGCGATAGAGCCGGTACACCCTGGCGAACTGGCGGTGATCGGCGCGGACGGCAGAACCGAGCATCAGCATCCGCACCGCCCGTTCGTTGAGGAACCCCGAGAGCTGACGCAGGATCAGGTCGAATCCCTGCAGTTTGCGCAGGGCGACCAGGGCGCCGCGGTCAGCGGGATGCTCCCAGGCGCGGGAACTGATCGAGGTGAGGCGAATGCGTTCGTTGTCGGCCATCCATTCAGTGTGCCCTGCCATGGGGTACGCCCGAAGGGGTAGGTTCTGATAACACCGATCGGTGAGGAATTACTCGGTTCCCCACCACTGCGCGGTATCAACGGGACACGGGGGTGTCTCTAGAGGTTTGTGGGAACAGGGACACTGATGGCTGCATCGGATGTGGCAGGACGCTCGGACGCGGCGGAAACCTCCGTCTGGGTCCGAGCCGCTGCGTGCTTCGGACGCTGGCAGGGGGGCGACGCCGCCGCCCTGGACGAACTTGTCCGGCTGATGACGCCGGTGCTGTGGCACACGGTGCGGTCGTACGGCCTTACCCAGGTCGCAGCCGAGGACGCTGTCCAGAACACCTGGCTGGCGTTGGTCCGCAACGGTCATCAGGTGGCTGAGGCGGCCGCGATCGGCGGCTGGTTGCTGACCACGGCACGCCGGACGGCGTGGCGGGCCAGGTCGACCGATGCCAAGACACTGCCCGTCGAGGACACTCAGCTGGCCGCCGGCCTGCCGACGTCCAAGGCGGCTGAGGCCAGTGCCATGGAGGAACTGGGCAGCTCCATCTTGTGGGAGCACGTCCAGACCCTGGACGAGCGGTGCCAGCGCCTGCTGCGCATCGTTGCCTTCGACGACCGTCCCGATTACGCGGGTCTTGCCAAGGACCTGGAGATGCCCATCGGCAGCATCGGCCCGACCCGGCGCCGCTGCCTCGACAAACTGCGCAGTTCGCTTGAGAAAGGTGGCCAGCTGTGAATGCCAATGAACGTGATCCTCTGTTGGAGGCACTCAGGCGAACCTATGAGGAGCTTGACCCGGTACCCGCCGGCCTCACCGAGAAGGTGTTGGTGGCGGTCGCCCTGGAGGACCTGGAACTGGAGTACGAGTTGCTCACGATGGTGCATCGTTCGCAGCAGCTCGCCGGCGTCCGCAGCGGGGACGACCAGAAACTGGTGCTGGAGTTCACCGCCTCAGGGGTGACCGTGATGCTGCGAGTCAGCCCGGTCGACGACGCCCACCGCCGGATCGACGGCTGGGTGGTCCGATCGTCCGACGACAAGGGCGACCTGGTCGAGTTGACCGCCTCACTGTGGCAGGAGCACGGCACGGCCACCTCGCCGGTCGGCAACCACGGCCGGTTCGAGTTCGCCAACGTGCCGTCGGGTCTGACCAGGCTCGATCTGGTCACCGCGGGCTCCGACCCTGCCTTCAGGACCACCCTGTTCGAGATTTGAGCTGTACCCGATGCCGCCTACCCCCGAGGACCTTGATCGATGACCGATTACACACCGCGCAGCGAAGTTTCGGAGAACGAGAAGCCCGAGGTGATGAAACGACCGATGCGCGATCCGTTGGATCGT
Organism: uncultured Actinomycetota bacterium; assembly: GCA_963723605.1. Taxonomy (GTDB): domain Bacteria; phylum Actinomycetota; class Actinomycetes; order Propionibacteriales; family Propionibacteriaceae; genus Micropruina. The sequence continues at coordinate 194,237 of CAVRRM010000010.1, read as the reverse complement.
GACCCGGTGGCCCCGCCGCGGGCACTCATCGACCTGTTGTCCGGACGGGTGCTCGATCCCTCGACCGCGATGAAGATCCGCGGGGTCTCGCCCCGCGCGACCGTCTACGTGAGTGACCGGTTGCTGGTACCCACCGCGCGGCTGGACGACGTGCTCGCCCTGCTCAACCGGATCGGTGAGGGCAAGGGCTGGGTGATCGTCCCCGACGAGGACTTCAAGTCCTGGGAGGTCACGATTCCGGATCCCCGCAACCCGCAGCGCGAGATCACGCTGGGCCGGGCGCGGGTCGCGATCGAGGTGGCCGAGGGTCAGGCTGCGTCCGCCCCCGATGCCTGGATCCTGCTGCAGTTGGCCCGGGCGGTCGATCGTGAGGGTGTCGCGGGGGTAGGTCTGGACCACGCCGTCTTCTCCGCCGCGGATCCCGTCGCCAACCCGATGCACGACCCCAACCCGATGCACGATCCCAACCCGATGCACGACCCCAACCCGATGCACGACCCCAACCCGATGCACGACCCCAACCCGATGCACGACCCCAACCCGATGCGGGTCGACAATCGGAACCCGGTCAACTTCATCGGTCCAAAGCCGTACCGATGCACCGACCAGGAGTTGAAGAAGTTGCGACCCGTGGTCGCGATCCTCGACTCGGGGTGCGACACCAGCCATCCTTGGTTGTCCGGAATCGTGGACGAGTCGGTGGAGATGGATGGTCCGATCGGCCGAACCGACCCGGCGACGGATTCAGAGGAGCACGGCGATCTGGCCGGCCCGTTGGATGGAGCACTCGACACCAACTCCGGCCACGGCACCTTCATCGCCGGGCTGATCCATCAGGCGTGTCCCGATGCCGACATCCTGAGTTGGCGACTCGTCGACTCCGAAGGCCCGGTGGCCGAGTCGGACTGGGAACGCGCGTTGTCGCAGGTGGTCCGGCTGGTTCAGGCGTACCGAAAAAGCGAACCAGGCGGCCACCGGATCGATGTGTTGTCGCTCTCCATGGGCTACTACCACGAGACCGCCGAGGACACCGAGGCGGTCGAGACCGCTCGACTGATGTTGGGCGCGCTCGGGGCGATGGGTGTGGTCGTGGTCGCCTCGGCCGGCAACGACGCCACCGCAAGGCCGCAGTTTCCGGCGGCGCTCGCACCCTGGAGGGTGTCGTTCACACCGCCGATCTCACTGCCCGTGCGCGCTGACACCCTGCCCCTGGTCAGTGTTGGTGCGCTGAATCCCAACGGCACCGACGCCCTGTTCTCGAACACCGGCCCCTGGGTGCGGGCCTGGGCGCCGGGCGTTGCCCTGGTCAGCACGTTGCCACGATGGAACGGCGGCTTTCTGCCGACGGCCCGGGTGAAGTACGAAGGCCGCACGCGTGAGGGCTTCGATCCGGACAACTTCTCCGCCGGCTTCGGCACCTGGACGGGAACGTCGTTCGCGGCTCCGCTGCTCGCGGGCCGGGTGGCAGCGAGCCTGTTGCGGCAGATGCCGGCCACCGAGGACGAGGTGCGTGACACTGGCGTCCAGCGCGGGTGGGAAGCCGTCGAGGAGCTCACGGAAGTCCGGGTTGCTGACGCCTGAGTGCGTACGTGACACGATGAGCGGGTGCTGACCGCCGCCCAATTGCACGCTCGCGCCATGGAGGCGAACGGCAGGGGGCGGTATCTGGCGGCGAAGCGCTACTTTCTCAAGGGCCTGGAGCGCACGACCGACGAGTCCCTGGTCACCGCCCTGCAGCGAGGCCTCAGTTACGCCGAAACCGAGCTGGGAAACGCCGTCCGGGGCCGAGAGTTGCTGGACGGAGCGATCAGCGCCGGCCGTTCCCTCAGTGACCTCGAGCGCGGCATGCTGCTGTCGCAGCGCGGCCTGGTCCGGATCCGGCTGGGTGACGTGCGGGGTTCGCTCGCCGACTACCTGGCCGCGGAACCGCTGGTTGCCGACAGTCCCGAGGAGCTGGCGCGGGTCGGGCTCAACCGGGGCAACATCTTCCTCGATCAGGGCGACGTTCCGGCAGCCATCTCCGACTACACGATGGCTCTGGAGCAGTTCCAACTCGTCGGCCGCACGGACGGCCGGGCCAAGGCCCTGAACAACCTGGGCTACGCCCACATGATGGCCGGCGACCTGGTCAGATCCCTTCGGTTGTTCGGCGACGCCGATGTGATTCTGCGCAGTGAGGCTCCAGCCCTGCTGGCCACCTTGGATCAGGACCGCTCAGAAGCGTTGCTCTCGGCCGGGTTGGCCGATGAGGCCGAGGACCTGTTGCGAAGTGCCGCGGCCAGGTTCGGCGCCCGTCGAGTGCGGCTGCGCCAGGCCGGCGCGGAAATGACCCTGGCCCAACTGCTCGCCTGGAGTGACCCGAAGGAGGCTGCTCGGGTCGCGGCCCGCGCCGCCAAGCGCTTCGAGCGGGCCGGTGCGCCCCATCAGGCCCTGCGCTGCCGGGCCGTCAAGGCGGCCTGCGACCTGTCCCGGGGCGTCGCCGACCAGGACCAGGCCGAGGCACTGTTGAACGATCTGCGCCGGCTCGGCCTGCAGCGTGATGCCCTGCTCCTCCATGTTCTCCTGGCTGGCGCCCGGCACCGGGCCAGTGCGCTGCGGTTACCTTCCAACACGCCCCTTCCACTACGACTCATCGCAGCCGGCCTGCGGGCCGGGGAGGCTGAGGACGCCGGCCACCCCGGGCGGGCGATGCGCATCGTCCGGGACGCGTTGGACCAGCTTTCGGCCTGGCAGGCGACCTTCGGCAGCCTTGACCTGCAGACCTCGGCGGCCGGCCACGCCCAGCCGCTCCTGGAGCGTGGCCTCCGGCTGGCCGTCGCGAGCGGACGTCCGGACGTCGTGCACCAGTGGATCGAGCGAACCGGGGCCCTGACCGGACGGCTGAGCCCGCTCCGGCCCCCAGCCAATCCGGAACTGGCCGCGCGGCTGACCCGGCTGCGGGCGCTGAGCCAGGAGGACGAACCCGACAGCCACCAGCTGCAGGAGCGTGAGGCGCTGCTGCGCACCGTGCGGGAACGGGCCTGGATGGACGAAGGTGCGGCCGAGCTGCACGACCTGGTCCGGCTGAACCGGTTGCGCGAGGAACTGACCAGCTGCCAAGCGACGCTGGTCGCCGCCTTCAGCGTCGGGCCCGACGCCTACGCCATGGTGATCTCAGCAACGGACAGTCGCCTGCTGCGGCTCGGCCCGACCGCCGAGTTCCGCCAACAGCTGGCCGGCCTGCCCGCGGACCTCGACCTGGCGGCCGCCGATCTGCCGCCCGCCCTGTCCATCGCCGTGGCCGATTCGCTGCGTGACCGGATGGCCCGGCTGGACGAACTGATCTTCGGTCCCACGAGCGGCTCGATCCGCACCCAACGAGTCGTGATGAATCCCTTGGGCATCTTCGCCGGCCTGCCCTGGACGCTGATGCCGTCGCTGGCCGGACGGTCGGTCACCATTCCACGCAGCGCCTCCGCCTGGGTTGCCGCCCGCCGGAAGCCGCACGAGTATGCGACGTCCGGTTTCGCGGCCGGTCCGCGGCTGCCGCGTGCCGGTCACGAGGTGGTCGCTGCAGGAGCGCACTGGCCCAACGCTGAGGTGTTGGCCGGCCCCGCGGCGACCGCGGACGCCGTGGGTGACCTGGCCGGCCGGGTCGACCTGCTGCACCTGGCCGCGCACGGGCATCACGTCGCGGACAACCCGTTGTTCTCCAACCTCGAACTGGTGGACGGGCCCTGGTTCGGCTACGACCTCGATCATTTGCCACAGGTGCCCGAAACGGTGATTCTCTCGGCCTGCGAGCTCGGCGCCACCACGATTCGACGCGGTGATGAGTTGCTGGGGCTGACCACCGCCTGGCTGCATGCGGGTGCCCGCTGCGTGATCGCGTCACCCGCGTCGGTGTCGGACGAGGTCGCGGCCGCCATTCTTCCCGACATGCACGCCGAACTGGCCAAGGGCAGCCCGCCTGCCGACGCTCTGGCCGCTGCCACCGCCAAACATCCCGACCTGTGGTCGACGTTCCAGTGCTACGGGGCCGGCTGGTAGGCGGCGAACGGTGGACGTTGCGCGGGTAAGCGCTCGTTGCGCGGGTTCGTCCGCGCGCAACGAGCGCTACACCGCGCAACGTCCATGCATCGGACGCACGATCGATCACACGCCCAGAAAACTCGCTACCGCCGCCACGATTCCGTCCCGGACGTCCGCCCGCCGGTTGAACGAGTGCGTCCCCGGCTGGGACACCACCGTCGGCTGCGCTCCCCCGGCAGCGAGTGCGGCGTCCAGCACGTCCTGGGGTGAGCCGAACGGATCGCGCTCACCTTGGACGACCAGCACTGGACCGGTCACACCGGCCAGCTCGGCGATCCGGGTCTGGTCCGGACGGCCGGGTGGGTGCAGCGGGAAGGACAGGCAGACCACTCCCGCCTGCCGCGCGTCGTAATTCCGGCAGGCGCCGCGGGCGCCGGCCGAGCGTCCACCCACCCAGACCGGCAGATCGGGAAAGGCGGCCAGCACCTGGTCGCGAGCCGGCTGCCAGCCCAGATCCACTACGTCCGGACGGGCCACCGGATGGCGACCGGCGACCCGCCACGGCTGCTCGTGCCGGATCACGATCACCCCGCGGTTCGGCAAACCCTGCGCGCAGGCGACCAGGTCGAAAGCCTCGATGCCACCCCCGGCGCCGTGGCCGAGAAGCAGCACCGCCCTGGGCTCCTCGACGGTCGTGACGGTGAGCCGGCAGGGGCCGAGCGGGGTCTCCACCAAGTACGAGGTCATGGCTTCGATTCTGACGCGCCGGAGCGCTATGGCGCACCTGTCACTATGGGGGTATGGATGTGCTGTGGATCGTTGCCGGCCTCGGAGTCGTCGCTCTGCTCGTGTGGGCCTGGCGCGCGCAGCGGACGAAGTTCGCCGACGAGTATTTCGAGGGCGTGACGCCGGGGCTCACGCCGATCGGCGCTCAGCCTGAGCATCGGGTGCCGGTACCGGGCGGATCCGAGTACAAGGGCGAGGTCGCCGTGGCGTTCAGCCCGCCGAGGGGCGTTCGCCCCGGGCTGGCCGGCACCGTCGTGGACGGCAAGCCCGAGACCCGGGACGTGATCGCCACCATCGTCGACCTGGCCGCCCGCGGCCACCTCAGCATCGTTGTGGTCGAGAGCGCCCGCTCCCACAACGGCAAGGACTGGGAGTTGCGGGTCGCAGACGCTGCGCCGGCCGATCAACTTGACCGGGACGAGCGGCAGTTGCTGCACGACCTGTTCGTGGGCGGTCCTGAGGTGCGGCTGTCGGATTTGCCCCGGCAGAGCAATCGCGCCGTCGCGGACTACCAGTACGTGCTGGCAAACAACTCCTACGAGCGGGGCTGGTTCCGCAACGTGAGCGGCATGCACCCGGTCCGGATCGTCTGGATCGTGGCCGGCCTGCTGCTGCTCTACGGCTTCGGAACCGGCACCGGTGCGGCCATGGCGGCCGGCGCCGTTGCCGGGCTGGGCGGCCTGCTGATCGGTGCCCAGACCAAGCAGCGGCCCGTCCGGACCGCCGAGGGCACCGCGCTTCGTATCCAGACACTCGGCTTCAAGCGCTACCTGGAGACCGCCGAGAAGGAGCAGTTCAAGTACGAGGAGGCGTCCGAGATCTTCTCCAAGTACCTGCCCTGGGCGATCGTGCTGGGCGTGGCCGGCCACTGGGTCAAGGTGTTCGGCGACCTGGCCGCAGCCGCCCGCGAAGACGGCTACGACGACGGCATGGACCTGCTCTGGCTGGGCGTGGTGGGTTGGGGCGTGCATGACGCCATGTTCAGCCTCGCCATGTTCTCGGCGATGGACGGCTTCGGCGGCATGGGCGACGTGGGTGGCCTCGGAGACGCCTTCGGCGACCCGTCCGGCATGTTCGACGCGGGCGCGATCGACGGCCTCGGGTTCGACGCAACCGGAATCGGCGGCGGCTTCGACGGCGCCTCGCTCGGCTCGGACATGGGCGGCGGCTTCGGGGACTTCGGCGGTGGCGGAGACGCCGGTAGCAGCTTCGGCGGTGGCGACTGGGGTGGCGGCGGCGACTTCGGCGGCGGCTTTGGAGATTGACCGTCCCACAGTCCGATCTTTTGTGAGCCGCTAAGTAGACGGATTCGGCACAATCGCCGCACCGACGCACCGCGCCGGTGGCCCTGACCACCCCGCCCCGACGGTCGACTCGACGGGTGACACCCCGCACTGGACCCGGTGTCGCCGGTCCCCACCACCGTCGCGGCTCAACGCACGAGGTCGAGCACGCGCAGCACGCCGCCAAACCCGTTGCGGATCCTGGCCCCACCGCAGTCACTTCTCGGTGCCGCCCTGACCGCCACCCTGCCCGATCTCGGCTGGCAACCCGGCCCTGATCCATCCGCACCACTGGTGGTCCTGGTCGAGGACGACGACGGGCACCCGCTTCGTCCGGCCCTCGGGTCGCTTGCCCGGGTACTGGTCGGCGTCGGATCGATCCGATCGATCGCCGCCCTGGTTCCCCTGGCGCAGAAGGGCGCGATCGCGCTCAACCTGGACGTCCCTTTCACGGAACTGATCCGGGCCGTCGCCGCGGCGCTGCAGCCGGGTCCTCGTTCGGCCCGGGCGATTGCGGAGCGGGTGCGCCGGCTGCGGCACCGCGAGCGTGAGGCGCACCGGTTGGCCAGGCTCACGCCTGCGGAGCGGCGGGTGCTTCAGTTGATGCTGACCGGGCAACCGGCGGCCCGGATCGCGGGTCTCACCAATCGCTCGGAGCACACCGTCCGCAGCCAGATCCGGGCGGTCTTGACCAAGCTCGAGGCGCGCTCGCAACTCACTGCGGTGGCGGTCGCGCACCGGGGATTCCCCACCAGGGCTGCGACGGACGTCCACTTCATCAATTTTGGGGACGACCCCACCCTTTGGGGCGTGTGACTCTAGCCATGGATTCGAATCTGCACACCCCCCATTGATTCCTCCTCCAGGAGACTCACGAAAGCAGGGACATCCATGCTCACCAAAGTTGTCGGCGCCGCCGCCGGCACCACCGTTCTGGACACCACCGAAGCCAACGACCCGTGGCGTCGGGAATACCGTCTCGGGGTCGGCGTCGATGCCGTCACCGGCCAACTCCGTGCCTCCGGGGTGAAACCGTTCACGGTCAAGGACACCAGCCCGCTCTCGGCGACCTACAGCTACTCGTTGGTGCAGTCCGAGAGCGACCTGTCCACGCTGATCTCGGGCTCGGCGAAGGGCTCGTACAACATCGAGGGTGTCACCGTCACGGCGGGTACCAGCTTCCTCAACTCGGTGAAGGTCAACGAACTGTCGGTCACGCTCGTTGCCCAGATCCACGTGCAACGGACGCAACACTCGCTGGCCGAGTCGTATCAGCTGTCCGGAACTCCCGGACCGAACTACCGCGACTCCTACGGCGACTACTTCGTGGCCGGCTACCGGGCGGCCTCCTCGCTCTACGCGGTCTACCAGTGCAGCTTCCGCTCCGTTGAGGAGCGCTCGAAGTTCACCGCGACGCTGGCCGCCAAGGTGCCCGAGGTGATGACTGCCGAGGGCAGTACGGAGTTCGAGAAGACGGCGAAAGAGACCAGTGCGAACATCAACGTGTACATCAGCGCGCAGGGGGTCAACAGCGCGATCCCGTCCCCGCCGGCCGGCGAGGGCTGGAATCCGGCTCAGATCGTGAAGACCCTGCTGCCCTGGTTCGAGAAGGCACAGGCGCCGGATCCGTTCGAGGTCTACCTGGAGCACTACCGGATGGTCGATCCAACCATTCCGGGCACGGTGCCGATCGCGCCGAAGGTGTTCGCCGACCTGTCGGTGCTCTACGACGGCTACTGGCTGTGCCGCTCGCTGTACCAGACCTGCCCCGACTTCGGCCGAGCCGGCGTCGAACCGGCCTTCAAGAAACTCCAGGCGCAGGTCGAGGCCCAGCAGGCCACGCTGGCCGAGGATCCTGATCTGATCGGCGTTCTGACCGCCCAGTGCCAGGACGTACTCGCTGCGCTGCGGGCGGTGAACAACCGGCACGTTTTCGTCAGCCAGTTGGCCACTGCCGCCAAGACCGAGCCCAAGAAGGGTGACCTGATCGACGCGGACAAGGGCCGGGTGCGCTGGAACTACGGCTTCTCACAGGCGCCGATGCCCGGCATCGACATCTCCAGCCTGGCCCAGTCGGTGCAGGAGGAATGGCACATCGGCTGGCGGGAGCACACCTTCACCTTCTCCGACGCCACCAAGCTGCTGGTCGGCTTCGACGTGGTCTGCAACTGGACCGACGGCACCGGCGGCGACTGGAAGAAGGACTGCGACCAGGTGATCGGAACCACCGCCGGCGCGATCTACGTCAAGAGCGACTACGACCGCGGTTACAACTGGACCGTGGTCTGGTACTTCGTCGACGCCCGGCTCTACCCGCCGGTCAAGTGACCCCAACCCATCCCCCAACGAATCGAAGGAGACAATCATGATCATCGTGGTCTGCACGGATGACCCGAGCCTGGTCCAGATCGCCAATGCCTCATGGCAGGTCAACCAAGCAGTGTTCGGCTCGGTCCACCAAGTGTTCGGAAACCAGATCCCCCAGTTGCAACCGACCGAGTCGCTCTTCCTGATCGCCCACGGCGTGATGGAAGGTGACGACAACAACCCGGTGATTGGTGACCGGAGGAAGGCGTTCTACGTCAACGCCCCAGAACTGTTCCAGGGCCTACAGGCAGCGAGCGTCTTTCCGCCTGGGTATACCGGAACCGTCTACATCGACGCGTGTGAGGCAGCCGACAACAGCACGGTCGCTCACAGCTTCATGGAAGCCTTCCTGGCGGTCATCCAGGACAAGTACGGCCAGGTTCGGGTGTACGGCCGGGTCGGAGTCGCCAACGGTCTGATCCCGCTTCCGGGCGCCGACGGGTGGCAGCAGGCCTGAGGGCATTCCAGGACGCTGACCAGCGCGGTGTCGCCGAGATACTCGGCGGCACCGTTCGGCTCTATGCATGGACGTTTGATGAGACTCGGGCTCTCGCCGCGATCACGATGAAGCGTCAGGCTCTGGACTACCGGACCGGCACTGCTCGTTCTGACATGCTGGCGTTAGCACTGACGCAGCCGCATGGAGGGCCGATGGACTTTCACAACCTGTACCAGCACGGTTTCGTACGGGTGGCGGCGGTCACCTTTCCAATCGCGATGGTGCAGCCCGCGGTCAACGCCGAGGCAGTTCTCGAACAGGCCCGCGCACTCTCCGCGGACGGGGTCGCCCTGGCGATCTTTCCCGAGCTCTGCCTGACCGGATACTCGATCGAGGACCTGCTGCTGCAGGACCCGGTGCTCAACGCCGCCGATGCCGCGGTCGCGCAGGTCGCCGAGGGTTCGGTCGACCTGGACACGGTGCTGGTGATCGGCGCCCCACTACGCAGCCTGCACCGCGTCTACAACTGCGCGATCGTGATCCATCGCGGCGACATTCTCGGCGTGATCCCCAAGTCGTACCTGCCCACCTACCGCGAGTTCTACGAGCGCCGCCAGATCGCACCCGGTGACGACGTCACCGGCGAGATCCGGGTGGCCGGCGTCGATGCGCCGTTCGGTCCCGACCTGCTGTTCGCCGCTAACGACCTGCCGCACTTCGTGCTGCACGTCGAGATCTGCGAGGACATGTGGGTGCCGATCCCGCCGAGCGCGGAGGCGGCACTGGCCGGTGCGACGGTGCTGGCCAACCTGTCCGGCTCGCCGATCACCGTCGCGAAGGCGCTCGAGCGGCACCTGTTGTGTTCGTCCGGGTCGTCCCGCTGCCTGGCCGGCTACGTCTACTCGGCGGCCGGTGAGGGCGAGTCGTCCACCGACCTGTCCTGGGACGGCCAGACGATGATCTACGAGAACGGCTCGCTGCTGGCCGAATCGGAACGCTTCCCGGTGGGTCCGCGGTCGTCCGTCGCCGACCTGCAGGTGGCCCGGCTGGTGCAGGACCGGTTCCGCCAGGGCACCTTCGACGACAACCGGCGCGCCCATGCCGACCGGCTGGACGGCTTCCGCTACGTGACCTTCACCCTGGACCCGCCCTCGGGAGACCTGGGGCTGAAGCGCGACCTGGCCCGGTTCCCGTTCGTTCCGGCCGATTCAGCCCGGCTCGCCCAGGACTGCTATGAGGCCTACAGCATCCAGGTCAGCGGACTGGAGCAGCGGCTGAAGGCGATCGGCCAGCCCAAGATCGTGATCGGCGTCTCCGGGGGCCTGGATTCCACCCATGCGTTGATCGTGGCCGCCAAGGCGATGGATCGGATGGAGCGGCCGCGCACCGACATCCTGGCCTTCACCATGCCCGGCTTCGCCACGTCCGATCACACCAGGAACAACGCCACCGCGCTGGCCGAGTCACTCGGGGTGACCTTCGCCACCCTCGACATCACCGGCACCGCCCGCACCATGCTGGACGAGATGGATCATCCGTTCGCCGACGGCGAGCCGGTCTACGACGTGACCTTCGAGAACGTGCAGGCGGGGCTGCGCACCGATTACCTTTTCCGGCTGGCCAATCAGCGCGGCGGCATCGTGCTGGGCACCGGCGACCTGTCCGAACTGGCCCTCGGCTGGTGCACCTACGGGGTGGGCGACCAGATGAGCCACTACAACGTCAACGGCGGCGTGCCGAAGACGCTGATGCAGCACCTGATTCGCTGGGTGAGCACGTCCGGGCAGTTCAGCGCCGAGGTCGGCCAGGTGCTGCGGGCGATTCTGGACACCGAGATCTCGCCCGAACTTGTGCCCGTCCAGGCCGGCGAGAAGCCGCAGTCCACCGAGGCCAGCATCGGCCCCTACAATCTGCAGGATTTCACCCTGTACCACGTGTTACGGCACGGCACCGCGCCATCGACGATCGCGTTCCTCGCCGAACACGCATGGTCGGACGCGGACCGGGGCGATTGGCCCGAGGGATTCCCGGACGACAAGCGGGTCGCCTACGACCTGGCCACGATCAAGAAGTGGTTGGAGGTGTTCTGCACCCGGTTCTTCGGCTTCGCCCAGTTCAAACGCTCGGCGATGCCGAACGGCCCGAAGGTGGTCCGCGGCGGGTCGTTGTCGCCGCGGGGAGACTGGCGGATGCCGTCCGACGTTTCGGCGAAGCTGTGGCTGGACGAGCTGCACCGAAACGTGCCATGAGTCCGCTGGACCCTCCACGGGTGAACGCCCCGCAACTGCCGCCGCTGATCGCGAGCGACCCAGGTGCGGACTGCGACGGCGAAAGCTTCACCGAAGCCCAGTTGGGCTGGGCCGACGACGACGCGACCGCGATCGGCGCCGAGGTCGCAGACTCGCGGCTGACCCGGCTACCCGCCGACACGCTGCGGTGCCGACGACTGCGGCTGACCGAGGTCGAGGTGACCGATCCGGTGGTGGTCAACTGGGACGCGCCGCGGTCGAGTTGGCGCGGCGTCGTGGTCGACGGCGGCAGCATCGGGGTGCTGGACTGCTCGGGCGCCCGGTGGGACAACGTGCTGCTCACCGGCGTCCGGATCGGCTACCTGAACCTGCGCGAGGCCGTGCTCAGCGACGTCTCCCTGGTCGGCTGCCGGATCGGCACCCTCGACGCCGCCGGTGCGTCGACCACCCGGGTGGCCCTGCAGAACTGCCTGGTCGAAGACCTCGATCTGCGCAACCGCAAGGGGGAACACCTTGACCTGCGCGGGCTGGACGTGGTGCGGTTGAATCGGCTGGACGGCGCCGACAGCCTGGTCGGCGCCACTCTCACCGGTCAGCAGGCGCGCTGGTTGGGACCGGTTCTGGGCCGAGCCCTGCGGATCACGATCACTGAGGAGGACCTGTGACCACCAGCATCATCTTCGACGTGGCCAATGTCATCGTGGATTGGGATCCGATGCGGGCCTTCGCCGGCGCGCTGCCGGACGACGTCGCCATCAGGTTTCTCGACGCGGACGTCTTCTGGGAGCTGAACGCCCGCACCGATGCCGGCATGCCGTTGGCAGACGCGGTGGTTGAGATGGACGACCAGGCGCCGCATCTGGTGGACGCCTACCGGGTCTACCTGGAGCGATTCCCGCTCACCGTCAGCGGCCCGGTACCCGGCACCGCCGAGGTGATCCGCGAGTTGCTTGCCGCCGGTGTGCACTGCTTCGGCCTGTCCAACTGGGCCAAGGAGAACTTCAACGTTGCGCGACGAGCGAACCCGGTGATCGACGAACTCGCCGACGTGATCGTCTCCGGCGAGGTCGGCCTGGCCAAGCCGGACCCGGAAATCTTCCGCTACGCGCTGGACCGGTTCGATCTCGACCCGGATCGTACCGTGATGGTCGACGACACCCAGGAGAACCTGACCGCGGCCGCCGGGATCGGCATCAGCACCCTGCTCTTCACCAGCGCCGAGCAACTGCGTACCGACCTGGCCGCACGCCAACTGCTGTGACCGTCGAGCTGGCGCCCGGCCTCTCCGCTGCCGACCTGCAACGGGCGTCGGCACTGCGCCGGATGAAGCTGGTCGCGCTGTCGTTGCTGCTGCTCGCGGCGGTGATCTACCTGGCCACGCTCCGGGTCGCCGACCAGGGCGGCTGGGGTTTCGTCAACGCCGGTGCCGAAGCGGCCATGATCGGTGCCCTCGCGGACTGGTTCGCCGTCACCGCCCTGTTTCGGCACCCACTCGGGCTGCCGATACCCCACACCGCGATCATTCCCAAGCGCAAGAACGACATCGCCCGCAACCTGCAGGCCTTCTTCACGGAGAACTTTCTGACCGAGGAGATCGTCCGTGAACGAATCGCGGCCACCCGGGTCGGCAGCAGGCTCGGCGAATGGTTGCAGGCCGACGAGAACGCCGCCCGCGTGGTCACCGAGGGCTCGCGGCTGGCCAGGGTGGCGCTGGCCCACGTGAAGGACGAGGACGTCACTCAGTTGGTCACCGACGTGATCATCCCGCGGCTGGAGGCCGAGCCGCTGGCCGGCACGATGGGAGACCTGCTGGACGCGATCGTCACCGATGGCGCCCATCACGGCCTGGTCGACCTGGTTGTCGGCGAGGTGCACGACTGGCTGCGCAGGCATCCCGACACCTTCGACGGCCTGATCGCTGACCGGGCCCCGAAGTGGGCGCCGGGCTTCATCAACCGCCGGGTCGTCCGGTGGACCTACGACCAGGCACTTCAATGGCTGTGGGACATCCGCAAGGACCGGGACCACCCCACCCGCGCCGCCCTGGACGACCTGCTGCACCAGGTGGCCGGCGACCTGCAGCACAACCCGGTGGTGTCGGCCCGGGCCGAGAATCTCAAACAGCGCCTGCTCGGCCATCCGCAGACGGCGCAGACGGTGGTCGGGCTGTGGAGCACGATCCGGGCATCGCTGGACGGCGCTCTCGCCGCCGAGTCGTCCGGGCTGCGGGACCGAGCCCGGCGGGCCGTGCAGCGGTTCGGGCGATCGCTGCTCGGGGACGACGACCTTCGCAACACCCTGGAACTGCGCCTCGAGGACGCCGCGGCCTTCGTGGTGCGCACCTACGGGGCCGAGTTGTCCACGGTGATCAGCCACACCATCGAGCGCTGGGACGGGCAGCAGGCGGCCAGGCGGATCGAGTTGCACGTGGGCCGGGACCTGCAGTTCATCCGGATCAACGGCACCGTGGTCGGCTGCCTGGCCGGCCTCGGCATCCATGCGATCGGGATGTTGATCAGCTGATCCGCGCCGCGGCCGGCCCGGCCGGGCCCGGCGCTACGCTGAGCCGACCAACGCCCGCGTGGAAGGAGTCCCGATGGCGACCGCCGCCGTTGTGCAGCCGAAGCAGCCCGACCCGGCGGCCCACGCGCTCAGCCTGAGCCTGGTCGCCACGTCCGTGCTGGCCTTCATCGGCCTGTTCTGGGGATTGATCAGCGATGCGGGCGTGGTGGTCTTCGTCGGGGTCTACCTGTTGTCCGGCATCGTGCTGGTGGCAATCTCGATGCTCGCCCTGCGCACGTCCAGCATGGCCCCGTCGGCCCGGTATCCGTTCGGTCGCCATGCGGCCACACCGCTTGCCGCGGCGCTGCAGGGTGCGGCGCTGCTCGGCACCCTGATGTACGGGTTGGTGGAGGCCGTCACCGTGTTCATCGACGGCGGCTCGCAGGCCCCGTCCTATGCGATCTACGGCTTCGGCGTGCTGCTCGCAGGCACGTCGCTGCTGGTCGTGCTGCTGCTGCGCCGGGCCGGCGCGACGTCGGTGTTGTCACACACCGAACTGACCGTGTGGCGGGTCCGGCTGGTGGTCGGCCTGATGATGGTCATCGGTGGCCTGGTCGCCCAAATGCTCGAACCGCGCGTGGCCCGGCTGGCCGACCCGGCGCTGGTGCTGATCGCCTGCGCCCTGATCATTCCGCGCGCGCTGGCTCTCGTCCGCGGTGGCGGACGGGAGTTGCTCGAGGCGTCACCGGAGCCCCGGCTGCAGACCAACATCGAGCATGCGGTGGCCACTGGAATGGCCGAGGTCACCCGTCCGGGCGACGCGAAGAAACTGCCGGTACCGTTGGTCCGCTCGGCCAAACTCGGCCAGCGGCTCTACGTCGAGGTGCAGTTCGTGGTCGAGCCGGGCCAGTGGCAGGTTGAGGACGAGGACGCGGTCCGCCGGGCGATCAGTGCCAACCTGCACCTGTTGGGACTCGATGCGTGGGCCACGGTCTCGTTGACCACCGACCCGCAGGCGACTCCGGCGACGGCCACCTGAGCGGATCGCGGCACGGCAGAGTTGAACCGATGGGACCGCTGCCTGCTGGTCTGGGCGACCATCGAGCGATCACCGTTCCGGCATTGGCCGTGGATTGAGCCGGCGTGCGTGACGCCCCGTTTCTGAGCGGCGACAGCCTGATCAGAGCCGGACCGAGTTCTCCTCCGCCAGGGCGGCGAACTCGGCATCGTCCACCGAGGCGGCGAAGTAGTCGGTGTCCTTGGTCTCCTTGCTGAGCAGCAGCGCGATCAGGGTGAGCACCCCCGCGCAGGCCAGGTAGACCCCGACCGACCAGGTGCTGCCACCGGCCGTGGCCCACAGGGCCACCGCAATGATCGGGGCGAGAGCGGCGCCCAGGATGCTGGACACGTTATAGGCGATCGCCGAACCGGTGTAGCGGACGTTGGTCGGGAACAGTTCCGGCAGCAGCGCACCCATCGGCCCGAAGGTGGTGCCCATCAGCAGGAACCCGAAAATCAGGAAGGCCTGCACCATTGCCCCGGTGAAGGCCAGGTCGGCTCGGGGTTGCAACCAGATCGGAAAGCTGAGCCCGAAGGCGATGATCGCCACCGTCGTCCAGATCAGCAGCTTGCGCCGTCCGATCCGGTCGGCGACCGGCCCGGACAGCAGCGTGAACAGGCCGAAGAAAACCACGCCGATGATCTGCATCAGCACGAAGGTGGTGTAGCTGAAGCCGAGACCTCCGGGAGTCGCGTCGGTCTTCGCGGTTCCGTAGGTCAGCGTGAAGCTGGACATCAGGTAGAACAGCACATAGGTGGCCAGCATGATGAAGGTGCCCAGCAGCACTTCCCGCCAGTGGTGCCGGAAGGTGTCGCCGAGGGGCAGTTTGCGAATGGCGCCGCGCTTCTCGGCCTTGCGGAACGCCTCCGACTCGACCAGCTTCAGCCGCACCCACAGGCCGACGATCACCATCACCGCCGAGAACAGGAACGGCACCCGCCAGCCCCAACTGAGGAACGCCTCCGACTTGAGCAGCGGATTGTCGGCGTGCGGCAGCATGAAGTTGATGGTCAGGAATAGCCCGTTGGCGATGATGAAGCCAATCGGCGCACCCAGCTGCGGAAAGGTGCCGTACCAAGCCCGCTTTCCGGGCGGCGCGTTCTCGGTGGCCACCAGTGCCGCGCCCGACCACTCGCCGCCGAGCGCGAAGCCCTGGGTGAGCCGCAGGATCAGCAGCATGATCGGCGCCAGCAGGCCGGCGGTGGCGAACGTGGGCAGCAGCCCGATCAGGAACGTGGCGATTCCCATGGTGAGCAGGCTGATCACCAGGGTGGTCTTGCGTCCCCGCCGGTCACCGAGGTGTCCGAAGACGATGGCACCGATCGGGCGGGCCACCATCGCGGCGCCGAACACGCCGAACGAGGCGATCAACGCGGTGGTGGGGTTGCCGGTCGGAAAGAACAGCTGCGGAAACACCAGCACCGCTGCGGTGGCATACACGTAGAAGTCGTAGAACTCGATCGTGGTGCCGACCAGGCTGGCGGTGATCACCCGCGCCGGCGAGTTCAGCGGAGCGGGGGCGGCAGGCGTGGCAGTGGTCATTGGGGGTGTCTCCTTCGCGAACCGGCCAGGGCGGACCGGGTGCTGACCGTGTCCGCCCACTCTGGTCCGATCCAGGGCAGGGGTGCAAGGCGCCCCGCTGTGCGCCGAACCGGCAGAATCGAGCACGACAGCGGCAATCCCGCCTACCGAAGTGGGTAGACCGATCACAGCGTCTTCGCCGGTTCTCCCAGGGAGTTACTCGACGACGCCGTTCTGGTCCGCGCTCATGAACGAAGGGGACGGTTCCTTTTCGTTCAGTCTCGGTGAACGAAGGGGACGGTTCCTTTTCGTTCAGTCTCGGTGAACGAAAGGGGACGGTTCCTTTTCGTTCAGTCTCGCTGAACGGAGGGGACGGTTCCTTTTCGTTCAGTCTCGCTGAACGGAGGGGACGGTTCCTTTTCGTTCAGTCCCGGTGAACGGAAAAGAACCGTCCCCAGCCGTTCAGTCCCGGTGAACGAAGGGGACGGTTCCTTTTCGTTCAGTCCCGGTGAACGGAAAAGAACCGTCCCCAGCCGTTCAGCCGCGCCGGCGGCGTCCGTGGTCGCGCTCGCCACCATCGGCCGGAGCTTGCGAATCCACCGGCGTGTCATGCCGGTGGTAGCCGCGGCCATGGCAGGTCTCGCAGGTGACGGTGAACGCCTCGGCCAGCCCGGTGCCGATCTTCTTACGGGTCATCTGCACCAGACCCAGCGAGGTGACCTCGGCCACCTGGTGCCGGGTGCGGTCGCGGCCCAGGCACTCGACCAGGCGGCGCAGCAGCAACTCGCGGTTGGCCGGCAGCACCATGTCGATGAAGTCGATCACGATGATGCCGCCGATGTCGCGAAGCCGCAGTTGCCGGACGATCTCTTCGGCCGCCTCCAGGTTGTTGGAGGTGACGGTGGCTTCGAGGTTTCCGGACGTGCCGGTGAACTTGCCGGTGTTGACGTCGATCACGGTCATCGCCTCGGTGCGGTCGATGATCAGCGAACCGCCGGACGGCAGGAACACCTTGCGCTCCAGCGCCTTGGCGATCTGCTCGTTGAGCCGGTTGGTCTCGAACAGGTCGCCCTGCTCGGACCGGCTCCAGTGCTCCAGCCGCTCCTTGAGGTGCGGCGCGACATGAGTGACGTAGGCGTCGACGGTGTCGTAGGCGTCCTCACCCTTGCCGTTGCCGTCGATGATCAGTCGACCGAAGTCCTCGGTGAACAGGTCACGGACGATCCGCACGGTCAGATCGGGCTCGGCGTACAGCTGCTCGGGCGACTTGCCGGCCTTGACCTTCTTCTCGATGACCTCCCAGGTGGCCTTCAGCCGGTTCACGTCACGAACCAGTTCGTCCTCGGACGCGCCTTCGGCAGCCGTCCGGACGATCACCGAGGCGGTGTCGCCGACCAGCTCCTCCAGGATGCCCTTGAGCCGATTGCGCTCGCCTTCGGGAAGCTTCCGCGAGATGCCGGAGAGCTGCCCGCTGGGCGAGTAGACCACGTAGCGGCCGGGAATCGACACATGCGCGGTGAGCCGGGCGCCCTTGGCGCCGACCGGGTCTTTGGTGACCTGCACCAGCACGCTCTGGCCGGACTTGAAGACCTTCTCCATCTTGCGGTCGCCACCGGTGACGCCGAAGCCGTCCCAGTCGACCTCGCCGGCGTACAGAACCGCGTTGCGGCCGCGACCGATGTCGATGAAGGCGGCCTCCATGGACGGCAGCACGTTCTGTACCTTGCCCAGGTACACGTTGCCGATCATGGACGCGGCGGACGCCCGGTCGACGTAATGCTCGACCAGCACGCCGTCCTCGAGCACGCCGATCTGGGTGTAATCGTCGGCCTGCCGGACCAGCATGGTGCGCTCCACCGACTCGCGGCGGGCCAGGAACTCGGCCTCAGAGAGGATCGGCGCACGGCGACGGCCGGCGGCGCGGCCCTCGCGGCGGCGCTGGCGCTTCGCCTCCATGCGGGTCGAACCCTCGATGCCGGTGACCTCGTCGCCGGCGCTGCGGGCGCGCCGCGGCTCGCGGACCCGGACCACTACATCGGACGGGTCGTCCTCGGCCCCGGTGGTGTCCTCACCACGACGCCGCCGACGCCGGCGCCGGCGGGTTGAACTGGACGATTCCCCTGGTTCGGCGTCGCCGTCGGCAGGGGCTTCAGTGCCGGCATCATCGTCATCGTCGACGGCTTCGTCATCGTCGGCGTCGGTGCTCTCGGCACCGTCACCGGACTCGCTGCCGCCCCGACGGCGACGTCGACCACCCCGGCGCCGACGCCGGCGCCGCGGGCTGCCGTCGTCCGTGCCATCGTCGTCGGCATCATCGACGTCCGCGGCCTCATCGTCCGCGTCCGTGGTCGCGGCGGGAGCTTCGGTGTCGCCTGAACCGAGCGCAGCCGGGTCGAGCGGGTCGGCCTCCACGGTTTCAACTTCGGTCTCGGTCGCGTCATCACCCTGCCCGCTGATCGCGGCCGCCAGCAGGTCGAGGGCCTTGGCCGCTTCGGTCTCGTCGACCTTGGCCCGGCGGCCACGCCTGGGCGTGCGGCTGAGTTCGCTGAGCGTCTCCTCGAACGGATCGGCGGAAGCGGCGGCCTGCTCCGGTTCGGGCTTCGGCTCGGCCTTGGCCCTGCGCCGGCGTCCGCGCGGTTCGGCGGCAGGGGCGAGTTCGTCCAGGGTCGGCAGCTCGTCGAGGCTGAGCAGCGCGGGCGCCTCGGCCACCTGATCGGTGTCCACAACGTCCTCGGGATCGGTTGCGGTTCGACCGGCTCGGGAGCGGCAGCGGCACGGGTGCTGCGACGGCGGCGCGGCGCCGGCGGCTCGACGGCGGCCGGTTCCACCACCTCCGGGGTCGCGGGATCGCCGGCCGGGGCAGGCTCTGACTCTGCTTCCGGCTCGTCGAGCGGTTCGAGCTGTTCGAGCGTTTCCGCGGCGGCACTGGGCGCTTCCGGCTCGGGCCGCTCGGTGAAGTCCGGCACGTCGGGGTAGCTTTCCGAGTAAACGTCCGGCACCTCGGCTTCGGGCTCGGGCGCGAGGCTCTCGGTCACGTCGACGGTGACCTGATCCTCGTCGGGCGGCTCGGTGGGTTCGGGCGATTCCGCCTCAACCAGGGCCGGCGCTTCGACCACCACCGGAGCAGGCGGCCCGGCCGGGCGGCTCGCGGAGCGGCGGCGCCGGGGTGGGGCGGCGGGCTGCTCGGCAACGCCGTCGTCGGTGCTGGGTGTGGGTGTGTCGATGTCGAGCATGTGCTCTCCTTCGGCGGCGTGGGGTACACCGCGGATGTGGCCACCGAAGTGGCAAAGCCTGTGGACTGGAGCCGACTCCGCACCCACCCCCGCGGTCGTCGCCGTCGCGGTCGAGTGGGCCGGGCATTCGAGCTGTCACCCCGAAAAGCCGGATCGAGTGAGCCCACTGCGCAGGCTCGTCCTGAGGGTGAGTATGCCACATGGACCCTCAGGAGGTGGTGGCTCACCCCACGGGGGGTGCGATATGACACCCCGCGCGGTCAGTCGGCGTGGGGCTGTCGCCGCGCCCATCCGTCGATCAGTCGAAGCGCCTGGTCGGGCGGTCCGTGCCACCCTCCGGACGGAACTCCTCGTTGCGGGTGAAACCCGCATCGCGCAGGTCGGCACTCAACTCGTCGACCGCGAGCGCGTCCGGATTCCATTCGCCTGAGCGGTAGGCCACCCGTCCGATCAGGTGCCCGGCGACCGGCGCGGTCAGAATCTGCAGCACCATCACCAGACCCAGGAACAGCCAGACCTTCAGGTCGTGCACGGAGACGCCCACCCCGGCCAGCACCAGCAGCAGGCCGAAGACCTGCGGCTTGGTGGCCGCGTGCATCCGGGCCAGGATGTCGGGGAACCGGACCAGGCCGATCGCACCGCCGAGGCAGAAGAAGGCGCCAGCGGCGAGCAGGGCCGCACCGATCAGTTCGTACACCTCGTCGCCGGTCATTCGTCCGCCCCGTCCTCGCGGCGGTAGCGCTGCCGCTCCGGTCCGCGTGGGGCCAGCAGCCGGGCCACGCTCACCCCGCCGGTGAAGGCAACCATGGACAGCACCAGCAGGATCGCCAGCGCCGAGGTGTTGCGGAACACCACCATCGACAATCCGATGCCGACCAGCACCACCGATACCAATACGTCCGCGCTGACGATCCGGTCGAGCGTGGACGGCCCCGTGGTCAGTCGCCACAGGGTCAGCGCGGCCGCGACGCCGATCATCGCCATCGCCGCCCACAACAACACCTGGGTGATCACTTCGCCTCCTTGCTCTGCAGGGCGGCGATCTCGGCGTTGCTGCCGATCGCCTTCAACACGCGGCGTTCGACGTCCAGTGCCGCGGCCTTGGCCTTCGCCACACCGTCTGGCTCTGCCACGTCCAACAAGTGCAGGTAGAGCACCCGGGTCGAGCGTCGGGCGTCGATCACGATCGAGCCGGGCACGATCGAGATCAGTTCGGCGATCTCGACCTGATACAGATCGCTGCTGGAGCGAAGGTCGACCCGGATCACCGCCGGGGTGAAGTCGATCCGCGGCGAGAAGGCCGCCAGGGTCAACCGCCAGGACGCCACCGCGAGATCCCGCAACACCGTGACCACCAGAACCAGCAGGCCGACCGGCCGGAGCCGGCCGTGGTAGCGGATCGGGGGCAGCGGAAAGGTAACGGTGATCAGCCAGCCCAGCACGATGCCGACCAGCACGTCGACCAGCGAGTAGTTGCCCCACAGGATCACCCAGATCAGGGCCAGCATCAGGATTGCCCGCCACTGCAGCCGCCAACGCAGCCGGCGCCGGCTCGACGACTTTCTCATCGGACCACCCCCGACAAAACGGCCTCCAGGTACGAGCCGCCGAGCAGGCTCGCGGCCGCTCGGTCGACGTAGCCGTAGAGCGGTCCGGCGGCGAACGTCAGCGCCAGGCTCAGCACGACCAGTGCCGCGGTGCCGCCGACCATGATGCCGGGCAGACGGCCGGGCTCATCCACCCGCAGGTCGTCCGGCGCATGCGGTCCGAGCACCGGCGTGCCCCAGAACGCTCGGCTCCAGACCTTTGCCACCGCGTAGAGAGTGAGCAGGCTGGTCACCACGCCCCCGGCCACCAGGGCCCAGGCCAGCGGGGTGCCCACCTCGACACCCGACATCAACAGTCCGAGTTTTCCGACGAACCCCGACAACGGCGGAATGCCGGCCAGGTTCATCGCCGGAATGAAGAAGAGCACCCCGAGCAGGGGGACGGTGCTGGCCAGGCCACCGAGCCGGTCCAGCGACGTGGACCCGCCGACGCGCTCGATCAGGCCGGCGACCAGGAACAACGACGCCTGGACGGTGATGTGGTGGGCGGTGTAGAAGATCGCGCCGCCGAGGCTCGCCTGGGTGGCCAAGGCGATGCCGAAGATCATGTAGCCGATGTGCGAGACCAGGGTGAACGACAACAGTCGTTTGATCTCGGCCTGCGCGATCGCGCCGAGAATGCCGATCAGCATGGTGGCCAGCGCCGCCCAGCCGAGCAGGTCGGTCAGCGGATTGCCCGGAAAGATCGCGGTCTGGGTGCGCAGGATCGCGTACACGCCGACCTTGGTCAGCAGGCCGGCGAACACCGCGGTGACCGGCGCCGGTGCGGTCGGGTAGGAGTCGGGAAGCCAGAACGACAGCGGGAACACCGCCGCCTTGATCGCGAACACCACCAGCAACAACAGCTGAATGGGCAGGGTGACATCGCGTGGCAGGTCGGCGAACCGCAGGCTGAGCTGAGCCATGTTCACCGTGCCGGTGGCGGCGTAGATGACCGCCAGCGCGGTCAGGAACAGCAGTGAGCTGACCAGGTTGATCACCACGTAGATCGAGCCGGCGCTGATCCGCTCGCCGGTTCCGCCCATGGTCAACAGCACGTACGACGCGAACAGCAGGATCTCGAAGCCGACGAACAGGTTGAACAGGTCGCCGGCCAGGAAGGCGTCCGAGACCCCGGCGCTGAGCAGCAGGAAGGTCGGGTGGAAGATCGACACCGGCGTCTCGCGGCGCACCTCCTCCTCGTCCTGCCCGGTGGCATAGATCAGCACGAACAGGGTGACCAGGGACGCAACGGTCAGCATCAGCGCAGACAACCGGTCGGCGACCAGCACCACCCCCAACGGCGCCCAGGCCCCCACCCACAACGCCTGCACGCCGAGCGTGTCGGTGATCCAGATCAGCGACCCGGCGACGCCGCAGACGGCCACCAGGGTGACGATGGACACCGCACGTTGCAACCGGGGCCGGCGACCGAGCAGCAGGGTCAACGCGGCACCGAACATCGGCAACAACACAGGCAGCGGCAACAGGTTGTTCATTCGCTCACCACGTCCGCCCCGGTGTCGCTGAACCTGATCTCCTCGAACGAGTCGGACGCTTCGTCGGCCTCGGCCAGGGCCCGGATCCGCGAGTCCTCGACGTCGTCCTGAACCTCGTCGTGACCGTTCAACTGGAACGACCGGTACGCCATCGTGACCAGGAACGCCGAGGTGGCCAGGGCGATCACGATGGCGGTCAGCACCATCGCCTGCGGCAACGGGTCGCTCATCTGGTCCTTGGCCGTGACGCCGATCAGCGGCGGACCGCCGGCCCGTCCGGACGCCACCAGAAACAGGATGTTGACACCGTTGCCGGCCAGCATGACGCCCATCAGGATCCGGCTCAGCGACCGTTCGGTGATCAGGTACACCCCGCAGGCCACCAGCACGCCGGCCACGATCGCCAGGGTCAGGTTCGGACTCATCGGCCCTCACCGCCCGGACCGCAGCACGTCTGTCGCCGGGCGGGCGCGGGTCGACTCGGCATGCGGGACGGGCGCCTGGTCCTGCTCGGCCTGGATGTCGATACCGGCGCCGAGGCTGCGGGTCAGATCGAGCACCACACCGATCACGATCAGGTACACGCCGATGTCGAACACCGTCGAGCTGACCAGGTGCATCTCACCGAACAGCGTCCAGTCACCCCAGGGCGTGGGCAGGTACTCCCAGCCCGGGATCACCACCGTGAGGTCGTAGCTCTGGAAGATCTTGCCGCCAAGCAGTGCCGGGGTGATCGCGCTGAGCACCGACACGGCCAGGCCGAGGCCCAGCAGCCGACCGGCGTCGAAGGGCGCGGCCTCGTCCAGCTCACGGCGTCCGGCGGCCAGGTAGCGCACCATCAGGGCGATGCCGGCGACCAGCCCGCCGGCGAACCCGCCACCCGGCGCGTTGTGGCCGGCGATCAGCAGGTACAGCGAGACCAGCATCATCAGCGTGAACAGGATTCTGGTCACCACCTCGAAGATCAGCGAGCGTGAGCCGGGATCGAGCGCACCGCTCGCCCGCAGCCACATTCCGCGCGCCCCGAACGCCTGATCGCCTTCGCGGGTGCGCACCTTCGGCACCCGGGAGCGCAGGAAGATCAGGCTGGCCACACCGGTGGCGGCGATCACCAGCACCGAGATCTCGCCGATGGTGTCCCAGGCGCGGGTGTCCACCAGGGTCACGTTCACGATGTTCTTGCCGTAGCCGAAGGTGTACGCCGCCTCGTAGTAGTCAACCGAAACCGGTATCGCCACCCGGGCACCGGCCGCCACGATCGCCAGCAGGCTGACGCTGCCGCCGACCAGCGCCGCGAGAATGATTCGCCACCACCGGGTGGAGCGCAGCGGGCGGTTGGTGAAGTACTTCGGCAGGCGGCGCAGCACCATGATGAACACGACCAGCGACACGGTCTCGACCAGCACCTGGGTGAGGGCGAGATCGGGACCGCCGTGAATCAAGAACAGCAACGCGGTGCCGTAGCCGGTGGCACCGACCAGCAGCACGGCCCGGACGCGTCCCCGCGACGTGGCTGCCAGCAACCCGGCGATCACCATGATCACGCCGATCAGTACCTGCGGCAGGTAGTCGAAGGGGGTCACCGCCGCGGGCCAGTGCGCGGTGAACAGCAGGGATCCGCCGGCCAGCACGACCACCACGGCCAGCACGATCGAGGTGTAGCTGGCCAGTGAACCGCGCTGGGTGCGGGCGGTCACTTCGACCGCGATGATGTCGATTCGACGCATGGTGGCCTGGTACAGCTCGTCCGCGCCCCGAACCACCGGAAAGGTGGCCTGCAGCCGGGTGATCGCTTCGCGCTGCCAGAACAGCACGCAGCCGAGCCCGATGGCCAGCAGGGAAAGCCCCAGCGGCGGCGTAAGGCCGTGCCACAGGGCGAGACCGTGGCTCGGATCACCCGTGCCGACCATGCCCGCGTACACCTCGATCAACCCGGTCAGCGGCCCCCCGAGAAACCCGCCGACCAGACCGGCGAAGCCGAGCAGGGCCGGCGCCAGCAGGAACCCGAAGGACGGCCGGTGCAGCACGGGCTCAGTCACACCCTTCTTGGCCGCGAACGCTCCCCACCAGAACCGCAACGAGTAGGCGACGGTGAGAACGGATCCGGCCACCACCGCGGCGATCAGCAGCACGGCGATCAGCGGCGGCAGCCCGGTCGCGTCGCCGCCCGGTTCGAGCAGGTAGGTGAGCGCCTCGAGTGCCGACTCCTTGGCGATGAACCCCAGCGTCGGTGGCAGCCCGGCCATCGAACCGGCGGCGAGCGCGCCGACCACGGCGACCACCGGCAGCGTCCGGGCCAGGCCGGTCAGCTGGGTGAGGTCACGGGTGCCCGCGGAGTGGTCGATCACGCCGACCACCAGGAACAGGGTGGACTTGAACAGCGCGTGCGCGACCAGCATGGCGATGCCGGCCAAGGCCGCTGCCTGGGTGCCGAAGCCACTCAGCAGCACCAGGAAGCCGAGTTGGCTGACGGTGCCGTAGGCCAACAGCAGTTTGAGATCGTTCTGCCGCAGTGCGCGCCAGCCGCCCAGAATCATCGTCGCGGCGCCGAGCAGCCCAACCACTGGGCGCCAGAACGGAATCGCCGCAAAGCTCGGGGCCAGCGCGGCGACCAGGTAGACCCCGGCCTTCACCATCGCCGCTGCGTGCAGGTAGGCGGAGATCGGCGTCGGCGCCGCCATCGCCCCAGGCAGCCAGAAGTGGAACGGCACCAGCGCCGACTTGCTCAACGCACCGACCAGCATCAGCAAGGCGGCCATGGTTGCGACCGGGCCGAGCGGAGGTTGGGCCAGGATCGCCGACAGCCGGAAGGTGCCGCTCAGCACCCCGAGCGACACGATGCCGACCAGCATCGCCAGGCCACCGGTGGTGGTGACGATCAGTGCGGTGATGGCGGCCGATCGGTTCGCCCGGCGGGTCGGGTCGTAGCCGATCAACAGGTAGGAGAAGACGGTGGTCAACTCCCAGAACACGTAGAGCATGACCAGGTCGTCAACCGTGACCAGCCCGAGCATGGCAGCAGCGAACGCAGTCAGCACTCCCATCGCGCGGCGACTGGCACCAGCAGCGAAGTACCAGCGGCAGTAGATCAGCACCAGGGCGCCGATTCCGGTCACGATCAGGGCCAGTAGCCACTGCAGCATGCCCACCCGGTAATTGATGCTGACGCCGAGTTGGCCGATCCACTC
The DNA here is from genome assembly GCA_963723605.1 of uncultured Actinomycetota bacterium. Classification (GTDB taxonomy): domain Bacteria; phylum Actinomycetota; class Actinomycetes; order Propionibacteriales; family Propionibacteriaceae; genus Micropruina. The sequence continues at coordinate 168,513 of CAVRRM010000010.1, read as the reverse complement.
CACCGACTCGGTGTAGGTACCGCCCGCGATCACCAGCGGGGCGAGGGTCAGCAACCAGCCGAAAGCCAGGGCCGGCACGATCGCCATCACCAGGTAGCCGCGCGCACCGATTCGTTGGGCCAACCAGGCTGCACTCAGCGCCACCGCGAGATGGGCGACGATGATGGCGTTGAGCACGGTCTCCCTCTCCGAAGAGCAGCCGGAACGTAACCGGTCGGTCAGTCTATCGGGCGTTCCAGGCCCGCTGGCGGGCCGTTCTAAGGGCTGTTGTCGATCACCAGATCGGCGCGTTCGGCCGGGTGGTACTTGTCGATGTACAGCTGCTGGCCGGCGACGTAGCGGACGTTGCGCTCGTCCGTAGGGTCGGCCGGGGTGCCGTCGCGCACAGCGAGGCGTCCGACGGAGATCGAAAACGGCACCTCGAGCCAGACCGAGAGGTCCCAGATCTTTCGACCGCGGGCGTTGCGCAACCGATCACGGTGCAGGAACATTCCGTCCACCACAGTGACCACCGGCTCCGGCGCCACCTTCCACGGCGGACTCAGCGGGGACTCGGACGAAAAGTCGTACGACTTCGACCGGTACCGTCCGCAGCCCTCGCTGCTGAGCGGGTCCAGCACGTCGTCGATGAATCGTTCGTAGTCGTAGGTGTCGGCGATGAAACCCTCCGGTGAGGTGAGTCCCTTGGCGTGCCGGACGGCGGCCGGGTTGAGGAAGTCGTCCATCGAGATCCGAATCACTTCCAGGCCTGAGTCGGTCAGCTCGACGGCCAAGTCGTCGGCGAAAGTGCTCTTGCCGGCACCGTCCACCCCGTCGATGGCGACCATGGTGCGCCCGGGCCGGCGCCGGATCCGGGCGACCAGCCAACCCAGGCCGGCCTCGCGACCGAGCGGCTCACCGGGGGCCGGTTTGGTTTCCATCGTCATGCCTCCAGGGCTCCGGCATCGAGTATGCCTGCTGCGGGATCGGTTGCATCGGTGCTACGGGCGGCGGAAGCGCCGCGCCGGGCGCCGTCATGGTAACCACCCGGCGCTGCTTCGCGCGCCACAGCACCAGTGCAGCGGCGCCGAACATCAGCGCCACCTGGACCAGAAGCCACGGACTTCCCGTGCCGGACTCACGATTGAACATCTCGGAGATGTCGGTGAACGGCAGCAAGGTCATCGCGGTCAGGTTGTTCACCACGTGCATCGCGATGGCCGCCTCGAGGCCGCCGGTGCGCCAGGCCAGCAACGATCCGATGACGGCGAACAGCAGGTAGAAGAAGTTCAGCCAGGGGTCACCGGCGCCGTGCAGCAACATGAAGATGGCTGCGGTGACCGCGGTGCTGACCACCAGCCCGGCCGTCCGCGGCAACCAGGCGCCGATCGCACGCTGGCCGAGCCCGCGCAGCAGATATTCCTCGCCGGCCGCCTGCAGCGGTGTGGTGAGCAGGACGGACGCGATCATGAAACCGGTGGTTGCGGTCACCTGCAGCGGCGGCGGCCCGTTCAGCGCGAGATCGACCACCAGGCTGATCAGGAACACCGGCAGCATCCAGGCCACACATTCGCCGAACCAGCGCCAGCGGAATACACCGGTCACCGAGGCCATCCAGCGCGGCCGCTGGCCGAAGCAGGCCCACTGGGTCAACGCGGCGATCGGGATGCACAGGGCGAGGCCGATGTTGTTGGCAAGGAAGAAGGCCGGCGTGGTCTTGAACCGATCCATCGACGTGTAGTTCTCGAAGGTGGTGTTGCCCGCCGTGATGTCGTAGGTCATCGCCACCAGGCTGACCACGATGTTGGCCACCAGGAACAGGGCGGCACCCATCGCCAGCGCCAGGATCGGCCGCCACCAGCGCATCCGCGGGGTGCGCAGGAACTCGTGGTACTGCCGCGGTTCCACTGGCAGGGCGGACGGCTTGGGTGCCGCCTGCTGTGGCACCGACCATTGGGGCTGCGGCTGCTGACCGGGGTCACCGAACGGGGCCTGGTAGCCGGTCTGAGCCGGGTACCCGGGTTGAGCCGGGTACCCGGGTTGAGCCGGGTGACCGTTCTGGGCGGGATTCGCCGCCGGCGCCGGGTAACCGCTCTGTGCCGGGTAACCGGACTGCCCCGGACCACCGGCCGGCGCTGGATAACCTGACGGGCCCGGGTGCCCGGACTGGCCCGGGTGCCCGGACTGCCACGACTGGCCGTGCGTCGCCGGCTGCCAGGCCGGAGTCTGCGTCCGGCCTGTTCCGATCGGGCTGAACCGGGTCGGGAAAACCGGGCTGCTGGGTCACGACCGGCCCGGGAACCACAGCGCGATCTCGCGCTCGGCGGAAGCGTCCGAGTCGGAGGCATGGACCGCGTTCTCGCGGTTGGACAGGCAGTAGTCTCCGCGGATCGTTCCGGGAGCGGCCGCCACGCCATCGGTGGCACCGTTCAGGGCTCGGACGACCTCGATCGCCGAGCGGCCCTCGAGAATCATCGCGACCAGCGGACCGGACGTGATGAACTCACGCAGCGGCGGGTACCAGGGCTTCTGGGTGTGCTCCGCATAGTGCTGGTCGGCCAGGGCGGCGTCCACCTGGCGTTGCTCGAGCGCCACGATGCCGAGCCCTTTGGCTTCAAAGCGGGCGAGAATATTGCCGACGAGACCGCGGCGCACCGCGTCCGGCTTGATAATCACGAACGTCCGATCGGTCATGTTGCCCAACCCTACCGGCGCCAAAGACCCGCTCAGCCCACCGTCTTGGCGGCCTCGAGTCGTTTGCCGAGCACGAAGCTGATCACGAACAGCAGCAGGAACATGGCGCCGACCGCGAACATCAGCTCAACCACGAAGCCCAGTGCCAGGCACCCCGCCTGGGCACCCCAGGCCAGCACCCAACCGATCGGACGACGCAAAGTGCCGGCGGCGGCGAGGCAGATCAGCATGACCACTCCGCCAAGGGTGAACGCGAGCCAAACCGAGAGGCTGGTCACCTGGATCATGCCCGGAATGGCCAGCCCGCACGAGATCGCCTCGAAGACCAGGATGGCCATCAGCACCCGGTTCATCGGGTTGGTCGGTACCAGCCTCACGCCGACTCCTCCCTGACCAGTAGCGCGCGGGCCTGGCCGGCGGCGATCACCGAACCGGCGATCAGCACCCCGGCCCCAGGGCCCGCCTCGTCGGCGAGCGCGACCGCCAGCTCGATGGCATCGGAAAGGTTGGCGGCAACCCGCACCCGGTCCTCCCCGAAGATGCCCGCGGCACGCTCACCCAACGCGTCGGGCGTCATCGCCCGGCTGGTGCCGGCCACGGTGGTGCAGACCACCGTGGTCATCTCCTCGGCGAAGATCCGCAGCAGGCCGTCCACGTCCTTGTCGGCCATCACGGCCACCACCCCGACCAGCGGGGCCAGGGTGAACGACTCGGTCAGCGCGTCCATCGTGGCCCGGGCGCCGTGCGGGTTGTGACAGGTGTCCAGCAGCACCGCAGGCGAACTGCGGACGAGTTCCAGCCTGGCCGGCGCGACGACCTCCGCCAATCCCTCGGCGATGATGTCGGGAGCCAGCGGCTTGCCCCCGAGGAAGGCCTCCACGGCGGCCACCGCGAGGGCGGCGTTGCTCGCCATGTGGGCACCGAACAGGGGCAGGATGAGGTCGCCGACCGGGCCGCCCGCGCTGTCGATCCGCACCACCTGGCCACCGACGGCCGGCGTGCGCTCCAGGAGGCCGAACTCGATACCCTCGCGGTAGACCTTGGCGCCCACCTCGGCGCACCGTTCGATCAGCACAGCGGCCGCCTCCGGTCGTTGAGCTGCCAGCACCACCTGGGATCCGGCCTTGATGATTCCCGCCTTTTCGGTCGCGATCGCGGTCAGCGAGTCCCCCAACAGGTGGGTGTGGTCGTAGTCGATCGGGCAGATCACCGCCACTTGTGCGTCCATCACGTTGGTGGCGTCGGTGATGCCACCCAGGCCGACCTCGACCACCGCGACGTCCACCGGCGCCTGCGCGAAGGCCTCGTAGGCAAGGGCCGTCATCACCTCGAAGAAGGTCATCGACACCCCGTCGACGGCCTGCTCGTCGACCAGGTCGATCAGCGGCTGGGCGTCACCGACCAGCGCGTCGAACGCATCGTCGGACATCGGCTGACCGTCGATACAGATCCGCTCGGTCAGGTGGATCAGGTGCGGGCTGGTGTACCTGCCGGTTCGCAAGCCGAGCGCCCGCAACAGGGAGTCGATCATGATTGCGGTGCTGCCTTTGCCGTTGGTACCGGCGATCTGGATCACCGGATAGCCGTGCTGCGGCGATCCGAGCAACGCGCAGAGCGCTTCGACCCGGGCAGTGCCCGGCGCGATCCGGTGCTCGGGCCAACGCGAAGTGAGCCGCTGGACGATCTGCTGATGGGTTTCGACCATGGTGCGCAAAGACTAGCGCCGGGAGATCGCCGCAAAGATAGTTGACCGATCAATCGCAGCTATACTGGCCGCATGGCCCGTACTCTCGCCACTCGCCCCTGGGCGCGGTGGGTCACCTTCGGCGCCCGGCAGGTGCTCGGCATCGTCCTGATCATTGCCGGTGCGATCAAACTGCCCTGGCCGGAGTCGTCCGTCCAGGCCGTCCGGGCGTATCAACTGCTGCCCTTCGACCTGACCCGCCCGGTCGGCTATGCACTGCCGGTGCTCGAGGTGGCGATCGGCCTGCTGCTGGTGCTGGGCCTGTTCACCCGGATCGCCGGCTGGCTCGGTGCGGCGATCATGGTGGCCTTCATCATCGGCATCTCGTGGGTGTGGGCGCATGGCATCTCGATCGACTGTGGCTGCTTCGGCGGCGGCGGCGAGAGTGCGAACGGAATCGCCCAGTATCCTTGGGAAATCGCGCGGGATGTCGGGCTGCTTGCCTGCGGTGTGTGGGCAGGATTGTTCCCCCGCTCACCGCTGGCTCTGGACAACTGGTTACTCGGTCCGAGCGGGCCGCCGGCAGACGCCGACGACGAAGAACTTGAGGAGACTCACGCATGACCCAGAGCCGTCGCGAAGCACTTCGCCGCCAGCAGGAGGCGCAGGCCCGCGCCAAGCGCTTCCAACGGATCATCATTGTGGGCGCCATCGTGCTCGCTGTGGTGGTGGTCGGGGTGTTCGGCACCATATTCGTCAGCCAGCTGAACAGGAGCGGCACCACCACCAGCGGCGGCACCTCCGCGATCCCGGTGAATGCGACCGCCGACCACAGCGGCATCATCGTCAATCCCGGCACGTTCAAAGAGGGCGTGCCGAAGGTGGAGATCTTCCTCGACTACCAGTGCCCGGTCTGCAAGCAGTTCGAGGGCCAGTTCGGCGCCACCGTGGACGAGATGGCCGGCAAGGGCCAGATCCAGCTGATCTACCGCACCATGACCTTTCTCGACAACAACCTGAGAAACGACTCGTCCACCAAAGCGGGCATCGCAGCGGCCTGCGCCGACAACGCGGGCAGCTACAGCGCGTACCACAACGCGATCTTCGCCGGGCAGCCGACCACCGAGGGTCAGGGCTACACCACCCAGCAACTGCGGGTGGACTTCGCCGGCACTGCCGGCATCACCGGTGAGAAGTTGGCCGGATTCCAGAGCTGCTACGACACCCGGGCCACGTCCGGCTTCGTCCAGGGCACCAACGAAGGCGCGGCGAAGGCTACGGTCAACTCCACTCCGACGATCATGGTGAACGGCACCAAGCTCGACAACACCGTCGTCTTCAAGGCGTCCCCTGAAGCCTTCGGCCAGCTTCTGCTGACCACCAAGGGCAATGGCTAATACGTCGCGACGGGAGCGCCTGCGCGCCGCGCAGGAAGCCGAGCAGAAGCGCCGCCGGGTCCGGGTGATCGCCGCCATCGGAGTCGCGGTCGGCGCCGTGGTGGTGATCGTGGCGATGCTGTGGTCGGCTTTCGGGTCCGCCCCCAAGGTCGCCGATCGGCCGCCGAACGCCACCGCCGCCGCTGACGGCATCGTGGTCAACCCAGGGGTGGCCCTGGCCGGGGCGCCGGTGGTTGACCTCTACCTCGACTACCAGTGCAGCCATTGCATCGAGTTCGAGCAGAAGTTCGGCTTCACCCTGAACGAGATGGCCAACTCCGGTGAGATCCAGCTGGTCAATCACACCAAGGTGTTCCTCGATCGGGGCGACGACAAGGGGTTGTCGCACAAGGCCGCAATGGCCGCGGCGTGCGCCGACATCGCCGGGGTCTACAAGGACTTCCACCAGCGAATCGTCGCCTCGGCTACCAGCGGGCCCTACACCGATAACCTGCTGCGCAGCGAGCTGCCCCAGGCCAGCGGCCTCACCGCCGACAAACTCACCACCTTCCAGGCCTGCTATGACAACCGGACGATGCTCGGCTGGGTGAACGGAGTCGAGGAGGCCGCAGCCAAGGCGGGCGTCGCCAGTACCCCGAATCTGAAGGTGAACGGAAAGCCGGTCGACCTGAACCTGCTGGTGGCCGAGAACGCCGACATTCGTACGGTGGTGCTGAACGCCGCCAAGGGCTGAGCCCCGAGGACATGCTCGACCTGCTCGAGGCGGCGGGTGGCAACCCTGCTCGGCGCCGCACTCAGCCCGTCCGGGACCAACTCTCTGCGCTGCCGTCGGACCCGGCGATCGAGCGCTCAAGGGAGTCGAGCACGAACGTCCAGCCCTGTCGGTAGTTCTCGGCGGCATCCGCGGAGGTCCACGGGCCGTCGTGCAGCACCTCGACCAGCGTGCCGCCCGGCTGCGGAGTCATCGTGACCACGACCTCGTCCTCCGGTTCCTCCGCGGCAACCCCGTCCACCAGGTCGTACCAGATCCAACTGAAGGCCAACCGGTTCGGCCGCTCCATCGTTCGATAGACGCCGCGCACCCCGATGCCGTGGTCGGCCGCCTCGATCCGGTACTCCCCACCGACGACGGGATCGACCCGGTAGCGAGTGTCGGGCCAGGTGTTCCACCACCAGGTGGCCAGCCCGGGCTCGGTTGTCCAGGCCTGCCAGACCGCCTCGGCGGCGGCTGGCACGGAGCGGGACATGGTCAGGCTCGGATTCACAACTGGTCCTTTCGACGATCGGGATCGGGAGCGGCGAACGCATCGGCCAGAGCATCGAGGCGCTCGTCCCAGAAGGCGGTCCGGTGGGCCAGCCAATCGCGGTAGCGGCGCAACGGCTCGCGTTGCAGGCGATGGGTGACCACCCGTCCGGACTTCTGCGAGGTGATCAGTTCGGCTCCGGCCAGCACCGCCAGGTGCTTGTGCAGCGCAGGCAGCCCGATGCCGAGCACCGCAGCCAGGTGACTGCTGGACGACGGCCCGCTTTCCAGTGTGGTGATCAACCGGCGCCGGCCAGAGTTGGACAGCGCTGACGCGACCGAGTCCAACCCGTCCGAATACTTCACCATATGGTGAAGTATTGCAGCTGCTGACTCTCTTGGCCAGCCCTTGCCGGCGGGCAGGCGATCGGTTGCGGCCGGGCACGTTGGGCAAAGATCCCGCGGCGTCGGACGGTTGAGCGGCGGCGGGGCGTCGTGTCCGATTCGTGGCGGTCCGGTCGCTTTCGTAAGATGCATCCATGACCGTGACTTCTCGCACCGATGTGACCGCAGCGACCCCACAGCGGGGCGCGGTGGTAGCGGTGCCGGATCGTCCGGCACTGGAAGGGCTGGAAGCGAAGTGGGCGCAACGCTGGGAGGACCAGGGCACGTACACCTTCGTCCGGCCGGATTCGCGCGAGCAGGTGTTCAGCATCGACACTCCCCCGCCAACGGTGTCCGGTTCCCTGCACGTCGGGCACGTGTTCAGCTACACCCACACCGACCTGGTCGCGCGCTACCAGCGAATGCAGGGCAAGCGCGTGTTCTACCCCATGGGCTGGGACGACAACGGCCTACCGACCGAACGCCGGGTGCAGAACTTCTACGGGGTGCGCTGCGACCCGTCGATTCCCTACGACCCCGACTTCGCGCCGCCGGCCAAGCCGGATGCCAAGCGCCAGGTGTCGATCAGCCGGATGAACTTCATCGAGCTGTGCCACGAGCTGACCCAGGTGGACGAGCAGGCGTTCGAGAAGCTCTGGCGCACGCTGGGGTTGAGCGTCGACTGGGACAACCACCTCTACGCCACCATCTCGACGAACTCGATGCGCATCTCGCAGCGCGCCTTCCTGCGCAACTACGCGCGGAACGAGGCGTACCTGGCCGAGGCGCCGACAGTGTGGGACGTGACCTTTCAGACCGCGGTGGCTCAGGCCGAGCAGGAGGCCCGCAACTATCCCGGCCACTACCACCGGGTGACCTTTCACCAGCCCGACGGTGAGCCGGTACAGATCGAGACCACCCGGCCCGAACTGCTGCCGTCGGTGTGCGCGCTGATCGCCCATCCCGATGATGCCCGCTACCAGCACCTGTTCGGCGGCACCGTGACCTCGCCGGTGTTCGGGGTGCCGATCCCCGTGCTGGCCCATCACCTCGCCGAGCCCGACAAGGGCGCCGGCATCGCGATGTGCTGCACCTTCGGCGACGCCACGGACGTGATCTGGTGGCGTGAGCTGCAACTACCCACCCGCACGGTCATCCAGCGCGACGGACGGCTGTCGGTCGACACCCCGGACTGGCTGGTCAACGGCGAACCGTACGCCCGGCTGGCCGGCAAGACCCCGTTCTCGGCCCGCGAGGCGATGGTCGGGCTGCTTCGCGAGTCCGGCGACCTGGTTGGAGAACCCACTCCCACCACCCGGATGGCGAACTTCTACGAGAAGGGCGACAAGCCGCTCGAGATCGTGTCGACCCGGCAGTGGTACATCCGCAACGGTGGCCGCGACGAAGAGCTGAAGCAGGCCCTGCTGGCTCGCGGCGAAGAACTGCAGTGGGTGCCGGATCACATGCGGCACCGCTACGCCAATTGGGTGAATGGGTTGAACGGCGACTGGCTGATCAGCCGGCAGCGGTTCTTCGGCGTGCCGTTCCCGGTCTGGTACCCGCTGGACGCCGAGGGCCTGGCCGATCACGCCCACCCGATCGTTCCGACCGAGGACGAGTTGCCGATCGATCCGTCGTCGGCTGTGCCCCCCGGCTACACCGCCGAGCAGCGCGGAGTGCCCGGCGGCTTCGTCGGCGACCCCGACATCATGGACACCTGGGCGACCTCGTCACTGACCCCGCAGATCGCCTGTGGCTGGGACACCGATCCCGAGTTGTGGCAGCTGACCTTTCCGATGGACTTCGCTCCGGAGGCGCACGACATCATCCGCACCTGGGTGTTCAGCCGGGTGGTGCGCGCGCACTTCGAGGAGCACCGCGCACCGTGGAAGACCGTCGCCATCTCCGGCTTCGTGGTCGACCCGGATCGCAAGAAGATGAGCAAGTCCTTCGGCAACGTGATCGTGCCAACCGAGATCGTCGACCGGTTCGGTGCGGACGCGGTGCGCTGGCGGGCTGCGATGGCCCGTCCGGGCATGGATTCGCCCTTCGACGAGACCGGCATGAAGGTCGGCCGCCGGCTGGCCATGAAGGTGCTCAACGCGTCCAAGTTCGTGCTCGGCATGGGCGACGGCCACGCCGGTGCCGACGCGATCACGGCGCCGGTCGACTTGGCCATGCTGGCCAGCTTGCGGCAGGTGGTCGTCCGCTGCACCGACAGCTTCGAGGCGTTCGACTACAGCACCGCACTGGAGAGCGCGGAGCGGTTCTTCTGGACCTTCTGCGACGACTACCTCGAACTGGTCAAGGAGCGCGCCTACGGCGCCCAGGGTCCGGACGCCGCCACGTCCGCCCAAGCGGCCCTGCGGCTCGCGCTCGATATTCAGCTGCGCCTGTTCGCGCCGTTCATGCCGTACGTGACCGAAGAGGTCTGGTCGTGGTGGCACGACGCGTCGGTGCACCTGAGCCGTTGGCCGCTGGCCGAGGAGGTGCCCACCGGTGGTGATCCCGTGCTGCTGGGTGACATCGCAGAGGTGCTGATGGGCATCCGCGGCGCCAAGTCGACGGCGAAGGTGTCGATGAAGACCGAGGCCACGTCCGCCGCCCTGAGCGGCCCCTCGGCGGCCCTCGACCGGCTCACCCCGGTGCTGCAGGACCTGAAAGCGGTTGGACGGATCACCGGCGACGTGACCCTCACCGCCGCGGAGCCACCGCTGAGGGTCGATGTCACCCTGGTGATGCCGTGAGCCGCGCGACGGCAGTCGTTGTGATGGCGGCGCTGGCCCTGACCGGCTGCACCGTCGGCAGCACCCCGCGCAACACCGCGGGCCAGGTCACTGCCCAGGCCTCGGTGGACGCCTTCCAGGTCAAGGTCGGCGACTGCACCGGCTCGCTCAAGGAGGGCGATGTCTCCGATCTGCAGGTGATCCCCTGCGCGGACGCCCACTTCTACGAGGCCTTCGGCAGCACTCAACTCACCGAAGGCAGCTACCCGGGCGAGAGCGAGGTGACCAAGGAGGCCAACAAGTTCTGCACCGCAGAGTTCAAGACGTTCATCGGGTTGGCCACCAAGGACTCCGGCTATGACATGTTCTTCCTCTACCCGGTCGAAAAGTCCTGGGCCACCGGCGACCGCGAGGTGCTCTGCCTGGTCGGCTCCGACAAGGGCAAGATCACCGGCAGCCTGAAGGGCATCGAGAAGTAGCCGAAAAATCGGGGACGGTTCCTTCTCGTTCACTCCCGAACGAAGGGGGACGGTTCCTTCTCGTTCACTCGCGAACGAAGGGCGTGCGCTCGAACGAAGGGGGACGGTTCCTTACTCGTTCACTCGGCGAACGAAGGGGGACGGTTCCTTACTCGTTCACCGCGCGAACGAAGGGGGACGGTTCCTTACCGTTCACGCGCGAACGAAGGGGGACGGTTCCTTCTCGTTCACTCGGTGACCGAAAGGTGGCGGCCATGCGCGCTGAGTGAACGAGAAGGACCCGCCGTCCACGTGGGCCGCCGGGTGAACGGGAAGAACCGTCTCCGACCGTTCACGCGCCGCCAGGTGAACGGAAAAGAACCGTCCCCAACCGTTCAGGCGAGAAGGACCCGCCGTCCACGTGGGCCGCCGGGTGAACGGGTAAGAACCGTCCCCGACCGTTCACGCGCCGCCAGGTGAACGAGAAAGAACCGTCCCCGACCGTTCACGCGCCGCCAGGTGAACGGGTAAGAACCGTCCCCAACCGTTCGGGAGCCCCCTTGGAGGCAGGCGTCCGTGAGCACGTCGGAGAGCGAACTCCCGCACGCACGAAGCGGGCCGGCGACCAATGGTCGCCGGCCCGCCTCACACTCGGTTCAGAGCAGGTCGAGCATCACCGGATCGGCCATGCTCATCACGACCTCCTTGGCCTCTTTGGGACCGACGGACGCCCGCGCGGCCGCCGCCATCTGCTGGCACTGGGTCAGGTCGTGCAGCGCCAGTGAGGTGCGCACTGCCCGGACCTTGCTCGGAGCCATCGAGAGGCTGGACACGCCCAGGCCGGTCAGCACCAGCGCGAGCAGCGCATCGCCGCCGGCCTCGCCGCAGACGCCGACCGGATGACCGGTCTTGGCGCCTCCGTCACAGGCGTAGGCGATGATGTCGAGCAGCGCCGGTTGCCAGGGGTTCAGCAACTCCGACAAGGCACCTTCCATGCGGTCGGCGGCCATCGTGTACTGCCCCAGGTCATTCGTGCCCAGGCTGGCGAAATCGACCTCGCTGAGCACATCGAAGGACCGCAGCGCGGCGGCGGGCACCTCGATCATCACGCCCACCTTCGGCAACCCCTTGGCCCGGACGAGCTGGGCGAACCAGGCCGCCTCCTGCCGGGTTGCGATCATCGGAGCCATCACCCACAGGTCGGCCTTGGTCGCCTCGTAGGCGTTGGCCAGGGCCTGCAGCTGATCGTCCAACAGATCGGTGCGCACCGCACCCAGTCGGATGCCCCGGCGACCCAGCGCCGGATTCTCCTCGTGGCCGAGGTCGGCGAAGGCCAACGGCTTGTCGGCGCCCGCATCGAGGGTACGGACGACCACCTTGCGCGTGCCGAACGCCTCGAGCACCTCGATGTAGGTGGCGGTCTGTTCGTCCACCGTCGGAGCGGTGTCGCGATCCAGGAACAGGAACTCGGACCGGAACAGCCCGACTCCCTCGACGTCCTGCGCCGCCGCCTTGCGGGCGTCGGCGGCCGTGCCGATGTTGGCCAGCAGGGCGATCGGGTGACCGTCCCTGGTCATGCCCTTGCCGGAGCCTGAAGCGAGGGCCTTCTCACGACGGGCCCTGCGCTCGGCCAGCTGGTCCTGCTCCGCCTGGCTCGGGTCGATGATGATCTCGCCGACGCCACCGTCCAGGGCAACGGTGGTACCGAACGGAACGTCCAGGATGCCGATCGCCTGGACGATGGCCGGAATGCCCAGCTGCGCCGCAAGAATCGCGGTGTGGCTGGTCGGGCCGCCGGCCGAGGTGATGATGCCGAGGCAGGTCTCCACCGACAAGGTGGCGGTCTCGGCCGGAGCCAGGTCGACCGCGGCCAGAATGCTCGGCGTGGTCAACGAGGGAACGCCCGGCTCGGCCTGGCCGAGCAGTCGCGCGACGGTGCGGTCTCGGACGTCCTTGAGGTCGGTGACGCGTTCGGCCATGTAGCCGCCGAGCGACTCGAACATCGCACAGTATTCATCGACAGCGGCAGCGACGGCATTGGTGATGCCCTTGCCGGTCTGCAGCTGGGTGTCGATCGCACCGGCCAGGCCGGGGTCGCCGGCCATCATGGCGCCGGCCTCCAGGATCGGCTTGGCGTGCGCGTCGGCCTTGGCAGCCTTGGCCAGCAGGCCGTCGGCCACCGCCTTCAACGTGTCGCGCACCTGCGCGGACGCGGCTGTGGGATCAGTGGTGGGCGCCTCGTCGGCGGGTGCGGTGAGCGGCGGGCTGACGATCACCAGCGGGCCGACCGCCACCCCCGCACTGACCCCGATGCCACTCAGCATCGAGTGGAGTTCGGTCATTCGGCGTCCAGGTCCCGCTCGAGCAGGGAGACCAGGGAGTCGAGCGCCGCGTCCGCTCCGTCGCCCTCGGCGGTCAGGGTGACGACCTCACCGTTCTTGGCGCCCAGGGCCATCACGCCGAGGATGCTGCGGGCGTCGACGGGGTTGCCGCCCTGCTTGGCAATGGTGACCGGAAGGCCGGTCGCCGTGGCGGCCTGGACGAAGATGGAGGCGGGACGGGCGTGCAGACCGACGGACGAACCGATAGCGACTTCACGGGTAGCCATGAATGGACTCCTTTGTACGAATGGCCCAGCGGACCTGGGTGATGACCGGGCACGTTTCAGTAGCGTTTTCGGCTGCCTCGGTCCTGGCCAATATATGGCGCTCGGCTAGGGGGTATCAAGGCGGTTCGGGCTTCCGTGGGCAACTCCACGAGGGGCAATGGTTCGATCGCTCTTGTTCGCAATACGCAGTTGTGCCACCGTATTTCTACAGTCTTGAACGGCTCCTGTGGGAAGAACGGGAGGAGCCGGAATGATTGATTCTTGCACTATCGCCCGAAGGGACCCGCAGGTGGCTCGGGAGGATTCACGCGTGCCGCGCGCCGATCCAGCCACGGCCGTGCTCGACATGCTCTGCGAAGCGATGCACACCCTCACCGTCGGACGTTCCGCCGACGACATCGTCTGCCGCCACCTCGGCCGGGCATTGGCCGCCGATGCGGCAGTCACCCTGGCGATGATCCCCGACGGTCCGCCCTACATCGCCGCCACCTACCCAGACACCCCCGAGGTGCGTTCGGTCGCCGCCGGCCTGCTGGCTCGCGAGCTGCAGTCGGGCGAGGAGCAGTTCTGCGTCGAATACATCGAGGGCGTCGGACACGTCGCGTCGATGTCGATCCACCAGAGCCGCAATGACCAAGCCACGCAGTCCGGATACGGCCGGGTGCTGGTCTACTCGCGGTCGATCCCCTTCGGCGCGGGCGACCGGCTGCTGCTCGATCGGGCCCGTGACGCCCTGGTGGCGCTGTGGCCGCACGCCGAACGTTCGGTGCGCTTCCACCAGGCCCAGGACTGGGTGCGTGAGACCGTTGACGAGACCCGGATGACCGAGCGGGAACTGCAGGTGCTCGGCCTGCTGGCCGAGGGCCTGCTGGCCACCTCGATCGCCTCGCGGCTACGCCTTTCGCCCCGCACCGTGCACAAGCACCTGGGCAACATCTATCGAAAGCTCGGTGTGCACGACCGCTTGGTCGCAGTGAGTCTGGCTCGCCTGCAGGGATTGGTGGACAACTACCCGTCGAGCCCGTCCAGCCCATACCCGTCCAGCCCGAGCAGTCCGGGCCGGGAGTTGTAGGAAGAACTCAGGCGCTCTTCTCGCGCCGGTCGGTACGGGCCACCTGAGCCCGCGAGACCAGTGCGGGCGCGACACCGTCGCGGACCACCTCTTCGGTGACCAGCACGCGGGCCACGTCGTCGTCGCTCGGTACGTGGTACATCACGTTGAGCAGGATCTCTTCGAGGATCGAGCGCAGACCCCGAGCACCGATGCCGCGACGCAGCGCCATTTCGGCCACCGCGACGATCGCCTCTTCGGTGAACTGGAGGTCGACCCCGTCCATCTCGAAGAGCTTGCGGAACTGCTTGACCAGTGCGTTCTTGGGCTCGACCAGGATTCGGACCAGCGACGTCGAGTCGAGCGACGAGACCGTCGAGATCATCGGCAGCCGCCCGATGAACTCGGGAATCAGCCCGTACTTGTGCAGGTCTTCGGGACGCACCTCTTGGAACGGGTTGTCGGACGTCGGCATGCGCACCGCGGCGTCATTGTTGAACCCCAGCGGACGCTTGCCCACCCGTGCGTTGATGATCTCTTCGAGGCCGGCGAAGGCACCGCCGACGATGAACAGGATGTTCGTGGTGTCGATCTGGATGAAGTCCTGATGCGGATGCTTGCGGCCACCCTGCGGTGGCACCGAGGCGGTGGTGCCTTCGAGGATCTTCAGCAGGGCCTGCTGGACGCCCTCGCCGGATACGTCGCGGGTGATCGACGGGTTCTCGCTCTTGCGGGCCACCTTGTCGATCTCGTCGATGTAGATGATGCCGGTCTCGGCCTTCTTCACGTCGAAGTCGGCGGCCTGGATCAGCTTCAGCAGAATGTTCTCGACGTCTTCACCGACATAGCCGGCCTCGGTCAGCGCGGTGGCGTCGGCCATCGCGAACGGCACGTTCAGCATCCGGGCCAGCGTCTGCGCCAGGTAGGTCTTGCCGCAGCCGGTCGGCCCAATGAGCAGAATGTTGGACTTGCCGAGTTCGACGGACTCCTCTTCAGCGCCGCGTCGGCTGGGCGGTGTGTTGGCCTGGGCCTGGACGCGCTTGTAGTGGTTGTACACGGCGACCGAGAGGGCCTTCTTGGCAACGTCCTGCCCGATCACGTAGGAGTCGAGGAACGTGCAGATCTCGCGCGGTTTCGGCAGGTCGTCGAGCAGGCCGACATCGGCAGCCTCGGAGAACTCCTCCTCGATGATCTCGTTGCACAGATCGATGCACTCGTCGCAGATGTACACGCCTGGACCAGCGATCAACTTCTTGACCTGCTTCTGGCTCTTTCCGCAGAACGAGCACTTCAGCAACTCAGAGGTCTCTCCGATTCGAGCCACGCCGCCTCCTTCCCGTGCAGGCAACCCTAGCCCGCTGGCGCTCATCCGCAAGGGACGCGCCAGCGCGCCCGGGTCAGACCTGAGCGTCCTTGAGGGAGGTCAGGATGTCATCGACGATGCCGTACTCGACGGCCTGTTCCGCGGTTAGGTACTTGTCGCGCTCGATGTCGCGGGAGACCTTCTCCACCGGCTGGCCGGTGGACTCGGAGAGCATGCTCTCCATCAGCGAGCGGATCCGCAGGATCTCGCGGGCCTGGATCTCCAGGTCGGACGACTGTCCGTAGCCACCCTCGGTGGCCGGCTGGTGGATCAGGATCCGGCTGTTCGGCAGCGCCAGCCGCTTGCCCTTGGTTCCGGCCGCCAGGATCACCGCGGCGGCCGAGGCGGCCTGGCCGAGGCAGACGGTCTGGACGTCCGGCTTGATGTAGCGCATGGTGTCGTAGATCGCTGTCAGGGCGGTGAAGGAGCCACCCGGGCTGTTCAGGTAGATGCTGATCGGGCGGTCGGGGTCCATCGACTGCAGGCAGAGCAACTGGGCCATCACCGCGTTGGCGATGTCGTCACTGATCGGGGTGCCGAGAAAGATGATCCGGTCTTCGAACAGCTTGGTGTAGGGGTCGACGCGCCGGATGCCGTAGCTGGTGCGCTCCTCCCACTGCGGAATGTAGTAGTCCATCGACGGACCGGCCGGGGCCAATCCACCGGGCAGCATGGGCATGGTCATGGCGGGCCTCACTGGTTCGGCGATTCGGTGGCGATCTGGGCGGCGCGCGCGTAGACGTGATCGATGAAGCCGTAGTCGAGCGCCTCCGCGGCGGTGAACCAGCGGTCGCGATCGGAGTCGGCCTCGATCTGCTCAACGGTCTGGCCGGTGTGCTCGGCGATCAGCCCGCCCATGGTCTTCTTGATGTGCAGCGACTGCTCGGCCTGGATACGGATGTCGGACGCGGTGCCGCCGAGACCGCCGGACGGCTGGTGCATCATGATCCGGCTGTGCGGCAGGGCGAACCGCTTGCCCTTGGTGCCCGCGCTGAGCAGGAACTGCCCCATCGACGCGGCCAGGCCCATGGCGACCGTCGCGACGTCGTTGCTGATCCACTGCATGGTGTCGAAGATCGCCATGCCGGAGTCGACCGAGCCGCCCGGGGAGTTGATGTAGAGGTAGATGTCCTTGTGCGCGTCCTCGGCGTTGAGCAACAGCATCTGGGCACAGATGGCGTTGGCGTTCTCGTCACGGACCTCGGAGCCAAGGAAGATGATTCGGTTGCCCAGCAGGGCCTGATAAACCGAATCGTTGATACCGGCCAGGCTCACGCCGGACGCGGCCCGCAGCGGTGCGGCGGCCAACAAAGGCAGGTTTTGCATCTCGTTCACGTGGTGAACCTATCCAACGAGACGGGTAAAGCTAAGGGCATCCACCCCCTGTTCGCTGACGGCGCAGACCCCGACGGGGCCCCACGCAAGCGCGCGGGACCCCGTCGAATTGGAGTCGATCAGGCCGACTCGGTGGCGTTCCCGGCGGCATCTTCGTCCGCCTCGGGCTCGGCGGGCAGGGTCGCGAAGGTGACGTCGACGGCCGCGCCATCGGCATCGGTGACCGTCGCCTCGGCCAGCAGCAGGCCGAGTGCCTTGTTGCGGCGGACCTCCTGCATCCAGGCCGACATGTGGTTGTGGTCCATCATGTGCTGCAGTTCCTGCTCGGGCGTGCTGCCGTTGGACTGCGCCTTGCGCACGATCAGGTCGGTCAGCTCGTTCTGCTCGACGCCGACCTCGTGGGTGTCAGCGATTGCGTCCAGCAGGATCTGCGCGCGCAGGCTCTGCTCGGCGCGGGAGTCGACCAGGGCCCAGAACGCGTCCGGGGTATCGGCTTCCTCTTCGGCGGACTCCAGGTAGCGCTCCAGAGACATTCCGGCCTGCTTGAGCTGGTCGCTGATCTGGGAGTGCCGCGAGTCGGTCTCGGTGGCCAGCAACTTGGCCGGCAGCTCGAACTCGACCTTCTCGACCAGGTTCTCCAGGACCTTGTCCCGGGCGTCGTTGAGCTGCTCGAAACGCAGCATCTGCTCGACGCCCTGGGCCAGGTCGACCCGCATCTCCTCGACGGTGTCGAACTCGGACACCAGCTGGGCGAACTCGTCGTCCAGCTCGGGCAGCTGCTGTTCGGCGACCTTGGTGACGCTGACATGGATGTCGGCCGGCTCACCGGTCAGTGGGCCGCCGACCAGGGTGGAGGTGAAGTCCGCGGACTCGCCGGCCTTCAGGCCGGTGACCGCCTCGTCCAGACCGTCCAGCATGCCGCCGGAACCGATCGTGTAGCTGACTCCCTCGGCGGTTGCGTCCGGCAACTCGTCGCCGTCGCGGGTGCCGACCAGGTCGAGGGTGACCACGTCACCGTCGGCGGCGGCGCGGTCCACGTCGGTGGCGGTCGCGAAGCGCTCGCGCATGGTCTGGATGCGGTTGTCGATCTCGGTCTCCAGGTCGGCGATCACCGCCACGGTGGCCGACAGCGTGTTGAACGCCGGCAGGTCGAGTTCGGGACGAACGTCGACCTCGGCGACGAACTCGACCACGTCACCGTCCTCGAGCTTGGTGATCTCGACGTCGGGATCACCGAGCGGGATCAGCTTGTTGGCCTCGACGGCCTCGCCATAGGCGCCTGGCAGCGCGGCGTTGATCGCCTCCTGCAGCACCATTCCACGGCCGAACCGTTGGTCGATCACAGCAGAGGGCACCTTGCCCTTGCGGAAACCGGGAATGGTGACGCTCTGCGCGATCTCGCGGTAGGCCTTGGTCAGATGGGGCTGGAGATCCGCAAAGGGGATCTCCACGGTCAGCTTCACCCTGGACGGGTTGAGTTGCTCGACGGTGCTGGGCAACGTGATGCTCCTGTAGTCGTTGGTATTCGGTGCGGTCGGAACCGGAGCGGATGACGGGAATCGAACCCGCGTAGTCAGTTTGGAAGACTGGGGCTCTACCATTGAGCTACATCCGCAAGGATCACCAGCGTAGCGGTCGCGGTCAGATCGATCACAAACGCCCTGGCCAGGGCGCCTCCGCTGTCCGGGTGGGCCCGGTCGATGACACGGACCGCCTCCGCCACCTACCGTCGAGAGCGTGACCGGCCAACCCTCCCCTGCCGAACCGCGGCTGCGGCCATTGCGCGCCCGCGACGCTGCGGACGTGCTGGCGGCGTTCGCGTCCGCGGCCGACATGGAGCGTCAGGGCGAGGTGACCGATCTGGCATCGGCAGTCGCCTATCTGGAGCGGCTGGTCGGCGAGGGCCGACACCTGCCCTTCGGCGTGACCATCGACGACCGGGTGGTCGGGGTGGTCGGCATCACCCTGGATCCGGCCAACCGCAATGGCTGGTTCTGGTACTGGATGCACGCTGCATTCCGCGGCCGCGGTTGGACTGCGCGGGCGGCGGCGACGGTGGCCGATTGGGCTCTGACCAGCGGAGAGCTGGACCGGCTGGAGTTGGGCCACCGGGTGAACAACCCGGCCTCCGAACGGGTCGCCCTCGCGGCCGGGCTTCGTCCGCGAGGGGCTGGAGCGCCGCAAGCTGCTCGTCGACGGTGAGCGGATCGACGTGGTGACCTATGGACGCCTCGCCGACGACCCGGCGCCCGCCGTCGAGCGGTTTGAGCTGATCGGCCCCCGCTAGTTCCGCACTCACTTCCCTCCGTTTTGAATCGTTATAAGTTTCTTCCCCCAAACACTTGTAGATCGCTCTACTAATGGCCTATGTTCATCTTCAGCGCAGTTTGTAGAGCGATCTACACAATGGAGAGAGATCAGTGACGATTCAGGCGAAGGGCTCGATCACCATCGAGGACGTGGCGCGGCACGCGGGGGTTTCGCGGGCCGCGGTGTCCAAGGTGATCCGGGACGCGTACGGGGTCAGTGACTCGATGCGAACCCGCGTGCACGCCTCGATCGCCGAACTCGGCTACCGCCCCCGTGCGGCCGCCAGGGCGATGCGCGGCTCCTCATACACCCTTGGGGTCGAGATCCCCAGCATCAACAATCACTTCTTTCCCAAGATCATCACCGGAGCCACCACCGCACTGGCCGACACCCAGTACCAACTGATCATCGCCCCGGCCGGACCCGATCACGACGAAGGCCCGCAGGCGATCCAGGTGCTCGCCGACCGTCAGGTCGACGGCATCGTCGCGATCTCATCCCGGGTGCCGCCGGCCTGGCTGGAGAATCTCGCCCAGAGCGTGCCGCTGGTGATGATCGGACGCCACCACGCCTCCGTCCATTACGACACCCTGGTCGGCGACGACCTGGTCGGGGCCGCGTTGGCCGTCCGGCACCTGTACGGATTGGGTCACCGCCGGATCGTCCACCTGACCCTGGACGAGTCCCGGCACGACACCCTGCCCGACACCCCGCACGGCATCCGGTTGGCCGGCTATCGCGCCGCGATGGCCGAACTCGATCTGGCGCCCGAGGTGGTTCGGGTCGGCCCCGCTCAGGAGAGCGCCCGCGACGGAGCGTTGCAGTTGCTCACCGCCGCGGACGGTCCGGTGGGCATCTTCGCCGCTCACGACGAGCTCGCGCTGGGCGTGTTGCAGGCGGTGGCCGAGCTCGAGCTGAGCCCGGGCCAGGCTTCGGTGGTCGGTTACGACGACACCGACGTGGCCGCCCACCCGATGATGTCGCTGACCAGCGTGAACCAGTCCGGCACCCAGATGGGTGCGATCGCCGTTCGGTTGCTGCTGGAGCGGATCGCCGGCCGCACCCAGTCCGCGCACGAGGTGCTCGCCCCCAAGGTGATGGCCCGCCGTTCCACCGCAGCGCCGCAGCGGCGTGGCCCACGACCCGCGGCCGTCGAGCCGCCCCAAAAGTCCGAATAGAAGAACCCGGCCGACCACAGCACCGTGGCGGCCCCAGCCAGGAGGTACAACGAAGTGTCAATCCCCCAACCCGGCCGCACGGCCGCGGTCGCCGGCCTCGCGGTCGGCGCACTGATCCTGTCGGCCTGCTCGGCCGGCTCACTGGGCACCAGTAGCACCGCAGCGTCCGGCGCTCCCGCCGCGACCACGATCACGGTGCTCGCCGACAGTTCCGACCAGACGGTCAAGCCGCTACAGGCACTGATCGATGCGTTCAACGCCAAGAACACGGGTGTCACGGTGAAGCTCGAGACCCGGGCCCAGGGCACCGACGGCGACAACTCGTCAAGACCAGACTCGCCACCGGTGACATGCCCGACGTCTTCCAGTACAACTCCGGTTCGCTGATGGCGGCTCTCGACCCGGCGAAGAACATGGTGCCGCTGACCGGCGAGGCCTTCATGGCGCAACCTCGACCGATTCCTTCAAGTCCGTCGGTGACCTCCGGACAGCCAGCTCTACGGCGTGCCGCTGGGCAGGCGATGGGTGGCGGCATCCTCTACAACAAGAAGGTCTTCGCCGACTAGGCCTGACGGTACCCAAGACCTGGGCCGAGTTCATGGCCAACAACGCCAAGCTCAAGGCCGCCGGCATCGACCCGGTGATCCAGTCCTACGGTGACACCTGGACCTCGCAGCTGTTCGTGCTCGCCGACTTCCACAACGTCACCGCGGAGCAGCCGGACTGGGCCGACCAAGTACACCGCAAACGAGGCGCAATACGTCGACGAGCCGGCGCCATCCAGGCTTCCAGCGCCTCGCAGGAGGTCAAGACAAGGCCGGCTACCTAACAAGGACTTCGCCTCGACCAAGCTCGACCAGGCGCCTGCAGAAGCTGGTCAAGGGCGAGGGCGCCCAGTACCCGATGCTGACCTTCGCGATCGGCGACCTACACCGGCACTGACCCGCACCGCCGCCGAGAACATCGGCTTCTTCGCCCAGCCCGGGTGACGACGCCGCCAAGAACGGCACTGACCGCGCTGGTCGCCCGGCGGCGCTCTACATCCCGACGTCCACCACCGGCGACAAGCTCGACGCGGCCAAGAAGTTCCTGGCTTCGTCGCCACCCCCGCGGTGCGACGCGCAGACCAAGGCGGTGCGCCGACCGGCCCGTACATGGTCAAGGGCTGCACGCTGCCGCGGCCTGCCGACCGCGGTGAACGGACCTGAAGAAGTACTTCGACGACGGACAAGGTCAGCCCCGCGCTGGAGTTCCTCTCGCCGATCAAGGGCCCGAACCTGGAGAAGATCACCGTCGAGGTCGGCTCCGGCATCCGTCGGCCGCCGGATGGCGCCAAGCGCTACGACGAGGACGTCAAGAAGCAGGCCCAGCAGCTCGGCCTCCCGGCTGGTGACCTGCCGTGCGGGCCGAGGAGTCGGCCCATGCCACCGGCGCACCCCGTGACCCGACCACTGCACGACCCATCGCACCCATCGGCCGCGGCGCCGCCGGAGGTCGCCTGCCACCCGACCTCCTCGACGACCGAGCCCGCAAGCCCGGACGGTGCGCCGTGACTGCGCCACAGGACATCACCATGACCAGCACCGCACGCGACGGCGAGACGTCACCCTGACAGGCCGCCGCGCGCCTCCGGCTGCCGCACGTCGACAAGTCCTACCCGCTCTGGTTCTACGTGCCCGGCGGGCTCGTCTTCCTGGTCCTGTTCCTCGTCCCGACGGCTCTCGCTTCTACTTCGCCTTCACCCGCTGGACGCTGTTCGACTCGACCTTCGTCGGGCTCGAGAACTTCGTGCTTTCTTCGCCGAGCCGGGCCTGGTCGGGTCGCTGCGAACACCCTGGTCTACGGCTTCCTCACCTCCGCGCTCAAGGTCGTCCTCGGGATGCTGCTCGCGGTGCTGCTGACCGCAGCCGCTCATCGCCCGCGGCTACCTGCGCTCGGTGGTGCTTCTTCCCGGTGCTGGTCGAGCGCGTCGGCGTCGGCCTCACCTTCCAGGTGCTGCTGAACCCCACGAGGGCTGGTCAACAAGACGCTCGCGCCGTCTTCGGCGTCGGACGGGCCCGGCTGGCTGGTCGACCCGAACATCGCCCTGTCTCCGTGGCCGCTGATCGACATCTGGAAGGGCGTCGGGCTCGCCACCCTGATCTACATCGCCGGGATCGTCGCCATCCCGCATGAGTACTACGAGGCGGCCCGGGTCGACGGCGCGAGCTGCATGGCAGTGTTCCGCCACATCATCCTGCCGCTGTGCTTCCCGGCCACCTCGACCGTGATCCTGCTGTCGCTCATCGGCGGCCTGCGGTCGTTCGACCTGATCTGGACGACGACGCGGGGCGGTCCCGGTTTCGCCTCCGACGTCATCGCGTCGGTGATCTACAAGCAGTACCAGGCCGGCTTCTACGGGCTGTCGACCGCCGGCAACGTCGTCCTGTTCATCGTCGTCATCGCCATCATCTACCCGCTGTCGCGGTGGCTGAACTCGAAGGAGGTGGCGCTGTGAACGCAACGCGCACACGCCACCCGCGTGGCCAGCCAGCCTCGTCGCGCATCGCTCGTCTCGGCGTCGTCTTCCTCGTCCCGTTCGCCTTCATCCTCACGACCGCCGCGAAGCCGCGAACGAGGCCAACCTGCTCGAGTTCACCTGGCCCACCGCAGTTCGCCTCTGGGAGAACATCATCGAGGTCGTTCCAGGCGCGCGACTACATGCTGGTCATCGCGTTCATCAACAGCACGATCCTCACCGTGGCAGCGTGTCCGTTCATGGTCGTCTTCGGCGTCGATGATCGCCTTACGTCCTGCAGCGGCGCAAGAGCCGCCTCAACCCGCTGGTCAACGGCCTCGTCTCGCCGGCCTGATCATCCCGCCGGCCGTCGTGCCGACGATCTGGGTGATGCAGGCCCTGGGCATCTTCAAGACGCTGCCGGGCCTGATCATGATCGAGGTCGCCTTCGGGCTGTCCTTCACGCGTGCTCACCATGCGGGCCTTCATCGCCTCGATCCCGCGGGAGCTCGACGAGGCCGCGATCATCGACGGCGCCGGCCCGCTGCGGCTCTTCTTCCGGGTGATCTTCCCGCTGCTGCGCTCGGTCGATCGTGACGATCGTCGTCGTGCAGTCGGTGTTCGTCTTCAACGACTTCCAGAACCCGCTGTACTTCCTGCCCGGCGACGAGAACGCCACCGTGCAGCTGACGCTGTTCAACTTCCAGAGCCAGTTCAACCAGCTACAACCTGCTGTTCGCGAACATCCTGCTGATCACGATCCCGCCGCTGATCATGTACATCTTCTTCCAGCGCCAGATCGTCGCCGGCATGACGTCCGGCGCGGTCAAGGGCTGACCGCCGCGTCGCACCTCCATCGACCACCTCGCACGCCTGAAAGGTGACTGATGCCCACATCGGTCGAATCCGTCCGCCTCGAGTACCAGCCCGGCCGCTCGGTGCCGGTGACCCACCCGCGGGTGTCCTGGATCACCAGTTCGCGACCGTGCCCGGCTGGCGGCAGATCCGCCGCCGAGCTGCGTTGGGACGCCGGCGCCGGTCCGGTCACCGTGCAACTGGACGGTGACGCGTCCGTGCTCGTCGCGTGGCCGTTCGCACCGCTGCAGCGCCCGCGCCAGCGGCACCCTGCGGGTGCGCGTCCAGGGCCCGGACGGCTGGACGCGACTGGAGCGCTGAGCAGCCGGTGTTCGCGTCGCATTTCTCGGCCGAGGGCGAGTGGGCGCGCCGCGTTCATCGGCCTGCACGCGCCGGAAGGAGACGCACCGTCCGGCCTGCTGCGGCACGAGTTCGACGTGGCGGACGGGCTGGTCCGGGCGCACGCTGGTACGCCACCGCCCAGGGCGTCTACCAGGCCGAGGTCAACGGCACCGAGGTCGACGACCAGTGCTCAAGCCGGGCTGGACGCCGCTACCAGTACCGGCTGATCCACGAGACGACCGACGTCACCGCGCTGCTCCGCGCGAGGGCGCAACGCCCTGGGCGTCGCCCTGGCCGGCGGCTGGTTCACCGAGAGCTACGGCTTCAGGGCCTGGCCGAGCCGTTCTACGGCGACCAGCCGTCGTTCGCCGTCCAGCTGGTGGTCGAGTACGCCGACGGCAGCTCGCGAGACGGTCGTGCAGCGACGCGAACTGGCAGGCCACGGCGGCCGGTCCGCTGACCGCGGCCGGCATCTACGCCGGCGAGTCCTTCGACGCCCGGCTGATCGCCGCGGCTGGTCCGCACCGGCGTTCGCCGGCGACTGGGCACGCGCAGCGACCTACGCCGTCCGGTCCCGACCCCGGGCCGCGGACGTCGCCGGCGGTGCGGGTCACCGAGGAGGTCGACGTGCGTCGAGGTGATCAAGTCCCCGCCGGCGCGACCCTGCTCGACTTCGGCCAGAACCTGGTCGGCCGGCTGCGGATCCGGGTCGCGGGCCCGGCCGGGACCACGATCACCCTGCGCCACGCCGAGGTGCTCGAGCACGGCGAGCTCGGCGTCCGCCCGCTGCGGGTCGCCGACGCGACCGACCACTACACGCTCGCCGGGGCGGCGTCGAGGAATGGGAGCCCGACTTCACCTTCCACGGCTTCCGCTACGCCGAGGTCGACGGCTGGCCGGGCGAGCTCGACCCGTCGCCGTCGTCGCCGTCGTGATCGGCACAGCGACATGGACCGCACCGGCTGGTTCGACTGCTCGACCCGCTGGTCAACCAGCTGCACGAGAACGTGGTCTGGGGCATGCGGGGCAACTTCCTCTACCTGCCCACCGACTGCCCGCAGCGCGACGAGCGGCTCGGCTGGACCGGCGACATCCAGGTGTTCGCCCCGACCGCGAGCTACCTGTACGACTCCGACGGCTTCCTCGCGTCGTGGCTGGTCGACCTCGCCGCTCGAGCAGCAGCACGCCGGCGGCGTGCCGTTCGTCGTGCCGGACGTGCTCGACTCCGGCCAAGGTCCCGGCGGCGGCCTGGGGCGACGCCGCGATGATCGTGCCGTGGGTGCTCTACGAGCGCTTCGGCGACCGGCGTGCTGGCCGCCCAGTACCCGACAGCATGCGGGCCTGGGTCGAGCAGCTGCTCGCGCTCGCCGGCGAGCGTCACCTGTGGGAGGGCGGCTTCCAGTTCGGCGACTGGCTCGACCCGGACGCGCCGCCGGACCTGCCCGGCAAGGCGAAGACCGACGCCGACCTCGTCGCCAGCGCGCTACCTGTTCCGGTCCACCGACCTCCTCGGCCCGCACCGCCGCGCTGCTCGGCCATCGGGACGACGCCGACCGCTACGCCGAGCGCGCCGAGCAGGTGCGGCCGGCCTGGCTGCGCGAGTACGTGACGCCGGCCGGCCGGATCGTCTCCGACGCGCAGACCGCTACGCGCTCGCGCATCATGTTCGACATCGCGACCGACGATCGCGTCGCAGCGGATGGGCGACCGGCTCGCCTCGCTGGTCCGCCGCGACGGCTACCGCATCGGCACCGGCTTCGTCGGCACCCCGCTGGTCGCCGACGCGCTCACCCGCACCGGGCACCTGACGTCGCCGGCCGGCTGCTCACCAGACCGAGTACCCGTCCTGGCTCTACCCGGTGACGATGGGCGCCACCACGATCTGGGAGCGCTGGGACTGCATGCTCGAGGACGGCTCGATCAACCCCGGCGAGATGACCTCGTTCAACCACTACGCGCTCGGCGCGATCGCCGACTGGCTGCACCGGTCGTCGCCGGGCTCGCCCCGGCCGCGCCCGGCTACCGGATCCGGATCGCGCCGCAGCCGCTGCCCGGGCTCGACCGGGCGGCGACCGAGCCACGAGACCCCGTACGGCCGGCGGCGGTGGGTTGGGACGCGGGGCGATCGGATCACCGTCCGGGCGACCGTGCCGCCCAACACCGCGGCGTGCGTCCAGCTGCCCGACGGCCGCGCCTTCGAGGTCGGCTCGGGCGATCACGAATGGCTGTCCCACCAGCCGCCGGCAGATCCACCGGCGCAGCTGACCATGTCCACCTCCCTGGCGGCGATCATGGACGATCCGCAGGCCTACCAAACCGTGCTGGACGCCTTCAACCGGATCGACCCGGCGATCGCGTGCGACTTCAACCGGCGAATGGCCTGGGTGCCCAACCAGCCACTTTCGGCGCCTTCAGCCTGATCTCGCCGGCTGTCGTGGACGAGGTCGAGCGCAGCCTCGTCGACCTCAACGAGGCCCGCGGGGTCGGCCGGTGACCGAAGTCTGGCTGGATCGCACCCTCGCTCTGGAGGACCGGGTCGAGGCTCTGGTCGGCACCTATCGCCGACAGCGGGCCGGGGTGCTGCTGGGTGACTTCGCCGCACTGACCGGACGGGGCTACCGTCGCCCGACTATGTGGACGCCGGCAGTGGCCTGCGCGATGTGGTGGGAGCCACCGCGTTTCCGGCCGGGATCGCCCTGGCCGCGACCTTCGACGCGGAACTTGCCCAGGAGAACGGCCGGGCGGTCGGCACCGAGGCCCGCTCGGCCGGCTTCGGCGTGCTGCTCGGGCCGACCCTCGACCTGGCCCGCGACCCGCGCGGCGGACGGATTCCCGAAGGCTTCGCGAAGACCCGTTCCTGTCGGCATGATTGTGCCGGCCACGTCACGGAGCCCAGAACACCCACCTGATCTGCCAGCTCAAACACTTCATCGCCTACAACGCGAAGACCGTCGCACCGTGAGGCTGCCGAGCGCGGCGACTCGATACGTCCGGTCTCGCCGCTGTGCTCGCCACGGCTACCTGCGTCCGTTCCAGCGGCGATCGAGCCGCGCCTTCGATGATGGCTCGTACAACCGTCAACGCAACTACGCCTGCGAGTCGTCGGAGTGCTGCCATCCCGCGCAGCGCTGGCTGGGCGGCTTCGACGCCGACTTCCTGTTCGCCGTCCGCACGACGCCAGGCCCTCGCCGCCGGCTTACCTGCCGCGCTCTGCGCGCCGCCACCCGCGCAATGTCGACGCTGCTCCCCCCCAACAGAATCGCTTCGGCAACCTCGTTCGGCGTTGATCTCCGCATTGCCACGATCCACTACCAACCCCCCCAAGTCCACCCCCGACCACCGGGCCTTGGCCGAGCGGGTCGCGATCGCTGCCACCGTGCTGCTGACCAATCGCGATGCCGCCCTGCCCTTGGGGCGGACGTCCGAACGGTCGCCTTGATCGGGCCGAGCGGACGCCGACGCCGGCTACGTGGTCGGCGGCTCGGCGGCGGTCGCCCTGGACGCGACCCGGATGGTCACGCCGGCCGACGGGGTCCGGGCCGCTGCCGGTGACCGCACGGTGCCGCTCGCCCAGGGCAGCCACGGCGACGTGCCGCTGCCGTCCGTGCCCTTTGCGGCCTTCTCGCTGCCGGACGGCTCGGACACTGGGGTCGAGGTCGAGTTCGTCGACGCCGCCGGCACGCGGTGGATCGAGAACCCCACCCGGGTGTGCTTCGAGGCGGACCCGGCCGGACCCCTGACCCGGTGGCCCAGTCGCTGGCGCACGCGGCTGACCAGCGCGGTCAGCGGCACGCCGGCTGAGCCTCGAACTCGGCGGACGGGCCACCGTGCACGTCGCCGGCGAGGTGGTGATGGTCGGTTCCCGCGAAGCCGAACAGTTCCTCCACGGACCGCACTACCCACTGCAGGCGGTCGTCGTTGCGGGCCGGAGAGCCGGTCGACGTCGAGATCCAGTACCACCCGGCCGGCCATCACGATTCCGCCGATGGGGCTCGGCCCCACGTTGCGGCTGGGCTGGCAGCCGCCGGTCGAGTTGATCGATCAGGCAGCGGCAGCGGCACAGAGCGCGGACGCGGCCGTGGTGCTGGTCACGATGGCCAGCGGTGAGGGCATGGATCGCGACTCGCTGGCGCTGCCCGGTGATCAGGACGAGCTGATCCGCCGGGTGGCTGCGGTGAACCCGCGGACGATCGTGGTGCTGAACACCCCCGGTGCCGTGCTGATGCCGTGGCTGGAGCAGGTCGCCGCCGTGTTGCAGGTCTGGTACCCCGGCGAGCGCTACGGCGCCGCCCTGGCCTCGGTACTGTTCGGCCACGCCGAACCTGGGGGACGGCTGCCGCTGACCTTTCCGAAGTCCCGGGAGGACCTGCCCGGCGGTGACCACGGACCCGACACGGTGCCGACCCGGCTCGACTACGACGCCGACGGTGGCATCGGTTACCGCTCGCCCGGTGTCCGTAACGGTGGCTGCGCATTTCCGTTCGGTCACGGGCTCGGCTACGCCGAGACCTCGCACCGGGTGCTGGACGTCGAGGTGAGCGATGGAGGGCTGCGGGTGCGGCTCGAAGTGACCAACCACGGCGACCGCGACACCACCCACGTGCTTCAGGCCTATGTGTCCGTCGACGGCGCCGCACCCGAGCTGGCGGCGGTGCTGCGAGCCCCGGTGGGGCGCGGCGCCCGGGCCACTGCGATGGTCGAACTGGGGTCCGACGCGTGGTCCCGGTGGAGCGACGGGGCCGGCGATCGGAGGGCTGTCGACGGCGACCACCTTCTCTGGCTCGGCACCAGTGCGACGGCGCTCGGAGAATCAATGCAGGTGCGCGTGGAAAAGGGTGCCATCACTGCATTGAACTGACTCGTTTAGTCTGCGGATAAATGTTGCGGTGGTGATTGCCGAGCCATCAGGTAGAGGGCTCGAACATTGCGCTGCCCTATCGCAATAGCGCCTTGCCAGAGGCATGTTGTCTACACATTTTCTCCATCATTCTACGCATTTCTACGCGCATTGTTCATTGACTTCTCAGCACAATTCTTTCTAGCCTTTCTCAATGCCGCACCCTCCGCGGCTCAATGTTGAGAAAGGTGGGCGCATGCCTCACTCCCCACAATCCGGACGACCGGGCCGAAGCCGCAGCAAGGCCCTGGCGATACTCGCTGGAACCGTCCTGGTCGCCCCCGTCCTGACGGTGCTGACGCCGGCGACGCCGGCCCTCGCCGAGACCGACTGCGCGACGGTGGCCTGGATGAACACCGCCAAGTCCCCGGCCCAACGCGCCGACGCCCTGCTGGCGGCCAGCACCCTGCAGCAGAAGTACCGGTGGCTGGTCGAACAACCCGCCAACAGCCCCAAGGTGACCACCTTCTCGGGCGTCACCTACCCGGTGCAGGTCGATTGCACACCCACCGTGGTCTACACCGACGGCCCGGACGGGGTGCGTTTCACCGCCGGGGTGACGGCGTTCCCCAGCCAACTCTCGTTGGCTTCGACCTGGAATCGCAGCCTCGCCCGCACCAAGGGCGTCGCCCAGGCCGACGAGTCGTTCGACAAGGGCAAGAACGGCGTCCTGGCCCCCGGACTGGCAAACACCCGCACTCCGCTCTCGGGTCGGCTGCCGGAGTACCTGGGTGAGGACTCGGTGCTCGGCGGCGTGCTGGCGGCCCAAGTGATCAAGGGCCTGCAGAACCCCACCGGCAACCGCGCGGTAATGGCCGACCTGAAGCACTACGTGGCCAACGAGCAGGAACTCGACCGCCAGACCAGTTCGTCAAACGTCAGTGAACGCGCGCTGCGCGAGATCTACGAGTTGCCGTTCGAGATCGCGATCAACCAGGCCCAGCCGTCGAGCGTGATGTGCGCGTACAACCAGATCAACGGCGCCTACGCCTGCGAGAACCAGCGGCTGACCGATGTGCTCAAGGACGATCACGGGCTGGAGGGCTACGTGCTCTCCGACTTCGGAGCCGTGCACAGCACCGCCAAGGCGCTGATGACCGGCCTCGACCAGGAGCTTGAACCGGCCCCGGTTCTTCACCCCGGCGCTCCTGGATGCGGCGCTGACCGCAGGAACCATCACTCGGGCCCGGATCGATGAGGCCGCCAAGCGGGTCGTCACCGCCTACATCCAGCACGGTCTCTTCGATCACCCGCTGCCCCCCACCGTGATCGACGACGCGTCCACGACGGCGCACAAGACTCTGGCCCGCAAGGTCGCCGAGCAGGGCACCGTACTGCTCAAGAACTCCCGCAACACATTGCCGTTGAAGGCGAAGAAGAGCCTTTCGGTGGCGCTGATCGGGCCGACGGCCTCCAGCACCCTGACCGACGGCGTCAGTGCGGCGAGCATGTGCAGCATGGCGTGGCGGTTCAGCGGCGGCGGCACCATGAACTGCGAGGATCTGGTCTCGCCCGAGACCGCGATCCGGCAGCTAGTGGAGTCTGTCGGTGGCACCGTAACCTTCAACCCCGGCACCGATCCGGCGGCGGCGGCCCAGGACGCGGCCAAGGCCGATGTCTCGATCGTCTTCGGCTACCAGAAAATGGGCGAGTTCAGCGATCTGACCGACCTGAAGTTGCAGGGCGGCGGAGACGCGCTGATCGAGGCGGTTTCGGCCACGGCGAAGAAGACCGTCGTGGTTTTGCAGACCGGCACCGCGGTGGAGATGCCGTGGTTGAAGCAGGTCGATGCGGTGCTCGAAACCTGGTACGCCGGTGAGCAGATGGGCCCGGCGCTGTCGAACATTCTGTTCGGCGACGTGAACCCGTCGGGCAAGCTGCCGATGACCTTCCCGAAGTCGCTGGCCGATACCCCGATGCAGAGCGACGAGCAGTACCCGGGGATCTTCTCCGACGGCAGCACCACCCGCCCGGCCGGAACCTCCGAGATCCGGCAGGTCAACTACACCGAGGAGCTCAAGGTCGGCTACCGGTGGTACGCCTCGCAGCAGATCGACCCGCTGTTCGAGTTCGGCCACGGGTTGTCCTACACCGACTTCAGGTACTCCAACCTGCAGGTGACCCCGCTGATCAACAGCCGGGGCAGCCGGGATCTTCGGATCCGAGTGCGGCTGACGAACACCGGCCGGGTGACCGGTACCGAGACGGCACAGGCCTATGTGACGCTGCCCAGCGCGGCGAAGCAACCGTCCAAGCGGCTCCTGACCTGGGACAGGGTCACCCTGCGCCCCGGCGAAAGCCGGACCGTGGAGATGACCCTGAGCGCCAAGGAGTTGGCCGAGCAGCGCTCGCTGCAGTACTGGAACACGGGTTCGGAGTCTTGGCAGACCGCCAAGGGCATCTACCGGGTTTCCGTCGGCGGGTCGTTCGACACCAGCGTGACCGACCTGACCCTGGTCTGGGGTTGGTGAGCGGCAACGGTTGATCAACAGTGGGCGGCGCTTCGGCGCCGCCCATCGTTGTTCGGTGCAGCGGCGTCCAGGGTGTGCGCACGCGATGTCGGCGCGGGGCGTCCGAGCCATAGGCTGAACCGCATGATCACCCTCGCCACCATCGGAACCAGCCAGATCACCCACAACCTCGCCGACGCCGTCAGCCAGGTGCCGGGCATCGAGATCGGCTGCATCTACTCGCGCGACGGTAAGCGGGCCGCCGAGACCGCCGCCCAACTGGGCGTCGCCGGCAGCGCGTCGGATCTGGACGGGGTGCTGGCCGATCCCGCCATCGACGCGATCTACGTGGCCAGCCCGAACAGCGTCCACGCCGCGCAGGCCGCCCAGGCACTGCGGGCCGGCAAGCATGTGCTGGTGGAGAAGCCGGCGGTCACCGACCCGGCCGACTGGGACGTGCTGGTCGACCTGGCCGCCCAGAACGACGTGGTGATTCTGGAGGCGATCCGGACCCGGTTCGACCCCGGGCTGGAGGCCGTCCGGGAGCTGCTGGCCAAGGTCGGACAGCTGCGCCGGCTGACCCTGCGCTACGAGAAGCGGTCGAGCCGCTACGACCAGGTGCTGGCCGGCGAGACCCCGAACATCTTCGACCCCCGGTTCGGTGGCGGTGCGCTGCGCGACCTCGGGATCTACTGCATCCATGCCCTGCTGGCCCTGGTCGGGCCCGCGGAACAGGTGGTCGCGCTGAACGTGCCGATCCGCACCGGCGTCGACGGGCTGGGCACGATCCTGGCCGGCTACCCCGGGTTCGTCGCCGACCTGAACTACTCCAAGATCAGCACCTCGGACCTGCCCAGCGTGATCCAGGGCGAGGACGGCATCATCACCGTCGATGCCATCGATGCGCCGCGGACGGTGGGCTTCAGCTCCGGTGGTGACGTGACGACCACCTCCGTGGACGCACCGGAGAACCCGATGGTGGGTGAGGTGCGCAGGTTCGCCGACCTGTTGGCGGGTCAGGGCGACGCCGGCGCCGACAACGCCGCCACCCGTCAGGCGATGCTGATGATTGCGGCCGCCAGCGCTGGTTGAGCCTGGGTCTAGACCAGCTCGATCGACGACCTTCCTCAGCCGCCGAGGCCCTCTGCCGCTTGGGCGGCTCGGATCCGATCCAAGGCACCGATCATCACCCGGGCACCCCGACAGAGCAGGTCCAGGTCGTCGATGGTGAGTTCGCTGACCACCACGCCGAAGGCCCGCTCGAACATCGAGTCCATCTGGCGCATCACGTCCAGGCCGGCCTCGGTGGGGTGCAGCCGGCGGATTCGGCGGTCGTCGGTGTCATCGGTTCGGGCGACCAGGCCCTTTTCGGCCAATCGGTCGACCAGCCCGCTGGCGGTCGGCGCACTGACCCCGAGCAGCGCCCCCAGTTCCTGGTGCGAGATACCCGGCTGTTTGGCCACGTGGCCGAGCACCCGCAGTTGCTGGATGGTCAGATCGGGCGGCATCGGAAACCCGACCAGTCCGACGGCCCGGTCGTGCACCGAGGCATTCAGCTGCAGCAACTCCGTGGCAAGGGCGAAACGCTCGGCGTCCAGCCCCAAGGCCTGCAGTGACGTCACTCGGATCACTTTCTGAGCAGCAAATAGTTAGAGCTATGCTAACTGATGCCGTTGTGTTCCGGCCATCAGTCGCCCCATCGTGGGGCTGTCGAAGGGAAACAGTTGCTCCGCCTGACCAAGCTCAGCCTTGCCCACCGCACGGTGGTGCTGCTGCTCAGCCTGCTGATCATCGGTATGGGCGTCTACGCCACAACAGCTCTCAAGCAGGAACTGATCCCCTCGATCGACGTGCCGCGGGGCAACGTGGTCAGCGTCTACCAGGGCGCCAGCCCGGACGTGGTCGAAGCTCAGGTCTCCAAGCCGATCGAGGCCGCGGTCAAGGCGGTCGACGGGGTCACGTCCGTCACCTCGACGAGTTCCAGCGGCATCTCCCAGGTGACGGTGCAGTGGGACTACGGCATCGCCGCCGACGACATGGCGAACAAGTTGCGCAGCGCCGTCGACTCGATCTCGGGCGGGCTGCCGGCCAACGTCGACCCGACCGTGATCACCGGCGGTACCGACGACATTCCGGTGGCGATTCTGGCGCTGTCGTCCGATGAGGACCTGAACACCCTGTCGCAGAAGGTGACCGAGACCGTCGCCACCGAGCTCAAGTCCATTCCGGGCGTACGCGATGTCAGCGTCTCGGGCAAGGAAGAGCACGAGATCGTCATCACCTACAAGCAGTCCGAGCTGCTTGACTACGGCGTCGACCCGACCAGCATCGCCCAGTTCTTCGCGGCCAACTCGACCGCGATCCCGTCCGGCACCATGCGCACCGAAACCGCCAACGTGGACGTGCAGACCGGCACCACGTTCAGCACCGCCGACGAGATCGCAAACCTGCGCCTGCAGGGCACCGACGGCCCGGTGCAGCTCGGCGACGTGGCCACGGTCAAGGAGCAGCCGGTCGCGACCACCAGCCTCTCCCGGGTGGACGGACGCGAGTCGCTCACCTTGTCGATCACCAAGACCCCCGACGCCAACACCGTCACCGTCGCCCATGGCATCGCCGACAAACTGCCCGCACTGGAGCAGTCGCTGGGCAACGGCGCCAAGTTCGTCACCGTTTTCGACCAGGCGCCGTTCATCGAACAGTCCGTGCACGACCTGACCGTCGAGGGCGGCATCGGCCTGGCCATGGCGGTGTTCGTGATCCTGCTGTTTCTCCGCTCGCTGCGTCCCACGCTGATCACCGCCATCTCGATTCCGCTCTCGCTGCTGATCGCCCTGATCGGGTTGTGGCTCGGCGGCTACACGCTGAACATTCTCACCCTGGCCGCGCTGACCGTCGCGATCGGACGGGTGGTCGACGACTCGATCGTGGTGATCGAGAACATCAAACGACACCAGAGTTACGGCGAGTTCGGCCGACGGTCGATCACCGGTGCTGTCCGCGAGGTGGCCGGTGCGGTGACCAGTTCGACGCTGACCACCGTCGCGGTGTTCCTGCCGATCGGCCTGGTCGGCGGCCAGGCGGGCGAAATCTTCCGTCCGTTCGCGGTCGCGGCGGTGGTCGCGTTGCTGGCCTCGCTGGTGGTGTCGCTGACCGTGGTGCCGGTGTTCGCGTCCTGGTTCATGAAGCCGACCGCCAAGCAGCAGGCCAAGCTGGCCAGCGAACTCGAGTCGGAGGAGAAGGACACCTGGCTGCAGAAGGGCTACCTGCCGGTGCTCAACTGGACCCTGGCCCACCGCTGGCTGACCTTACTGATGGCGGTGCTGATCTTTGCCGGCACCCTGGCGCTGGTGCCCAGGCTGAAGACGGACTTCATCGGCAGCATGGGCACCGCGAGCCTGGCCATCACCCAGAAGCTTCCGTCCGGCACCGGGTTGGCCGAAACGGACCGCGCCGCCACCCAGATCGAGGGACTGTTGGCCGCCGACCCGTCCGTCCAGACCTATTCGACCAGCGTCGGCAGCGGCTCGTCCGCGGTCTTCCTGGCGGCCCGGTCCGACAGCAACGAGGCCCGGTTCACGGTTCCGCTGACGGCGGGTAGTGACGCAACCGAGACCGCCACCCGGCTGCGACAGCAGATCGTGGAACTCGGGCCTGACGTCGGCGAGGTCGAGGTGTCGATCGGGGCCGGCAACTCGAGCAGCGGTGTGGTGGTGTACGTGGAGAGCTCGAACTCCGAGTCGCTCGACGCCGCCAACGCCTCTGTGCTGGCGATGATGCAGGGCATTCCAGGGCTGACCAACGTCACCAGTGATCTGGCCGTGGCCCGGGACCTGCTCTCGGTCAACGTGAACGAGGGCAAGGCGGCCGACGAGGGAATGACCCAGTCCTCGATCGGCCAGGCCGTGGCGCGCTCCGTCCGTGGCCAGCTGATCGGCACCCTCGCCGACGGTGACACCACGCTGAACGTGTACCTGCGCTCGCAGGCCCCGGTGCAGAACATCGACCAGTTGCGCGAGATCAAACTGCCGGTCACGCAGCTGATGAACGCCAACGCCAAATCGGACGCGGCCGACAAGGTGCAGGCCCGCTCGGACAAGGTTCAGGCCAAGTCGAAGCGGCAGCAGACCGATGCCTACAACGACCAGGTCGATGCGCTCCGCAAGAGCCGTCGGCAGGCGGTCTCGGCCGAGTCGAACCTGACCAGGCAACTCAACGCGGCCAAGAAGCGGCTGACCAGCCTGCAGAACCAGCTGAGGTCCACCCAGACCGTGCTGCAGACGGTCTGCCCGGTCAACCCGGCAGATCCCCGGTGCGCACCACTGCCGGCAGTGATCTATGGCATCAGCCAGCAGCTGTCGGCCACCGGCGCCCAGGTCGCCCAGCTGAGTGGGGCGCTGGCCCAGTCCAAGTCGGGAGTGACCAGCATCAACAAGCAGCTCGACGCCTTGGCCGAGCAGCGCACCAAGTCGTTGGACGCCCAGGCCACCCAGGAAGAGCTCAGCCAGGCCGGAAAGGACGCCGGCAAGGCGACTGCCGATCCGGTTCGGCTGAAGGATGTAGCCACCGTGAAGCTGGTTCAGGCGCCGTCCACGATCACTCGGGTCAACGGCATCCGCGCGGCGACCATCTCTGGCAGTTCGGAGTCGTCCGACCTCGGCGCAACCACCACCGCGATCAATGCCGGCATTGCCGGCCTGGACCTGCCGAGCGGGGTCACCGTTCGGATCGGCGGCGTCTCCCAGCAGCAACAGGAGTCGTTCGCACAGCTGGGGTTGGCGATGATGGTGGCGGTCGCGGTGGTGTACCTGATCATGGTGGCTACCTTCGGCTCGTTGCTGCAGCCGATGATTCTGCTGGTGTCGATTCCGTTCGCCGCCACCGGGGCGCTGGGGTTGTCGCTGATCACCGACACGCCACTGGGCATCGCCAGCATGATCGGCCTGCTGATGCTGATCGGCATCGTGGTGACCAACGCCATCGTGTTGATCGACCTGATCAACCAGAAGCGAAGAACCGGTGCCGGGGTGGACGCGTCGATCCAGGCGGGCGCACGGTTGCGCGTCCGGCCGATCGTGATGACTGCCTTGGCCACGATTTTCGCTCTGGTGCCGATGGGGCTCGGCCTGACCGGCGGTGGTGTGTTCATTTCCAAGCCACTGGCGATCGTGGTTATTGGTGGCTTGGTGTCGTCGACCCTGCTGACGCTGATTCTGGTGCCCGTGCTCTACGACCTGCTGGAAACCTGGCGCGAGAACGGCCGAACCAAGCGGACCGCGCGCCGGGAGGCCGCCACGGCCAAGGCAGCGCAGCAGCAGGCCGCGACACAGAGCACCGAGAGCACACCCACTCAGCCGTGAACTTCGGCAGTCTGCCTGCACTCGGGCGGATTTCAGACCTCGGCTAGTACGAGCGCGGAATGTGGGGCAGGTAGTGCTGCTCGAGCGACGCCATTTCGGCTTCGCTGAGCTTCAGGTCGAGGGCCGCGGCGGCGTCCGCAAGGTGGTGCGGTTTGGTGGCGCCCACGATCGGCGCCGAGACCACCGGGTTCGCCAGCACCCAGGCCAGGGCCACCTGCGCCATCGACACCCCGCGCTCCGCCGCGGTGGTCTGCACCGCTTCGACGATCGGACGGTCCATGTCCTGGTCGTAACGCTGCCCCACCGGGTCGACGTCCGCCCGCGCCGTCCGTTCACCCCAGGGGCGGCAGACCCGACCCTTGGCCAGCGGTGAGAACGGGATCGAGCCGACTCCCTGGTCGTTCAGCAGGCCGAACATCTCGCGTTCCTCTTCACGCATGATCAGGTTGTACTCGTCCTGCATCGACACGAACCGGGTCCAACCGTTCAGCTGGGCGGTGTACTGCAGCTTGGCGAACTGCCAGGTTCGCATCGCTGATGCACCCAGGTAGCGGACCTTCCCCACCCTCACCAGGTCGTGGAGCGCCTCCATGGTCTCCTCGACCGGGGTTTCGGGGTCGAACCGGTGGATCTGGTAGAGGTCCACGTAATCGGTGCTCAGCCGGCGCAGCGACGCGTCGATGTTCTCCATGATCGCCTTGCGGGACAGTCCAGACCCGCCTGGCCCGTCGTGCATCTTGAAATGCACCTTGGTCGCCAGCACGATCTCGTCCCGGCTGGCGTACTTCTTGATCGCCCGGCCGACGAGCTCCTCGGAGCTGCCGAACGTGTAGATGTTGGCGGTGTCCCAGAAGGTGATGCCCAGCTCCACGGCCTGCTCGAAGAACGGCTGGGAAGACTCCTCGTCCAGCGCCCATTCGCTGAACCCGCGGCTGGTCTCGCCGAAGCTCATGCAGCCGAGCGAGATCCGGCTGACCTTCAGGCCCGAGCTGCCGAGCCGGGTGTACTCCACGTCAGATCTCCTTCGCGGCGGTTGCGTAATCCTCGGCCGACACGTGTTCCTGCCAGCTCACCGGCTGCCGCCCGGACGCCGGATCGGGGGCCGCGCTCATCGCCAGGTGCGTCATCAACGTTTCCGGTGCAGCACCGTGCCAGTGCCGCTGATCGGGCGGCGTCCACACCGTGTCACCGGGCCGCAGCACGATCACCTCGTCGGCCGTGACCACGAGCCCGAGGCCCTCGGTGCAGTGCAGGGTCTGGCCGGCCGCGTGGGAGTGCCAGGCGCTGTGCGCGCCGGGCGTGAAGTGGACCGAACCCACGCTGAAGCCCGCCTCCGGGGCGTGCACCACGAGGTCGACATAGACGTCACCGGTGAACCGCTCGGCCGGGCCCTTCGAGGTGGGCAGCCCTGGGTCTCTGTGCATGATCAGCCCTTCCTGATGGACGTTGCGGTGGCGGGGCTGGCGGACCAGCTGGCCAACAGCGAGAGCGCTGCGGCCGAACTTGTTCCCGGTTCGGCGACGTAGGCATTCAGCCGCAGGCCGGTGTCGGCGGTGAGTTCCATCGACTCGTAGGCCAAGGTCAGGTCCCCGACCAGCGGGTGCTGGAAGCGCTTCACCCCGGTGCGGTGCAGACGAACGTCGTGGTTGGCCCACAGGGTGCGGAACAACTCGCTGCGGGTGGACAGCTCGCCGACCAGTTCGGTCAGGCCGTGGTCGTAGGGATTCTCGCCGGCCAGAGTCCGCAGCAGCGCGGAGGCCTCGGCGGCGACCCTTTCCCACTCGGCGAAAAACTCCTGCGCCACCGGGTCGAGGAAGACGAACCGGGCGACGTTCGGCCGACCGGCCATCGCGAAGATCGGGGCGTACAGGGCGCGGCCCAGTCCGTTCGTGGCCAGCACGTCGGTGCGGGCGTTGCGAACGTACGCGGCGGTGTCGCTCATCGAATCGAGCAGCCACTGAACCTGGGGCCGGACGTTGCTGCGGGCCGGCCTGGCCGGACGGCCCCGGCTAGCGGCGGTATGGGCCAGGTCGAACAGGTGCGCCCGCTCGGCCTCATCCAGCCGTAAGGCATTGGCCACTGCTTCCAGCACCGACTCCGAGACGCCGGCCAGATTGCCGCGTTCCAGCCGGACGTAGTACTCCACGCTCACCCCGGCCAGCAGCGCGACCTCCTCACGCCGAAGCCCGGTCACCCGCCGCCGCTCTCCCCAGGTCGGCAGCCCGGCCTGCTCCGGGGTGATCCTGCCCCGCCGCGACCGAAGAAAGTCCGCGGCTTCCGCACGCACGTCCATGACCCGAACCTAGTCAGCCGGACGCACCCGTGACAGTCACTGCCAGTACCCCGTCCCGCGGACTATCCTGCTCGGCATGGTTTCAGCCCAACCAGGTGACTCGCCGCCTCCGCGGGCAGATGCAGCGCCCGAGGAGCGCCACGAGACTCCCGCCGAGCGGCTGGACCGCAACTGGTCGGAACTCCTGCAGGAACTCCGGGTCACGCAGACCGGCATCCAGATTCTGACCGGCTCTCTGCTGGTCCTGCCGTTTCAGGCCCGGTTCGCCACCCTGGACGCGCTTCTCACCGGGATCTTCCTGGCCGCGGTGCTGTTCGCCATCATGTCAACCGCCCTGGTGGTGGCCCCGGTGACCGCTCACCGGCTGTTGTTCCGGCGACACGAGAAGGACGTGTTGGTCAATCTGGGCGGCGTGATGGCCAAGGCCGGCCTCGCCTGCCTCGCGCTCACCGTGGGCCTGGTGGCCACCCTGGTGGTCGGTGTCGTGGTCGACAAGACCGCTGGGGTGATCGCCGGAGCATGCGCCCTGGGGGTCTTCGTCGTGCTGTGGCTGGTAGTGCCGCTGGCCCTGATTCGCCGCAAGCGGGCAAGGCACCCGTACGTGTGAGGCCGGGGCGCTCCGGCCGCGGGTAGATTCACGGCCATGCCGCGACTGCGCCGAGTCACACCCGACGTTCACGGCTGGTCGCGTAAGCCCCAGGGCAAGGGGTTTCGCTATCTCGATGAGCATGGCGACAGGCTCAAGACGGATGAGGTCGAGCGCATCAAGGCTCTGGCGATTCCTCCGGCGTGGCGGGATGTCTGGATCTGCCCGGTTGCCAATGGGCACCTGCAGGCGACCGGAGTAGACGTGGCCGGGCGACGCCAGTACCTGTACCACCCGCACTGGCGAGTGCTGCGCGACAAGCTCAAGTTCGACCGGGTGGCGGCCGCTGCCCTGCTGCTGCCGAAGGCCCGGCGCCAGGTGGCCGCCGACCTGGCCCAGGACGACATGCCGCTCGAGCGGGCCGCGGCCACGGCAGTCCGGCTGCTCGACCTTGGCTACTTCAGAATCGGCAACGATTACTACGCGGACGCCAACGGGTCTTTCGGGTTGACCACCCTTGAGCGCCGGCACGTCCGCCGGCACGGGCACGGACTGGCGTTCCAGTTCGTCGGCAAGTCCGGCATCGAACACCACGTTCTGATTGAGGACGAGCCGGTGATCGAGGCTCTGCAGGTGATGCGCGGGCGCCGTGGGGGCGACCGGTTGCTGGCCTACCACCAGGGTGGCGAGTGGGTGGACCTCGCCTCCGGCACTGTGAACGCCTACCTGGCGGAACTGTTCGGCGGCGACTTCACGGCCAAGGACTTCCGCACCTGGCATGCCACCGTGCTGTTCGCAGACTCGCTGGCCAGGGCCGCCGAGGCACCATCGAAAACGGCCAAGGCGAAGGTGGTCCGCACGGCGGTCGGCGAGGTGGCCAGTTACCTGGGCAACACCCCGACCGTGGCGAAGGGCTCCTACATCGACCCGCGGCTGATCGACCTGTACGAGTCCGGGTCGACGATCGCCGACGCGGCCGGCCGCTCGTACCGCACGCCAGCGGCCCGGCAGCGGGCGCTCGAGAAGGCGGTTCTCGGGCTGCTGGACGTCGGCTAGGCCGGTTGCCGACGTTGACCACCTCGGAGGCGTCGCGGGCAGGCTGCGCGGCTCATCAACCTCGCCGCGGGTACTTCTACCCCGCCGGCCGGGTAGCGATCGCCGACCAACCCGACCTTCTGGACGGGCTGCTCCGATCCGGCGAGACGCCGCCCAGTCCACGATCGGTGGCCCGGCCGGTTCAGCTCCAGGAGGCCAGGAACCGCAGGCAGCGGCCTGAGCGCCGGTCGTGACCGGCTCCGATGCTCGGACTAGCGTGGGGTCATGCCACCCGCCGCCGAGCCTCAGTACCCCGCCGCCGTCACCGTCGAGGACTTCACCCGCAACCTGACCGCCGTGCAGGCCCGAATCGCGGCGGCCGCCGATCGGGTCGGACGCGATTCGGCGACCGTCCGGCTGCTGCCGGTCAGCAAGACCGTCGGCGAAGATCGGCTGCGCAACGCGGTCGCGGCCGGCTACCACCAGCTCGGCGAGAACAAGGTGCAGGAGGCCAAGCGCAAGCATGAGAACCTCAGCGACCTGAACGTGGCCTGGTCGGTGATCGGACACCTGCAGACCAACAAGGCCAAGGACGTCGCGGCCTTCGCCGCGGAGTTCCAGGCCCTCGATTCACTTCGGCTGGCCGAGGCTCTGGACCGCAGGCTGCAAGCTGCGGGCCGAAGCCTGAACGTGTTCGTGCAGGTGAACACCTCCGCCGAGCCGTCCAAGTACGGCCTGACCCCGCAGGACGTTCCAGGGTTTCTGGCCGCACTGCCCCACTACCCGGCCCTGCGGGTGCAGGGTCTGATGACACTGGCGGTGTTCAGCAGCGACCTGACCCGGGTGCGGGAGTGTTTCGTTCGGCTCCGGACGCTGCGCGACCAGGCCCGCGACGGCGACCCCGCGCTGATCGGTTCCGGCGAGTTGTCCATGGGTATGTCCGGCGACTTCGAGGTGGCGGTCGAGGAAGGTGCCACCTGCGTGCGCGTCGGTCAGGCAATCTTCGGCAGCCGCACCCTGGGCGAGGAGCACTACTGGCCGCGGGGCCAGGAGTAACCCATACTTTCCAGGTGGAATGTTAGCGACTAACATTCTATCCATGGGCACCCTCACCACACCGCGGGCGTTACGCACCCGCGAGCGCATTCTGGACGCCGCGCTCGAGTTGTTCGAGCTGCAGGGCTACGAAGCCACCACCACCGCGCACATCGCTGCGGCCGCCGGGGTGACCCCGATGACGTTCTTTCGGCACTACCCCACCAAGGAATCTGTGTTGGTCAGCGACCCATTCGACCCGCTGATCGCGGCCGCCGTGAGTGGTCAGCCGATCCACCTGACGCCCTTCGAGCGGATCCGGCGCGGCCTGCTCACCGCGGTTTCGGGGCTGCCGCCGACCGAGGATGCCAGCGCACGACGCCGGGTCGCCATCGTCGCCACCGTGCCCAGCCTGCGCGGGGCGATCGCTGCCTCCACCCAGGCCACCCAGGACGCGATCGTCGACCGGCTGCACGCCCAGGGAGTGGACCGGTTCGCCGCGATCGTCGCGAGTGCTGCCTGCCTCGGTGCGATCACGGCAGCCCTGATCGCCTGGGCCGAGCTGCCGGACAGAACCCCGCTGAGCGACGTGGTCGCGCTGGCCCTCACCGAACTCGCCCC
The DNA here is from genome assembly GCA_963723605.1 of uncultured Actinomycetota bacterium. Taxonomy (GTDB): domain Bacteria; phylum Actinomycetota; class Actinomycetes; order Propionibacteriales; family Propionibacteriaceae; genus Micropruina. The sequence goes on along the minus strand of CAVRRM010000010.1, from coordinate 126,132 downwards.
GGCCGGCCTGCGATGAACGCGCTGGAGTTGCGTGGCGTCCGGCACGCCTTCCGTGGCCAGGTGGCCGTGGCCGAACTGTCGCTGACCGTCGCGCCGGGCGAAGTGCTGGCCCTGATCGGCCTGAACGGCGCCGGCAAGACCACCGCGCTGCGGATACTCGCCGGTCGGCTGCGGCCCGACTCGGGTGTTGCCCGGGTGCTCGGCGAGCCGTCGGTTCAGCTGTCCCGTTCGGTCGCCGCGCGGTTCGGACAACTCATCGACGCCCCGCTGCTGTACCCGGAACTCACCGTTCGCGAGAACCTGATCCTGTCCGCCCGACTGCACGGAGCCAGCGCTCCAAGGGCCGCACAGATCGCAGCGGCGGCGATCGACCGGTTCTCCCTCGAACCGTGGCAGGCCACCCCGGCGAGAGCATTGTCGAGCGGAAACCGGCAGCGGCTCGGCATTGCCGGGGCGGTGGCGCACACTCCTGGTGCGGTGATCCTCGACGAGCCGACCAGCGCTCTCGATCCAGCCGGGGTGGTTGTCGTCCGCGAGGCCGTTCGCGGCCTGGCCGCGGCCGGCGCCGGGGTGCTGGTCTCCAGCCATCACCTGGACGAGGTGTCTCGGGTGGCCGACCGGATCGTGGCCGTCCATGCCGGCCGCGTGGTGGGTGAGCTCGAACCTGGCGGCGTCGACCTGGAACGACGCTTTTTCGCGCTGGTCCTGGCCGCGGACACCGAGCCGGCAGGAGCTGGACGATGACGACGACCGGCATTCGCCCGGACCAGGACTGGCCTCCGGGCTGCGCTCGCCACCGAGTGGCTCAAGCTGCGCCGGGGCACCGTGATCCGGCTCTGCACCGTTCTGCTGGTGGCCTTCGTGCCGTTGTGCTGCGTCGGGGCGGTCGGGCTGGCCCGAGGGCCCGCGCTGCCGGGTTCCGCCGCCATCAAGTTCGCTCCTTACGCAACCGGTGACCTGGCCGCGACTCACCTGCTGGTGCTGGGCCAGCTGCTCTCGATGGCGGTGCTGCTGGCCGGTGGCTTCGCGGCAGCCTGGAGTTTCGGTCGCGAGTTCGCCGACGGAACGATTGGCGCCATGGCCGGGCTGCCGGTTGGACGGGGCACGATCGCGGTCGGCGAAGGGCCTGGTTCTGGCCGTCTGGCTGGCCGGGTGCGTGACCGCCTCCGTCGGAGTCACGCTCGTCGCGTCGATGGCCGTCGGTGGGCGTCCGCTGACCGAGGCCTGGTCGACGGCCGGCACGGCCTGGACAGCCGGTCTGCTCGCCGTGGCCCTCAGCCTGCCGTTCGGCTGGGCCGCCAGCGTCACCCGTAGCCAACTGGGCACGGTCGGGGTGTTGATCGGGGTCGTGATGGTCACGCAGGTCGTGGTGGTGCTCGGCGGGGGAGGTTGGTTTCCCTACGCGATCCCGTCGCTGCTCACCGGAATGGGCGGAGCCGACGCGGCCGTCATCGCCCCCGCCGCCCTAGTGCTCACGGCAGCCGTCGGCCCGCTCGGGCTCGCCGCCGTCGCCCGGCGCTGGGTCCGGCTCGACCAGACCTGATCCCAAGGGCCGAGGCTTCCCCGCAAGCCCGGGCTAGGCCTTCCGCTCGAAGGTCGGAATCTGGACCACCTCGACGTCCACCCTCTGGGCGGCGCCTGCGCCACCGCTGAACGTCACCGCCGAGATCGGGTCCCCGTTGCCGCCGGGCGCAAGCCAACTGAACGTGTCGCCGTCGTAGTGGGTGAGCGGCGCGCTCAGCCCCTTCGGCCCGATGCTGAGGGTGAGCTGGTCGCCGTCGCGGATGACCAGCACGTCACCGGCGTAGGCATTGGTGTACGTGCCCACGTAGGAGTTGAGGTCGCGAGCCGGGGCCGCATTGGCGGGTGCAGGATTGGCCACCGAGCTGTGATTGACAAAGAGGCCACCGAAGATCGGGCCGTAGAAATCCAGCCAGTCACGCTCCACCGCCCCGGTGCGGACGAGGTCGCTGAAGCTCGTGGTGATCGCCTCGGCCGCGCCGACCGGGGAACCGTTGGTCAGCACCACGATGCCGACGCCGGCGGCCGGCAGCATTGCGAACGCGGTGCCCGCACCCACGTAGAAGGCGCCCGAGTGGCCGAGCTTCACGTGGCCGGTGGACGTGGTTTCGACATTGAACCCGTAGCCGTAGGACCGGCTGCGGGACTCCGGGGTCTCGGCCGGAGCGTTGGAGATCTGGGCCCGATGCGACTCCAGGAGCACGTCCGGCTTGATCAGCTGCTCCTCGCCGACCTTGCCGTTGGCGAGGTTCATCATCAACCACTTGGCCATGTCGTTGGCGCTGGAGCTGACCCCGCCGGCGGGCGACTGGGCGTCCGCGTCACGGACGTAGAGCGGCTCGAACTTCTTCTCGCCGCTGCGGAAGTGCAGTGTGGCGCGGTTGGCCCGGCCGGTGAAGTCCGCATAGGTCGAACTCGTCGACGACATTCCCAGCGGGGTGTAGAGCCGGTCGGCACAGAGCTTCTCCCACGGCAGGCCGGCGGCGGCCGCGACCGCCTGACCCCCGGTGGTCATCCCGAAGTTGGTGTATCCATAGCTGATCCGGAACGGCGCCAGCGGGAACTGGCGCAACCGGTCGAGCACCTGCCGGCGGTCGAAGCCGAAGCCCTCCAAGTCGTCTCCGGCCTGGCCGGGGAGACCGCTGCGGTGGGCGTACAGGTCGGCGATGGTCAGCCGCTTGGTGATCTCCGGATCCGACAGCCGGAAGTCGGGCAGGTACTTGGTCACCGGATCCGACCAGGCGACCAGACCCTTGCTGACCGCGGCCGACACGCAGGTGCTGCCGATCGACTTCGAGAGCGAGGCCAGCTGGAACACCGTGTCGGCATCGATCACGTCGGGCTTACCGACCTCCTTGACCCCGAAGCCCTTGGCGTAGACGACCTTGCCGTCGCGTACGACGGCGACCGACATGCCCGGAATGGCCGTCCGCTCGAGCACGCCGGTGACCATCGCGTCAAGGCCGGCGATCGCGGCGTCGATCTGGCCGGCGGGAATCGGCCGGGCCACGTAGGCGTCCGGCGGGGTGTCGCCGACGTCTGCCAGCGGTCCGGACGCGACGGCTGACCCTCCGGGCGAGGTGTTCGAAGCCGGAGAGTTGGTGGGGGTCGACGGGGTCTGGACGCAGGCAGCCAGCATGGTGGCGGCGAGGAGTGCACCGAGACTGAGCAATGGACGGGTCATCGGGTCGCCCTTCGGGAGGTGGTGGACTCAGGGTGACAGAAAAGGGCGGGCGATCGGCCGTTCCGAGCGACCGATCCGAGCGGATCACCCCTGAGTAGGCCGAACGGCATTCGCTACACTCCGAATCTGGTGTGCCGGGACGTCTGGCCGAGCGTGGAGGGTCCCGAGCCGCCGGCCCGCGTCCGAGGAACCCAAGGAGTCCCTTTGTCGACCGCTCCGCCACCGGTCAGGTCCCCGCTCGATCGGGTCCGGCACTGGGTCGCCCAGGAGACCACCGGCGGCGTTCTGCTGTTGATCGCCGCTGCTCTCGCCCTGATCTGGGCCAACTCACCCTGGCGGGACATCTTCGCCGCGCTGTCCCAGACCGTGGTCGGCCCGGCGTCCCTGCACCTGGATCTGACCCTCTCGCACTGGGCGTCGGACGGGCTGCTGGCGATCTTCTTCTTCGTCGTCGGCGTGGAGCTCAAGCACGAACTGGTCGCCGGCAGCCTGCGGCGCCCGAAGGAGGCCGCCGTGCCGGTCGTCGCCGCGATCGGTGGCATGGTGGCCCCCGCGGTGATCTACGTCGGCCTGGTGCTTGGGCTCGGCGATCCGGCCGCGATTGGGGGCTGGGCGATCCCGACCGCCACCGACATCGCCTTCGCGCTGGCCGTGCTGGCCATCTTCGGACGAGGCCTCCCCCGCGCCCTGCGGATCTTTCTGCTCACCCTCGCCGTGGTCGATGATCTGCTGGCCATCGTGGTGATCGCCGCGTTCTACACCGATCACCTGGACGTTGCTCCGCTCCTGGCTTCCCTGGCCGCGGTGGCGGCCTTCGGCTATCTGGTCCGGACCCGCCGCCCACGCGCCTGGCTGCTGATCCCCCTGGCGCTGCTCGCGTGGGGTTTCATGCACGCGTCCGGCATTCACGCGACGATCGCCGGCGTGCTGCTCGGGTTCACCGTGCCCGCCGTGGTGCTACCCGGCGAGTCACAGCCCCGGACACATGCCTACGATCACGCGATCAGGCCGATCTCGGCGGCCATCGCCCTGCCGATCTTCGCGTTCTTCGCGGCCGGCGTGACCCTGGTGGACGGCGGCGGGCCGGGCGCCGTGGTCACCTCACCGGTCTTTGTGGCGGTGCTGGCCGGACTGGTGCTGGGCAAGGTGGTCGGCGTGTTGGGAGCTACCGCCCTGGTCACCCGGTTGACCCCGCTACGCCTGCCGGATTCGATCGGCCTGCGCGACCTGCTGCCGATCGGTTTGCTGACCGGCATCGGCTTCACCGTGTCACTGCTGATCTCCGAACTGTCCTTCGACGACGCGGACCGTCTCGCCGCCGCCAAGGTCGGCATTCTGGCTGCCACCGCCCTCGCCGCCATCCTCGGCGCCGTCCTGCTGCGCTGGGACGCTCACAAGGCTCGCTCGGCCGACATGAATGAAGACGGCGTCGACGACCGGGACTCGGGATCGATCACCGGGGACTCCGAACAGGACGCCTGATCGCATCGCCGGTCGAGCTTGTCGAGACCTGGCCCCGCACCGCCGGTCGCGTTGATCGACGGCCTACCCGCGCCGCTCAACTCTCGCGTCGGCAGCTTCCCGAACCGTCGCCGGCCGCCACGGCCGGTGCTCATGGGACAGCCAGACCGACTCCGGTTCGAGCGCGAGAATCAGCAGTTGGCCCTCGGTGTGCGGATCGTCGAGCTCGCCGAACCACACCGCCGCGTCCCCGGCGATCACGACGGGACGCTCGTCCCCGTTCTGGACCACCACAATCTGGGTGCCTGCGGTGTGGCCTGGTGCCGGTACCAGCCGGACGCCTGGCAACAGTTCGAGCTCGCCGTCCACCGGCACGTACCGCACACCGGGAGCGTCGACCCATTCGGGAACGGTGTAGTTCTCCTGGGTGCGGGCGTCGTGCAGCTCCCGGCGCTGCACGTAGATCGGCCGGCCGGCGAAAAGGTGGTTGCCGCCGCAGTGGTCGAAGTGCAGGTGGGTGTTGACGACCATGTCGATGCGGTCGAGGTCAAAGTCCTGCTGATCGAGTGGAGCGAGCCGCGGGTCGAGGTCTGCCCCGGCAGGGTGCAGCTCGGTCATGCCGGTGTCGACCAGCACGCGACCATCGGGATGGTCGATCACGTGCACGTAGACCGGCATGAGCTCACCCTCGGCGACCAGGTCGGCGACCTGCACTGGCGTGATGGTGATCGGGGTCGGTGCGTTCATGGTTTGCTCCTCCGTGCAGTCTGCTTACGTGCTGGCGCCCTCGGGGCGAGCGCCGATAAGCGGCCGGCCAGGGTGTCGAAGTAGGGGTCGCAGCTGGCGATCATCTGGGCGAAGAACTCGTTCTCCCAGTCAGCTCCCGTTCCGTAGGCACTGGTGACGACGCGGAGCACGCAGCTGCCGCCGGACGCCGACTCGATCAGGAACTCGTTCGCGATCGGCGTGGCCCTGGCCAGGTCGCGATACACCTCGGACAGTGGCACGCCGAGCCCCTCGAACCAGTCGACCATGCGCGCCGGAACGTTTTCGGCCCGCTCAGGGATCGGCCATGGCTCTTCGTAGGCGAACCGCAGGTTCGGCCGGTAGTCCGTGACCACGCCGGTCGACTCGAACTCACCGAGATCGAATGACACCTCGCCGCCGGTCCGCGGGTCCAGCCGGGTCGGCACCATCCAGGCGGCGATACCCGCCGCGGTGGCGATCAGGTCCCACACCTGATCCGGACTGGCAACCGCCGGAAACTGGCGCTCCACCCGGTGCTCGACCCGCTCGGGGTGATCGTGATCGGTCACGAGGGCGCCTCCGGTCGTGGATAGGACGAGATGGTGAGCCGATGCGGTCGCCCGTCGTCGTGGTGGTACCGGGCGACCAGCGCGGCAACCGATGCCTGCAGTTCGGCAGCGAAGGCCGCCCGATCCGCCGCCGATGAGAACCCGATCACCGTGTCGAGGGTCAGGGTCGGAACCCGTGTTCCGGTCGCCATGCTTCCGGCGATCGCCCCCAGTTCGGAGACCGCCCGTGCGCTGACCGAGATCAGGTACCCGGCCGACAGGTGATCGGCCACCTGGCTCGGGTCGATCGCAGCGCTCTGCAGCACGTCGGGAGCCACCACGAGGTGCCGCGCGCAGCGGCGGACGAACCGTTCGGTGATGCCTCCCCAGGAACGTTCCTCGGCCGGCTCGACCAGCCCATGGGCGGCCAACGCCTTCAAGTGGTAGTTCACCTTCTGCCGGGTCGACCCGACCGCCGCCGCCACCGTGGTGGCCGAACCCGGCTCGGTCAACGCCTCGAGAATCGAGGCGCGGATCGGATCGAGCGCCAACTCCACCGCGGCCGCGTCGGCGAGCACCCGAACATCGTCCATGCCTGCACCGTAGGGCTTGACAATAAATATTGTCAACCAGGCGCGTGCGCCCTCCTCGCAGCTCGCGCAACCCACGCACGGATTCAAGCGGGTACCTGGCGCTCGCGGACGCCGAGCTTGACTTCAAGCGCACTTGAAGTTCTACGGTGAAGCCATGAGTACCACCGATGCCGAGTTGTCCATCTCGCAGATGGCCGCCGAGACCGGTCTGACCACCTCGACCCTGCGCTACTACGAGCAAGAGGGATTGCTTCTCGAAGTACCCGGTCGAGCCTCGTCCACGCATCGTCGGTACCCGTCCTGGCAGGTCAACTGGCTGACCTTCATCACGCGGCTCCGGTCCACCGGAATGCCGGTGCGTGACATCCGACGTTACGCAGCCCTGGCCCGCGAAGGCGAACACACCACGCCGCAACGCCTGGCCCTGCTGGTCGAACATCGCCGTCGGGTGCTTGATCAGCTCGCCGAGGTGCAGAGCAGCCTGGCCGCCATCAACTACAAGATCGCCACCTACGAAAGGTTCGACACCAAATGAAGCACACCAGCCTCGGCTCCCTCGAAGTTTCCCGCCTCGGTCTCGGCACCATGGGAATGTCGGCCTTCTACTCCGGCGCCGGCACCGACGACGCCGAGTCGATCCGCACCATTCGCCGAGCCCTGGATCTGGGCGTCACGTTCTTCGACACCGCGGAGATCTACGGCCCTTACGTCAACGAGGAGTTGCTGGGCAAGGCACTCGGCGCCGACCGCGACTCGGTCGTGGTCGCAACCAAGGGCGGCACGCTCAAGCACCTCGGCGACAACTCCTACGGCTACGACGGACGTCCGGAGAATCTGCGGATCGCCCTCGAGGGCTCGCTCACGCGACTCGGCACCGACCATGTGGACCTCTACTACCAGCACCGGATGGACCCCACCGTGCCGATCGAGGAGACCGTCGGCGCAATGGCCGACTTCATCTCCGAGGGCAAGATTCTCGGCTACGGGCTGTCGGAGGCCGCACCGGAGCGGATCCGCGCCGCCCACGCGGTCCATCCGATCACCGCCATCCAGACCGAGTACTCGCTGTGGTCACGCGACCCGGAGGCCGAACTGCTCCCCCTGCTGCGGGAGCTCGGCGTTGGTTTCGTGCCCTATTCGCCGCTCGGTCGCGGTTTCCTGACCGGCACGTTGCGGTCGGTCGAGTCCCTCGACTCCAGTGACTTTCGGCGTCAGAGCCCGCGCTTCCAGGGTGAGAACCTGGCCGAGAACCTCAAGATCGTGGACGCCGTCGAGGAGGTCGCGGACGAGGCCGGCCTTACCCCGGCGCAGGTCGCCCTGGCCTGGATCCTGGCCCAGGGTGAGGGCATCGCGCCGATTCCGGGCACCAAGCGGGTGAGTCGACTGGAAGAGAACGCGGCCGCCGACGCGGCGGTGCTGAGCGATGCTCAACTTGCCGCTCTCAACGCGCTGCCCTCCCCGAGCGGGGATCGGTACGCCGACATGTCGGGGGTGAACCGCTAGGGCACGGGGTTCGTCGACACGGTTCGGCCGACCTGCCTGGCCCGGCCTGGTCGCCGAACCGACCGACGTGGCAACTGCCGCTGCGTCCGGCGGGGTGCCCCGGGTCAGCTTTCGTCGGCGGGCAGTGAGGCCATGATCGCGTCAACGCAGGCCGGATAGCTCAGCCGACCGCTGTTGAGGCACAGGTCGTACTGGCGCAGATCGCCGAAGTGGGTGTTGGTGAAGAAGGTCTGGTACCGACTCCTGGTCTTGTCCATCTTGGCGATGTATTTCTCCGCCTCCTTGGGCGGCACTCCGTCCACCTGCACGGCCCGGTCGATCTTGGCCTTCAGGTCGGTGCTGTAGACGAACACGCTGCGCAGCGGCAGCTTGGCATCACGCAGAATGATGTCGGCACACCGTCCGACGAAGACTCCGGGCCGCTCCCGGGCGGACTCCTTGATCACGTCGGCGATGGCGCCGAACATGCGGAACGGCAGCGCCGAACCCTCGGCGTCCGCGATGCCCATCATGGACAGGTTCAGGTACTGACCGGCGGCCAGCCGTTCGTCGAACGCTTCGAACTGACTCGGCGCCAGGCCACGCCGGCTAGCGGCGTCCTGCAACAGCTGGGTGTCGTAGAAGTCGAGCTGCGCACGGTCCGCGAGCAGGCGGGCAACCTCTCGACCACCGCTGCCGAACTCGCGGTTGATCACGATGGACCGGTCCATCATCGGCTCCTTCCAGCGGGGCCAGCGCCCTCACTACGCACTTTACGCCGAGCGGCCCTCGACCGGGGAGGGTTCGCGACGCCTGGCTTCGAGCCGGCACCAACTGCACTTCGTAACAACTGGGTAAGCGGCCCGTTATACCTCGCCGGCGGTGCCGCGCGTTGACTGACAGGTGCCCACACACTCCACTGACAGGAGGGCAGAAGTGTTCCATCCACATCTCGCTTTGATGGTTGCCGCCGGCCTCGCCGCCTCGGCTCTGACCACTGCGCCGATGACCGCGTCCGCCGCGGTTCCGGCCCACCGTCCCGCACCCAGTCACGTCGCCGGCGCGGTCTTCGTGCAGACCGATGACCTGCGCCACAACGCCGTGATCGCCTTCCGCCGCGACGCCGACGGTCGGCTCAGCCGATCGGCAACCTACCCGACCGGGGGCAAGGGTGGCGCCCTGGACGGTGCCGTTGTCGATCCCCTTGCCTCGCAGGGATCGTTGACCCTGGACCCGGCGCACGGCCTGCTCTACGCGGTCAACGGCGGCAGCGACACCCTGACCGTGTTCGGCGTGCACGGAGCCCAGCTCGAGCACCGGCAGGTGCTGCCGACCAGGGGCGACGTGCCCGTCTCGGTGGGCTTCTCCGGGAGCCTGGTCTACGTGCTCAATGCCCGGGCCGGCGGATCCATCACCGGCTACCGGGTCGTCGGCCACCAGCTCAACCCCATCGCCGGCTCCACTCGCTCGCTCGGCCTGACTCCCAACGGCAACCCGGAGTTCCTGCAGACCGCGTCCCAGGTCGCCATCACCCCCGACGGCAGCGCCCTCGTGGTTGCCACCAAGACCCACGGCACGCTGCTGGTGTATCCGTTGAACGCTGCCGGAGAACCGGCCGCGAACCCCGTGGTGACCAGGTCGGGAACCGTGCCATTCGCGTTGTCCTTCGACCGGGCCGGACGTTTGCTGGTGGTGGATGCCACCGGGTTCGCCACCTCGTACCGGGTCCGGCGCAGCGGAGCGCTCGACCAGGTCTCGAAGGTCGGCCCGACCGGCCAACAGGCCGCCTGCTGGTCCGTGGTGGTGCGCGGCACCCTTTTCGCCGCCAATGCCGGATCCAACACGATCACGTCGTTCGGCACCCGCGGCGGAGTGCTGACCGTCAAGAACGCCACCGCGGCCGGCACCGATGCCGGCCCGATCGACCTGGCGGCCTCCAGGCATGGACGCTACCTGTACCAGCTGAACGGCGCCAGCGGCGTGATCAACGAGTTCCGGGTCGGACGGGACGGCTCACTCGAGCCGCTCGGAACGGTACCAGACCGGACTCGGCTCGAACTCCGGACATGCCCCGGAGGGAATCGCGGCCAGCTGATCGCGGATCGAACTGCCGTCGTCCGCCCGGACGGCGGCAGTCCGGCGCGTCACCGGTGACCGCCCGATCCGCCGGTCAGGTGTCCGCCGCGTCCGGTTCGGCTCAGCCGGACCGGACCCGCCGCGGGCCGGTTCGTTATGCTGCCCGCCATGACAGCGGACGAACAGAACCCCAGTGTCGGAATCATCGGTCTCGGTGCGATGGGGGGCCCGATGGCAGCCAAGCTGCTGGGCCGACCCGGTCGCCCCGGACTACGGATCACCGGCCGCAGCCGGGCCAAGCACGAGGCGCTGATCGGGGCCGGCGCGCAGTGGTACGACAATCCCCGGACGCTTGCCGAAGGCTGCCGGGTGCTGATCCTGGTACTGCCCGATCTGCCCGAGGTGGAGGCGGTGCTGGCCGGCCCGGACGGCATCCTCGCGGCTGAGCCGGACGACCTGCTGCTGATCATTTCGTCCACCTCGTCGCCGACCGGCGTCCAACAACTCGCGGCGCGGCTCGCCGAGCAGACCGGCGGTGCCGTCCGGGTGGTCGATGCGCCGGTTTCCGGCGGAGTGGACGGTGCGAACGCGGGCACGCTGTCGATCATGGTCGGTGGCGCCGACCCTGACGTGGCACAAGCCGTGGCGGTGCTGGAGGCCTGCGGCACACCGGTGCATCTGGGCCCGCTGGGCGCCGGCCAGGTGGCCAAGGCCTGCAACCAGATGATCGTCTCGGCCACCATCCTCGCGCTCGGCGAGGCCGCCGTGCTGGCCGAGCGCAGCGGTCTCGACCTGGCCAAGCTCTTCGACCTGTATGCGGGCGGGTATGCCGGCAGCCGCATTCTCAGCACCCGGGGCCAGCGGCTGGTCGACCAGGACTACAGCCCGGCCGGGATGGCCAAGTACATGATCAAAGACCTCACCTTCGCGACTGCGGTGGCGCAGGCCACCGGAACCAACGCGGTGCTGCTCCCGATCCTGAAGCAGGCCTTCGAGCAACTGACCGCCGACGGCCTGGGCGACTACGACATCGCCGTGACCCGACGGTTCATCGAGGAGCGCTGAGTAGCCGGAGCAGCGCTCGGTGAGAGGCTGCCCAGAACGGCGACGAGGTGGCGCCCCACTCTGGGACGCCACCTCGCCGACACTTGTGCAGACCGGTCGGTCAGCTCTCAGTTGAGCTTCTGAACGCTCAGCTCCTGCACTGCCAGCGTGACCGGCCCGTTGGTGGCCGTGCCCGACAGGTAGCTGTAGAAGCCGACGCCCCCCGCGCTCTGCAGCGCAGCGGTGCTGTCCGTTGAGGTCAGCCGCCAAGCCGACGGCTCCGACGTACCGGACTTCCAGATCTTCGCCCGCAGGGTCGTGGTGGTCGAACCCTCGGCGGTGAACCGCACGTTGAACACGTCGCCGGGAGCGTAGACCAGGCCGGCAACGGCCTGCGAGCTGAGCACCGTCTCGGTGCCGTTCACGGTCCGGGTCAGGTACAGCGTCGTAGCGGTCGCCGTGGCGATCACCTTGGCGCGGTAGTCGGAGGTGCCGTTGCGCCTGGCGACGACCGAGGCGTACATGCCACCGCCGGTGCCCGCCTTGTCCCAGCCGAAGCTGGTCGCGATGTCGACGTCGCGACCCGAGACCCCGTTGAGGTAGGCCGACGGGCCTGATCCGGCAGCCGTCTTGATCGTGCCCGCACCACCGGTGACCCCGAAGTTGCTACTGGTCGAGCTGATCGTCCAGGCCCCACCGGTCTCGGCAGATCCCCACCCGTTGGTCACCGAACGGTTGAACGCGTCGGCAGCGATCACCGGGCTGGGCGCGGTGACGGTGAGGTCGTGGCTGACCGAGTCGGTCGCACCAGCGTCGTCGGTCACCGTCAGCGTGACCGTGTAGGTGCCGGCCGCGGTGTAGGTGTGCGACGGCTTCGAACCCGAACCCGCGCCGGTGTTGTCGCCGAAGTCCCAGGCGTAGGAAGCCACGGTGCCGTCGGCGTCGGACGAACCGGTGCCGTCGAAACCCGCCACCAGATCACTGGCCGACGAAGTGAACGCAGCCGTCGGCTTCACGTTCGGCGGCGCGGTGACGGTGAGGTCGTGGCTGACCGAGTCGGTCGCACCAGCGTCGTCGGTCACCGTCAGCGTGACCGTGTAGGTGCCGGCCGCGGTGTAGGTGTGCGACGGCTTCGAACCCGAACCCGCGCCGGTGTTGTCGCCGAAGTCCCAGGCGTAGGAAGCCACGGTGCCGTCGGCGTCGGACGAACCGGTGCCGTCGAAACCAGCCACCAGATCACTGGCCGACGAAGTGAACGCGGCCGTCGGCTTGTCGTTCGGCAGCGAGCCGCCACCGGCCCGGAAGTGAGCCTGCACGCTGGCTGCGCTCAACACGTTGGAGTACACCGCAACCTCGTCGATCGATCCGGCGAAGTAGTTGCTGCTGTTTCCGCCCCAGGTGTTGTCGCCGCCGACCCGCCAGTAACCGTCGTAGGCCTGCGCCTGGGTCTGCGCGTTGGTGCCGACCAGCACACCGTCGACGTACAGCTTCATGCCGTCCGGCGCCCTGGGTGGCCACCATGTGGTGCCAGGTGCCGTCGTTGTAGGCCTGGTCGGTGTCGATGACGTTGGTCTGCCCGGTCCAGACGCCGAACCGGAGCCGGCCGTCGTTGAACATGTAGACATGCCGGTCGTAGCCGCCGCTCAGACCGGTCTGGCTGGCGCCGAACCCGATCAGCTTGCCGCCCTGGGTCGTGGTGGTGTTGAACCACAACTCCTCGGAGTAGACGGTCGGGTTCGAGATCGAGTTGGACGTGGCCACTGCCCCGTCACCGCCGTTCAGCGTCACCGCCGTGTCGGAGGTGCCGGTAACCGCGCCGGCCGCACCGTAGCTGACGCCGCCGGAGTAGAGGCCGTCGGCCTGGTTGGGGCTGACGTCCTTCGCAGTGGTTCCGGAGGACTCACCCAAGCGCCAGAAGAAGTCGGGCGACGAGTTGTACACCGACTTGCCGTAGGCGTCGGTCGGCTTGACCGGAATGTTCAGGGTGCGACCACTGTCGGTGTAGTGCTTGCTGACCTGGTCGGCGTTGAGCGCGTTGCCGTAGATGGCGACGTCGTCGATGTCACCGTTGAAGTACGCCCCGTCGGCGCCCCAACCGTTGATGTTGTCGCCGCCGATCCGCCAGTAACCGGTGTAGGCCTGGGCGGACGTGGTGCCCCCGTTGGTGCCGACCTTCTTGCCGTCGACGTACAGGGTCATGCCGGTCGAGCCCAGGGTGCCGACAACGTGGTGCCATTGACCGTCGTTGACAGCGTTGGCGCTGCGGGTGGTGTAGACGCCGTTGTTGTAGACGCCGAAGTAGACCCGGCCGGCGGCGTCCAGGTAGAGGTGCCGGTCGTAGCTGCTGCTGGTGCCGGTCGGCTGGTCACCGAAGCTGACGATCTTGCCGCCGCTGGTGGACGTCGTCCGGATCCAGGCCTCTTGGGTGAAGGTGTTCGGGCCGACGATCGCGTTCGGGTCGACCGCGTTGCCGGTGCTGCCGTCGAAGGTGGTCGCCGAATCGGTGTCGCCGATGATCGCACCGCCGGCTCCGCGGGTGACACCACCACTGACGGTGGCGTCATCGAAACCGGTCCAGTCGAACGCCGTGGCGCCCGAGGGCTCCCCGAGCCGCCAGAAGTGAGCGGCACCGTCAGCTGCGACGTCCGGGCGTACTGACTCTGGGTTCCCGAGCTGATCGTGACCGACGTTGCTGGTGGGACTCCAGGTCAGGTTGCCGAACGCGTCGCTGATCCTGACCTGGTATGTGTGCGTCGAACCCGGGGTGAGGCCGGTGTCGGTGAAACCGCCGGTGGGCAGCGTCCAGAAGTTGGACTTGATCGAGGTCGTGTAGATCGGCGTGGCTCCGTTGTCCCGGAACACGTCGTAGGTCAGGGACTCGTTGTCGTAGTCCCAGGCCGTGCCGAACCCGACCCGGGCAGCACCCGCAGCGAACGACACGGCGGTGGTGGCGGGCACGGTCCGGCTCGGGTTCGTGGTGTAGCTCGGGCCGCGCTTGTTGGGCGCGAGGCCGGTCGCGGCCATCCGGGTCAGACCCTGCTGGGCGACCCCGTTGACCCGGGGAACTCGCCACCGAAGACGAGGTAGTCGGCAGTTGCCGGCCATCGACCAGGCAGCCTGACCCTGCCCGGTGTAGGTGCCCGCGGAGATCGGCGGGAACCAGTCCAGCAGTGTCGAGGCGGGCTGGTTGTTGAAGTTCCAGCCGTAGTAGTCCGGGCCGACGTTGGTGCCGGTCGACGCGATGGTGAAGGCCAAGGCGTGCTGCCAGCGAACCCGCGGGTTGGTGTCGGGGAAGCTGCCGATGGCCGTGCAGTCGTGCACGTGGCCGACGGTGTACATCACCTGGCCGAGCGGCAGGACGTCGTAGGAGTCGCCGTGGCAGTCGTTGACCGTGGTGATGGCCCCGGTGGTGGGGTTGGCGGCGAAGGTGCCCTCGAAGTTCGCGGTCGCGGTGTCGAAGGAGTACCCGGTGCCGAAGATCTGCGTGCCGTCGGTGCGCAAGCTGGTGATCGCACCCTCTTTGCCCGGCCGAACGGATGGTCTGATTGGCGGCCCAGGGCAGGACGTCAGCGGTGGCGGCGGTGCTGATCGAGCCCATGCCGTAGGGCGTGCCGCTCAGCGCCGTGAACGAGCCACCGACGATCACACGGCTGCCGCCGGGTGCCAGCACCATCGACCACACTGCCGTTCTGTGCTGCCGGGCGCCCACGACAGCAGCACGCCGTCGGAGCACATTGACCGCAGCCAGGTTGGAGCGACCGCTACCCTTGACGGCGCCGTAGCTACCACCGATGTAGAGGGTGGACGCCGAGGCCGCCAGGGCCTTCACCTGGTTGCTGACGGAGGGGGCGAAGGCGGCATCCAGGGCGCCGTCGCGGTGTTGAAGGCGGCCACGTGGCCCCGGGTCGCACCGTCGACAGCGGTGAAGTCGCCGCCGACGTAGACGCGGGAACCGTCCGGCGAGGCGGTGATGGCCAGGCCCTGGGCGTTGAGCGAATGATTGAAGGCAACCGGTTACCGGTGAGAATGTCGTAGGCGAAGATGTTCTGAGCGTTTATTTCGCCGGCGCCGCCGGCGGCTACGCCCGGCGGACGGGCCTTGCTGAAGCTGCCGGTGGCGTAGACGGTGTTCCCGACCAGCACCTGGCTCCAGACGACGCCGTTGACCTGCCAGGTCGGCAGCGCGTCCGCGCTGACCGTGGCGGGCGTGCCCGCAGCGGGGGCCGTGTCGGCCTGCGCCGCCGGTACCGCTGTGACGAGTCCGGCGGCGGTCAGTCCGCCGGCCAGCAGCGTGACGACGATTCGGCGTACCCGGCCGCCGATGATGGTGTGATCGGATGCGATCGGTCGCATGCCGGTTTGATTCGAGCCCAACACTTGTTCCCCCAAGCCGTAGCTGAAGGTCTGCGGCCCGCAAGGGGATTTCGCCGCACGCGCGGCGGCCCACAGCAGGATCACCCGCGAGTGCCAACAGCACCGAAGTGCCTGATCTGTGACCTGTAAATCCCCCCACGGCATCGCCGATGGCGCGCCGAGACCCTTCTCCCCTGCGCGAAAATGTAGCAGCGTCACAAACGATTTACCAAACAGCCGACAAACTCTGGACGGCTCGTGCCTCTTCAGATTAGGCGGGTCCGCCCCAAGCGGAGCGTTCGTGCAGGAGCAGCTACGGCAGGGGCACGCCCGTCTCGGTGGCCAGGGCCAGGATCAGCCGGTCCTGGAAGTCGACGTCCGCCACCGCAGGGTGGGGCTTGCGTCGCTTCTGGTGAAACCAGTAGCCGCCGCTGAAGCGCGCCTGCGGATCATCGCTGACGGCAAGCCACTCCTGGGTTCGGTGCCCCAGGGTCAGGTCGTCGGTAGCGCTCGTGCCGCCCATGCGGGTCGGCACCCAGCCCGGATCCACGCTGTTGCTGGTCACCTCCGGATGCAACCTGGCGATCGCCGCGGCCAGGGTGCTGACGAACAGCTTGCTGTCCGAGTACGACCCCGGCCCGCTGCCCTGCCAATCGACGGCGTGCAGAGTGTCCCGTCCGCCGTAGTGCGATCCGCTGCTCACAAACACCAGCCGATCCGGCAACGGCAGACGTGCGGACAACAGGTACGGCGCAACGATGTTGACCGGCATCACTGAGCGTCCCTTCCAGACACCCGCGTTGTGGATGATCGCCTGGAACGGGTCGCCCTGCAGCAACTCGTCGGCGATGCCGTGCACCTCATCCCGGACGCCGAAGTCGCCCACCACCAACTGAGCGCCCGCCGCGACGAGATCATCGAGCTTCAGCGCGCGCTGAGCGTTGCGGGCGTGAACCACGATCTGGTGACCCTGGCCGAGAAGCGTCTCGGCGGCGAGGCGTCCCAGCCCGTCGGCTGATCCGGTGATCAGGATCCGGCTCATCAGTGCTTCTCCTCGACGACGTCGGTGGCAGCAGCTTCGGCCACCAGGCGGATGGCGTTCACCGCCGCCGGAAAGCCTGCATAGCCGGACAGGTGCGCCAGTGCCGCCAGGATGACCGGCTCGCGATTGCCGGCCGCTCGGGCTCCGGCGACGTGGGACCGCACCTGCGGCTCCAGGCCGGCAGTCGCCAGCGCGCAGAGGATCAACAGTTCGCGGGTGGCCGTGTCCAGCCCGCCGCGGGTGGCGAAATCTCCGAAGGCCCACTCCGTGAGCAGCTGCGGGACGGCATCCGCGAACGGCTCGGGCAGCGTGGCGAGTGAGTTGGCCATTCGATTTCCGTACAGGGCGGATTGGACCTCGCGGCCCCGGTTCTGACGATCCTCGTCAGTGGTGGTGCCCTGATCGGGCAGCGGCAGCTCGATGCCCGCCGCGGTCAGCACCTCGTTGAGCACACCGACAGCGTTGAGGGTTCGTGGAAAGCCGATGAACGGCGCGAGCTGATAGATCGCCTCCCGTAGTTCCACTGGCTGCACGCCGACCGTGAGGGCCGCGGTGAGATGTGCCCGCAGCTGCGGCAAGGCCTGGAGAGTCACCAGTGCAGTGACGGTGATGAGTTCGCGGGTGCGGTGGTCGAGGTCCCCCAGCGCGAACAAGTCGCCGAAGATATAGGTGCGCAGGATCCGGCCGAACTCGGGGTCGGGGTCGGCCGCGTCCGGGTTCCGTTGGCCGAACAGGTCTGCGTACACCTGTTCGCTGCGCTCGAGTCGATCACTCATGACTGGTCCCTTCCGGTGAGGCGGGTTTTTTTTTTTTTTTTTTTTTTTTTTTTTTTTTTTTTTTTTTTTTTTTTTTTTTTTTTTTTTTTTTTTTTTTTTTTTTTTTTTTTTTTTTTTTTTTTTTTTTTTTTTTTTTTTTTTTGAGCAGGACCTTGGTGGCGCGGCGCTCGTCCATGGCCCGGTAGCCCTCGGCGGCGTTCTCCAGGGGAACGGTGAGGTCGAAGACGCGGCCGGGGTTGATCTTTCGGTCCCAGATCAGCTCGATCAGCTCGGGCAGGAATCTGCGGACGGGTGCGGGTCCGCCGTGCAGGTGCACACCACTGAAGAACAGTTCATCACCCGGCAGTTGCACGTCGTGGGCGACGCCGACGTATCCGACGTGGCCGCCGGGTCGGGTGGAGCGGATGGCCTGCATCATCGATTCCTGGGTGCCGACCGCTTCGATGACGCTGTGTGCGCCGAGCCCGTCGGTGAGTGTCCTTGACCGCGGCGACGCCCTGGTCGCCGCGTTCTTCGACGATGTCGGTGGCGCCGAACTCCCGGGCGAGGGCCTGCCGGTCCGGGTGGCGGCTGATGGCGATGATCCGCTCGGCGCCCAGTTGTTGTCGCGGCCAGCACGGCGAGCAGGCCGACGGCGCCGTCGCCGACGACGGCGACCGTTTTGCCGGGGCCGGCCTCGGCGGCGACGGCGGCGAACCAGCCGGTGCCGAGCACGTCGGATGCGGCCAGCAGCGACGGGATCAGGTCGTCGTCGGGCAGGCCGGGGGTGGCCACCAGGGTGCCGTCGGCCAGCGGGATCCGGGCCAGTTCGGCCTGGGTGCCGATGGCGCCCATGGGTTCGGCGTGGACACATCGGGATTGGTAGCCGGCCCGGCAGATCTCGCAGGTGTTGTCGGAGGCGAAGAACGAGCCGACCACGAAATCACCGACCTGAATGTTCTTGACCTGGTCACCGATCTGCTGGACGACGCCGACGTATTCGTGGCCCATCGGGGTCGGTGTCGCTGATGGGGTCGGTGCCGCGGTAGGGCCACAGGTCGGACCCGCAGACACAGGCAGCCGACACCTTGATGATCGCGTCGGTGCCCTTGAGCAGAACGGGATCGGCCCGGTCCTCGACACGGACGTCGCGGGGTCCGTACATCATGACTGCGCGCATGGTGAGGATTTCCTTTCGATGGTGCAGTGGAGGGTGCGGGACCGTCAGCGGGCTGGCAAGGACGTGGTCGATGGGTCGGCCGAGGTTCTCCTCGGGTGAGGCCGAACAGCGCGGCCACCGAGACGCCGACCAGAACAAGAATGATCAGCGCCATCGGGACGGCGGTGTGTTCACCGCCGAGACCCGCGATGGGTGCCACGACCCCGGCCATGCACCACTGGGAGAACCCCAGGACGGCTGAACCGGTTCCGGGGTGCTCGGGGACCTGGGCCGAGGCCAGTGCGCCGGCGTTCGGCCCGACCAGGCCCTGCGCACTCATCAGCAGGAAGAACGCCACCAGGGCGACGATCAGCGGGGTGCCCCACCACAGGGCCCCGACCAGCAGCAGGACCCCGGCCGCGCCGGTCACGGCCAGCCCGACGGTGATGACGGTGCGGGTCGGGACCCGGCCGGCCAGCCGCGCCGCCAGCAGTGTGGCCAGGGCCAGACCGACCGCGTTGGCGGCGAAATCCACCGAGTACATGATCGGCGACAGCCCGTTCATCGACTGCAGGATGAACGCCGACGTGGCGACGTAGGCGAACGTCACACCCATCGAGAAGGCCATCACGACCAGGTAGCCGACGAAGCCGCGGTGCCCGACGACCTGCCGGGCGGCGCGGCCGAGCTGGGCCAGCCCGCCCCGGTGCCGCCGATCCGCCGGGAGCGATTCCGGAATCCCCACGGCGACGGCCACGATCATCGCCGCGCCGAGCGCGGCGACCACCCAGAACGACACCCGCCACTGCGAGAACTGCAGAATGACCGCGCCGATCAGCGGCCCGACGATCGGGGCGATACCGCCGACACCGGCGACCAGGTTCAGGCTGCGGACCAATTGCGGGCCGCGCGTCAGGTCGATCACGATGACCGCCCGGGCGGTGACCATCGCCCAACCACCGGACAGGCCCTGCACGAAACGCGCGACCATCATCACGGTGATCGACGGGCTGAACGCGCAGGCGATCGACGCCACGGTCAGCACGATCAACGCCAGCAGCAGCGGGCCGCGGCGGCCCCGGGCATCCGAGACCGGGCCGCCGATCAGCTGGCCCAGCGCCATCCCGACGAAGAACGTGGTCAGGGTCAGCTGCACCTGCGTGGCGGTGCCGGCCAGGTCGGCGCCGACCTGCGGGAACGCCGGCACATACATGTCGGTGGCCAGCGGCGCGATCGTGCTGACCAGAATACACCGTCGCCAGGACGGCCCTGGTCAACCGGACCGGGGTGGGCGCAAGCATCGCTGGGGATCTCCGTTCACGGCCCACGTCGGTCTGGTGCCGGTGGGTTCGGTGTGTTGCCATCCATGTCACCGCGTCCGCCCCGGCTGGAGAAGTCCTCTGCGGTGACGTGTACCAGCAGGGCATCCCATCACCGGCGGCCGACGGCCCTACCGTGGTTCTGCATGGACAACCGAGCCGAGGTCCGCGAGTTCCTCACCACCCGACGGGCCAAGGTCACCCCCCGCGACGCGGGCCTACCCGACGTCGGGCAACGCCGCGTCCCCGGCCTTCGCCGCGGCGAGGTCGCAGCCCTGGCCGGCGTCAGCGTCGAGTACTACGCCAAACTCGAACGCGGCGCCCTGGCCGGCGTCAGCACCTCGATCCTGGACGCCATCGCCCGGGCGCTGCAACTGGACGACGCCGAACGCACCCACCTGCTCCATCTGGCCCAGGCCGCCGACGGCACCGGCGCGATGCTGCGCCCCACCCGCCGAACACCGGGCCGCCTGGACACCGCCACCCGACCCTGCAGTGGGTCACTGGACACCATCACCGGCGGCCCGGCCATCGTCCGCAACGGCCGGATGGACCTGCTGGCCACCAACCAGCTCGGCCGCGCCATGCACGCCAGCCTCTACGACCGCGCCACCAGCGGAGTGCCCAACTTCGCCCGCTACACCTTCCTCGACGAGGACGCGCACCGCTTCTACCCCGACTGGGACACCGCCGCGAACACCTGCGTCGCCATCCTGCGCACCGAAGCCGGGCGCGACCCGCACGACCGGCGGATGCACGACCTGGTCGGCGAACTGTCCACCCGCAGCGAGGACGTTCCGCCGCCGCTGGAGCAGCCACGACGTGCGGCTGCACGGGGCCGGCACCAAACGGTTCCACCACACCACCGTCGGCGACCTCGACCTCGGCCTACGAAAGCATGGACATGCTCTCCGAACCCGGCCTGACCCTCACCCTCTACGCCGCCGAACCAGCCTCCCGCACCGCCGACGCCCTGCGCTGCTCGCCTCCTGGGCGCTCGTGGAGGCCGCGCCAACCATCACCACTGCTTCATCTCCTTTGTGAGGTTCTGTTTACACCGGCGGCACACGGCTGAAGCGACGGCGAAATGCCCACCGCCGACCATGGTGGGATGAGCCTCGTCCAGCGCAGGGTGACTCCCGGCGCGAAGGCATGGGAGCGCACCCGATGACCGACCTGAGTACCGTCCGTTCCGCCTGCTCCTACTGCGGAGTCGGTTGCGGCATGGTTTTGACGATCGACACCGACGCGAACGGACGCCGACGCCTGGTCAAGGCGGCCGGCGACAAGGAGCACCCGACCAACCGCGGCCGGCTGTGCACCAAGGGTGCGACCAGCGCAGCCATGCTGGCTGCCCCCGGGCGGCTGCAGACGGCCATGGTCCGGTCCAGCCGAGGCGCCGACCCGGAGCCGACACCGACCCGGGCAGGCCATCGCCGAGGTAGGGCAACGGCTGCGCGCACTGGTCGATACCGACGGTCCGGACGCGGTCGCCCTGTACGTTTCGGGCCAGATGTCTCTGGAAGCGCAGTACCTGGCGAACAAGCTCGCCAAGGGCTTCATCGGCACCAATCAGATCGAGTCGAACTCACGGCTCTGCATGGCCAGCGCCGGATCGGGCTACAAGCTCTCGCTGGGGGCGGACGGCCCGCCCGGCTCGTACACCGACTTCGATCATGCCGATGTGTTCCTGGTGATCGGGTCGAACATGGCGGACTGTCATCCGATTCTGTATCTGCGCATGATGGACCGGATCAAGGCCGGCGCGAAACTGATCGTGGTTGACCCACGCCGCACCGCAACCGCGGACGCCGCTGACCTGTTTCTGCAGCTCCGGCCCGGAACCGACCTGGCGTTGCTGAACGGCCTGCTGCACCTGCTGCTCAAGGCCGGCCAGGTCGATCAGGCGTTCATCACCGAGTACACCGAGGGCTGGGACGAACTGCCCGGCTTTCTGGCCGACTACCCACCGTCCGTGGTCGCCCAACTCACCGGCCTGGACGAGGTCGACCTGCATCGTGCCGCCCGACTGATCGGTGAGGCCGGCAACTGGATGTCGTGCTGGACGATGGGCCTCAACCAGAGCACGCACGGCACCTGGAACACCAATGCACTGATCAACCTGCACCTGGCTACGGGTGCGATCTGCCGCCCGGGCAGCGGGCCGTTCTCCCTCACCGGCCAGCCCAACGCCATGGGTGGTCGCGAGATGGGCTACCTGGGGCCCGGGCTACCGGGCCAGCGCAGTGTGCTGGACGCGGATGACCGCTCCTTCGTGGAAAGCGCCTGGGGTCTACCTGACGACACTCTGCGCGCCGACATCGGCACTGGGACGATCGACCTGTTCGGGCGGATGAAGTCGGGCGACATCAAGGCGTGCTGGGTGATCTGCACGAACCCGGTGGCGTCGGTGGCCAACCGGGCGAACGTGATCGCGGGGTTGGAGCGGTGCGAGTTGGTGATCAGCCAGGACGTGTTCGAAGACACCGAGACCAACACCTACGCGGACCTGCTGCTGCCGGCGGCGTTGTGGGCCGAATCGACCTATGTGGCGATCAACTCCGAGCGCAACCTGACCTTGTTGCAACAGGCGATCGACCCCGTCGGTGAGGCCCTGCCCGACTGGCAGATCATCGCCGAAGTCGCCTGCGCCATGGGCTACGCGGATGCGTTCACGTATACCTCGTCCGAGGAGGTGTTCGAAGAGATCAAGCGGTTCTGGAACCCCAACACCGGGTACGACCTGCGCGGGGTGACCTACGCACGGCTCGCCCGCACCCCGGTGCAGTGGCCCGCTCCCCCGGTGGCCCACGTCGCACGCTCGACGACGGTCGCAATCCCCTCCGCTATCTCAACGACGGGGTCAGCCAGCGGCTGCGGGAGCGGCCGGACGGCAGTCGTCCGCGGCTGGCCTTCGCGACCCCCAGCGGACGGGCGGTCTTTCATGCCCGACCCCACGTGGAGGCTGCCGAACTACCCGATCAGGACTACCCGTTCGTGTTGAACACCGGACGGCTGCAGCACCAGTGGCACACCCTCACCAAGTCCGCCAAGGTGCCCGCGCTGA
The DNA here is from genome assembly GCA_963723605.1 of uncultured Actinomycetota bacterium. GTDB lineage: Bacteria > Actinomycetota > Actinomycetes > Propionibacteriales > Propionibacteriaceae > Micropruina. Next base: position 103,282 of record CAVRRM010000010.1, on the reverse strand, counting down.
ACAAGCTGAACCCTGGCCCGTTCGTCGAAGTCAACCCGACGGATGCCTCCCGGCTGGGCATTTCGGACGGGGACGGAGTCGAACTCCGGTCACGCCGCGGCCAGGCGGTGCTGCCTGCGGTGATCACCGACCGGGTGTTACCGGGCAATCTGTTCGCGCCCTTCCACTGGAACGACCTCTTCGGCGCCGGACTGGCAGTCAATGCGCTGACCAACGACGCCGTCGACCCGATCTCGTTCCAACCCGAGTTCAAGGTGACCGCGGTCACCCTCAGCAGGGTGCCCGCCTACCGGAAACCCAACCTTGCTCCACTCGAGGCGTCTCGGAGTTCCGGCCAGGAGCTGCGCTGGACACCGAACGCGATCCCGGGCACAGCTTCCCGCCAGGCGACCCGGGTACTCGGCGCCCTCGACCTCAGCCCGCTCCACCCGCCCGACCTCACCGACGAGCAGGATCACTACCTGCAGGGGTGGCTGCGCGCTCTCGACGCACCCGTCTCAGCCCCCCTCCTGCCGGTCTCGGCGCCATTCGAAGCCACCACCCGCGCCTGGCTGAACGGCCTTCTGGCCGGCGTGTACAGCGCGACCCCCGAGCCGGCCGACGCCGCTACCGACGACAGCGAATCGCCGGTGCTGGTGTTGTGGGCGTCCCAGACCGGGAACGCCGAGGATCACGCCACCGGCTATGCCGAACGCCTACGGGCCGCGGGGTTCACCGTCGCCGCCCGCGCCATGGACGAGTTCGATCCCGCGCAGCTGGCGACCGCCCAAACCGCGTTGCTGGTCAGCAGCACGTTCGGTGACGGCGGCCCGCCCGACAACGGCGAGGCGTTCTGGCACACCCTGGCGGGCGACACCGCCCCGCGACTGGCCGGTCTGCGCTACGCCGTGCTCGCCCTCGGCGACTCGAGCTACCAGAGCTTCTGCGGCCATGGCCGCGGACTCGACGACCGCCTGGCCGAACTGGGTGGATCACGTCTCACCGATCGGGTCGACTGCGAACCGGGCGAAGAACAGCCGGCCGAGGCGTGGTTCACCCGGGTGCTGGAGCAGCTCTCCGAGCAGCACGCCGCAGCCGAACCGCCTGCGCAGACCACCTACATCGCACCCCCCGCGGCCAGCCCGGGTTCCGTCAGCATCGACTCGCGCCGCCCCTCGTCCCCCACCCTGCCGGCCAGGTATTCCCGAAAGGCGCCACTGGTCACCCGCCTCGTGCTCAACAACCGTCTCGGGTCCGCGGGCACCACCAAGGACGTCCGCCAGTTCGGCTTCGCCACCGACAGCGACTTCGACTATCGGGCCGGGGACTCGCTCGGCGTGCGCCCGGTGAACAGCCCCGGCGCGGTTGATCAGTGGCTGGCCGTCACCGGTCTGAACGGTGAGGCCACGGTTGAACTTGACGGTGCCGGCACCACCTCGTTGCGCGACGCCTGTACGCGGCATCTCGAGATCGTGAACGTCACCCCGAACCTGCTGCGCTTCGTCAACGACCGGGCCGGCGACCGCGAGCTGGCGACCTTGATGCGGCAGGGCAACACGGTCAACCTGCAGCGCTGGTTGTGGGGAAAGCAGGCCGTCGACCTGCTCGCCGAGTTTCCGGTGGCGGCCTCGGTCGACGATTGGCTGCCCGCCCTCAACCGGCTGCAGCCGCGGCAGTACTCCATCTCGTCCAGCCCGATGGCCCACCCCGACCAGGTGCACCTCACGGTTTCGGCGGTGCGGTACGAGTACCAGGGCCTGCAACGCACCGGGGTGTGCTCGACGTTCCTGGCCGACCACGGCGAGTCCGCCGACATTCCGGTGTTCGTGCAACCCACCACTCACTTCCGCCCGCCGAGCCGGCCGGATGTGCCCATGATCATGGTGGGCCCGGGCACCGGGGTGGCGCCGTTCCGCGGCTTCCTGCAGGAGCGCCGGGCGCTCGGGCACTCGGGCCGCAACTGGCTCTTCTTCGGCGAGCGCAACTCGGCGACCGATTTCTACTACGGCGGCGAGTTGACCCGGCTGCGCGACGAGGGCCTGCTCACCGAACTCACCCTCGCGTTCTCCCGCGACCAGCGGCACAAGGTTTACGTGCAGGACCGGCTGCGCGAGCAGGCAGCCCGGGTCTGGAGTTGGCTCGACGAGGGTGCCCATTTCTACGTGTGCGGCGACGCCAAGCGCATGGCGAAGGATGTCGATGCCGCCCTGCACGACATCGTCGCTAGTCAGAGTGGAATGTCGGACGATGATGCGGCGGCCTACATCAAGGCGATGACGAAGCAGCGCCGCTACCTGCTGGATGTGTACTGACCCGTCCGGTGCGGCGGATGCCGGTCGGGCCGAGGGAACTCACAGGCCTGCCGGGCGAATGTGAGAAGTCCGTGAAGGGAACGTAACGGCGCGACGACTCTCCAGAAACATTGGCCCTCTTGAATGTTTACCAGGACCCCAATGACGCGTCGGCCGCCTCACCGGCCGCCCCTTAGTGGCAGTCGGTCGGGCACCGCGTGCCCCACCGACAGGACGCCAATGATCAGCACGAACACCTTTCTTCAGGGCCTCTTCGCGTTCACCGGAACCGGCCTGGACCAGTTCGCACCAATCGGCCCCGGTCTGACCCACTCCGTCCCGGACGGACGCCTGTGTCAGGCCCTGTACTTTCGTGGCGGCAACAGCACCGATGAGTTGATCGTGGTCGCCCTGCTCCGCGACGCCGTCCAGATGCGGCTGTTCCCGATCGGCGCCAAGTCGGACGTACACGTGCCCCTGCGGGTGGTCGAGGACATCGACGGCGGCTCGGTCGTCGAGCTTCGGGTCGGCGCCCCGTCCGGGCTCAACGGCACCGTCGTGGTCGACCTCGGCCTGGTGGAGCACTGATATGACCGCGATGGACACCGCCACCCCGGTCGACTCCGGTAGCCCCGTCAAACTGCGCCGGCTGGTCGTGATCGGCAACGGCATGGCTGGCGCCCGCACGGTCGAGGAGATCCTGGCCCGAGGCGGCGCCGATGCAGTTCGCGATCACCATGTTCGGAGACGAGCCCTACGGCAACTACAACCGGATCATGCTCAGCCACGTGCTGTCGGGCGAGGAGGAGGACCACGACATCTTTCTGAACTCCCTGCCCTGGTACGAGGAGAACGACATCACTTTGCACGCCGGAGTGCGGGTGACCCGGATCGACCGGTTCGCCCGGGTGGTGTTCGCCGACGACGGCTCGGTAACCCCCTACGACGAACTGATCATCGCCACCGGCAGCCGCTCGTTCCTGCCTCCCATGGCCAACCTCTACTGCCCCGACGGCGCACTGTTGGCGGGCGTTTTCGCCTTCCGTACCCTGGACGACACCCGCGCCATGATTGCCCACGCGGCACGGGCCGACAGCACCAGGGCGGTCGTGATCGGCGGCGGTCTGCTCGGCCTCGAGGCCGCCCGCGGCCTGCAGCGGTTCGGGCTCGAGGTCGACGTCGTGCATGCCGCGTCGCACCTGATGAGCGCCCAGGTGGGCCACCAAGCCGGCCAGATCATTCAGCGCCGGATCGAGCGGCTCGGCCTGCGCGTGCACACCTCGGCGCGTACCACCGGCCTGCTCGGCCACGATCGGGTCGAGGGCCTGACCCTGGCCGACGGCACCGAACTGGCCTGTGACCTGGTGGTCGTGGCAGCAGGTATCCGTCCGAACGTGGACGTGGCCGTGACCAGCGGTTTCACCGTGGAGCGGGCGATCGTCGTCGACGACGACCTGCGCACCGTCGACGACCCGAACGTGTGGGCGGTTGGCGAGTGCGTGCAGCACCGTGGCGAGGTGTACGGCCTGGTCGCACCCCTGTGGGAGCAGGCCGTGGTGCTGGCCGACCAGATCACCGGACGTGACTCCGCCGCCGCCTACCACGGCTCGCGGACCGCCACGAAGCTCAAGGTGGCCGGCGTCGACGTTGCGGCGATGGGCCTGCAGGGGCCCGAGCGCGACGACGACGAGCACGTGGTGTTCACCGAACCGTCCCGTGGCGTGTTCAAGTCGGTGGTGCTGCGCGACGACAAGGTGGTCGGCGCCACTCTGGTCGGCGACACCAGCAAGGTCAGCTTTCTGATCCAGGCCTTCGACCAGGGCACGCCACTGCCGCAGGAGCGCGCCGGGCTGCTCTTCGAGCTGGGTGGCCCGACAGCGGAGGTCGGCGTCGCCGAGCTCGCCGCCGACGCCCAGGTCTGCAACTGCAATGGCGTCACCAAGGGGCAACTGGTCGCCTGCGTGCACAACGGGGCGACCACCGTGCCGCAGGTGATGGACGCCACCCGCGCCGGCAAGGGCTGCGGCTCCTGCAAGGAGCAGGTCTGCGCGATCGTCAAACTGGCCGGGCAGGGAGTCATCAAGGACGACCCGGCCGCGAACTGGTATGTGCCGGGCATCCCGATGGACAAGCCGGAACTGATGGCGAAGATCCGCGAGTTGGAGTTGACCTCGGTGTCGTCGGTGTTCGCTGCCCTGGCACCTGAGGGAGCCGAGGACGCCAAATCCAAGATGGGCCTGGCCTCGCTGCTCAAGATGATGTGGGCCGACCGCTACGTCGACGAGAAGGACGCCAAGTTCATCAACGACCGGGTGCACGCCAACATCCAGAAGGACGGCACCTTCTCGGTGGTGCCGCAGATGCGCGGCGGCGTGACTGATGTGCAGCAACTGCGCAAGATCGCCGACGTCGCCGAGAAGTACGAGGTGCCGATGATCAAACTCACCGGCGGTCAGCGGATCGACCTCCTGGGCATCCGCAAGGAGGACCTGCCGAAGGTGTGGGCCGACCTGGGCATGCCGTCCGGTTTCGCCTACGGCAAGAGCATGCGCACCGTGAAGACCTGCGTCGGTCAGGAGTTCTGCCGCTTCGGCACCGGAGATTCGACGAAGCTCGGCATCGAGCTCGAGGGCTGGCTGCAGGGCATGGAGTCGCCGGCCAAGATGAAGCTCGCGGTGTCCGGGTGCCCCCGCAACTGCGCCGAGTCACTGGTCAAGGACGTCGGAATCGTGGCCATCGAGGGCGGACGCTGGGAGATCTACATCGGCGGTGCCGCCGGCGCCCACATTCGCAAGGGCGACCTGCTGATCACCGTCGATACGGCGGCCGAGGCCAAGCTGATCACCGGCCGTTTCCTGCAGTACTACCGCGAGAACGCCAAATGGCTGGAACGCACCTACGCGTTCGTGCCGCGGATCGGGTTGGAGAAGATCCGGGCGATCGTGGTGGACGACGCCGAAGGCATCGCCGAGCGGCTCGACGCCGCCGTCCAGGCGCACGCGGACAGTTACGTAGACCCCTGGTTGGAGGGTGCGACACCCGCCGTGCCCGGTCAGTTCCGCACCGCCCTGCCACTGACCGTGCTGCCGACGGTGGGGGCACGGCCATGACCCCACCGACACTCCTGGTCCACGACCTCGGACCGCTCTGCGACATTCCTGTCGGCGAGGGCCGGGCCTACGACGTGGCCGGACGCCAAATCGCCGTCTTCCACCTACGCGACGGGGCGTTGCGGGTGGTCGACGCCGTCTGCCCCCACAAGGGCGGCCCCATCGCCGACGGTCAGACGGACGGACGGGTGGTGCTCTGCCCCCTGCATCTCACCGCCTTCAACCTCGAGACCGGCTGCGCCGTCGGCGCCGCCTACACCCTGGCCACTTATTCGTGGCATGTGGACGAGGCGGACCACGTCGTCGTCCACCTACCCAGCTGACCCGCCCACCCGAAGGAGATTCCGATGAGCACCACCACGAAGGTTGCGAACCGCCCCCGGCTCGAACCCAGGCAGGTCGGTCACTGGATCGACGATTGGCGTCCGGAGGATCCGGTCTTCTGGAACGAGCAGGGTGCCACGACCGCCCGCCGCAACCTGATCTACTCCGTTGCCAGCGAACATGTCGGCTTTTCGGTCTGGACGTTGTGGTCGGTACTGGTCCTGTTCCTCGGCCCCAACTACGGGTTCGACGTCGGCCAGAAGTTCCTCCTGACCGCTGTGCCCTCCCTACTCGGAGGCCTCGTCCGGGTTCCGTACACGTTCGCGGTGGCGGTCTTCGGCGGGCGCAACTGGACAGTGATCTCGGCTGCGCTGCTACTGATCCCCACGGTGGCGATCGCGCTGGTGCTGCAGCCCGGCGTTTCGTTCGCAACCCTGCTGTGGGTGAGCGCCCTGGCGGGAATAGGTGGCGGCAACTTCGCCTCGTCGATGACGAACATCAATGCCTTCTTCCCGAGCCGGCTGAAGGGGTGGGCCCTCGGCGTCAACGCCGGCGGCGGCAACCTCGGCGTGGCTGTCGTGCAGCTGGTCGGACTGCTCGTACTGGCCCTGACCGGCACCCAGTACCCGCGCTTGATGGTGGCGATCTACATTCCGCTGATCGTGGTCGTGGCTGTCCTGGCTGCGGTCAAGATGGACAACCTCACTCAGGTCAGCAACGCCAAGGGCGCCATGCGCGAGGTGGCCAGGCACAAGGAGAGTTGGGTTGTGGCCGTGCTCTATATCGGCACCTTCGGATCGTTCATCGGCTACTCGTTCGCTTTCGGTCAGGTGCTGTTGGTGCAGTTCCCCGCCGAGTTCCCGAACCCGGCAGCGGCGGTGGCGCTGACCGTCATGGGCCCACTCCTGGGGTCACTGATCCGTCCGATCGGGGGGAAGCTGGCCGACCGCTACACCGGATCCCGAGTGACATTCTGGAACTTCCTGGCGATGGCGATCGGAACCCTGGTGGTGCTCTGCGCGGCCGTGCTGCACTCACTGGGGCTCTTCGTGGCCGGCTTCATCCTGCTGTTCGTCTTCTCCGGGCTCGGCAATGGCTCCACCTACAAGATGATCCCTGCGATCTTCATGGCGAAGGCCCAGCTCGCGGTCGGTGCGGGCATGCCCGTCGACGAGGCCAACTCACAATCTCTGCGCCGCTCCGGGGCGCTGATCGGACTGGCCGGCGCCATCGGGGCACTGGGTGGCTTCGGGGTGAATCTGGCGTTCAGGCAGTCCTTCCTGAGCCTGGGCAACGCCAACGGCGCATATCTCGGCTTCATCGGTTTCTACGTGGTCTGCATGGTCGTGACCTGGGCGTGGTTCAAGCGGGCACGGGTCGGGAGACTGGAGGAGGTGTGAGCGCTCCGGAACGATCGATTGCGTCCGGCCGTCGAACGCCGGCGGGAAGCGCCTGTGGTTACAGCTCGATCCGGTCGGGGTTTCGCGGTCGGCGTGACGCTGTTCGAAGCCCGGTCCGCGGACCAAAGCTCACAGGCGATTGTCCCCCTGGTGAATACTTTGTGTCCCGCCCGTTACATACCGCGCGAGTGCCGGAAACGTGGTGCTCGCACAATCAAGGTATGAACCGCAGACTCGTGATCGTTGGGGCCTGCACGGTAACCCGGCGACTGGTCCTGCTCCTCGTCAACTGCCTACGGCACGCCCAGGCAGTGTGATCGTGCTCGGCCCGATCCTGGAGGGCGCCAAGGTACTGGTCACCGCCCAGCGCCGATCCGACGATCTGGCGGCGGCTCTGATCCGGCGCGGTGCCGAGGTGGACATCGCGTCCACGCTCGGTGTCGAACCACACATCGACGAGGCGAAGCTGCTGGAGCGCACCCGGCACTTGTTGTACTCCCCGCCTGACGTGGTGGTGATCACCACCGCGATCGGGCTGCGCGGCTGGCTGGAGACTGCCGAGGCCGCTGGGTTGGGCGGCGCGCTGGTCGAACTGCTGTCTTCCTGTCGAGTGATCGCCCGGGGACCCAAGGCGCTCGGAGCCCTGCAGGCGATCGGTGTCACCCCTGACTGGGTGGCCGAATCCGAAACCTCGCGCGAGATCCGCGACCTGTTGATCGCGGAGGGTGTGGAAGGCCTGCGGGTCGCCGTCCAACTGCACGGCGCGGGCGACGACGGGCTGGCCTCGGGCCTGGCTCTGGCGGGCGCCGGCGTGGTGCAGCTCACCGTTTATCGATGGGGAGCTCCCACCAACGCCGCCGCCGTCTTCCGGTCGATCGAAGACGCGCGTTGCGGCGCCTATGACGCGGTCACCTTCACCTCGGCCCCCGGAGCCGCCGCCTGGATCGCCGCGATCGAGCGGCAGGGCGCCCTGGACGAGATTCGCCACCACACCGAACGCGGCATGCTGCTGGCCGCCGTCGGCCCCATCACCGCCGAGCCGTTGAGCGTTGCCGGGTTGCCGATCGAGTACCCCGACCGTGGCCGGATGGGCGCCCTGGTCAGGCTGGTGATCCTGCGCCTCGGCGTCGAGAGTCCCGCCGCGAGCACCGAAGCCGGCGAGCTGCGGGTGCGGGCCTGCAGCGCCACCCTGGATCACCGTCGCCTCGAACTGACCGGCGGCAGTCTCGCGGTGCTGCGTGAACTGGCCCGCGAACCTGGCGCCGTGGTGACCCGCGAGCAGTTGCTCAGCGTGTTGCCTGGCGAGTCCAGCGATCCGCATGCCGCCGAGGTCGCAGTCGCTCGGCTGCGCACCGGCCTGGGTCACCCGAACGTGGTGAAGACCGTATATCGCCGTGGCTACCGGCTGGTGGCCAGCCGGATGACCGTCCCGGCGGACGGCGATTCGGGCGCTGGTCAACCGCCGCGGGTCGGACCGGCCGGTGAGGGGTTGCCCCGGGCGGCGGTTCGAGTACCTGAACGCAGACCCCCCGGCGAACCGGCCCATCCCCGCCGGACCGACCCAGCCTCCCCGCATGCACCAGCCGCCGCCAACGGGCTCATGCACTTCGACTGACCCCCTCACCCGCACCTGAGCCCCAACCGAGAGGAGCCGGAGATGACCCGACCAGCCACCCTGATCGCCTGCAGCCACGGCACCCGCGCCCCGCGCGCTCAGACCCTCGTCACCGCCCTGGTCGCGGCGGTCGGCGCTCGGCGTCCGGGTGCACCGATGCTGGAACTATTCGTCGACGTCCAGGAACCCGCGCTCGCCACGACGCTCCCCATGGTTGCCGGTGACGTGGTGGTGGTGCCCCTGTTTCTCTCCGGCGGGTACCACCTGCACCACGACATTCGGCTGGCGGTGGAAAGTCACCCGCGCGCCGTGCTCGCAGCGCCGCTCGGACCGCATCCGCTGCTCACCGACCTGCAGGTTCAGCGTCTGGACGACGCCGGGCTGCAGGCCGGGGATGCCGTGGTGCTGGCTGCCTCGGCGTCCTCCGATCAGCGGGCGGTGCGAGACGTGGAGCGAGCGGCGACACTGTTGGAAGACCGGCTGGGTACCGAGGTCACCGTGGGCGTGGTGGGCGGCGCGGGACTTCCCGTGGCTGCAGCGGTCGCGGCCGCCAGGCGCCCCGGCCGACGCGTGGTGGTCTCGTCCTACCTGTTGATGCCCGGGTACTTTCACGCCCAGGTGCTCGCGGCCGGTGCGGACGTGACGTCCGACCCGCTGCTGACCGGTGCGACCGGTGCGCCTCCGTCCGAACTGATCGAGTTGGTGGAGCGACGCTTCGACGAGGTGACGCTGAGCCGGGCGGCCTGAGCCTGCACCCCAGTCAGCTCGACTTGAGCCGTGCCGAGTCGGCGAACACGGGATCACGGCGCCGCACCGGGAACGCCGGCTGCTGCCGGGCAGCGACAGCCCGAACGGAATCAGTCGATGACCTGCCATCCGGCGCCGTTCCAGCCCTGGTGGCGAGTCAACCTCACCCCTAAGCCGGTGTCGCTTCCGTTGGGTGGCGTGCTTCGATGAAGGGCGGGGTGAGGTTGTCCAGCCCGCCTGGTTGATTCTCCGGAGCGCAACGGATAGTGAGGACCGAGATGGCCGATCTAGGCAATATTCCTGCTCAAAGTCAGGAGTGGCCAGGAAGTGACGCTGACCTGGACCCGATCGCCGACCACGGCGAGAGTTGGACATCGCGGAGCAGGTTGGTCGGTAAGCGCGCCCTGATCACCGGCGGCGACTCCGGCATAGGGCGCGCTGTGGCTCTGCTCTTCGCTCATGAGGGTGCCGATGTGGTGATCGGATCACTGCCGGAGGAGGAGGCGGATGCGACTGAAACCGTCAGGCAGGTGGAGGGGATCGGTGGAAGTTGCCGGTGGATCCCGGGCGACCTGCGTGACCACGAGGCGTGCGCAGCGCTGGCACGTGAAGCAGTCGAGCTGTTGGGCGGGTTGGATGTGCTGGTCTGCAACGCCGCCTACCAGATGACCTATGACGAGCTGGAGAAATTTCCCCCAGGGCAACTCCACCAGACGTTCGCCACCAACGTGTTCTCTACTTTCTGGCTCGTCCAGAACCTCGCCCACGAGTTGGAGAACGGTGGCAACATCATCATCACCACCTCCATTCAGGCCTACAGCCCGTCCAGCCACCTGTTGGACTACGCGGCCACCAAGGCGGCCCTGAACAACTTGACAGTGAATCTGGCGGGCGATCTCGGGGAGCGTGGCATTCGTGTGAACGCGGTCGCGCCCGGCCCGATCTGGACACCGCTGATTCCCTCCACCATGGGCTCCGACAAGGTTGAATCGTTCGGCTCCGACACTCCTCTGGGGCGCGCCGGTCAACCGGTCGAGGTGGCAGCCGCGTACGTGTTCTTGGCCTCGGACGAGGCCAGCTACGTCAGTGGGACCGTGCTTGGGGTCACCGGCGGTAAGCCTGTGTTCTAGGCCCATCACGATTGGTGAACGATCACCGGAACGTCGCGAGGAACATCTCCCTCGTGCCAGGTCGCTCTGCACATCTGCTGGCCGCAATCCGCAACTCAAGGATCGTGCGCATCTGTGCACTGCGCCGGAGACGTTGAACGGGGCGATCGCGATCGGCAACGCCGCGCTCCAGCCGAGAGCGGAGCGGTTCATCGAGTTGATCCGGTTCACGATCAGCTCCGCTCCGGGTGGACCACCGGGTCGTACGCGCCCGGATGCGCGAGCGGTGCACCGAACGCCGCCAGGGTGACGACGGACAGACGAGATCAGCCGTTCCACCGGGCCAGCCGATGGCGGAACTCGTAGCGTCCGTCATCGACATCGACACTTGCGGTGACGTCTGCCTGGAACCAGGTGGGTGTCGCGGTCACGGTCACCCCTGGCGCCAGTTCCTGCCCGATGCTGACGGCGCCTGGGGGAAGTTGCGGGATTGCTCGTGAGCCGCGATCGTCACCGTCGGGCCAGTCCTCTTCGATGACCGTGATCGTCATGTTGTCGACGAACGCAACATCCGAGATCAGAAAGCCCGCCAGACCCCTGTCGTCGGCTCCGTCCATGTCGCCGACCTCGTCGTTGCTGATATCTCGCACCAACGCACCGTCCGCGGAAACCGACAGGGCGATGTCGTCCGATCCCCACCCCGAGGTCTCCTCCGCGCACACGATCTCCGGCGCACCGGTCTGCCCTCCGACGAAGATCGTGACTGGAATCAGGCCTTCGATCTCGAAGTCAAGTGGCTGATTGACGTCTTCGCGACGCACGGTCAGGTAGTGCTTGTCGCCCGGACGGGCGTTCCACTGCAGCGTCACCCGGTCACCCTCGGTGCGCACTTCGTCGATCTGGTGAACGCCGGCACCGTCGTCCAGGCCGATCGCCATGACCGCGGGCGAGCCACCGCTGCCCAGCGAGACCATCATGGGGATCGGATCCAGCGACACCTCCGGCGCATCGAAGCGGAACCACATTGCGTCGTGGTTGTCCCACGGCACAGCTGCGTCATTGGTGCTGAGCAGCGTGCCGGGTGCTGGAAAGGAGTGCTTCTTGGCCTGACCCGGCACGAGTTGAATCGCTTCCCAGCGGTTCGCGCCGGTGAACCGTCGCACGCGCAGGTGATAGGACGCTTCCGAGCGGCGGTTCTGCATTGCCACCTTGATCAGGAAGGGGGCGTCGGGGAGAACGAACTTTTCGCCGAAATCGGGATGGAACTCCTTGCGGTACTGCGGCCAGGGCCGGCTGAGATCCGTGTCGAGGTACACCTCGTACCCAACGGGCTGGTTGCTCCACAGCTTGATCGCGTAGGTGCCGTCTTCCTCGATCCGATACCACCGAACCAGTGCGTCGAAGAGCTCGTTGTCGTCCTGGTCGTCCGGATCCGGCTTGAGTAGCCGCGCTCGTTGCGGGGCGTTGTCGGGATGCTCTGCGAACAGGTCGATCCCCAGGGGACTGTGATCGGACAGCTTGCTTGCCACACCGTCCAGCCCGGGTGGGGCTTTCTCGACGGCATGATCGACATAGACGTGCTGTGCGACGATTGCGCTGTTCGGGTTGCGCAGTGCGTAGTCGAGTCGTTGCCGCGGCGGTGCATAGTCGACACTGGCCGTGGTGCCGGGATCGCGCAGCCCCGGTGCGCCGACGGCCTGCTCACGACCCCAGGTGTCGATCAGCATCCGGCCCGCCGGGCCACCCGCTGTGAACAGGCCGCCCCATTCCTGCGTGGTCGCGTCAAGGGCGACCTGTTCCTGCCCACCGGGCACGTTGAGGTCGCCGAGCAGGATGTGGAGTTCGTGGTCGGCGTGATCGGCGGTCGCCTCCTTGACTCTCTGCTCCATCGCCTCGAACTGCTTCCGGCGGGTGTCCTTCTCTTCGCTGACGGCGTGCTCATCGGCCTGGGTGTGCGTGGCGAAGACGTCGACAGGTTTGCCGTCAGGACGAACGAACCGGGCATGCACCAGGCCCTTCGCCGCCCACTTGTCATTGGCGGTCGAGTCTTCGAAGGGTAGAAAATCCACCACGGGTAGGCCGATCGGGGTCAGTTGGGACACGGCGAACGGATCGAGCAGGCCGAGGATCGTGTCGGTGAGTGGACGGGTTTCGAACGGCCAGCGGGAGAAGATCATCACCCCCGAGTCCTCGGCCTTCGGGGCCCCGAGGTCGGCCCAGCCGGCAAGAAACGCGATGCCGGTGACCGTCAAGGCAGCGGCCGCGGGGTTGATCGGCAGCGGCGGCAGGCCGCCCCACATCACGCCGAGGTGGAGGTAGTCGGCCTTGACGATGGCGTAGGGATACCGGCCGCGCAGATTGGCAACGAAGATGTCGCGTGCGTCCTCGTCGAACACTTCGTTGAGGCAGACGATGTCGTAGTCACGCGCGCTGGCCAGGATGTTGTCCGCGATCGCCTGCGCCCGATCCTCAGCTGTTGTCGTCGGGTCGATGTAGGACGTGTCGGCCAGTGCCTCCATGCCCCACGATCGGCATTGGACGTTGTAGGTGAGTATGCGCGTCGAATCGGTCATCACAGCACTCCTGTCGGCATCGGGGCGGCGAGCGCGACCACGCGCTCGAAGAGGGCGGGGGCAAAGGGCACGGGTACGCCATCGACGAACTCCGCCGCAACGGTCACACCCGCAACCAGGACAAACCGACGGATGCGACGGGTCGCGGCGTCGGTGATCACGACGCCACCAGGGGCCGGCGCCACAGCCAAGGGAGCGATCAAACCGTCGACGGCGCCGATCGTGACCGGAGGTGCGTCGGTGCGCAGCACCTCGACGGTCCGCCCGGCTGCGTCGACGACGGCGAAACCCGTCGGCAGGCCCGCGATCGCCCCCGGCCGGGTAACGCCGGCGAACGTCAACCAGGTGGCACCATCGTCCTCGCTGACCAGGATCCGCGCCGGATTCTGGGTCACCGCGATGCGACCATCCCCGGCCACGGAAACGCCGACGCAGCGCTCGCCGGCGCCGGCGGAATAGAGCTGCTCGATCGACCCGTCGAGTCCGATCCGAGTGACACCAGCCGCATCCGCCACCAGGGTGCGACCGGCGGCATCGGCGGCAATCGACGTCACCCGGGCGAACATTCCCGCCAGCGTGACAGTCCACGAAGCGGTGGCCAGATCCCAGCGGGCAAGGCCCCCTCCGGCATAGTCGGCCACCACACAGGAGTCGCCAAGTACGGCAACGCAGCGCGGGTCCGGAAGTGGAGGAGGCGTGAGCGTCACGGATCGGCCCGGGGAGAGTTCTGTGAAAACGAGCACAGCGGGACGCCGCGCGTCCAGGACTGTCAGCATGCCGCCAAGAGCACGCCCGGGCGGCAGTTGATACAAGTCGAACAACCGGAGTCGGAGCAGGCGGCGGTCAGGCCAGGCCGCCGTGTCTGTCCTGCATCGGCCGCGACCAGGCCGTTGGGTCGGGACCGGCGACGACCACGCCGCTGTTCGGGTGGGGAACCCTATGACTCCAATACCCGGTCGCGCCGAAGCGCACACCGACCCATCGTGGGTTCAGCTCGGCGAGGTCGAAGACGCGACCTGCTCTGTGAGCAGCGCAACCGATGCGGACGCGGACAACTCCGCACGTTCCGGCGCGTCGATGTGCCCGATCAACACGACGGTGCTGCGCGCCTCGACCAGCAGGACCGATCCGGCCAACAGTTCGTCCTCGGTTTCGGCGTCGGCCGCGGTGTCGATCACGACGTCCCACGAATCGCCGTACTGCTGCCCGGGCAGGGTCACCTCGACCGGGTCGCTACCGCCGTTGAAGTACAGGATGAAGTTGTCGTCTTCGATCGGGTCGCCGGTTGCATCGACGCCGGCGATGGCGGCGCCGTTCAGGAACATGCCCAGAATGCCCAGGCCGTTGTTCCAGTCCCCCTCCGCCATGGTCCGGCCCTCCGGGTGCAACCAGACGATGTCGTCGAGATGTGCAGCGGTCTGCTGACCGGTGAAGAAGCGCTTGCGCCGAAACGTCGGATGATCCGCCCGTAGCCGGGCGAGGGTGGCGGTGAACTCGAACAGCGGCTCGTCCATCATCTGCCAGTTCACCCAGGTGATCTCTGAATCCTGGGCGTACCCGTTGTTCAGCCCCTGCTGGGTGCGGCCGATCTCATCGCCGTGCGACACCATCGGAACACCCTGGCTGAGCAGCAGGGTGGCCATCAGGTTGCGTTGCGAACGCACCCGCGAGGAGAGGACCTCGACATCGGTGCTCGGTCCTTCGACGCCATGGTTCCAGGACCGGTTGTGCGACTCGCCGTCGTTGCCGCCTTCACCGTTGGCCTCGTTGTGCTTCTCGTTGTACGAGACCAGATCGCGCAGGGTGAACCCGTCGTGTGCGGTGACGAAGTTGATACTCGCAAACGGACGCCGGCCGCTCTGTTCGTACAGATCGGCGCTGCCGGCAACCCGTGCGGCGAACTCGCCCAGCGTCGGCTCCCCACGCCAGAAGTCGCGCACCGAATCGCGGTACTTGCCGTTCCATTCGCTCCACTGCGGCGGAAAGTTGCCCACCTGGTAGCCGCCCGGCCCGACGTCCCACGGTTCCGCGATCAGTTTCACCTGACTGACCACCGGATCCTGCTGCACAAGTTCGAAGAAGGCGGCCAGTCGGTTGACGTCGTAGAACTCCCGGGCCAATGCGGAGGCCAGATCGAAGCGAAAGCCGTCCACGTGCATCTCGAGCACCCAATATCGCAGCGAATCCATGATCAGCTGAAGCGAGTGCGGGTTGCCGACATTGAGCGAGTTGCCGGTGCCGGTGTAGTCCATGTAGTACTGCTTGTCGTCGTCGACCAGGCGGTAGTAGGACGGGTTGTCGATCCCCTTCATGCTCAAGGTGGGTCCGAGGTGGTTGCCCTCCGCGGTGTGGTTGTACACCACGTCGAGAATCACCTCGATGCCGGCACTGTGCAGGTTTCGCACCATGGCCTTGAACTCCTGCACCTGGCCGCCGCCGGTCGGCATCGAGGAGTACTCGGCATTGGGAGCGAAGAAACCGATCGTGTTGTAACCCCAGTAGTTACGCAGGCCCCGATCCAGCAGCACCGAATCGTGCACGAACTGGTGCACGGGCATCAGTTCCACCGCTGTGACGCCGAGTCGCTTGAAGTGGGCCAGAACTGCCGGGTGCGCCAACCCTGCGTACGTGCCGCGCAGGCCTTCGGGCACATCGGGATGCAGTGCGGTGAGGCCCTTGACGTGGACTTCGTAGATCAGGCTCTCGTTGTACGGCACGTTGAGGGTGCGGTCGCCGGTCCAGTCGAAGAACGGGTTGACGACGACGCCCAACATCATGTCGCCCGCCGAATCTTCATCGTTGAACGACCGCTCGTCGCCAAAGTTGTACGAGAAGAGGGGCTGCCCCCAGTTGATGGTGCCCTCGGTGGCCTTGGCGTATGGGTCCAGCAGCAGCTTCGCCGGGTTGCAGCGAAGGCCACGAGACGGGTCGTAGGCGCCGTGCACCCGGTAGCCGTACCTCTGACCGGGCTCGATCTTGGGCAGGTAGCCGTGCCACACCCGGGCGTCCACCTCGGTCAACTCGACGCGCGACTCGCCTCCCTCGGCGTCGAACAGGCACAGTTCGACCTTGTCGGCGACCTCGCTGTAGAGAGCGAAGTTGGTGCCGGAGCCGTCGAATGTGGCGCCGAGCGGATAGGGGGAACCGGGCCAGACGTGCACGAAACTCCTTCGGATTGCGCTACGGACCGAGCGATCGGGTCCGACGAAAAGGCCTGCCAGCGGCTGGGCATCGTTACCTGCCTAACCCTCTGACGGGCCGACTCACAAGGTTAGCGGGTGCACCGCACCACCCTCAACGTGAGCTGTCGGAGCGCGGGCATGACGACCCGGCGGCACCAACGACAGGGGTGACTCGGCGGCGAGAACGCCTCCCCGCAAACCAAGCGACGTAACGCCAGCAGCACACGCCGCCCATGATTGCGGGATGGGAAATGGCGTGGGACACTCAGATGTCCGAGCGGTCAAGCAACGTGCCGACTCTGACCCTTTGAAGGGTTCGAGCCATGGCGCAGGTCCAGATTTCCGCGAAGGAGCAATCGGTCGACTCCCCCGCCGTTCCGCGGGCGTCTCAAACAGGGCTCGGCGTTCGCAGTGGGCGGCTCGATCAAGGCCAGACGTGGGCGGCCTCTGCCCTCCTGGACTGGAGCCTCCGGTGTTGCCTGTGTCGGCGACCGGTTCCGCGCGCGGACCTGGTTTATGCCCTCGACGGCGAATGGGGGCGCCGATATCACGGGCTGCGCGGCCGGTTGAGTTGTCGGCAATGTGTGACCAACTACGAGTTCGCATGTGACCTTGATCTGCTGTCTCACCTCGACCCCCACCTGGCAACCGAACCGCCCATCGACGACCC
Organism: uncultured Actinomycetota bacterium; assembly: GCA_963723605.1. Taxonomy (GTDB): domain Bacteria; phylum Actinomycetota; class Actinomycetes; order Propionibacteriales; family Propionibacteriaceae; genus Micropruina. The sequence continues at coordinate 86,282 of CAVRRM010000010.1, read as the reverse complement.
GCAGCTGCAGTGCAATTCCTGGCGTCACATAGTCGACCGGGGCCCGCTCAAGGCAATGCTGCGGGAGTATCCCACCGCCGCGGTACAGCAGGGCGCGCGGCAGTACATCGAGTTCTTGGTCAGGCGCCACCAGCTGAGTGCGACCACCATGGCAAAGGTTCATCGGGCGTTGGGCACCGACCCGGGCATGTTGCACGATTTTGTCCTCGTTCTCGACCAGCGACCCTCGTCCGAGCAACGGCGTGCTTTGTACCGCAAGCATCCCGAGTGCCGCATCGATGGTGAGCGTTTGACGAACGCAATGCTGGCACCGAGCCTTGAGCAGGCTGTTGCGCGGATGCACAGCGACCTTCTTCACGTCGGCTGGTCGGGCACCGTCCTGTCGGTGCTGCCTGTGGACGGGTGAGTCAGCCCGTCCACGGGAGGCAGACCTGGTACCGAGCCAGATGGCGGTCCCGGCGGCCACGCTTCAGGACCGCCAAGACCTGGGGGCCGGTCAGCCTAGGTCCGACCGAGCCACCTGCACAGAGCATTACCCAACTTTGTACCGCCCAACACATTCCCGCGGCCTCGTCTGTCTCGCCCAATTGTGCACTGGCGAAGATCAGGGAGGTCTCGTACCATCTGACCGCGAAGAGGGACAGACATGAACGATTCGATCCACTCAACCGAGTCAACTGTGCCGCTGACCTCGGAGCAGAGTGACCTGCAGCAGGTGGTGCGGGCCACTGCCAGCATCGCCCGCGCCAGCACTGGACCACTGAGTGAAGAGGAAAAGCTCAAGTTGGCGCTCGCCATGGTGGTCGACTGTGTGACCGGCTGCGATGAGGCCGGCGTGATGCTCATCCATCGCGACCGCGTAGAGACCCGGGCGCCCACCTCCGACCTGGTCATCGAGGGCGACCGTCTGCAGTACGAGTTACACGAGGGTCCGTGCCTGGACAGCGTGCTGCAACACACCAGCGTCGTCGGCAACCGCATCGCCGAGGACCCGCGCTGGCCACGCTGGGGGGCCGCGGTCTCAGAACGGCTGGGCGTGCAGGCAATGCTGTCCTTGCTGCTGTTCAGCAACGAACAGTCGTACGGTGCCATGAACCTGTACGCGACGACGATCGATGCCTTCGACCGCGATGACATGGTGGTTGCACAGGCGTTATCCGCCCACCTCGCGGTGATGCTGGCCACCGGACGAGAACTCGATAATCGAGCCACCGCTCTAGTGAACAGGACAGTGATCGGGCAGGCCGAGGGCATCCTGATGGAGCGGCACAAGATCGAGGCGAACAGGGCATTCCAGATGTTGCGGAAGGCCTCTCAGGACACCAACCGGCGCCTCGCGACGATCGCTGAGGAGCTTGTGCGAACCGGCGACTTGCCGTCGCGGCGTCCCCAATAGCTTCGTGTCCGGGCACCCTGCCGGAGCCGAGAACCGCGATCCGGGAGGCATCCGTGAACGGCTGTCGGTCGTATGATCGGGGACGAGGTGGCTTCACTTCGACGGCGTTGTAAACGTCTAAACGCGACAGATGCTCGTGCGCCGCGGGGTCTGTCCCTTGTTGTCGGGCGCCGGCAGGGATTCGGATAGGTCTTACTGGCACGGAACGGAGGTTACTTCGATGTTACGGCAAGCAAATGATGAGCAGGCGCAGCTTGCTGCCGACAAACGGGAGTTCGTTGCAGACTCGCGCGAGGACGCAGCCGACCGACGAGATCAGGTGGCTGACGCGCGTGAGGCAGAAGCCGATACCAGGGAAGCGCAGTTGAACCGGCGAATGCGCACCCTCGATACTGCCGTCCGCATGGGCGACGCTGGGGCTCGGCCGTCGCAGCACAGCGAGGCACGAGCTGTTCGTGACCGGGCAGTCGAAGTCCGGCAAGCGGCCGGTATAGCGCGGAGGCTTGAGCAGAATAGCCGGGATGCGGCCACCCTCCAGCGTCTCACCGCTGGGCCCCCGACCGTCATCGCCTCCGCGTTCGCCCAGATGGCAGATCAGTTGTACGACGCTGCCAGCTACGACGAGGTATTCACCCGGATCGCCGAGGCGGCGGTCGCCACGGTCACCGGCAGCGACCTGGCAAGCGTGACGCTGCGAGAAAAGGGCCACTATCGCACCGTGGGGGCGACCGCCCAAAAGGCCATCGATGTCGACCAGGAGCAGTACGACGTCGACGAAGGACCCTGCCTGGACGCCTTTTACACACCGTTGGTCGAGGTTGCGGCCTTTCCCGATGAACGCTGGCCGACGCTGGGCAGCCATCCGATGGAGCATGGTATCGAATCGTCCGTGTCGTACCGTTTGGGCAGCAAGGGTCCCGGGCATCCGGACCCGCCGATCGGGTCACTGAACATTTACGCGACGACCCCCGCCGCCTTCACTCCCCTCGCTATCGAGATGGGCTCTCTCCTAGCCGCGCACGCCTCGCAGGCGGCCAGCGCCGTCCGCGAGCGTAGCGGCTTGGAACACCTGGGAAACCAGCTCCAAGAGGCTCTGTTGTTCCGCGACGTTATTGGACAGGCCAAAGGCATCCTGATGGAACGGTTCAAGGCAACGCCCGAGGATGCCTTCGAAATGCTGAAGTGCTCCTCGCAGCGCCTCAACATCAAGCTGCGGGAAGTGGCACTCCGGCTCACCGAAACCGGCGAAGTCAACATCCGGTCGAATGTCGAGCGGCCTGGTGATTTCGACCCGCTGTCAACGCTATGAGGAAACGGGCCGCCTCGAGACAGATCTGCTGGTCTGCCTGTCAGCGCACCGCCTGGCGTCTACAAACGGGCATGACCACGCCAGCGCCACCAGGGCGGGCATGGGTCCATTGCCGGTCAGTCAGGCTGCAGCTGCAGTCGAATGGTCAGCACCGTAGACGGATGCGAGCATGCCGGTATGGACCAAACGCGCGGATCCGAGGCTTCTGACCGCGCCCGCACGGCCGGCGAGCGCGTCGAGCAACTTCAGGAGCGACTGCGTCGGCTGCGCGCTGGAGAACCGGTCACCCACGAAGATGTGCATCAGGCCGAACAGGCGGCGATGCGCGGAAGCGAGCGCAGCGCGGAGGCCCGTTCTCCGCCGCCTGAGCGAGGTGGGAGCGCAACTCCAGGGGTCGGTAGGACACCTCCAGGTCTTGGAACGGTCTGCCAAAGTCCCGCTCAGAAAGGCCCAACATGCTTCCCGCCCGGTGATTCACCACGGCGAGACGTCCGTCACCCGCGTGGGCCGGCCCCGTTCGGCGAGAACGTCCGCCCTGCCTGACGGATGACCGGTGTGGTGGTCAGGTGAGTTCGTCGAGCACGTATGGCAGCTGTTCCAGAATCTCTCGAGCAAGAAACCCGAGCTTGCCGACGCGAGCGGCCAGCCGTTCCCCGGCCGCCGAGTGTAGGTACGTCGCCCAGCATGCGGCCTGAGCAGCGGACGCCCCGCGGGCCAGCAGTCCGCCGATCGCGCCCGCGAGGACGTCTCCGCTGCCTGAGGTGCCCAGGCCACTACGGCCGAAGCTGACCTGCCAGCACCTCCCGTCGGATTGGGCAACGACCCCCCCGCAGCTCACGACGGCGTTATAGCGCGCGGCGATTTCGTTCACGTCCTCAACCAGATCAGCGGACAGCGGACGGCCCAGTAACCGTTCCGCCTCGGTGTCGTTGGGTTTCAGTACCAGTCGCCCCCCGAAGCCGGCCGGGAGTGGGGCGGCTTCGGCAAGTACCCCGAGGGCGTACGTGTCCAGCACGAGCCTGCTGCTCTCGCCGAGGCGGTCGACGACCGCGGAGAGCAGGGTGCGCGCCGAGTGCGCCGCGTCCAGCCCGGGCCCGAGAATCACCACGTCGCTGGAATCGATCCAGTCGATGATCCGGTCGAGTCCCTGACCGGTCAGCGATCCGTTCGCGTCCACCGGCAACCCGGCCACTCCCGCTTCAGGGGTGACCACGGCCAGCGCTCCTGCCACGGGCCCCGCCACCGCCAAGCTCAGCTTTCCGGCGCCGACTCGCAGTGCTGCCAGCCCCGCCAACTGGACGGCTCCAGGCGTCTTCTCCGCCCCCCCGATGACCAGCACTTCCCCACGCTGGTTCTTCGAACTCCCCGCGTCAGGAAGTTGCCATTCCCTCAGCAGCCTGGACGTCACCTCGACCGGCTCAGTGCGCGACATCGGGCTCTCCTGCGTGCTCGGTGACCGGCGCACCACTGTCGAGCAGGTGGCGCACGTCGTTGTACCGCAACAACCTCCACCCGCTTAGCGGATCATCCCTGCCCAGCACCGTGATCGAAACGTTTCGCGGCGGATCCGCTGCACTGATCTGCAGCAGCTGATGCTCATCGAGGCCCTCGCAGAGATAGCGGGTTATCAACACGATCGCGTCGTGGGCGAACACGACGGCACGCTCGGCACCCGAATCATCGAGATCACGAAGAAAGCTGCGCAGGCGCAGTGCGACGTCCGCCCATGACTCCCCTCCGGGGGGCCGGTGGTAGAACTTGCCCCACCACTGCCGTCGTTGGGCCTCCAATGGAAAGCGTTGAGCAACTCCGATGGTGGTCAGCAGGTCGAGAATCCCCAACTCCCGATCCCGAAGGCGGTCGTCGACCGTGATCGGTAGGGCTTGCGCGGCACGGCCGCAGGCTGCCTGGGCCGTTTCGAGTGCGCGCAGATAGGGCGACGACCAGACCCGGATGCCGGCGGAGTCACCGAGCACCTCCCCCAGGCCCCCGGCCAACGCCTCACCCTGCTGGCGCCCGACCGGCGACAGCGGCACGTCCGGGTCGCGGTAGCCCACCTCGATGACTTCAGATCCGGAAGCGTTGGCGGCCGACGCCGCGACGTTCCCGAGGCTTTCACCGTGTCGGATCAGGACGATTTCACGCAGCATTGTTCGCACCCAGCACAGTCCTGGCCGACCGGCCCCCATGGAGTTCGTCGGAACCGTCAGGGAAAGCCACTCCATCCGAGCCGGTCTGTACCATGGCACAACGCAGCCGGGCGAGCAGGCGGGCAAGGGTTCGGGACACCTGCATCTGGGACACCCCCAGCCGGGCGGCAATGGTGGTCTGGGTGCAGTCATCGCGGAAACGCCAGATCAGGATCTGCCGGTCGCGTAGCGACAGTGTCTTGAGTTGCGAGCGCAGAATCAGGCAATTCAAGAAATCGTCATCATCGCCCGCGTCGGCACCCGAGACCGGGACGGCTTCGGTGCCCACCGCGTGGGCGCCCCCAAGCTCGTTGGCGAAGTCCAGGCTGACCGCTCGAAAAGCCCCATCGATTGCAGTCGCCTGGCGGACCTTGGACGCGGACACACCAAGTGCCCCCGCCAGTTCCTCCGGCGCCGGGGCATGGCCCAGGCGCTGGGTCAGGCTGTCACCGACCTGCCGGATCTGTCCCCGGAGTTCCTGAAGCCCGCGAGGCGGCCTGATCGACCAGCAGTGATCGCGCAAGTATCGCTTCAGCTCGCCGGTGACCGTCGGCGCGGCGAACGCATGGAACGACAGGCCGCGATCCGGCTCGAAACGTTGCACAGCGAGCAGCAGCGCGGTGCGAGCCACCTGCACCAGGTCTTCCCACTCTGCCCCCTTCCGGGCAAAGCGTCCGGCCAGCCGGTCGCAGAAGCGCAGATTCAGCAGGACGATCTCTTCAGTGAGCTTGGCGCGTTCGGTCTCGCAACGGGCGAGGTTCAGTGCCACAAGTAGAGGACCAGTTCGATCTTCAGTGACCGGGCGAGAATCGACGTTTGCACCATGGATGTGCATGGCTACCTTTCAGAAGGGGAGCCGGCACATGGTTCGAACCTCTCGTCAATGAACCTACGCGGGCGAGGGCACCGAAGGCACACCCAAAAGGGCCGTCACGGACTGGAACGCGACTCGCAGCTGTTGACGCTCAGCCCTTCAATCCAGCCGAGGCGATCCCCTCCACGAAGTACCGCTGACCCATTGCGAACAGCACCAGCATCGGCAGGGTGACGACCAGAGAAGCGACCATCACGTACTGGTAGTCGCCTTGTCCGCCGGCAGTCGGTGAGAACATCTGCATGGCGTAGTTGATGCCGAGCGGCACCGTGTACTGCTCGGGGGAACCGAAGTTCAAATAGATCAACGGTCCCGCGAAGTTGTTCCAGGACGCCTGGAACTCGAAGATGAACACGATCACCGCGCTCGGCAGTGACAACGGGAATGCGATCCGGCGGAACAGTCCGAAGGCCGAACACCCGTCGATCCGGGCAGCCTCGAACAACTCACGGGGCAGCGACAGGAAGAATTGGCGCATCAGGAAGATGTAGAAGGCGGAACCGAACAGCGTGGCGCCCCACAGCGGCACGTTCGTGCCCAGGAAACCGAGGTACTTCCAGATCAGGTAGTTCGGCACCAGCGTCACCGCCCCGGGAAGCATCATGGACGCCAACAGCAGGCTGAACAGCGCCGAGCGCCCGGGAAAGCGGAAGTAGGCGAAACCGAACGCCACGAGCGAACTGGACAGGGTAACCAGGGTGGCTGCCGCCAGCGCGATGAAGATGGAGTTGCCGATCCAGGCCAGGAGGGGCAGTTTCTCCCAGACCTGCAGGTAGTTCTCCGGGGTGAACGTTTCGGGGATCAAGCGATTGTCGAAAACTTCACCTCGGGGCTTGAAGCTGGCCGACAGCAGCCAGGCGAACGGGTAGAGGAAGAGCACCGAGCAGGCGGCCAGCAGTCCCCACCGCACCACCTGGCCGGGCCAGCGGGTCGCCTCTCGCCGGGCGCGGCTCGGTACGGGTGCTGGGTTGGCCTCTGCGTCCGGCGCCGGAGGCACAACCTGCGGGGCAGTAATCGCGGAATCCGCCGCCATCATTTGCCTCCTTCGTAGTAGACCAACCGGTCGCCGACCTTCATCTGAATGACGGTGATCAGAGTGATGATGATGAACAGCAGCCACGCCATGGCCGCGGCCAGGCCAAAATTGAACTGCTGGAACGCGGCCTGGTAGAGGTAGACGCCATAGAACAGGGCTGCGTCCGGAGCGCTGCTGTTGGCGTCCCGATAGAACAACAAGTACGCCTGGTCGAAGACCTGGAGCGCGGCGATGGTGTTGACGATGACGACGAAGAAGATCGTGGACGAGATCAGCGGCAAGGAGATGGAGAAGAATTGTCGCATCGGTGATGCGCCATCGACTGAGGCGGCCTCATACAACTCGCGGGGCACATTCTGCAGTGCGGCCAGCAGAATGACCATCGACCCCGACACGGTCCACAGGGTCATCAGCACGATGGACGGCTTCACCCAAACCGGATCCACCAACCACTGCGGACCCTCGATGCCCAGCAACCCTAAGAACCGGTTAATCGCGCCGGCGTTGCCGTTCAGGAGCAACAAGAAGACCGCGGCGGTTGCCACCGTGGGTGTCATTTTCGGCAGATAGAACACGGTGCGAAAAAAGCCGGCACCTCGGCGAACCCCGTTCAGCAGCACGGCCAATGAAAGGGCCACCGCCAGCTCGAGCGGCACGGCAAGTAGAGCGTAGAAGAAGGTGTTCCCCAGAGCGGTCAGCACCTTGGGGTCGTCAACGATCAACTGGTAGTTGGCGAACCCGACCGGACGTGCCGTGTTGGTCGACAAGTCGTAGTCGGTGAACGACAACACCAGTGAGTAGACCATCGAGATGATCGTGAAGATCAGAAAGCCGATCAGCCACGGAGAGATGAAGGCAAATCCCGCCAGCGCTTCCCGTCGACCCAGACGCAGTGAGTTCGATCGCACACGCGTGCGGTGGCTTGTTACGGTGCGCGGCATCGCAGGCCTCAGCGCTGCTGCCACGCTCGTTGCGCCGCGGTCTGCGCATCGGTCAGCGCCTGCTGGGGCGATTTTTCTCCCGTCAGCGTCACCACAACGGCGTTGTCCAGTTCCTGCTTCGCCTGTTGGCCGATGGCCGAACTGCCGAGACTGGCGTTGTCGGGAAGAATCGAGTAATAGGTCTCGATGACCTGATCGAAGTCCGCGTTCCCGGACGGCTGCACGAACTTTTCCTTCACCGCCTGATCAGCAACCGGCGAGCCGGTCATCAGGCCGGTTGCGATCGTCTGGTTCTTCTGCACGGTTTCGGCCCGGGCCGCCCCCGCGGCCAGCCAGGCTTCGGTGGACGTGGCCTGGATCGCCCATGCACAGGCCGCGGCCGGATTCTTACCGGCTTTCGGGACCGCGAACGAGGTACCCCCGGCGAGCGCCAGGGTCTTGCCCGCGACAGTCTTGATCGGAATCGCCTGGATCGCCACCTTGCTCGCGGTGTTGGCCAGCACGTTGGGGTACCACTGCGCCCAGGTCTGCACACCGACCTGGTCGGCCACGTACTGGTTGTTCTTGCCGAACACGTCCATCGAGTCCTTGAAGCTCTTCACCTTGGCATAACCGCCCTGGGCGTCGAGCAGTTGCTTCATCCAGGTCAACGCCTCGACGTTCTTGGGGTCGTCCAGCATGGGTGCGCCGTCGTCGCCATACATTCGGCCGCCGAAAACGGTGAACCAGATGTTGGCGGATCCCGGCGCATCAGGATCGAATCCCAGCACCGAAGGATTGCCACCACTGGCCGCGTACAATTTCTTCGCCACCTCGACGATCTGCGCAGGTTTTGAAGTGTCGACCTGTTCGGCGGTGACCTGCGCCTTCCGCAGCACCCGCTTGTTGGCCAGCAGAGCGGTGGCCTGGAAGAACTGGGGAACGGCATAGACCTGGCCGTCGTAGGACACATCCTTGATGGTCGACGGGTAATACTGCTCGTTCGGCTTCACATTCTGGGTTGCGTAGCACTGATCCAAGGAAAGAATCAGGCCTTTGGCTGCGAAGGTGGCGACGACGTTGCGGTCGAGCTGGACCAGGTCCGGCGCTTGCCCCGCGGCCGCCTGAGCCGCGAACTTCTGGGCATCGAAGTTGGTCTTGTCCATGGAGACGGTCAGCCCCTGCAGCTTGGACGCCGCATAATCCGCGCGCGACTGGCCCACCTCGTCGGAGGGATTGAAGCCACTGGTCCGTAACGTGCCGCCCACCGCGGCGGCGAACGGATTGCTGCCCGCGCCGGCCGAGCTCGGAGTTGCGGCCGGCTGGGTGCAGCCGATCAACGTTAGGCTCACAGACGCCGCTGCCAAGCCCTTGATCCACGTGCGGTCGCCCATCTGGACATGCCTCCTGTCGTCGACAACCGGACGGGGCCGGTGCCCCGATGATCCGATCAGAACCGAGATACCCAGCGGAGCCGGACTTGAAACCACGACCTCGAGCCCTCCGCGCCGAACGTGCGGGCGTGTCGGTCAACCGAGACCCTGTTGACTGTCTCGCCACGCTCAGCTGCACGTGTGCTCGCGGGCAGATAGGGGTTCGAGGAACTGATGGCTGGGTAATGGGCTGGGCAGAGAGGATGTGAGTCCGATGGGAGAGCAGCCCAACTCAGCCTCTCGGTCGAAGGGGAGGCGTACCGGCCGAGCCGGTCGCCACGCCCACCGAGGAGGCAACGACATGGACGACCACTCCGGACCAACCGCCAAGACTGCGCCCGGCCCCACCGTCACCAGGCGGGTCGAGGCGCCGGTCAGTGCCGTTTGGGCCGTATTGGCCGACGCCTGGTCGTACGCGACCTGGGTGGTCGGCGCATCTCGGGTGCGTACCGTGGACGGGGGATGGCCCGCCGCTGGATCCCGTATCCATCACTCGGTCGGTCCTTGGCCGTTGACCATCGAGGACTACACCCGAGCAGAACGCTCCACGCCCATGTCGGACCTGGTGTTGACGGCGCGCGCCTGGCCCCTAGGTGAGGCCAGAGTGCATCTGCATCTGGACAGTTGCGGCGACACCGCGAGCGAGGTTTCTATCCGAGAGGACGCGGTACGCGGCCCCGGCACCGCCATCCCGGGACCTCTTCGCCACCTGATCCTGATTCCTCGGAATCGCGAGACACTGTTTCGGCTGGCGCTCCTGGCCGAGGGTCGCAACCGCCAGGGCGTGTGAACTGACCTGCATTGCCCGGGCCACCGAAAGAACGCGTCCGATGGCCTTCGAGAACCGGCTTGCACTGTTGACCTGTGCCGGGTCCGGCGTCGGACGCTCCGCCGCCAAAGCTCTGGCTGAAAGCGGTGCGGCGGTCGCGTTGGCGTCCGCGACCAGCGGGCTGGCCCCTCAACGGCGTCCGAGCGATGCCGTCTGCGAATTCTTCTCGTTGGAGTGATTGGTCTGCCCGTTCGCGGGTAACCAACAACTGTCGCAGTGCGGCACAACAACCAACACGCTGCCATTGCAGCCGGAAAGGTGCACAGATGACGAACAGCAACATCGATCCGATCACCCGGCGCGCCAGCGAAGACGACGAGGGCAAGACCATCGACCTCGACGCAGGTCGTAACTCAGGTACCGGGGCTGGGTTCGGTTCCGATGCCGACCAACTCTCCGATTCAGGTGACTTCGGCGAGCGAAACACCCTGGGCGACAGCTCCAACCCCGATCCAAGTTCTGCGCCACGCCAGTCGTCGGGTGAAGGCTTCGAGTCCGGCGAGGGCCGGGCCGGCGTCCTGGAGGACTCATATTCGAACGTTGGTACCGGAGTATTCCAAGGCGGCAGCAACCAGCCGGGAGAGGCCGACACCGGCTTCGACGGCGGAAGCGACCCCGCGGACCTGACCGGTTCGAGCGACCGGGAGGTGCCTCTGGTCGGCTCCTATCAACAGTCCGCGCCCTACTCCAGCTATGATTCGGGCTCCGAAGGCGGCGCAAAGGCGAAGGCCAAGCAGGTGGCGAGCCAGGTCGGTGATCAGGCCGGCACAGTCAAGGACACGGTCGGCGAGCAGGCATCGGCGGTGAAGGACTCCGTCGCCGACAAGGCGGCTCAGGTGAAGGACCTGGCTGGGCAACGGGCAGGCGATGTGGCCGAGGTGACCAAGGAAGAGTTGAGCAAGCTGGTCGCGGATGCCCGCGGTCAGGTGCAGACGCTGTGGGACCAGGCGGCCGGGCAGCTACGTGAGCAAGCCGGCACGGGGCAGCGTCAACTTGCCGAAATGGTGCACGGTTTGGCCAGCGAGCTGGGTGAGCTGACGTCCAAGGCGGACTCGGACGGCCCCGTCACCGCGCTGCTCAAGCAGGCCGCGCATCAGAGCGGACAGTTATCGCATTGGCTCTCCGAGGCACACACCGATGACGTGCTCAGTGAATTGCGCAGGTTCGCTCGCCGCCGTCCAGCAGTATTCCTCGCTGGGGCGACTCTGGCGGGCATCGTGGTGGGCCGGTTGGGCCGGGGCCTGATGGCGGCAGCCAAGACCGAGCAGCAGACGGCATCCCTGACCCAGGGGCGCGGCTACTACGAAGCGGGAACACGGGGAATCCAGCCCACCGGCTACGACGTGACCGGTGGGGCTTCGGTCGCACCCGGGGCCACAACGGTCCCGGCGACCTATTACGGCGACGCCGCTGACCTAGACACCACGCCGGCGTCCGGAATCGATACCGGCTATCAGGGCGAGTTCGGGGACGTTGCGCCCACTCGGTCCGGTTTCACCGGCGGTGAGCGGCGATGACGGTTCCCTACGACACGGGAGGCACGCAGCCACCTGCGATCTATGCCGAGGAGGAACGGTCGTTAGGTGAGCTGATGGGTGACGTCACCCGCGACCTTTCGACGTTGCTGCGCCAAGAGGTCGAGTTGACCAAGGCCGAGGTGCGCGAATCGGGCACTCGGGCGGGTAAGGGCGTCGGCCTGCTGGCGGGTGCGGGCGTCGGGGGCTTCCTGACCATCCTTTTCATCTCCATCGCGCTCTGGTGGGGATTGGGCAACTACGTCGGGTACGCCTGGTCGGCACTGATCGTCGCATTGATCTGGGCGGTCGTCGCCATCATCCTGCTTCAGTCGGGGCGAAAGGAGCTGACCCGGATCAAGGGCCTGCCGAAGACGGCGGAGACCGTCAGCAAGATTCCGAATGCATTGAAGGGGAAAGAGGAGGAGAACCGATGACCACCGACCCGTCCGAAATCCGGGCTCAGATAGAACAGACTCGAGCAAGCTTGTCGACCAACGTCAACGCCCTTGCCGATCAGGCGAACCCAGCTCACATGGCCCACCGCGCAGCGACGAGGGCCAAGCGCAAGGGAAGCCAGTTGCTCGACCGGGTTCTCGGCGCAGCCGAAGACGCCCGGGACGCGACCGTGGACGCGGCCCACAATCTGGCCGGGAACGTTTCTGACTCCGCCTCCGGAGCGGGAGATGCAGTGACGGGTGCCCCGCGGGCCGTCCGGCAGCAGACGCAGGGAAATCCGGTTGCGGCGGGCCTGGTCGCGTTCGGAATCGGGCTGCTGCTCGCTGGCGCTTTCCCGGCGTCCCGCAAGGAGGAGGAACTGGCCCAGACGGTCAAGGAGAAGGCCCAACCGCTCACCGATTCGGTGACCGAGGCGGCCAAGGAGGTGGCGAGCAACATGGCCGAGCCCGCGCAGCAGGCCGGCGAAAGCTTGAAGGAATCCGCCACCCAGGCGTTCGAGACGGTCAAGGATGAGGGCTCCGCCGCCGTCGCCGACGTGAAGGACGAGAGCAGCACAGCGGTGTCGGACGTCAAGAGTGATGTGGCCGATTCCACCGCCGAGGTGCAGGACACCGTGCAGCAGTCGGCCGAGGAGGTGCGCTCGAGCGCGAGCCGCTCGACGCCGTAACCAACTCAAGGTAGGCGAGGCGCGCACCGGCCGGGCTCCGTGGAGCCCGGCCGGTGCGGTGCAGGCTTCCGCTCCGTAGGGATCACGCTGTTGCCGTGTCGCTCTGACGATTCACGGTCCAGGCAGCGACTATCCGTCGGCTGCTATTGGCTGGCGTGGGCTGCGTAGAGGACGTCGGCCTCACTCGGGGCCCAGGACCCGCGCCCAAGCCGAACGCACCAGTGCGCGGTGCACCGCCCCCATTCGTCCCTCCGCCCGCAACGCGGAGCGGGCGGCGTTCCAGCCGCAAGCACCGTGCACGCCGCCTCCGGGGTGAGCGGATGCACTCGCCAGGTACAGGCCTTCGACGGGCGTCTCGGGTCGTCCCAGGCCCGGTGTCGGACGGAAGACAAGTTCCTGGTGAATGGCAGCCGTGCCGCCGTTGAGGGCGCCCAAAGACAACCCGGCATTGTCCGCTTCGAGATCGACCGGGGACTGCACATGGCGCCCGATCACCAAACCGGCGAAACCGGGAGCGGCGCGCTCCACCGCCTCCTGCATGTGTCGCAGGTGGCACGCCACGGCCTCCGGTTGAGCCGCCAGTCGGCGCGGCAGATGTGCGTACGCCCAGGCTGACTCCGCGCCGACGGGTGCGCGGGATGGGTCGGCCACAGCCATCTGCCCGAACATCAGGAACGGCCGTCGCGGCATCCGCCCCACGCTCAGGTCGGCGCCGAAGTCGACAAAACCGTCCAAGTCGAGACCGAGGTGGACGGTGCCGGCCCGGCCAGAGGCCTGGGCCCGCCACGGGACCGGTCCGCGCAACGCCCAGTTCACCTTCAGCGTCGCAGGATCCCAGTGAAAGTTCTCCAAATCACGGCGCAACGTGGCAGGCAATGGGACCTCGGCCATGAGTTGCTGGTAGAGGGCGGGTGCACTCACATCGGCCAGGACGGCGCGTTTGGCGGTCAGTACGGTTTCGTCGGCCAGCCGCACCCCCCGCGCACGGCCCCCGCTGACCAGTACCTGTGTCACCCTGGCCCCGGTGTGAACGTGCGCTCCAAAGGACTCTGCCCGCTTTCGCAGCGCTTGGGTCAGCACCCCTGCCCCGCCTCGTGGCACCGGAAATCCGACGTCCTGGCCCAGCATGGCCAACAGCCACCCGAAGATACCGCTACCGACGGCGTCCACCGAAACGTCCGCGTGCATCGCGTTGCCACACAGCAGCAGTCGTGCTCCGTCGCCGGCGAAGCGCTCCTCACCCAGCCGGCGGACCGGAGTCGCAGCCATCCGGGCCAGCCTCAGGGCACCCGAGAGGGTCAGGCTGTGCAGCAGTTTCGCACCGGAAATGACCGGGGGGAAGGCGGTGAATAGGGACGCCAACAGGGCCTCGCGGATCCGTTGCCACTGCGCGAACATGTCCAGCCAGGCCTGCCCATCTCCGGGTGCCCACTCGTCCAGCCCGGCCGCTGTCTGATCGGGGTCGCGGTGCAGAGTTGCCACCCGTCCGTCGTCCAACTGATGACAGACCACTGTCGGGGCCTGAACCCATTCCAGTCCGTGTCGGTGCAGTTCCAAGTCCCGAATCACCGGACTTGCAGCCGCCAGCGGATAGAAGGCGCTGAACAGATCGGTGACGAATCCGGGAGCGACCACCTCTGCGCTCCGAACGGCCCCGCCGATCTCGTCCTGCGCTTCGAGCACGACAACGTCCCAGCCGGCCTCGGCCAGGGCGTTGGCCGCTACCAACCCATTCGGCCCGGATCCGATGACGATTGCGTCACACTGCTCACTGTGGCGGCGCTCCATGTCAAGGTCTTACCCATTTCGAGCCCCGAGCACACCATCATCGAGATCCCGGTCGCCGTCGGCGGCCGGTTTCACGATGCACACCTTCAATACCTGAGCGGGACAGCCAACACGCCGACGATGTCGTTCAAGCCGGAGAGACTCCCCTCAGGAGCTTTTGCTTGTCGGTCCGTTTCGGTCCGATGGCGCCGACTCACCGGGGAGGGAGTCGGCTTTCACCGCGTCTCGCTGGCCCATCGGTCGCTCCGGCCCGGTGGTGCTGTCCTTGGCGGTCTGCTGCTCGGCCTCGGCGTTGATCTCAGCGCCCAGCAACACCGAGTAACTGGTGATCCACAGCCACATCAGCAGCACGACCACGCCCGCCAGGGCGCCGTATGTCTTGGCGTAGTTACCGAACGTCGACACGTACAGCGAGAAGCCTGCAGCGGCCAGCAACCACAGAATCGTCGCGACCACCGCCCCAACCGATACCCAACGGAACTTCGGGGCGTCCCGATCGGGTGCCACCCGGTACAACACGGCCAGAGCCACCATCACCAGCAGGGCGAGCAGTACCCAGCGGGCGATCTCGGCGAGCCAGCGCCAGCCGCCACTGAGGCCGATCAACTCAAAGAGCACCGGAAGTCCGGCCATCAGGGTGGTGGCCAGGATCATGAACAGTACCGCGCCGATGGTGAGCCCCAACGCGAGCAACTTCTCTTTCAGGAAGCCGCGCCGCCGCTCCTCGTCGTAGGCGATGTTGACGGCGGTGACCAAGTTGCCCACACCCCCCGAGGCGCTCCACAGCGCGACCAGCAGGCTGATCACCAGCCCCCAACCAAGCCCTTGGGCCGGCGCGGAGACCAGTTGCTGGAGTTGCGCCTCCAGAAGCGCCCGGGCCTCCGCTGGAAGGGCACCGGACACTTGAGCAAGTTGCGACTGGACCGTGGCCGGGTCGGCGACCAGGCCATACAGCAGGGTGAGAGCGATCAGCGCGGGAAACAGGGCCAGGAAGCTGAAGAACGCGACGCCTGCGCTGAGCAACGGCACCTGGTCGGCGCTCGCCTCGCGCCAGCCGCGAAGGGCGATCTGTTTCCAGCCCTGCGGCGGGATCTCGGTTGGCTTGTCGGCTTCGGCCCCAGCAGGCTGGGGATCGACACGGTGACGCTCACTGGGCTTCGTGGTGTTCATGCTGGCCTATTACCCGATCCGAGCTCGACGCCTCTCGCCCTTTCGGGGGTACGCGGCAGGAGATTCGCGCCACCTCCGCCGGCGGCCGACGGCACCGGTCCGGCAACTGTTGGATCCGTTTTCGGCATTTGTCGACCGCTGTAGCGCAGCGAGTCGAATGGAAGATGGTGACCGGAAGCCGAGCCGACAGGATCGTCGCTGGAGCCGACCAGTGCACGTGGCCCAGTTCGATCGCCGCTGGTGACCTCGCGTGAATCCATGCTTGGGCTGCGCTCGTGCGCAGTCGTCGACGAAGGCGACGCCTGCCACCTTGCCGATCGGCGGCACGGTGGCGCAACAAGGGCGGGTGATCTTTGACGACTGCTGTCCGGGCCGCGGCATTGGGCTGGAGCGCAACTCGGCCTCAATCGCTTCCAGCAGTCGCGGGTTGGTCGGCATGGCGTCCCTTCGGGCTATCGGTTGGATCAAGCCCCGGCGACATCACGTTGTTTCGCTACGAAGCTTCTTTTCTCAATCGCTGCTCCGGGTCGGAGTTGGTCTGTCGAGGCGCTGGGTCTTCTGGAGTCCGTTGTCTCCTGCTGCGGGCCAGCAGGATGCCTGCGCCCAACATGTAGATCGTTAACACGATGTGCAGCCAGTTGTCTGCGGTGTTCAGCGGCAGGAAGTTGGCGGTGCTGTGCTGGTCCAGCAAGAGTCCGTAAACGGATAGGACGTAGTACAAGACCGCGGCGACGATCAGGTAGCCGCGTGCAGCCATCTCGGCACGTGCGCACGCAACCGCCGTCAGGCCGAATGCAAGATGAGTCACGTTGTGGAGGACGGACACCTGGAACACGCCGAAGAGCAACGCGTTGGACGCGTGACCGGCCATCGTCAGGTCGCTGTAGTTGGTCGTGACGCCAGGAATGAAACCAAGAACTCCGACAAGCAGAAAGGCGATCCCCAAGACGCGGGTGGCGGCCTGAACCGCAGTCGCCGACCGCGATGTCGGTAACGCTGACGACCGGGGCACGCGCTGTCCTCTCCTGAGCAGGATGGCTTTTCATTACCCGCCTCGTCCCAACCCAATCGACGAAGCGTGCTTGACATGCCCTGCTCTACGGTCCGGCTGACGGCGTGACCACCGTAAGCGCGATTGGCTACCGTGAGAGGCGAGATTCGCTGGGCGGTGGGCGTCTCCGCAACATCCACGAGCGTGAACAACACTCGGCGATGGCTGCAACTCCGTACCAGAGCCGCGTCCATCCGGACCAACCCGCCGCTGAACGCCGGCAGCACCTTGTACAGCCGCTGCCGACTCAACCTGTGCCGCGGCCAAGCAACCACGAGGCAGGCATCCCGAGGGTACGGCTCAAGCCTTAAGGGTGATCTGTTGGACCCTTTTGGGTGCACATGTGGCATCCTGGTGTGGTGTTGAACCAACCACCGATCCGAGTCGCCCTCGTCAACGACTATGAAGTCGTCATCGCGGGCCTGCTGAACATGTTCGCGAACTACGCCGAACGCATCGAGGTCGTCAAACTAGTCGCGAACCGCGAGGTGCGCGAGCGGGTCGACATCGCCCTGTACGACAGCTTCGGCCAGATTACGCCCGAGTCTGTCTCCGTCGAGAGTGTGCTGCGTAATCCGCTGGTCAGGCGCACGGTGATCTACACCTGGAACTTTCAACCTCTGCGAATCGCCCAGGCCACCCACCACGGGGCGTCGGGGTATCTGTCCAAGACACTGCCCGCCCGCGAACTCGTGGAGGCCCTCGAGCAGGTGCACGCCGGCAACCTGGTGATCAGCCCGGCGCCCAAGGCAGCCAACCCGACCGGCGGCAACTGGCCCGGCCGGGAAGAGGGACTGTCCTACCGCGAGGGAGAGGTGATCGCCCTGATCACCCAGGGCCTGTCCAACGCCGAGATCGCCTCCACCATGTTCCTCAGCCCCAACTCGGTCAAGAGCTACATCCGCTCGGCCTACCGGAAGATCGGTGTGGCCCGCCGCTCCCAGGCAGTTTCCTGGGGCATGCGTCATGGATTTGCCGCCGACTACGTGCGACTCGATCCCGGGGACGTGGCGTAGGCGACCAGGTCACGCAGCCACGGACTCGGATCCATCATCATGCCGTGCTGCTCGGCCGCGGATGGCAACCGTCGGAACTGGCCGGGGCCCTCGTCTTTCTGGCCAGCCCGCTCGAGGCGTCCTAGTTCTCGGCCACCGTTGTGGGCGTGACCGGCGGTAAACCCGTTTTCTGACGGCGGAGGGAAGCGGGCGCGCGTTCCCTGAGGTCGACCCCACGTCATCGTGCCGTCGCGGGGACAGGGGCTGAACTCGCCAGCTTCGTCAAAGGAAGGCGCCACTGATCCCGGCGATCGCCGTGGCGGTTCCGACGGGCTGCGTCCGCCAACGCCGACTGCGAAGATGGACTGGTCGAGGGCAACTTCGTCTGGAACCTCGAGGGTTGAAATGAACAGATCAACACATTCCCGTGAAGCGCCGCAAAACTCAACCGTCCCGCTGGCGGAAATGAGCCGGTCCGGCCGAATCCGGGTCGGCAGGGCGGTGTGCCCGCCTGCTGACCTATCCTGGCAACCGTTGTACCGAATCGGCGGCTACTCGGCACTGCTGTTCGTAGCGCTGGTGGTGCTGCCGGTCACGCTGGTGATCGCCGCACCGGTCCCACCGACGCAGGGGCGGGCGGTGCTGGAGTACATCGCCGCACACGCCGAACGCGCCGGCCTGGTCAGCGCAGCGGAGGCGCTGATCGCCGCCACGAACGCCGTGTCCTGGGCGGGCATCCTGACCGCGGCATCGATCCTGGTGCTGTCGATGGTGATGTGGCCGGGGCGGTGGGGCCGGGCGCTCGCGATCGTCGGCGTTGCTGCGGGAGCGATCGGCGTGGTCAGCGAGGGCTTGCGGCCCCTGATCGGGCCCGCCTACCTGGTCTACGGCCTGCTGCTGCCGATCTGGTTCGCCTGGGTGGGCTGGAAGCTCTTCCATGTTCCTGCGTCGGCCCGTGTCGCCGGCAGCTGAGGCGCGGCGGCTGACCGCTGCGGACGCGTCCAATGTCGTGATGGAGATCAACGACCAGGTCAACGTGTTCATGCTGGCTGGGATCCTGGGGGTCGGCGGGTTCGTCTCCGCCGACGGCGAGACCGACCTGAGTCAACTTCGGACGGCGCTGTCCGCCCGGCTGGGCTTGGTGTCTTCCGCGGCATTGGCCCGGTTCTCCGAACGCATCAACGTCGAGGGACGCACATTGACCTGGGAGCGCTGCCAGCCGGACCTTCAGTGGCACGTTCGCGCGATCGACCCCGTCGACGGACCCGACGGCCTCGCCCGCCTGAGTGCGAGCCTGATGACGGTGCCGATGTCGCTGGACCGTCCCCTTTGGGAACTCCTGGTGGTCCCCGGCGCTGCCCCTCGTGGAACCGGGATCATCCTGCGGGTTCACCATGCCCTGGGCGACGGCGTCACCGGTGTTCGACTGCTGCAACTGCTCTTCGATGGCCCGCCAACCGCGACTATCGTCGCTGCCCCGGCGCGGTCGGCGCCGGTCCGGCCCCGCTGGCGCACCTCCTGGGTCGGCCTCAAACGCGTCGCCGCCGTGTTCCGGGCCACCGTCCCACCGACGGTGCTGCTTGGCCCCATCGGCGCCCGCCGCGACGTGGCCTTCATCGACGTCGAGCTCCACCCGCTCGCTCGAGCCGCCAAGGCGGCGGGCGCCACCATCAACGACGCGCTGCTCGCGGCGGTAGCCGTTGCCGCCGAGGCAGCACTCCGCGCCGACGGCCACCCTGTCCCGCCCGTGTTACCCGCCAGCGTGCCCGTCGCCCTCCCCGGGCGCGACGCGTCCGGGAACGCCGTCGGCGTCATGCTCGTCCCCCTGCCCACCGGCGAACCGGACGCCGGCGTGCGACTCTTTCGGATCGCCGCAACCACCAGAGCGGCCAAGTCCGAGGCGCGTGCCCAAGGCACCTTCGAACTCACCCGCACTCGGTGGGGATCCCGACTGTTCGCCAGGCTCGCCAGACACCAACACCTCATCGCCCTGTTCGTCACCAACGTCCGTGGACCCGACCAGCAACTCCGGGTGGCCGGCGCACCCCTTGAACGGGCGTGGCCCATCGCCCCCATCCAGGGCAACGTCCGCCTCGGAGTTGCCGCCCTTTCCTATGCCGGCCGACTCGGCATCGGCGTACACACCGACGCCGACGCCATCCGGGCACGTGTCGTCGGCAACGCCCTCCGCGAGGAACTCGCCAGCATCTCCACACCCGGATAGGGACGCCGGTCGCTCGCAGGCCAACGCGGTGTAGGACACCCTCACCCGGGCGTCCAAACACCGGTTGGCTAGGCGCGCCAGCCTCGAATCTGGCTCTTTGGGGGCGCGTTGTGAAGCGATTCATGATCAACCGCCGCAGCCCTCGGACGGGGTGTCAGCAGCGCCGACATCATCGCGGTGGGCACCCATCTGCGCGAACACCGGCTACTGGCAGCGGTGGCGAGACGGTCGGTTTACGATTCGGGTGGAGGGTTGAAGCGGTGGTTGCGAGCATGTTGAGGTGGGATCTGCGTGATCGCCTTGAGCGGGACGCCGCCGGCTTGGGTACCGCGCCGCCACCCGGCCAGATCCTGACGGAGGCTGACCTGGTGTCCCTGCCGGGCAGCGTCCGCCGGTACCTGCGGTTCATGGGGGTGATCGGACGTCCGCGCGTCACGTCGTTTCGTGCCCATCTGCACGGATCCTTCCGGCTCCGGCCAGGCCAATCCTTCGTGGCGGCCGAGGTGTGGCAGTACAACACTGTGAAACCGATTGCGCGTCTGTTCTGGATGAGGATCGACCTCGCCGGCGGCCTGCTTCCCATGGTGGGTCGCGACAGCTATCTCGAAGGCCGTGGACGGCTACTCGGCAAGTTGTTGGACTTGGTAGTAGTCGCCGATGGCAAGGGCGAGCCGTTCGACGTGGGCGAGTTGACGACCTGGCTGAACGACGCGGTGCTGCTGGCTCCGTCGATGCTGTTGGAGGCGGGCGCCAGCTTTGTCGAGGTGGATGACAACTCATTCGTGGTGAGCCTCAGCGACGCGGGACGGACGGTGACAGCGCGGGTGCTCCTTGACGGGCGGGGGGCACCGGTCGACTTCCACACCACAGACCGCTACGCCGACCTGCCCGGCGGACCGATCCGGACCCCCTGGTCGACGCCGATCGAGGGTTGGCAGCTCGTGGACGGCCGGCACAGGCCGATCCGAGGGTCGGCGGTGTGGCACCTGGCCCAAGGCGATTTCACCTACGCGATCCTCGAGTTCGCGCACGACTCGATCGAACCCAACCCGGCGTTGCGCGTGGTGCATCGGCCACCGGGACGGCTGCAGGAGGGACTCGACTCCCTCGGTGGCGCCGCGGCCTTGGCGATCATGCTCGTGGCGTCACCGCTGTTGAGGGGTCGGTACAACCGGTGGGGGGCCACGGAACGGGAGTGCCGCGCGAGTATGGCCGGCGACGAGTTGGTCCCGGATGCCCGCCTCGTTTCCACGCGGGCGGTCACGATTGACGCACCCCCGGACGCCGTGTGGCCCTGGCTGGTGCAGATCGGGCAGGGACGCGGTGGGCTGTACAGCTACGACGCATTGGAGAACCTGGTCGGCCTCGACATCCACAGCGCCGATGAGATCCTGCCCGAGCACCAGCACCTTGCTCCGGGCGACCTGGTCCGCCTCGGTAAGCCCGGCTCGCCGTGCTTCCGCGTCGCGTCGGTCGACCCTGGGCTGTCTCTGGTCCTGATCAGTGCAGACCCAGTCACACGGAAGCCCGTGCCGACGCCGGTGACCGGTGGCACGGGTGCCACCTGGCAGTGGGAGTTGCTGCCGGTCCGGGACGGATCAGCCACCCGGCTGGTCAGTCGGCAGCGCAATACCCACCCTGACCGGGAACGGCTGCTGTGGCGGCTGGTCGAGCCGATCGGCTTCGTCATGGAACGTCGCATGCTGCTCGGAGTCAAGCAGCGGGCAGAGCGGACCAGGCCTCACACCAGTCGTGACCAGGCTCGCGCCCAGTTCTGGAAGTGAGCTGTTGCCCCGGAGCCGGCGATGCTGACCGTGGTGCACTTCTGGCAGGACGTGCCGATCGTCGCGTTCCTTGCTGTCGGCTCCATCACCCCGGGCGGATAGGTGCAGCACCACGACGGGCTTCGCATCACCCGGGCGTATTCCGGACCCGCTGCACCATGATGTCGACGAACTGCCCTCTGGTGTTTCCGTCGAGTCCGTGGCCGCCGTCGAGCCAAATTAGTTCCTTGCGGGGCGCTGACAGCGTCGTGTAGTAGTTCTCCACCAGGGAGGACATCGCATTGACGTCGTGTCGCCCGACGAAGAAGTACACCGGCACCTTCAGCTCGGCAGCCTGAACGGCGAAGTCCAGCCCCTCCAGTTGCGGGTAGACGACGTTGAACGAGTCGATCAAGCCGCGGGTGTGGTCCACCTTGTCAACCAGCCCGTACTCAGGCGCCAGGAACGGCACGACCGGCACGATCAGGGACAGTCGCGGCTCACCCATGAGTTCGTTCAGCACGTCCAAGTACTCGACGTATCGGAAAACGACGTCGTTGCCGCGGTACGGCGGCGGCCCATTGTTCCGGAGCCTTTCGGCGGCTCGAGTGTCGCCCTGCCGATCGAGGTGCTGGATCGCCAGTTCGTAGCCCAGACGATCGTTCTCCACTGTGTTGACCATCTGCCCACTGCTGACGAACGCATGGAACAACTCCGGGTGTTCTTGGACCAGCCAGATACCCAGGATGCTCGACCACGAGACCCCGTACAGGTAGATCCGGTCCTGGCCGAATCTGTGCCGCAGCAGGTTGGTCAGGGCAGTCGCATCCTCGACGAACCGGTCGCGCGACAACTGCTCGAACGGCACCGCTCGATAGGACTTGCCGGTGCCCGGCTCATCCCAACTGACCACCGTGAAGTGCTCCTCCAAGGGCTCGAACAGCGACCGGGTTGCGAATCCGCCACCACCGGGCCCGCCCATCCCAAGATTCAACAACACCGGATTGGTCACGTCCCGGCCGCGCAGAGTGATCCACTGCTCGCTACCGTTCAGAATGACCCGCTCCAGGCTGGCAATGCTTCCGGGCAGCGGACGCCCGTCGAGACCGACGATCACCGGCGTCGCGGCAAACATTTGCGACACCACCACCGCCGCCACAGCCACCAACCCGATCCCGCCCACGGCGACCGGCCGAACGCCTCCGCGTCGGCGCCCAGAGACCAACCACACCATCAACGCCAGGTCCGCCCCAAGCAGGAGAACCCACACAACCGGCGGCACAGCGGTGGAAACAGGAAGCAGGACCACCGGAACCAGCAGCACCAGCGCACCACCCAAGGACAGGATCGTCAGCCAAACCCCGAAGCGTCGATTGCGCCGACGATTCAGCACACGAACCCACGGCGGACGGGTCATCAGCGGACCTTCACGCGTTGGATCTCGGTCGCGTACGGGGTCAGCGTGTCCTCATCCATGATGACTGCACCGACGGTGGCCTCGCCACGGACAAATAGCGTGGCGGTGTTGGGATCACCGATCCGGATCTCTACCTGGGTCAGGTGGTGACGGCCGTCACAGATCAGAGGTAGTCCGGCGAGCACCTGCAGGTCACCCTGAGTTATGTTGATGAAGCCCTCCCACAGGATGCCGTTCGGCTGGCACAGGGTACGCACCCTCGCGACAACCGCGACCCCACCGGCATCGAGACGAACCGTCGGTAGGACGTCCACCGCAGCCACTCGCGGTGGTCTAGCCGTCGCTGGCACCTCCACCGCAGCCACCGGCTGTGATGTTGCCACCGTCGGTTCCGCCGCGACCGACAGCAGTGCCGCGATAATCAGCACCGGGAGGCCTCTGGTAGCACTCCGCACGATCGAATGCTTTGTCACTTCGACGCTCCTTCTCATCGACAAGCCACGCACCCTGGCCGGGTCCGCAGCGCACTGGTCAAAGCAGGGAATACAGGCCGATCGGGGCCGACGCGGGTGACCGCGTCGGCCCGCGACACTTTCGGCCATTCCCGCCCTTGGTCGAACGGGTCGCCGGGGTGTGTCAGCGGCGAGTGAGGACGAGCGGCGCCAAGGTGACGCTCTGGTGTCCGTCGACCACGATGACGTCGGCCGTGCCAAAACTCGTCTTGCCGTTGGCATACACCGTGGCCCAGCCGGCCTTGGCGGCCATCACCTTGACCTGGAGCCCGGCCCAATCCTGGAACCGGAGCCGGTAGGAGCCGGCGGAGTCGCTGCGACCCTGCGCCAGCACGTTGCCCGCCGTGTCGAGAACCGTCACGGAACTTCCTTCGATGGGCCGGCCGTTGCCTTTGACCACGGTCCCCTTCACCTCACCCGCGTAGACCAGATCGAGGTACAGGACCTTCGTCGGACTCCAACTCTGGGTCAGGTGCTGTCCGGGATACAGCGTGAAGACCGTTGCTGCGTCCCATGAGGCGGCACCGTCGGCCCAACTGTCAGCCCACAGACCCGCCAGCGGAGTCGCGACCACCTTGATTGGTCCCGCCGGAAGCCCACCGATGCGATACTGGCCGTCCCCGGGCGGCACATCGACCACTCCAAGCAATGTATGGGTGTCGGCGTCGAACACCTCGACCCGGACCGGGTCTGTCGGCGGGTCGAAGGTCTCCAAAACCTGGCCGGAGATCACCGCCTCGGCCCAGAGCACCTGCTCCGGGGTGATCTCCCGCGTTTGCCCCCGGTTCAACTGGTACACCGTCGCCGTCGACGCGCTCTTCTGGTTGTCCGACCACACGCCCAGGAAGCCCTCCTTGGTGATGTGCACGCTCACCCTGGCCTTCGGCAACGATGTGATCTCGTACCGCCCGAGCGCGTCGCTGACACCGACGCCGACAACCCTTCCACTTCGCGCTTCGACCACCGTCACCGTGGCACCCGACAAGGGGCCGTTCAGCGAAGCGTCTGGATCCTCATTGATGCCCACCACGTGGCCAACGATCGTCGCCGTGCCGGTAGCCGCGACCGAAGTAGTCGTGACACCGCCCAGAACCGTAAGCGCCAGCGTCCCCAACAGCGCGAGAACCGCCCTGGCCACCGCTGTCCCACCGATTCGGTGCGACGGGTGCGCGAGAAATCCTCCTGTCATGTCACACATCCTCTCCCATAATGTGTTCCTGATTCGCAATCAGCCCTCAAATTCATTCTGCTCCCGCCGTGAGCGCGCCGTGGGCCGATCGCAAAAATCGCAGCCGCCGAATGAAGGCCTTGGGCGGGTCGGCAGGCGATGGTTGCAGCCCAGTGGCCATCGAGGCGTCCGGCGACCCGAACCGTGCAGCCGACGACGGATGGGTGCCCGGCCGTGCGATCATCATGGTTCTCCGCCGACAGCGACAGCGGCCGGTTGGCGGTGCCCCTTCTGGGTCGACCGCCGAATCACATACTCGGCGACGGCAAGGTTGATCGCCCACGCCGCTCCCATCCCCAGGTCATTGGCCAGGACGCTGGTGCCCATGAGCGCCGGACCGACTGCACCGGTCAACACCTGCGTGCCCGCTCCGAGCGCGAGAGCGTAGGCCCGGGTCATCCAGGCGCGATGGTGGGCGACGTCGCCCCTCCGGATCGCGGCGAAGGCCACCAGGACGCTGGCTGCCATGCCGGTCCCGACGGCCAGTCGGAAACCGACCAGCAGTGGGCCGGAGCCCGGCTTCGGGATGTACGTCAAGGTCATCCAGAGCCCGCTGAACGCGACTATCAACGCCAGCGGCACCAGCACTCGTCCGGCCGTCCGGTGCCATCGCGGGTGGCGCTGTCGGAGACGGGAGGAGAACTGGAACGCGCCAACCAGCGAGTAAGGAATCACGCTCACGATGTGCACGATCACCGGGAGCGGAAAGGCGTCGATCCTGGTGTCCACCGGCATCAGGCTGGGCCCTCCCACCAGTCCGGCCAGCCGCAGCGAGCCCGAGATGGCCGGCACGAGGCTCAGCACGACGAGGGCGAACGGCACCCACCGGGCCGAAGCCCGGCGGGTGAGGGCGACCGTTGTCATCAGATGGCTGCCGACTCGAGCACGGAGTTGTTGCCGGAGGGCGCAACCTGCGAGCGCTGCTGGCGCCACAAGGATGTGCCGAGAGCGATCAGAGCCAGACCGGTCGGGACGGCGAACAGGCGCTGGTTGATGAACGGGAGCAGCGGGATCGCAAGGCTGAGCGGGGTGGCGACGGCGAGCAGGACGCACGCCCACCGGGCCAGCACGTTGGCGCGGAACAGGGCGATGCCGAAGACTAGGCCGCCGGCCATGTAGAGGACGCCGACCACGGAGTTGAGGGTCGTGAGGAGGCCGAGGTCCCCGGCCGGGTGGCCACCCATGGCCACCGCGATGAAGTCGTTGACGTAGCCGGGTGCGGCGTCGACGATGGCCGGCACGACCACCAGGGCCGCGACCTCAAGGGCGAACATTGTGAGGAACCCGCCGGCGGCGATCAGGAAACCGATCAATCCGAGGACACCGTTCCTGCGAACCTGGGACAGGTACATGCCGCTGATGCCGACCAGTGCGAGGACGGTGAAGCAGATCTTCATCATCTGGCGGACGGCGAACTCCGTGGAGCTGACGAAATCGAGGGACAGGGCCGGATGGTTGACCTGGACGCCGATGAACAGCAGGCCCGCGACGACGGCGCTGATGCCGGCTGCCCGGGTAAGGCTTGTGGTGGTGATGGACATGTGAGGCTCCTGGTTCAAGTTATGCGGCGGTGCCGCGTTGATGGTTCGAACCTAGGAAGCGAGGGGGTGAGGCGGCATCACCCAACGATGTGACCAGCAGGGTGATTGCCGGCTACTGGATCAGACCGAGCTCTCGCGCACGCGCGACCGCTGCCCGCCCGGTGGTGACCTCCAGCTTCGAGAAGACGTGCTTGGTGTGTTTGCGAAAAGTGTTGTGGGAAAGGAACAGCTCCGTTGTAGCCTCCGGATCTGCCGGGGCGGTTCACGATGTCGGAACCACTGACCTCGGCGTCGAGAAGCCGCAGGACCTGGACTTCGCCTTCGGCGAGCGGGTCTACCGAGTTCGCTGTCCGGCCGGGTTGCGCTGTCGCCGAACGCGGGGACCGCGGGCCTGCCCGCATGTGCGGCCGCGTAGGCTGGCACAGTGCCAATGTTTGCCGCGGACGATGAGCCGAGCCCACCGGGACAGCAAGACTTGGGTCAACTCCCGTCGCAGGTTCGGGGGGAGTTCGGAAGTCCTGCGGGCCAGGGTTCGCCTGATCGTCAGTCGGTGCGCGTCAAGAGGGGGTCCAGCGGCTGGCTCGATCGTTACGCAAGCGATCTGTCGCAGCCGACGGTTAGGTCAGCCGTCAGGGACCTCGGCATCCGGGTGCTGCTGCCGACGTTCGCTCTTCTGCTCACCAATCTCGCCATCGGATTCGGCATCCGCGGTCCGGGAAGAGGCTGGGCCTTCGAGGGGGCCCTCAACGTCTCCCTGCAGTCCGGACGTAGCGGGCCACTTGACAACTTGGCCCGTGCGGTATCCGCGGCCGGCAACGCACCTTCCAACATTGCCGCCTGCTTCGTTTTCATGGCTGTGATTTGGTTGGTGACCCGACGCTGGTGGGTTGCCATCATTCCGGGGGTAGCGCTCTCGATTGAGGCCATCGTGCACGCGGTCACGTCGGTCTTGGTCAATCGACAACGGCCTCCTGTGGAGCAACTGGATGCGGCTATGCCCACAGCAAGCTTCCCGTCCGGGCACGTCGGCGCTTCCCTGGCGCAACTCCTCATCCTGCTCTTTCTCAGCCACCAGCTCTCCAATGCGCCGGCCAGGGTCGCGCTGTGGATAGGGGCGCTGGGCTTTGTCGCCGTCCTCGGCTGGTCACGTCTTTACCTGGGCATGCACTACCCCTCCGACGTCGCCGTCGGTCTCCTCAACGGGGTGGCAGCAGCCTTGATCGGCTGGAACTACCTCCGCCGAAGCCGTTGATCTCACCAAAGCACCGACTGACGCGCCTTGGCCCGGCCATCGGCAACCCGACGGATCCGGTCGCCGTCGACTGCGCCCGGCGCGATCGCATTGGCGCGAATGCCCGTGTCGCCCAGTTCGAGAGCCAGCGTCTCAATTAAGGCGATGATGCCGCGCTTGGTGACCGCGTAGGTGCCCGGTTGGCCTAGCCGAAGCGGCCGCCCAGCGACGACATGCACAGGATGGACGCGTCCGCCGACTTCTCCAGATGGGAGATCGCCTCGCGAGTGACCATGAAGGTGCCCACCAGATTCACGGCCAAAACGCTCTCGAAGTACTTGGTGCTGAGGTCCTTCACGGGCAGCGTCGGCCCGGAGATGCCGGCGTTGTTGACGCGGACGTCGATGCCGCCCAGTGTCTCGGCGGCCTTGGCGATGAAGCCTTTGAGCTGTTGCTCGTTGCCGGGCTTCAGCAGGCAACGTACTCAGCGCTCCTGCGGCTTCTGCTCCTTGGGGTTGACGCCGTCCGCGTACGCCTCGCGATTGCAGATGAGGTGCGCAATCATCGCTGTCCAGCCGGTCTGGTGCGAGGCGCCCAGACCTGAGCCGTCGTCGCCGTTGAAGTACTCGCTGAAGGTGGGGTGCGCCTGCCACAGCGGGCCTGTCGGCACGTGGCACGGATCACCGGGTCGACGCCCGTCCGGTCCTATCCGGAATAGTCCGATCAGGCGTTGTTCCAGGTCGTCGGCGGCCGCCGATAGAGGGCCGATGTGGTTCGATCCCACCGGGTAGTCCACCGGCAGTTCCTCGGCGAAGCCGCCGGCGTACACGCGCAAGGCGTGCAGGACCAGCGCGTTCACCGGAATCCAGACGGGGCCTCGCCAGTTGCTGTTGCCGCCGAACAGACCGTCGTCGGATTCCGCCGGCTTGTAGTTGATCTCGACGGCGTCGCGTCCGGGCAGTTCGATCGTCTCGCCGCCCCGGTAGGCCGCTGACAGCGCCCGGATTCCGTGCCTGCTGAGGAACTCACCCTCGTCGAATAGCCGGTTCAGCATCGGGGTCAGCCGATTCAGCGAGACGATCGACAGCGTGTAGCGCTCCTGTTGGCCGTGCGGTTGGATGACCGCCGACGCCATCTCAGGCCGCCGTTCGCGCAGCCACGCCAACCGCCTGCTGAAGTCAGGCAACCTTTCCCACACGAAATCCGGGATGGTCATGACTCCCAGCAAAGGCAGCAGGCCGACGATGGAGCGCACCCGCACCGGATTGGGTACGCCGTCCTGGACCAGGACGTCGTAGAAGAATCCGTCCCGATCGTCCCACAGCGATACGCCCTCGGAGCCGAATGCCTCGATTGCCTCGGCGATGGCCAGATAGTGCTCGAGGAACTTGGTGGCCACCTCATCCCAGCCCCGGTCGAGTTCCGCCAACTCAACGGCGATCTCCAGCATGGTCAGGCAAAAGAACGCCATCCAACTCGTAGCGTCCGACTGCTCGAGCCGCTGTCCCTCGGGCAGCGGCGCCGACCGGTCGAACACCCCGATGTTGTCCATGCCGAGGAAACCACCCTCGAACAAGTTGTCTCCATGCGGGTCCTTGCGATTGACCCACCAGCCAAAGTTGAACATCAGCTTGGTGAACACGCGAACCAGGAACGGCCGGTCCGGGGCACCGACCACCGCGGCGTCCTGCTGGTAGACCCGAAACGCGGCCCACGCCATGACGGGCGGATTGACGTCGGAAAAGTTCCACTCGTACGCCGCAAGCTGGCCGGAGGGGTTCATCGCCCACTCGCGGCACATCAGCGCCAACTGCTCCTTGGCGAACCACGAGTCCACATGGCTGAGCGCGACGCAGTGAAAAGCCAGATCCCAGGAGGCGAACCATGGGTACTCCCACTCGTCCGGCATGCTGATCACGTCGGCGAGGTCAAGGTGCTTCCACTCGGTGTTTCGGCCTGCCGGTTGCGCGGCCCGACGCTCGGGCGGTGGCGCGGGTCCGGCCGGATCGCCTTCCAACCACTGGCGCACCGAGTAGCGGTAGACCTGCTTGCACCACATCAAGCCGGCAAAGGCCCGACGGGCAATGAAGGCATCGTCCTCACTCGTCCCCTCCGGCATGACGTTTTCGTAGAACAAGTTCGCCTCCCGCCTGCGCTGCGCGACGGTGATCTCGGCGGCGTCGAAAGGTCCCCCCGCCCGGACGAGCGCCGCCGCGCTTACGAGGCGCAGCCTCAGAACCACGATCTCGCCTGGCCGCACTGCCTCCAGGTGCCACCAGACGGCGGCCTTCGTGCCCAGGTCGGCAGCGAGATGTGACTCGTCACCATGCACGATCGCGTCGTCGATCGCATCCTTGGGGTGTGCGGACAGGCCGTCCGTCTCGCCGAAGAGGCGTTCGACATTGGTCTCGTTGTCACACAGCAGAAGCCGCGGTCGTCCCTCGGCGACCAGGTAGTACTCCCCCAGCCATTCGTGCCTTGCAAGCAACGCAGGGCATCCCAGGACTTCGTCGGGCTGAATCGTCGGCCGGCGTGCATCGCGTCCCCACGCCCAGGTGTTGCGGAACCAGAACTGTGGCACGACATCGAGCGGGGCTGCTTCGGGACCGTGGTTGACAATCCTGATCTCCATGATCAAGTCGTCCGGGGACGCCTTCGCATGCACAACGGTCACGTCGAAGAAGCGGTCCTGTTGCAGCACCCCGGTGTCCACGAGTTCATATTCGGGCTCGTCCGGCCGGCGACGTGCGTTCTCGCGCACCAGGTCGACGTAGGGAAAGGTGGCCTGCGGATAGCGATAGAGGTACTCGGCGTACGAGTGTGTGGGTGTCGCGTCGAGGTGCCACCAGAACTCCTTGACGTCCTCACCATGGTTGCCTTGGGGGTTGGTCAGGCCGAACAGGCGCTCCTTGAGGCGGTCGTCGTGCCCGTTCCACAGTGCCAGCGCCAGGTTCAGGAAGCCGTACCGGTCGCACAGCCCGGCGATTCCGTCCTCTCCCCAACGGTACGCGCGCCGGTGTGCGTGATCGAAGGGGAAGGAGTTCCAAGCGTCTCCATTGGCCGAGTAGTCCTCGCGGACGGTTCCCCACTGGCGGCCCGCGACGTACGGCCCCCAAACCCTCCACGGCTTCAGGTCGCCGTTCGAGGACAACAACCGATCCCGCTCCGCGTCCGTCGGGGCCGCCGCCCCGGTGCCCGTCGCCGCTTCGTCAACCGAGGTCATGGCCACATTTTGCCCGAATCACCGGGAGCGCACGAGCCCCCACCTGTGTGCCCGAATGACCGACTCGGAGCCCGACTAGAGCACGCCCATCCGAAAGTGGGGCACGTCCGTCGAGCCGGCGGGTCCCACGACACTCGTCAGCACCGCGCGCAGAACTGCCACGGCGTCGGCGCCATGCTCCCGCTCGAGGTCACGTTCGGCACGTCGGTGGAAGGCCGACGCAACCTGGACGGCGGCACGACCACGTTCTGTCAGTTCGACCGGCCGCGCCCTGGCGTCCCGTGGATCCTGGCCCCGGCGCACCAACCCCCGCGATTGCATGTCGTTGACGATCTGCGCGGCTCCTTGCTTGGTGACGCCCAGCAGCGCGGAGAGGTCGCTGACCGTCATCGGCCCGTGTTCGAGGGTCCGGAAGACGAAACCGTCGGCGCGGCCCAGATTGGCGAAGCCCGCGGCCGCAAGATGTTCGCGCAGCTCGCTGACGAACTGCTCGTAGGCGAGGGCGATCAGAACGCCAAGATCCGGTTCCGTGCGAGAGGTCACCGCCCGAGTATAGACAAGCTGCGTTGGACAAGCTAGATTGTCCATATGACTCGTTCTTCGCAGCTCCTTCCGGCCGACACTGCGCCAAGGTTCGCACTGCCCGGCATTCACTTCGTGGCGTTCGCATCCCCCACTCGACACACTGATCAGCTCTGCACGTGGCAGATCACTGCAGCTGCCGGGCTCGTGTCGCCGACCAGCCACACCCTCGACCGAGACGAGGTGTTCATGGTCACCGAGGGAACGCTGAGCTTCGGCGACGACCTGCCGCACGCAGTCCCTGGCGATGCCGTCGTGGTCCCTGCCGGCCAACCGATCCGCTTGGGGAACCCGGGCCTGACGCCTGCCACGGCCATCGTCGCGATCACGGCGGGATTCAGCATCACGGCCGAAGACGGCGCCGCGATCCCGACGCCGCCCTGGGCCGAGTGAGATGGCCGGTTTCAGGCTCCACAGTCCCGCTCACGCCAGGGTCGACCCACATGTCGCCGCCAGTGCCGTTCACCTGCGACTTCTGCGGCCTGGCGAGTCGCTTCTCGTCCAGCAGGTTTTCGACCAGCTGTCGGCACGCGCCAGGTATCTCCGGTTCCACACGCCCACCCCGCGGCTGACCAGCTACGCCCTGCAGCAACTGTCCGCCGTTGAACCGGGTCGGCATGTGGCGGTCGTGGCGACCCTCGACGGCAGTTCGATCGCAATGGCTCGCTGGATACGACTCGGCCCCGGTTCCGATACTGCCGAGCTGTCCGTCGAAGTCGGCGACGTCCACCAGCGCCGCGGTCTCGGCATGGCGCTGGTCGCCGCCACCGCGACAAACGCCGCAACGCACGGCATCTCGTGGTTCATAGCCACTGTCCACCCCGAGAACCGGAGAGCCTCCGGCGCCCTGTGGGCAGCCGGGGCCCATGTGTCGCCGCACAGTCAGGGCGACCTCGTCATCCCGGTCACGACGCTCGCGAAGGCGGCATGTCGCCGCACGCACGTCCACGCCTGGACGAGCATCGGCACTCCCGCCCGGGCGACCACCGACGCACATTGGGGGCGGCACGCGTCGCGCACAGTGGCGGAGCGGGTCACCAAAACCGCGATGATCTTGCCAGCGGATTCGATTCGAAGATGACCGACCGCGCCAACCGCATGCGCTGGGCACGGGCCGCCGAACCGTACACCTTCGCCATTTCTCTAGAGTTCCTGAGGGTGAGGGGACGCCCTACGACCCGCGATGGGAGTCGTTCGACGGCGGCTCGGGCACAGCAAGCCACAAACCTCGATAGGTAACCTCGGGGAGATTGCCGACACCGCCCTCCAGCGCGACGCTCGCATTCAATGCCGTCCCGCTGATTCCCCTGTCGGGCGCGTGCGTTCGAAATCCGCGTGCGTTCGGACTGTGAGCACCAGCGGTCGCCTGGGGATACCCACACTTCCCAGAATCGATCTGCGTGCAACTGCGTGGTGCAACTACCCGGACAGGTTGGTTGGTTCAAGTCAGACCCTTTCGGGTAAGGCTAGCGCAGGGGGGTGTGGACGACGCTCGACGATATTGGCTGCTTCGGGGGAGGCAAATGAGGTGGACGAGTTCGAATGGGATTGGTCTACAGAGATGTCAGAAATACGTCGGAATGTCGCGGAACGACGCAATCAGAGACGCGCCGCGTCCAGTAAGGCGGAGGCTGACAGCCCGCCGCGCACGACCCCTTGGTCGACCGACTATTACGCCCGGCCGGATGAAGTAGAGGCCGAGTGATCAGAGCTTGACGAGGACATCGAAGTCACGAGGAGCGAGCATTCCTGCGGTGTCGGCTTCCCGGCGTGATGGAACTTGCTCACCACTGGCCAGTACCGCCCGTTCACGCCCAAATCCTCATCGGGCAATGACGCCGACGCCCCAAACAGCACAAGCTTGGCGGCAACGCGGTGCTGCGCAGCTTCGTCGGGACGGCGCTAACCAACCAGGCATCACGAGTCGGCGTCAACTCGACCGTTTGATGGCTGGACCCCAACCGCGGCCTCGCCTTCGCCGCCTTCCCCAGGCACCCTGGAATCATGATCGACACCCGAGCCATGCTCGCCACGCTGGACGAGTACTACGACACTGTGCCCCGCTCGACCGCCACGGTGGAGGAGGTCGGTCCGTTCACCAACTTCATACCCTCCGCGAACACCCGTTGGCCGTTCTACGCCCGCCCACGGCTCGGCCTGGACGCCGAGGTCACCGCCGAAGACGTCCGCCGCGTGTTGGCCCGGCGGCTTGAGTCGGGTCTGCCCCGCAACCTCGAGTGGGTGGCCGAGACCACGCCATCGCTGCTGGCCGCCGTCACGGAGGCGGTCGGTGACCGCACGGCCCGGCTGCCGCTGCTGGTCCGCAGTTCCGGGCCCGCGCCCCCCGAACAGACCCGCGTTGCCGTGCTCACGCCCAACCACCCGGACCTGGCCCCGGCCGTCGCGGCGATCGGTGCGTCCTTCGTCGAACTCGACTCCTACCAGCCCGCAGACCTGTCCGACCATCCGGAAATGATCGCGAAAGGCGACCTGATCATGGTCGCGGCGTACGATCCCGTTGGTCGGGTGGTCGGCGGTGGATCGACATTCCCGCGCGGCCAGGTCACCGAGATCATGGGCGTCGGCATCGTCCCCCGGGCTCGCCGTACCGGTCTTGGCACCGCAGTGACCCAGGCCCTCGTCCGGGAGGCACTCGCCGCCGGAATCTCCACCGTGTTCCTGTCGGCCGGCTCCCATGCCGCCGCCTCGATCTATCGCCGAGCCGGCTTCGTCGACGTCGGAACCGCGTGCATCCTGGAACTCGATGGCTGACCGCATCAATGCCGCATTCGGGATTTGTCGGAGTTGCGGGGACCTACCCGCCACATTGGAGCAAGAGCCACCTGCGCTGCCGTCGACAGGGCATCTGCGCAGCCGTTCGTGCCGAGCAGGATGCTCCCGGTTGTCAAGAAGCTGCTCACTACTAGATTCCCGCTCGTTCACCGGCCGAGTGTTGCGGGGCCACCACCAGCGTCCCGTTGCGGGCGACGACCACGGCCCACTACCGCCTGCTCGCCGCCCACCGGATCGCTGTTCGCGAAGTGGCACGGACGACATCGCCACTCGCCTTCCGATGCCGCAGTCGGTCTGAGCTGGCCATCACTGTGACGAACCCCACCCGGCTCGGTGCAGCCCCGACGGTAGGCTCAAGTCGTTCCGTCGGGGTGGCGGGCATCCGGCCGAGGTAGATCGAGGACCCATGAAGCTGTTGTCCCTGTTGACCCGGGTCGCGGTAGGCGTCCCTTTCGTCTGGCTCGGATATGAAGCCATGAAGGAGCCCGGCCTGCGGGTGAAGATGGCCACTGATTTCGGGGTCCCGGACGAGTACGGGGAACTGGCTGTCCGTGCCAATGGTGCGGCGATGGTGTTGGGTGGCCTGTCGGTGATCACCGGTTTGTGGCCGGCTGTGGGCGCGACCGCGGTGATCGGGTCCATGATCCCGACCACCCTGGCCGGTCACTCGTTCTGGAAGGACACCGATCCCAAGCAGCGCAAAGCGAACAGGACACAGTTGTTGAAGAACGTCGGCATGATCGGCGGCCTGTTGTCCGTAGTGTTGGCCTCCAAGCGGTCGAAGAATTGAGCGCCCCCGCTCGCTGGAGCGGGGATGCGGGCCATTGTCGCGACATGCTCGATCATGCCGCGGTCGGGACGAGCGATCCTGCCATCAGGGCCGCGAGATGCGACGGTCAACTCCATGTAGAACGGAGAGAGGGTTGTCAATGGTGACTTCGACGGCAGACTCCCCACAGCCGTTGCTCAACACATCGCTCGGTGTTGGGGGCCGGGACAGTGCAGCGGGATTTGGCGAGGTGCCGCCGGGTTCGGCAGTGACGAACCAGGTACCGCCAGCGCACCCAGCGACTCCCACCCAGATCATGGAAGGCGGGGTGGGTGATGACCCGCATTGGTTCAAGACTGCTGTCTTTTACGAAGTTTGGGTCCGTTCCTACCTCGACACCACTGGCACCGGCGTAGGGGACCTGAATGGACTGGCCTCCAAGCTCGACTACTTGGCGTGGCTTGGGATCGACTGCATCTGGATCCCGCCGTTCTTTTCCACCCCTGAGCGGGACGGTGGCTACGACGTGGAGTTCCTCACCGGGATCCAGGTTCAACTCGGCACTCAGCAGGGAATGAAAAAGCTTCTGGAACAGGCCCATGCGCGCGGCATCCGCGTCATCTCGGACTTCGTAGTGAACCACACGTCGTCGGAGCATCCCTGGTTCGAATCCTCGCGGGAGGACCCGCAAGGACCCTACGGGGACTACTACGTGTGGCGTGATGACGATACCGGCTATCCAGATGCTCGCATCATCTTCATCGACAGTGAGGAGTCCAACTGGACCTTCGACCCCGTGCGCAAGCAGTTCTATTGGCACCGCTTCTACCATCATCAGCCTGATCTGAACTTCGACAACCCCAGGGTGCTCGAAGAGGTGCTCAACGCGTTGCGGTTTTGGCTGGATCTAGGGGTGGACGGGTTCCGCCTCGATGCTGTGCCCTACCTGATCGAAGCCGAAGGAACCAACTGCGAGAATCTGGAAGGAACTCACACGATCCTCAAGACGATCCGCGCGATGATTGATCAGGAGTTCCCTGGCCGCCTCCTGCTGGCGGAGGCCAATCAATGGCCCCACGACGTCGTGAAGTACTTCGGCGAGGGTGACGAGTGCCACATGGCCTTCCACTTCCCCGTGATGCCCCGACTGTTTATGGCCCTGCGCCAAGGCTCACGTCACGCGATCAGCCGAATCCTCGCCGACACTCCAGCGCTGCCGAAGGGCTGCCAGTGGGCAACTTTCCTACGGAACCACGACGAGTTGACCCTCGAGATGGTCACCGAGGACGAGCGCAAGTACATGTGGAACGAATACGCTCCCGTGCCGAAGATGCGGCTCAACCTGGGCATCAGCCGACGGCTGGCGCCGCTGGTGGACAACGACATTCGTCGCATCAAATTGTTGCATGCACTGCTATTGGCCCTTCCAGGCTCACCGGTGCTCTACTACGGCGACGAAATCGGAATGGGGGACAACATCTGGCTGCCTGACAGAGATGGGGTCCGAACCCCTATGCAATGGACCGGCGAATTACCGGGGGCAGGGTTTTCCTCCGCCAACCCGTACCTGTTCCCCGCCCCGATCCCGTGCGCCCCACCATTCGGCAGTCAGCAGGTCAACGTGTCCGACCAGCAGAAAGACCCCGATTCATTGCTCAACTGGCTCCGGGCCGCCATTGCGGTACGACGAGCGCACGACGTCTTCGGAGTCGGCGACTTTATCGACCTTGAGGGACCAGACGCAGTCATGGCTTTCCAGCGCCAGCGGGGTAACACCCGCCTGGTTTCGCTGAACAACCTGACCGAATGGCCGCAGCTCGCCGAGGTGACGCTCAATGGGCTGGCCGGCAAAACTCCCGTCGTTGTGTCCGGAACCGTAGAGGAAGCCCCCGAAGTCTTGAGCGACCACTACCAGCTTGAGTTGCCGCCCTACAGCTACATCTGGCTCCTCTTCGACGACACACCGCCCACGCAGCAGCCGCCGAGGAACTAATCGACCCAGCACCCAACCGGCGAAGCTTCAACTACTCCCAAGCGGCGAACCAAGTCTTATTGCTAGAAGGCTGAATGCTTGCGTGCTGACAAGGCCGAATGCCTCTCAGAAGACGTGCCATCAATGTTCAAGGACCTGCCAGGCCTGTGACCTTGAGATCTGGTATCACGGCCCGGACGCAGCCGAGGACCGAGCCCCACGGCTCATGACATCCGGGGCCGACCCCCGTCGGTGTTACCCGCGCGATACCGGTCGGGCTCTCACTTGACTACGTCACCGATGTCGAGAGGATCAGCATCATGAACATTCCGTTCTTTACGGTTGCGATTTCGGCGCTCGCCGCCCTATTCGCGGCCTGCGCCAGCAGCGGGTCGGTATCGCCATCAGCCACTACCTCGTCAACTCCGGATGAAGTTCACCTTGTGGTGATCGGAGACTCGTTGGCGTCGACAGGTTGGCCGGACGAGTTGGGCCGGAGAGTCTCAACCAGGATCGGCCGTCCGGTCACGGTGGATGTGCTCGAGGAAATGGGCGTTGCTGATGCGGCCGCGGCGGTGCCCTCATCTCCACTGGTGGCCGCGGCGGACATTGTCGTGGTGCAGACCGGGTTCAACAATGTCTTGCCCGATCCAGAGACTGGCATTGGCTGCGGCGGTTCGCTAGAGAAGGGCGTCACCCCGTGGATCAAGTCGACCGAGCCGGGATGCCTGGCCGAGGGGGTCCGGACCTACGGCGTCTTGTACAGCAAGGTCTTCGAGGGAGCCAGGAAGGCTCGTCAGGCGGAGCCGACGGTCTTCGTAGCGATGACGTCAGTTTGCGGGAATCTGGACACCGGGGCCGATTCGCTGCTGGGACAGACGGCAAAGTCGGACCGGAAAGCGATAGCGGCCTGGGTGGTCGCGTCCTGCCAGAGGTGGAACACCATGCTGACAAACGAGGCGGAGGCCGCGAAGTTCCAGATCGTGGATGTGTTCCATGCGGTCAACGGACCTGACGGGTCCAGCCCGGTCGGTGACACTTCAGACGACGGCCGTCATCCGAACGCGAAGGGCGACGAGCTTTATGTGAAGTTGCTGGAGTCGATCGACCTGTCTGCCCTCAGCGGCAAGTAGGCGTGTACGGGCGGTCGGCCAGGTAGCGCTGCCACTCTTCGCGGGTCAGCGACCGCCCGGCGAGAGTGCAGGCCAGGTCGATCCAGACCTTCACCGACGGGTCTTCCAGGGACAGGACGATGTCGCCGGCGCGGTACGCGATTGGGGACCCGTTCTGGGTTCGAACTATGGCCCGCGTCGCCCTCAGATCCCATCGGTGGAGGCCGTCGGCGCCGTAAGACATGACCGATGACTCGTCCGGGGTGAACTGGTGGGCCCAGACTCCGCCGTCGCCGGACTTGAACCGGTGGAGTTCGATGCCGTTGCGCACGTCCCAGATAGAGGTCACACCCTCGTCGGCGAAGCCTTGTTCGCTGTATCCGACGGCGATTAGTCGTCCGGACGCTGATAAGGCGATCGCATTGGGGCGGGTGTCGAGGTGGATGACCCTCTCCTGGATCCCGTTGCGCAGAATCGTCACCCCGCTACCCTCGGCCGACGCACGCAGAGTCCCATCGGTCGAGGTCGCGTCGATTCCGGAGTTGGCCGATGGCGAAGCCGGCGCCCACGGTGGCCGGTTGCTGGCTGTCCCGAGGAGGGCGCTGTACCGTCCGAACGCTTCAAGTGCGTGGGTTCTGGTTGCGATGGAGTCGTCGATCACAAGGGCCTCCGCCACCAGCCCCAATGAGATCGACGGGGAGTGGTTGTTCTCCGCGATGGTGCTGATCCGCATCCCCTCGCTCACCGCTGTCGCGTGCTCGGCAGCCTGGCGGGCCCCGATCGCGATCTGCTCATGACGCGCAGCCAGTATCGCGGCGCCCGTGGTTGCGATGAGGAGCAACCCGGCGACGACCAGTAGTATCGCCAGCCGACGGCTGGTCCGGTGGGCGGCGCCAAGGGCCCGATCCGCCTCGTCCTGAGACGCATCCAGAAACTGTTCCTCCTGCCGCGTGAGGGCTCCCGCTGCGGACCGGGCCCAGGTAATTGCCGCGTCAAGTCGGACGCCGCGGTACAGCTGTGATGCCGGTCGCCCCGCCTTGTCCCAGTCTCTGCTCTCCGCCGCGAGGTGGCGCAGGAGCCGATGCCCTTCAGCGTCCTCGTGCAACCATGCGGCCAGCCGCGGCCAGTGTTTGGCAAGCGCTTCGTGAGCAATCTGGAGGTCACCGTTGTCCATGCTGCTGATCAGGCGGGCGCCAAGGAGGGCTTCTACGAGATCGCCGTCGGGCAGAGACCCACTAGGAACTCGAAGCCGGACCGGGTCGTCGTCGTCAGCAACGAGGCGTAGGAACAGGCGCTTCATCCGAGGCTGGTCAGTCGGAGCCAGAGCGTCCCAGACCTCTTCGGCTGAGGCGGCCAGCGCGCCCGAAATGCCACCGGACTGCCGGTATGCCGCGACCGTCATAAGGTTCCCTTCGGCCCGCCGCCACGTCTCGGCTAGAACATGGGAGAGCAGTGGCAACGATCCGGGCTGCGCCTGGCAGTCGCTCACGAGCAGTTCGACCAGACCAGGCTCAATCCTGACGTGGGACGCGTCCGCGGGCTCCTCGATGGCTTCGCGGAGCCCGGTTTCGTCGAGCGGGGTGACCACGAATAATCCCCGCTGCAGCAATTGGGAGAAACCCCGGTATTCGGAGAGTTGGTCGAGCCGATCGGCCCGGGCGACAACGATCACCGGCGCCGGATGTGCAGCGACCTTGTCGAAGAACGAGCGACGTTCGTCCTCATCGACGCATTGAGTGACAACCTCTTCAGCCTGATCGACCACCAGCACTTGCGAGGGTTCGACATCCTGGAGCACAGCCAATGGCTGCGGTCCCGGGGTCACGATGGTCACCGGCCCTAGTCTCGGCACCAGACCAGCTCTCGCTAACGAGGACTTGCCGACGCCGGACCCTCCAACAAGGGCGAGGGCGCCCGCCCGCGCCAGTGTGGCGAGGGCAGCATCGATGTCGCCAGCACGACCTGGAAGGTGGGCAGTGTTCCCTGCGTCATAAGGCAACAGTCCAGGCCACGGGCAACGTGCCTCCGCGTTCACCGCTGCTGGGACCGCCAGCAGAGGATCTTGGTTGAGGATCGCCAGCTCAAGCCCGGCAACCTCGGAACTGGGGTCGATGCCCAGATCGTCGCGAAGAACCCGGCGGAGCCGCCCGATAACCTCCAGAGCCTCCGACTGCCGTCCGCACGCGTAGAGCATTCGGGCCAACAGCGCCCATCGCCCCTCCCGGTAGGGCTCGGCGAAACACAATCGCTCGGCGTCGCCGATGGCCTCCATCGACTGTCCGGCGAGCAGCGTTGACT
Source organism: uncultured Actinomycetota bacterium (assembly GCA_963723605.1). GTDB lineage: Bacteria > Actinomycetota > Actinomycetes > Propionibacteriales > Propionibacteriaceae > Micropruina. Next base: position 45,987 of record CAVRRM010000010.1, on the reverse strand, counting down.
CCATACCCAGATCCTCGGCAGCCCGTCGCTGCTCCGCCAACTGCCGAGCGGCTGCGGCGCCCGGGGCCCAACGCTCCAGCTCGGTTAACGGCTCACCACGCCATAACGCCAGTGCCTGCGACGCCTTTCGCATCGCCCGAGCCGGATGACGATTCTCCAGGTCCGATCGGGCCTCGTGGAGAAGGCGCTCGAAGATGCCTACGTCGATCTCATCGTCACCGATCCGGAGATGGTAACCAGCGCTCCCCGTAGCTATCGCGCCAGCGCCCAAAGCGCGGCGAAGCCTCATTACAGAACCCTGGATCACCTTGCGGGCTGAGGACGGCGGACCTGCACCCCAGAGTGCCTCCGCAAGCACCTCGGCACTCAGCCACGAACCCCGACGGACGACAAGCGCACCGAGAACTATGCGATCCCGCAACTGTAGGACCACACCACCGACCACCTCGACGGGGCCGAGGATCGCGACCTTCACAGTGCCCACCTTGACCAACCGTGGAAACCGGGTCAAGCCCGCGCCAGAGACCGTAAGGAGGAACGATCGTGTCCCCGCCAACGGAGAACCATACGAGTCGCCCGAATCGCACTGCCCGCGGAGCCTCGCCTACGAGCATCGCTAGCCGCAGGTACGGGTTTACTGCGGCTAGGTGGGTCAAATCTGCCACTGCTGTCGCCTTATGGCCACGGTCACGACCCGTAAAACCCCTAGTGGGTGAGGAGAATGACTAGCAATCGAACATCGTCGGGATGGTCGGGGCGAGGGACTCGAACGTGCGGTACACGGCGCCGCAAATGGCTCCTACTAGGGGCTTTACGCAGAATTCGCTTATTTTCGGGACGTTGGGGCTTATCTGGACAAAGGAATCCGTCGAATCCTGTGGTCCTCGGTCACGCGCAGACGCCGCTTGGTTGTTGTGAGATGCAGAGTGCCGAAGTTGCAGGTGCAGCCTGGAAGCCATAGCTCAGGGAGGCTCGACCAGGGTCCCGCCAACCGCCTCGAGCTCGTGCCGCGGCCTGCCACGGTGGCCCGAAACCCGCACCGAGGCGGAGCGGGGTCCTGGCAGGTACTGACGAGTCCTGTTTCATTGCGCATTGCCGCCATAGCCTCGGGAGTAGCAAGGACTTGACCCAACCCGAACGGTTTGTGGTGCGTCGGGTTCCGATGCAGCCATACCGAAGGGAACCCCACCATGACATCCAGCCCCGCAGAGATCATTGAACTGTCCGCCCAGAAGTGGCGGTGGATGTCTGAACGCGATGTGGTGGCGCTGGACGACCTGTTCCACGAGAACGCCGTTTTTGTACACATGGGGGCCACCTTTGTGAAGGCGCAGGAGTTGGAGATCATCCGCGGTGGTGAGATTCAGTACAAGGCGGTCGACGTGCACGAGGTGTCGGTGCCGTTCAATGGCGAGACGACGGCGATCTTGCTGAACAGGCTGGACCTCGTGGCGGTGGTGGGCGGGAACGAGGTGACGAACCCGTTCGTGGTCACCGAGGTCTACGTCGACAGCGGCGGACGGTGGGCCCTCGCGTCCATGTCATTCACAAGGCTGCTGACCCATTGAGGGCGCCATGCCTGACCTGACGTGCGGACCAAGGCTTCATCGCCGACTGCTGCTCACCAGCGCGCTCGCCCTGGGCGTCTCAGGGGTGAGCGGCTGCGTGATGCGAGCCACCACCACACCAACTGCACCACTCAGCTCCGGGAGTCCTGTCGTGCCTGCTGCCCAACGGATCCTGCTGGCCTACTTCTCGCGGGCCGGCGAGAACTACTTCAACGGCGGACGCCGCTTCCTCGATGTCGGGAACACCCAGGTCCTGGCCGACATCATCGCCAAGCAACTGGACGTGTTCACCTTCCGCATCGAAGCCGCTGAGCCCTATTCGGATGCGTACGACGCGACCGTGGCCCGGAACGTGCGCGAACAGGAGAGCAACGCACGGCCAGCGATCAGCCGAGCCCTCCCCGACGTCTCCCGCTTCGGCACCATCCTTGTCGGCAGCCCCATCTGGAATGTGGAGCCGCCCATGATCATGCGCACCTTCACCGAGGGCCTCGACTTGGCAGGCAAGCTCGTGATCCCGTTCACCACCCATGCGATGAGCGGCCTGGGACGTGCCGTTGAGATCTACAGAATCACCTGCCCTGGTGCGACCATCGGCGACGGCTTGGCCGTCAGGGGTGAAGAGGTCGCGGAGGCCGGACCCGCCGTGGGTGACTGGCTGCGCCGCGGCGGTCTGGTCGCCTGAGGCGGGATCAGGCTCTGGTCGTGGTCTTCGACCGTTGCCAGCTTGCGAGCAGGGCGAGCTTCTCCTCCGCAGCACTGAGGGGCGCGGCGGTGTAGGCGATGATCGTCAACGCATCCCCGGCAAGCTCGAGGGCGTCACCGGTGAGTTCGAGGTCGCCGACGACGGAGTTGTGAAGGCGCTTGGTCGCGGTGCGGTGCAGCCGGACGTTGTGCTGCGCCCATTTCGTGGCGAAGGGATGACTGCGTGCGGTGAGTTCACCGATCAGGTCGGTGAGCGACCGGTCGAGCGGGTTGCGCCCCGCCTCCGCCCGCAGCGCCCCGACAGTGCCGTCGGCGACCTCGTCCCAGTCCAGGAAGAACCCGTGCGAGCGTCCATCGAGGAACACGAACCGTGCCACGTTGAACGGCAACCGATCGGGGTCGATGATGCCGTCGTACAGAGCGAGGCACAGGTCGTTGGCGGCGAGGATGTCGGCCCGCGCGTTGCGGACGTAGGCCGGAATCCCGGTCATGCCCGCCAGGAGGGCAAGGACGCTAGGGCGCAGGACTGGAGCCTTGGGCGTCCGGGTGCGCAGCTTCCGCTCCGGGGCGCCGGCAGCGTCGGCCAGGTCTCGCAGGTGCTGCCGCTCGGCCTCGTCCAGCCTGAGCGCGTCGGCGATCGCGTCCAGCACAGAGGCCGACACCCCGCCCAGCTGTCCTCGTTCGAGGCGGGCGTAGTAGTCGACGCTCACACCGGCGAGAAGCGCCACTTCTTCGCGCTTCAGCCCGGGCACGCGCCGCCGGTCGTCGTGTGCCAGCAGCCCGGAGTCCTCCGGCCGTACCCGTGCTCGGCGGCTGGTCAGGAACTCCTTGATCTCGCGACGGTTGTCCACGCCGTGACGCTATCCCGATCCGACGGCGACGAAACAGGTACTGGCAGTGCGTGGTACGGCAGGTCCTTCCGCGCACCCACACGAGGGAGTTGGCTGGGGCCATAGCTTGCAACCGGAAGGGCAAACCCATGCGCACCGTCACTCTGAACAATGGCGTCGAGATGCCGATCCTCGGCTTCGGCGTCTTCCAGATCGCCGACCCCGCCGACTGCGAACGGGCGGTCAGCGACGCCTTGGCCGCCGGCTACCGGGCGATCGACACCGCAGCGTCGTACCTGAACGAGGAGGCCGTTGGCCGCGCGATCGCCGCCAGCGGCATTGCACGTGCCGAGTTGTTCGTCACCACCAAGCTGTGGATCCAGGGAGCGGGTGACGGCAAGACCCGGGCAGCGTTCGAGCGGTCCCTGCAGCGACTCGGCCTTGACCATGTCGACCTGTACCTGATCCACCAGCCCTTCGGCGACGTCTACGGCGCCTGGCGGGACATGGAACAGATCAACGCCGAAGGCCTCTCCCGCGCGATTGGTGTCTCCAACTTCCACCCTGACCGGTTGGTCGACCTGATCGCCCACAACGACATCGTGCCGGCCGTCGACCAGATCGAGACCCACCCCTTCCACCAGCGCGTCGCCGACCAAGAGGTGATGGCGGCCGAGGGTGTCCAGATCGAATCCTGGGGACCGTTTGCCGAAGGGAAGAACAACCTGTTCACCGACCCCACCCTCACGGCGATCGCCGAAGCACACGGCAAATCCGTCGGCCAGGTCGTGCTGCACTGGCTCATCGAACGCGGCGTGGTAGTGATCCCCAAGACCGTCCGGCCCGAGCGGATGGCCGAGAACCTGGACGTGTTCGACTTCGAACTCACCGACGAGGAAATGGCGTCCATCGCCACCCTCGATCAAGGCAAGAGCCAGTTCTTCGACCACCGCGACCCCACCATGGTCAAGTGGCTGTCCGGCCGCACCATGGACGTCTGAGCGGCCCGATCATCAAGACTCGCAAGCTGGGCACCCTCGAGGTGTCCGCGCTCGGCCTGGGCTGCATGGGGATGAGCGTCAACTACGGTCCCTCGCCCGAGCGGGCTGACCTGATCGCCTTCACCCGGGCAGCGTTCGACCTGGGGGTGACATTGTTCGACACCGCGCAGATATACGGCCCGTACACCAACGAGGACCTCATCGGCGAAGCGCTGGAGCCGATCCGCGACCGCGTGGTCATCTCCACCAAGTTCGGCTTCGACATTGACCCGTCAGATCCACGGCGCCGGGCGATCAGCAGCCGTCCCGACCTGATCCGCAGCTCGGTCGAGGAATCCCTGCCCCGCCTGCGCACCGATCACATCGACCTGCTCTACCAGCACCGGGTCGACCCCACCGTGCCCATCGAGGACGTCGCCGGGACCGTCAAGGAGCTGATCGAAGAAGGCAAGGTGCTCCACTTCGGGCTCTCCGAAGCGGGCGCCGACACCATCCGCCGCGCCCACGCCGTCCAACCCGTCAGCGCCGTCCAGAACGAGTACTCGCTGTGGGCCCGGGATCCTGAGCCGGAGGTCCTGCCCATCTGTGTCGAGCTCGGCGTCGGCTTCGTGCCATGGAGCCCACTCGGGCAGGGCTTCCTCACCGGTGCCGTCAGTTCGACCGCCACCTTCGGCGACGACGACATCCGCAGCCGCTTCCCCCGTTTCACGCCCGAGGCTCTCGCCGCCAACCAGCCCATCGTCGAGCTCGTCAACGAGGTCGCCCAGAGCGCCAACGCCACCCCGGCACAGGTGGCGCTCGCCTGGTTGCTCTCCCGCGGCGACTCGGTCGTTCCGATCCCCGGCACCCGCAAGCTGCACCGCTTGCAGGAGAACCTCGCTTCAGCAGGTGTCACCTTGAGCGACGACGACCTCCGCCGGCTCGACGCGGCCACCGCCGGGTTCAGCGTCGCCGGCGCGCGAGGTAGTGGCCACGAGCAATACGGCTGAGCGGCGCCTACCCTCGCCATCACCCGGGAGCATGCCTGGACGAGCACTGGCCACCCACACAACACAGGAGCATTCATGATCACACGCACACTCGGCGCGGACCGGCTCAAAGTCTCCGCGATCGGCTTCGGCTGCATGGGCCTCAACCACGGCTACGGCGACGGGATGGATGACCAGGGCGCGATCGACCTGATCCGATCCGCCGTCGAGCAGGGCGCCACCTTCTTCGACACCGCGCAGGTGTACGGCCCGTTCACCAACGAGGAACTGGTCGGACGCGCGCTGGCGCCGGTCCGGGAGCAGGTGGTGATCGCCACCAAGTTCGGCTTCAACTACACCGACGGCCGCTCCACCGGCCTGAACAGCCGCCCCGAGTACATCCGGGCAGGAGTCGAAGACTCCCTGCGCCGGCTCGGAGTGGAGACCATCGACCTGCTCTATCAGCACCGGGTCGACCCCGACGTTCCCATCGAGGACGTTGCGGGAACCGTGAAGGAGTTGATCGACGCGGGCAAGGTGAAGCATTTCGGCCTGTCCGAAGCAGGTGTCGGGGTGATCCGGCGTGCGCACGCCGTTCAGCCGGTCACCGCTCTGCAGAGCGAGTACTCACTGTGGTGGCGCGAACCCGAGAACGAGATCATCCCAACGCTGAGGGAGTTGGGCATCGGCCTGGTGCCGTTCAGCCCGCTCGGCAAGGGGCTCCTCACCGGCACCATCGATGCGGGCACCACCTTCGCCGACACCGACCTGCGCGGACGCCTTCCGCGCTTCACCGAGCAGGCCCGGGCGGCCAGCCAGGCAGTCATCGACCTTCTGGGCAGGATCGCCGCAGCGAACGGCGCAACCAACGCCCAGGTCGCCCTCGCCTGGCTCCTTGCGCAACACACCTCGGTCGTCCCGATTCCCGGCACCACGAAGCCCAACCGGCTGGCGGAGAACCTGGGAGCCGCCGAGCTGACGCTCACCGAGCAGGACGTCGCCGAGCTCACCGCAGCGACCGAGCAGTACATCCAGCCGACCGTGCGGTATCCGGGCGCCATGGAGAGCTGGGTCAACCGCTGATGCGCGGAGTCAAGTGGCGGAACAGCAATCCCTTGCCAATCGAACATCGTCGAAATGGTCGGGGCGACAGGACTCGAACCTGTAATCCGACGCACCTCAACCTGCCTTTGACAAGGTCGAATGCTCCCTCATGAACCTCTCAACACGGCCTTGGGGGCCTATCTGGGGCTAGGAAGCACACTGCAAAACCTGTCGCCCCTGGACGGGCGAATCGACGCACCCCCAGGACGGCTGTGTCCCCGGAGATAGTTGATCTAGGGGGTGGGTAGCCTTGTCAATCAACCATTGGGTTGTTCGGGCAGCTCCGCCCATACCGCGCTCGGCACCGGCACGGGCGCAGTTGTCCGATGACCGGTGTGAAGGCAGGCCCATACTGGCACTGTTCGTGAGGTCGGCGACAGCGAGAACAAGGGTGCAGAACTTCGATGCCATCGGCCCTTCGGGTTGTACCGAGGGGCGCAGCTGGGTTCTCATCGAGCCACATACCTGCCTGGCGCACCGGCCGGCCGGGTTCATCAGGCGATACGTTGGCGGAGTCGAGTTGTGGGTTGAGACGATGCCGCGGTGTACCCCGATGACGGTCCCTATGCGATGGTCGCCGTCCTGCCACACACCCGCACCTGCACGGTGTCGGATCAGTCCCACCATCGGCCGGCCCGCCGAATGACACGCGTCACCGCAAAGGATCGGGTACGCCCGCACCAAACCCGACCAGGACGACCTACGACAGGCTGTCCTGGAACTGTTGGAGCTTGGTGAGGAGTCGGCGTTGGTGTTCACCGACCGCGGCTCCAGCGCCCGCGGCAAGGACCGCACCGAACTCCAGGCCGCGATCACCACCGGACAAGCCGGCGATGTGATGGTGGTGGCCAGCCTGACCCGACTGGCGCGCAGCCATCACGACCTGGCCGCCATCATCGACACCCTGCACAACCACCAGATCACCCTCGAGATAGGCGGGCAACCCCTGAAGCAGATCACCGGGGCCGCCATGGTGGCCATGTCGGCCCAGTTCCAGGCTGACCTGATCACCGAGGCGATCGCCGAACACCACCAGTACAAGACACACCGGCGCGACCCGCGCGGCGCCAGCCCAGCGCTACCACCCATGGGGTGGCTCCAAGTGCGGGAACTGTTCGACGCCGGCCGGCCACGCCACGAGCTCGCCACCCTATTCAAGGTCAGCCGGCCCACCATCTTCCGCATCGCCAGCAAACCAACACAACGAGACGCACCGCTAGGTGTTCCCGGAGGCGCGACAGCGATTTGAGGGAGCGGCTCGCGCCGCTTTGTCTCTGCGGTTCGGGCTGCGCCCGCGAGCAAACGCGCTATCGCCTCGGGACTGCCGCACGCTGACGTTAAGTTGCTGCGCGGTGTCGGAGCGAATCTTCGTGCTGACTTCGAGCTGTTGCGCGGTGGCGGAACGTATCTCCGCGACGTTCTCGAGGATCTCACCAAACCCGTATATGACCACCCCGTAGATGGCGGAGGCCCCCAGATCCCCAGCATCGCGAAGATGGCGACATTGCTGGTCACCCTGGGACACTGCTAGCCGCGACAGCGAAACCGGCCAGCCCTCCCCGATCCAAACTGCAACGGCAAGGACTTTGGCCATCCCTGCAACCTTCGACCCTATAAGTGAGTCCGTCCAAGTCGAACGCGCCGCCGCAGATGGTTCCGAAAGCCCGTTGGGATCGATCGCGGCTCGTCACCCATGATCCGCAATCTCGATATCAACGGCGAGCGAATCCTGACCCCTTTGTCGGCGGGCGGGTTCTAGTCAACATCCTTCCAGCAGGACCTCACTGCCCCACAGATCGAATGTCACCTACTCATTGCAGCAGTCCCGTGGGCGTTGAACCAGGCGTCGATCCACGAGTAGGTGCCGTGCGAGCATCCGCGATGGTGGCGGCCCCCGTTCAGGGGCCGGCTGGCCCTGCTGGGCATCTCCTCGATGACCTAGTGGTGATCCGGCTGACCGTCTCCTTCGACACCGACGCCCCATAGATCTGAGCGAAATGGGCCGAGATCTGCCCGGTCGTCAGATGGGCCCGCGGGTTCGTGGACGCCAGCGTCGGCGGCAAACCGGACCTTCGCGTCTCCGAGGTTGGGCGGGTTCGGAACCAGAGTCTCCGGAAGCCGCACTGTGCCTCTCGTGACGGGCAGCGGCGGGCTGCGTGGCCGGGTGTGCCGCTAGGTCACGCGAGTCGGCCCCAACGGGGTGGGGAGTGACCTAGTCCTAAGGGCTACCTCGCGGTCGGCGCCGCCGGGTTCTCCACCAGCCAGAAGTACGGAGTCTTGTCGACCCGGACGCTCAGCGAGCCCGCCTGGAGGTCGAGCACATGACCACCGAGCGTGCGGTCCTTCGAGATCCAGTGGACGTGGGTGCCGGCGACGTTGACACCCGCCGCTCCCATCTCCGGCGGGCACCACACCACCACGAGGTCGGCCTGCACATCGTGGTCGATGAACACCGTCTGATTCGCTACGACCGTCGGCAGGGTCGGGTAGGTGCCGTCGGCGTTTCGGGCAGGCGTGGTGAAGGTGCGGGACTGCACCGTGTCCAGCCTTCCCGAGATTCGGAACACATAGGTGGGCGACCAGGTCGTGTCAGGGTCCGGGTCGCCGGCGGGCCAGCTTCGGATGGGTCGCGATGAGCTGCTCGATGCTGCCCATCAAGCTGCTCGACGGAAGGTGCCGTCGGCATTCTTGGCCCCTAGGCTTTCGATGCCGCTGAAGGTCGCCCTGGCGTCGGTGTCGAACTCGTCACGGCCATGAACGGCGTGGTGTCCGATCGGCGCGACAGAGTGACGTCGGGCTCGCCGTTCTCCGCGCCGAGTCGGTAGACCCGGCCGTCGATCACGATCGCCTCGCCATCAACCTTGTCCGACGCTCCCAGCCCGGTGTCGCCCTTTGCGAGGACCCTGCCGATGGTGGCGAAGCCGTCATACGGTCCGCCGGTGGTCTGGTTTCCCCGGAAGGTATCAACCGGCCGAACTGGTAGAGCGTCTCCGCTTTCCGCGACATGGACGGGCCGCCTCCGTGATGGCCATCGCCGGCGGTCGCGGTGGTGTGGAGACCGGGCCGGCGCCCAACGCGAGCGACCCGGCGATGATGAGAGAACCGCCTTGTTCACAGCAACACTCCCCTGGGTCGGGAGCGGCCCCTCGGCCACTCGCGTGAAATCTACCAGCGGCAGCCCTTCGGCAACCATCCTGGTGCTCCAGGAACCCAGCGCCTCATCAAGCCAAGGGACTGCTGCATGAGTAGGTGACAACCGATCTGTGGGGTCTGAGGCCCTGCTGGAAGGATGTGCACCATGCCGAAACCCCATCCGAGAGAGTTCCGTGATGATGTCGTGGCGGTGGCCCGTAAGGGCGAGGCGCCGATCGCCCGGATCGCCAAGGACTTTGGGATCAGCGAGTCGTGCCTGCGGAACTGGCTGCACGCAGCTGATGTCGAAGACGGCGTCAAGCCCGGAACCACTGCTGTCGAGTCGGTCGAGTTGCGTGATCTGAAGCGTCGTAACCGGCTGTTGGAGCAGGAGAACGAGGTGCTGCGCCGCGCCGCGGCCTACCTGTCGCAGGCGAACCTGCCGGGAAAATGATGTACCCGCTCGTGAAGGAGCTGGCCGCTGACGGGATCCCCGTGACGGTCACGTGCCGGGTGTTGAAGCTCGCCCGCCAGCCCTACTACCGCTGGCTCGCCCACCCGATCAGCGATCGTGAACTCGACGATGCCTACCTGGCCAATGCCTTGTTTGATGCCCACGCCGACGATCCGGAGTTCGGCTACCGGCTGTTGGCCGATGAGGTCCGAGAGGCCGGCCACACACGCTGTGACCGGACGGTGTGGCGGATCTGTGCCGCCAACCGCTGGTGGTCCAGGTTCGGCAAGAAGCGTGGCAGCAACGGCAAGAAGCCGGGCCCGCCCGCCCACGATGACCTGGTCAAGCGCCAGTTCAGCGCCGATAAGCCGAACCGGCTGTGGCTGACCGACATCACCGAACACCGCACCGATCAGGGCAAGTTGTATCTGTGCGCGATCAAGGACGTGTTCTCCAACCGGATCGTCGGCTACTCGATCAGCGACCGGATGAAGTCCACGATCGCCGTCAACGCACTGAACATGGCTGTCGACCGGCGCGGTGACGTCACCGGCTGTGTGGTTCATTCCGACCGCGGATCGCAATTTCGTTCCAGGAAGTTCCTCGCCGCGCTACGACGGCATCACCTGAGAGGTTCGATGGGACAGGTCGCTTCAGCCGGCGACAACGCCGCCATGGAATCATTCTTCGCCCTGCTCCAAAACAACGTCCTCAACCGGCACCGCTGGACCACCCGGCACCAGCTCCGGCTGGCGATCATCACCTGGATCGAACGCACCTACCACCGCCGCCGACGCCAACCCCGTCTCGGCCGATTGACCCCCATCGAGTACGAGACGATCATGACCACACCGGCCCTCCAGGCCGCCTAACCCAACCTGTCACCAAGAGGTGCAGCAGTCCCGAGCTCGACCGTGGCTGTCGGCGGGATGGGTCAGGTGTGGGCGGGCGTTGATGAGGCGCTTGGCCGCAAGGTCGCCGTCAAGGTGATCAAGCCGTCAAGCGCCCACGACGAGGCGCAGGGGGAGCGGTTCGAGGCCGAGGCTCGCTTTGCGGCAGGTATCAGTCATCCAAACATCGTGGAGATTTTCGACTTCGGCCGCCACGAGGGGCTTGCCTTCCTGGTGATGGAATTCATCGACGGACCGACATTGGCGCAGCTACTGGCAGCTGAAGGACCGTTGAATCCCGAACGTGCGCGGAGCATCCTGCTGCAACTGGCCGCCGCGCTGGCGCGAGCCCACGAGAACGGGGTCATCCACCGTGACCTCAAACCAGCCAATGTGATGATCTCGGCGGACGGCCTGGCGAAGCTCACCGACTTCGGGATCGCGCAGGAGTCCCGCGGTGAGCAGGACGCTCCAACCGAGATGGTGTTGGGTTCGGCCAACTACCTGAGTCCTGAGCAGGCATTGGGCGACGTCGTCACGACTCGCAGCGACCTATATTCCTTCGGTGTCGTGGCCTACGAACTCGTCACCGGCGCGAAGCTTTTCGAGCGCGGGTCTCCGATCGCCACGGCGCTTGCTCACGTCGATGAACCGCCGCCGACGCTTCCGGTGCATGTGCCCCGGGACTTGGCACACGTCATTGCTGAGTGTCTGGCCAAAAACCCTGCAGACCGACCGGAATCCGCGGCGACGATTGCTCAAGCCCTGAGCCTTGGTCAACCACTGACTGTGCCATTGATGATGCCAGAAGCCCACGCAACCGTCGCTTCGCTCGCATCCGCCGGGGTGCCGCCGGACTACTCCTCGCAAGCACCAACCCAACGATGGACGCCGTTGTGGTGAGGTGTGTTTCAGTAGCTTGGTCGTCCTGCCGTCGCGATATCAATGCACACCCGAGTGGGCGTTTCAACGGTGCATGACGGCCCAGCGGACGCCGAGGTCAACATCCAAGGTAGGGAAAGGAAAGCACATGTCGACAACCACCGGAACTGGGATCTTCCTGCTGGTGATCGGGGCCATTCTCAGCTTCGCTGTACGGGACGCCGTCTCGGGGGTGAGCCTGACCACAATCGGCTACATCTGCATGGCCGGTGGCCTCTTGGCGATCATCGCAGGCCTGATCACCAATGCCCAGGCCACTCGCCGGCATAACGTCGTCGAGCACCGCGACGACACCGTCCGCTGAGGTCGATTAGGGGTCTCGCCGGGAGTGCGCACTCCCGGCGAGACCTGCGCGGCAGTCAACCCCCCGACTGAACCTGCCGCATTAGTGGGATCCTCCTGTCGAGCGACGAGGAATCACCGATCGGAAACAGTCGCCACAGACGTCATGGTCGTGACCTGGCGACTCCCAGCTCGCCATAGTGGACTCGCCATCCGCTTCGGACCGTGTGGCAGTTGCTGCCGTAGTGCAGGTCGAAGCAGTGTCGCTCTCATCCCCAGCCTGCTTTGGCTCACTACGCCCCCTACGTTGCCGGAGCGGCGGCGTTAACCGCGCGCGTACGGTCGACGCACCCCGCCTCGCTGCGCCCGAAGATGCCTTTAGCGGCTCGTGCTTCCCCTTCAACCAACTAACCGCCGCGAAGCAGCACGGCGTTACGCACATGTTGCAATCGACCGGAACCGGGCGCGGACCGTCGGCGTCCGCGGGTGCGCAACCGGCCACGGTGCGGGTTGGCGATGCAAAGAAACCTCTCCGCCCGTAACCTGATGGGGGCGTACAGCGGTATCCCGGGTGAAGCGATCATTCGAGTGCGAAAGGTGTTCATGGGCCTAAGCAGTAGAGCGGACATCTCGCGGCTCTTGACCGGGAAGGTGCCTAGCGACGACCCCGAGCTGGGCGCGGTCGCCGAGTTCCTCACTCGAATTCCGGGAATCCAACTTGCCCGCGGCGGTCGATGCGCTGGAGCAGCAGCACCTCGACCTGATCGTCCGCGAAGCGCGAGTAGTGGCGGCCACCAAGTTGCGCAGCCGGCCAGCTCGGCTGGGCGCACGCCGAAGGCTCGCAGTGTGGGTAGTCAGCACTGTCACTGCCCTGTCGGCTGCAGCCGGTGTCGCTACAGCACTGGGCATTGAACCGATCCGCACCATCGCGCTTCGTCTCAGTCCGTTCTCGCCAACGGTCGCCGCAGAACCGAATTCCGAGCCACCCGGCCAACCATCCAGTTTTTTACCCAGTGGAAGCCAGAACACTTCTCCCGGAGGTACGTCCAGCGAGTCCGGCTTCAGTCCAGTTGCCGTCGGCCCAAGCACCGGTGTTCCCACGCGAACAGCTCTTCCGACCCCGACAACTGTCCCCAGTCCGACGGTGACGCCGTCGATCAAGCCCGATTCCCAGAAGACCAATGGCAGCGCTGAGCCCAAGCCAACAGGGAGCAAAACCAAGGAGAAGAAGGACAAAGACAAGGACAAAAAGGACAAAAGACGGGACAAGGGGGACGACGGGTCCGGCAAGAGCAAGGACGACAAGGTCAAGGGCAAGGGCTAATGTGGCACCGGCGGCAAGGTTGCCGCTGCGCCGCCACACCGCAACCGTGGATTGCGTCGCAGGACTTGAGCTCGCCGACGTACTAACCCCGTCGGGGGGTGTGAGGGAGCCTCGTTGCTACTAGCGCCAGAACCGCAATCCGGCACGAGCCCATTCGATTCGGTACGACATCGTGTCCCTCGGTGACCGTTTTCCGGAGGTACTCGCGGCAGCCGCCGACGGCGCCGATTGGGCATGGGCAGCGCTGTACCGTGACTTGGCACCCGTGCTGTTGCGGTTTCTCACCAGCATGGGAGCGGCCGAACCCGAGGACGCCTTGGCGGAGTGCTTCGTGCAGCTGGTGCGCAATGTGCCCCGTTTCGACGGCGATGAGGCTGCATTCCGGGCCTGGGCCTTCCAGGTGGCGCGCCACCGTGCGTATGACTCATGGCGCGCCGCAGGCCGAAGACCCCAGGACGCGACCGGCAACGTCCACGCATTGCACGAGCGGGTCTTTCAGCACGAGGCGGCGGACGCGAAGGCAATTGAAGCGGCCGCTGTCGAAGAGATCCTTGGCAGACTGAGCAGGGACCAGCGCGCCGTTCTCACACTGCGGGTGCTCGACCGATTCTCAGTCGAAGAGACTGCTCAGATCCTCGGCCGCAGTCCGGGGGCCATCCGAGTTATGCAGCACCGCGCGGTGAAGGTTCTGCGCAACGCCTTGCAACCGCCAGCGCGGCAAGGCGCCTCATTACAGCACGGCTTGGCAGTGGAAAAGGAGTGACGCAAACGCTGAACCCCGGCCCTTGTGTCCGGGTTTGGAGCGGTCGGCTGGCGACATTCAGTCACCCAACGCCGGCCGCTACGCCCAGGGGCCGAATGGGAAACCCATGGCCCAATCCTTGACGTCCCACGCCAGGCCACGTTCGGCAAATGTCGTCCGGTTCGACGAGCCGAGCGATCCTGGTCGAAGGTGCGGGCCGCGGATCCAACGGACTGCGATGGGCAACTTCGGGCCGGTTGATGGTCCGCGCGAGCCGCGGTGGCATTGGTCGATTCCCGATCCCGTACCGACGGCGTCGATGGCATCGTTCGGTGCCGCCTGCGCCGCGATCGAGTCGCGGGTCCATGGCCTGCACCGAGCACTGAGCGTGACGAGCGAACCGCCCGCCTCACCGACCACTGGACGAAGGAGTTCCTTAAGCGCAGCGAGCCGGGCGAAGCATCCCGGCGGACCGTTGACGACCTGGTCGATCCTGCGAGGGGGTGCTCGACCGAGACGAGAGCGCCCGCGTCGCCGATTGCGCCCGGGACGTCCTGGAGAGCGGCGCCCATCACTCAGTATCTGCCGATGCGGTCGCGAAGCGGGCCAAGGAGCAGTTGATGGCGAGGGCGCACCCGGCTGGGTGGAGCGTGAAGGCAGTCTGTTCGTGTGTGCACAATGCTGGCCGCATTCAGATGGCGGCGGCCTTGGCCGAGCACTTGTCGGCACGCAGGGCGCACATGCGGTCTGCCGGTCGCAGCCGGCCGAGGAGGTCAACCCGGTGGTTATGGAGGCGTTGCGGGACGCGGTATCGCGTTGACGGTTGGGTACCCGAAACCGCTGACCGACAGTGCCCTTAAGGCGGCCGACGTGATCGTCACGCTCGGTTGCGGCGACAGCTGCCCCTACTTCCCAGTGCTTTCCCCGCCACACCGATAGCGCGCCATGATGCTGAACAACCGCACAACGCGAGAATGGGGTCGGCGACGGTTGAAAACGAGGCCAATGCGCCGTCGTTTTGGCCTCAGATTCGACCGTCGTCCACACCCGGTCGCGCGCCGCAAAGGCCGCTCCTCGGACTGAGAAAGCGACACAGCTGCGCCAAGTCCTGATCGCTTCCAAGCTTGGGTCGCGCAGAGTTGCATGCGCCGGAAATCTGTTCGCTGAGCGCCAATCTTCCTGGATCGCACCGGATTCTTATGATATGGCCGAAAGGTCTTCCAGGAGGAACTACTGCCAGTCGTGTTCCGCAATCCAGTCATCTAGTGACTTTGCAGCGACTGAGAACTCCGATCTCGGCAACGTCATATCCACCGCGCCGCTGCCCAAGTCGATGATGCATCGGACCTGCGCGCCGACCTCACGCGCCACGGTGGCACCGAAGATCGGTGCCAGCGACTGCTCGTAGTCATCGGGGCTGATCGATACAAACTGGATCGGCCGATCGAGTGCTCTCGAGAAGCAGCTTGCCAGATCGTCACCGGTTAGGGGCCACGGGCCGCCGATGTCAAACTCCCG
This sequence comes from uncultured Actinomycetota bacterium, assembly GCA_963723605.1. Taxonomy (GTDB): domain Bacteria; phylum Actinomycetota; class Actinomycetes; order Propionibacteriales; family Propionibacteriaceae; genus Micropruina. Next base: position 30,527 of record CAVRRM010000010.1, on the reverse strand, counting down.
GCCAGTCAGGTCAGGTCGAGCAAGCGCAGCGACGGCGTAGCTGGCGGTCTCGGTCGCGCTAATCCACGACATCGGGAAGTCAGCCGGCAGCGGGAACGCCACAACGCCGTCGTTGACGATTGCGGGTCGAATCCAAGGACCTAACAAGATCTCCATGTAGAACGTCGGGCGGAACACTACGCTGGGTACGCCACTTCCGTGGAGGTAGTCGATCACTACCCGCCGGGCCTGGTATGCGTGGACTCGAGTGTTCTCGATCACTTGAGCGCTGGTATTGAATATCACCAGATCGACGCCGGCCGCCCGTGCAGCATCCACAGCGTTGCGGCCATAAGCCTCATGCAGGTCGAAGTCATACTGCAGCGGCAACTGCAACACGACCTGTGACACTCCATCGTTGGCTGCCGCCAAGGACTCCCGGTCTCCCAAGTCAGCCACCACAATCTCAGCACCACGCGATCGCCAATGCTCACCTCGGGCAGCCGCACGGGTCAGCACCCGAACATTCCGTCCCGCTGCCAACAGTTGTTCGACCACTGGCGTTCCCTGCGTGCCAGTTCCCCCGTACACCAGCACAACCTGATCGTCCATGTGCACCCCGCGCTTAGGATCGCCGGCTACCGCGGCCGGGCGTTGGAACCTATATTGCACCACCGGCAATTCACGTGTCCGCTCGCTGGACAATGGGGCAGTCCAAGCGCATCACCCACCTGCGAGGCGTCGCGACGCACGACATCACGAAGCGCGTCGCTTCCACACAGAAGCCGCTCTACCCAGCGGATGCGCATGACCATTGTCGACGCGGGATGACGCCAAGAAGCAGGGCGCCGATGAGGGTGCCAACGATGGAGCCGACGGTCATGGCGATCACGACCCGGCCGTTGTCGCGGGGAACGGTGAAGGACTGGTCGCGGCACGAGCGGACGTTCCTGCGCGAGGATGGAGCGAACCGCGCTGAAGACCCTTGAGCGACTCTTTGTATCCTCACGCTTCTTGGCGGGATGCTGCTGGCCTTCGGCAAGGGTTGGCTCTTAAGCGGACGCGCAAGGATGACGTTGTGGTGGACAACCAGGTGTGATCCTGTCGCAGCAACGAAGTTGCCGTTGCCGCCAGTCACACTGGCAAGCGGGTTTGCGTCCCGGCGCATCCGCGACGGTCTATCGCACCGCACATGTTGGGCGTGCTCCAGCGGCGCAGAGGTGACACTCTCCACTGCGGTGCCTGGTTGCTCGACGAGTGGCGTCTCCGGTCGCCGGACAGGCCCTCAGTTGTGCTTCCGGGGTGACGTGGATGTCGCCAGGGTCCGCGCCGAGGCTTCAAGAGCGGCGCCTGCCTGCTGTCCGTCGGGAGTGGCGGCGACCGAGTGGAACGCCGCCAGGGCAATGTCGAACGCGACCGGTAGGGCGTCCGCTACACCGGAAGCGAGCCTCGCGGCCATCGCCGATTGCTGGCTTGGGTTCCACGCTGCTCGTTGGTCGATGTCTTCGCGCAGGCCGTTGGAACCCAGCGCTCGCACGTCGAAGGCGACCTGTCCGACGACTAGGGCGTCATCGTTCCGTAGCGGCATGTTTACTGCTTGGTATCCGTAGGACACTTCGCCGGGTAGAACCATCACTGCACGCACGGACGGCTTCTCGCCGCTGGAGCGCCGGCGCAGACTGATTCTCAGGTTCCAGGTGTCCTCTGTGCGTGCCGACTCTGCCATCGGCTCGAGCACCGGTCGCCACTCGGCGAAGTACGCCACCCGGTCGCTGGTGAAATAGGAGTGATCGGAGCTCGCGGCGGGGTCGACCTCGACCGTCCTAACCCACTGGCTGCCACGGGTCGACAGGGTCACCACGATGTCGATATCGGACGCCTGGAGCCTCCCCGCTTCTGCGAAGATCTCCACGGCGTAGATAGTGACGGCGAGCACGGTCGCTTCGCCCTGCGTGGCGAGGCTGAAGCTGCGCCAGCCCATGTGGATCGCCGCTTGCAACTGCGGCGCGAACCGTGGGATGAACTGTTCGATCAGGGTCGACATCCGGTTGTCGTACTGCCCGTCCCGCCCGAGCGTCGCCGACAGTTGGTTGATCGCCTCGGTGAGGCCTGGGGGGTCGGACTCCAAACCGGCCGCCTCCGGCGTCAGCTGTGCCTGCAGGAGCCGGGGCAGAACGGTGCGGGCCGCGGCGTCGATACCGATCGAGAGCAGGTCGGCGAAACCGTCATCGGGCACGTGTTCCATGCGCTGCAGGATCGGGACCGCCGCCTGGTCGAGAATGTGCAGCACGACCGCTGCCGTGTCCGGAGCCGCCAGGTAGCGCGGGATCTCCGAGCTGACCAGCAGTTGCGTCTCCGCGTCCCCCGCGAAGAACTCCGAGCGCCCCTCCTCGCCGAGCGCGAGGACGAGGTCATAGACGTAGTCATCCCCGTCCGGCTCGTGCATGGTGGTGGACGGTGGGGGGAACGGGACCACTCCGGTGGTCTCACTCGACACCAGCAGCGCGTCGCGGTAGGCGGCCAGTACTGGGGTACCGGCGGAGAGCCCGCGCATCCCGAACTGGGTGAGGGTAGGCACGGCCCGGGCGAGAGCCTCGGCGTCGGCGGCTGCGTAGGTCGGCACGTCGTCGCTGCTCCCGCCGAAGACCAGGAAGGGCTGGGTGCCCATGAATCCGAAGTCGAGGCCGTCGAAGCGGTACACGGGGCGTCCTGCCCGGCGAGGCCGAGAGGTGAGCACCACCTCCCGCGCACCGGTGGGCGTCGCCACCTTCTCGCCCGTGGCGACCTGCTCGATGGGTTTCAGGCCGCCGTCCGCCATCACGATCCGAGTGCCCGCGGTGAAGCAGCTGCCGCTTGGCGGCCGACGGTACGGGTTGCCGGGCTGGGAGTTGGCGGTGAACTCATAGCTGGCCGCCTCGGGCATGCAGGTGGGGAACTTCCCGCCGATCGGCACTGAACACTTCGTCTTCAGGATCGCCGCGACGGCGTCTGGAAGGTCTGAGCCGCCGATGTCGGCGCCGAACCATCGGGTCCACTGCCTCCAAGCGGTCGGACCTACCTCGCTGGGTATCGGCAGGCCTTTGCTCTGGATGGTGCCGATCGCTGCGTCGATGTCGGCGACTGGCGTGCCCAGCGCCAGCAGTTTCGTCCAGTGGTGGTAGAGCTCCCAGGTTGCGTTGGTCCAGCTGCCCGACGCGAGTTGTACGAGCTTGTCGTTGACCCAGGTGTCCGAGGTGAGTCCCAACAGATAATGGCCGCGCGCGGCGACCCGGCTGGGTTCGTCGGGGAAGGCTGCCAGGGCCGTCCGGACGTCGCCATCCACCGCGTTGAGGGCGTATGTGTACCAAGATGTTGCGACGCGGCGGATTTGTGCGTTCCGTTCGCCGATCTCGGCGCCGATTTGGAGCGTCAGCATCTGTGGCCTGATGTCGCTGGTGGACAGCCCGATTTGCTGACAGATACTCACCACCGCTAACGCCGTCCAGAAGTCGTTGTCCAGGCGTGTCACGCGCTGGATGTCAGCCTCCCGCGGGTCGTAGCGCAGGGCGGGGAAGAAGACCTCCTTGAATGATGGGCCGGTGCCGAACATCTGCGACAAGTGCCCGGGTGTGGAGCCCTTCACCCTGTTGACGAGGATGCCGCGAGCCGCCGCCCCGACGGGGTTTGCCCCGTCGGGGGGTAACGCCGCCGCCAGCCGTTCCACTGATGTGGGTGCGAAGGGGTCGCTCACTAAGGCACCTGCGGCTCGGTGACTTGGAGGCTGAAGCTCGCCTGCTGTTGGCCCACCTTGTTGTCCACGCTGACGGTGTAGGTCTCCTTGGATGTCGCGGGCACGTCGACTCCCGTTTCCATGGTGACCAATCCCGTCTCGGGGAAGAAGAGCAGGCCGGCCGGCAGTTTGGGGTCGATGGTCCAGACGCGCGGCGGGCTGCCTGGGATGCCAAGCACGGGCCCGGCCTTCATGTCGTGCTCGTTGGTGAACCAGGCCACGTCCTGCATGGTCAGCAGACCGGGTTTGGCGCTGACCATCGCGATTGTCAGGGACGTGCCGGAGCCGACATTCGCCACCCAGCCCGTCGTGCCCGATGTTGCGATGTAGCGCTTCTCTCCGTGCGTCGCGTACCAGCCGTCGTTGTAGAACAAGAAGGGCGCCGACTGCAATTGGTCTAAGCCGTCCGTGTCCTTCTCGTAGGTGCCTGCTGACTGGATCTCTGCGCGCCACAGCATCGCGGGATCCGTGGTCGTCGTGTCCGTGGGCTTCGCGGCGATGAGTTGGCCGTCCGCGTCGAGTGCTACGACCATCAGCGTGCGGGCGCCGTTGCTGTCGAGGATCGGCCCACCGAGTTGTGCGCGGCCAAGGTCATCGGTGCGTAGGTACAACGCGGTGTGCCCGGTGGCGTCGAAGGGTCGCTGGGCCAGTGAGCCGTCGGCATCCACCGCCAGACAGTTGGAGGTCTGGCCGTTCGGCGCAACGCACACGCCCGAACGCTGCTGCTGACCGAGCGGCTCGTAGGCCTGGAAGTAGTCGATCTCGGTCTTGTACGGCATGTAGAACATGCCGGCCTTGTCCTTGGCGAACTTCTCCACGGGCGTGTCCTGGGGCCGGAACATGAGGACGGCGATCAGCACCGCACCTGCGATCAGGGCGATCACACCCACCACGCTGACTACGGCGAAAATGGTACCGACCGCCACTCCGCCGATGGCGGCCACGCTGAAGGCCTGGGTGGCCCACAGCCCAGCGGTGGCGATGAACTCCATCGTGGAGGCGAAAAGGAACAGGGAGTTGGCCGCGATCTCGAGGGGTTCCTTGCTCTGGGCCAGCAGAACGGCCGACATCACAATGCCGACCGCCGCCATGGCGGCACCGATCCTGGTGGCGAGGAACTCGTTCAGGTTGCGGCCGAAGATCTTGTGGATCGTCGCCATGCGCTCCAGTTCCCCCTGGAGGGCGGCGGCCTCGGCGCCCTCGGCGAAGAGCATGCGCATGGACAGATTTTCCATGGTTTCCTCTATGCCTCCGACGCTCTGCAGCAGCCAGCCTTTGAAGCCGGTGGTCATGGACTCCTGAGCCCTGGTCATCAGGCTGGGCGAGAACCACAACTTAAGGTTCGACCACAGGCCGTTTCCGGCGGCCCAGACCTCGCTGAGCGCGACGCCTCGAATGACCATCATTTTGACCAGCTGAGCGACCATGCCGGCGGCATTGGCGATGATCACGCCTTGTTCGAAGGTCGGAATGTCGTCCCAGTTGACCTTGCCCGTCATGACGTAGTTGACGAGCAGTGTCACCGCGCCGATGAAGATACCGAGGCTCACAATCTCGGGCAGATGGCTGAAGACCCTGGCGATCCGGCTCTTGAACTCCGCTGCCAGTGTGGCCCAGTTAAACAGGCCGGCGAGCGCCGCATTCGCTTGGCGCATCACCTGCAGGATCTGCCCCACGGTCTCTTCCGTGCTGGACTTGCGCAAGGCCTCGGCGGCCTCGCGCATCTTCGAGTCCTCGCTTCATGTAGTCTTGATGAATCTGTCGATGATCTGGGTGACCGCGTAGCTGAACTCGTCCAGGTCGGCGGCGAAGTCCGATGAGCTGGGGTAGCACGCTGGCGATCTGGAACAGCTGCAATACGTAGGCGTACTGCCGAGCGAAGTAGCTGGACGTGTCCAGCATGTTGAGCAGAGCGAGTGGTTCGCTGCACACGCTGGGTGAACTCCGAGCCGTCGACCTCGTCGCCGCTGGCCATGATGGTCTGCATCATGTTCAGGTAGGCCGGCGTCGTCGCGTACGTGTAGACGACAGCGTGAACGCCCAGTAGCAGCTTCTTGGCGATCGCTTTGTCACGCATGGTCGATGATCTGCTTCTTGAGATCTGCAGCTGCTCGGGGGTGCCGACGGTGTTTGCCTCGCATCTGCGCGATCCATTCGGTCGGCCTTCGCGCCGATCACCGGTTCGTATGTGGCGGCATTCGTCTCGCTGGTCGACCAGGAACCAGTCGAGGCTGGCGTACTTGGCGTGGTAGCGGCGGGCGTACAGCAGTGGGCCCTGGGCGAGCATCACCGGGCTGATGCCGGTCTGGTTGCAGCCAGGAGTGGCGCGACGGCCGTTGAGCAGCGCGCAGCCGGGGTCGCTGCTCCACTTGCTCAGCGCGGCGGTGGCGTAGGCGACGCGAAGACTGCCGTACCACTGCTTCGGCTCTTCGCCGTTCGCGCCCTTGGCCTCGGCGATCGTCGTCAGCCCGGGATCCAGCGGCGGCGGGTTCGGGTTGAAGAACTGCTTGCGCAGCTCGGCGTCCATGTAGTCCTGGAGGATCGCGTAGAAGTCCTCCATCGACTTCGACTGGAACTGGTCGTAATAGCTTCCGTTATCAGAGATGGCAAACTGCGACATGGCCAGCAGCGTCGTGAGGGAGTGGGACGGGTCGGGCTGCGCGGCGTCGAACGCAAGGCCGTGCAACTCGGCTGAGCCGTTTGCCGCGGCGGTGGCCGCCTCGCTGGGCGAGACGCGGACGCCGCCGTGGCCGCTCGCCGAGTCGATGACCGAGGCGCCGTCGGCCGAGAACGTCAGGTGCCCGTTGACGGGCAGGCCCGTGGTTGTGGCCAGGTCGACGGCCAGTCCCGTCCAGCTCAACGTGTTGCCGTGCAGCTGGGAGTCGACGGGGTGGGCGCCGACGTGCAGGCGTCCGTCATGGACGCCGACGACTGACCCGGTGTCGGAGCCGGGTTTCGTCAGGTGGTAGAGGCCGGCGACGCTGCCGCCGGTCCAGGTGCCCTGGATGCCGTAGACCGTGCCGTTGAGGCCGGGAGCGTCGTTCAGCATGGCGCCGTCGAACCGGTCGCCGAACTCGGACATGGTCGCTGACAGGCGGTACGGGAAAAGGGTGCCGTGGTCGCGTCCCGAGGGGGGCGGTGTGACGCCGGCAACGACACCGAACTGCAGTCCGAGGTTCTTGCTGAGCAGGCCCGAGTAGTAGCCGTCGACGGGGACCCAGTGCTTGCCGGTCTGAAGATCGTCGAAGTTGGCCACGAAGGTGAGGACGTCCTCGCCTTCGAGAACCTCTCGGCCGTCGACACCGTAGGTGAATGCGACGTCGGGGTTATCGGACCACGGTGCGTCTTTCCAGCGGTCGGAGTCGACGTCCCACTTCAATTCGAGGCATGGCCGACGACCCCGGCTAGGTAGCCGGCGTCCCTGGCCGATCCGCATCGTGTACCGCTGAGGCTTGACCGCATAGGCGACCGAGTATGACTCACCGCGTATCTCCATGATGCCGTAGGCACGGGTCCGTGCCCGGACTAGGCGCAGCTGCCCATGAATAGGTTCAGTGCCGTCGTGGGCGGTGAAGGTGAGTTCCTGGAAGGCGTGATCGAAGCGGCTTTGGCTCTCCGGGACCGGGTAAGGGCCGACGAAGAGGTGGTCTTGACTGGGGTCGTCGTGATCGGGCGTGACGAGAGTAAGGGTCCTGGGCAGCTGCTCGAGGGCTTTGCCCTCATCGTCCGGGTGGCCGAGGTGGGTCGCTTCGACAATCGCGAATGTCCGAGCCGCAGGAAAGAGGGCCGCCACCTGCCTGGCCCGGGCAGCATGGACCGAGGCTCTTTTCGCCTGGTGGTCCCGAACGCGTTGCGCGTGATGATGCGTGCGTGCGGAGCCTTGATCGGGTTGCGAGGAGAGGTCTTGGAGTGACGGCGTGGGCGTCGGCTCACTGGGTTGAGTGGACGCGCTGGAGGCAGGCGCAATGGTCGACATCTGTCGTCTCCCTTGGGGGGTGGGGATGTGTCTTGAGGGGTGAATCAGCGGCCGTGTCGCGAACGGTACTCCTCATCCCGGCCCCGGGGTAGGGATTCCTCACCCCTGCGGAGAAGGAATCATCGACGAAAGTGCGGTTATGCACCACCTATCGATCGCGCGGGATGCGGCCCGCGCTTTCGTCCACCCCGAACATCGACATCCCAACCAATGCCGCCCCCATCCTCCGGTCAGTCCTGATTCGTTGGGAGCAACCCCAACCACCCACCCACGAAGTGGCGTTGCACCCCCTGCAGATTCAAAAACCCACTTACATTGCAAGCACAAGTACAGATCCGTGTCGCGTGGCCTCGCTTTCAGGCGTCGCCGACACACCTCACGGCGCACGAAACGGGGTCGACGCGTAGTGGATTGTCCGCTCGTGAGCAGCCAGCCACGCTTCGGCGACAGATCCGCGCCACGAAAGTGGACGGAGCGCTGTGCCAGTTCGGGTCGGGACCGGTGCACCTGGCCCGGAGGCGTCCGCTCGGCGGCTTCGAAACCTCGCCGAAGCACGATTGCCCGGTCGTCGGCGAATCGCCATGGGTGCGCCCCCATTCCGTAGGGAATACGTGTGGAATGAAACGCCACATTTGGGTGCGGGTGTCCATACCTCACTTGAACGGGCAGGGGGAAAACAACTACATCTGCGCGTCTAGGTATCCGCCGAAGCAGTTCCATAAAGGCCAGCACGAGGGCGTTGGCACCGGCGACGCCGAGGCCCGTGGCGTAGGCGGGATTCGTGGCCACCAGGAGCACACTTCAAGCCTGCTCGTTGCCCCAGGTTTGTCCGCCCCGGGCTTGCCGCCCGGGCACCTCGACACCGCTGCCGAGCTGTGGAAGCATGACGCCCTTACATTTGCTCCCGGAATTGAGTTGCCATGGCACCCGGCATCGACGAATTGCGGCCGAAGGCCGGCTGGCCAGGCTCGATTGTGGAAATCCTTGGCGCAGGCTTCTCCGCCGCACGTGATGACAACGACGTCCAGGTTGGTGGCGATCGAGCCCTGGTCATCGAAGCCGAGTCCACCCGGCTGCTCGTCGTTGTGGGCGAGAGCGCCGCCACCGGCCCGCTCACTGTCACGGTCGGTGGCCTAACGGCAGACGCCGGCGAGTTCACCGTTCTCGACCAACCGGACGCGGCCGACCCGTTCGCCCCCGGTGTCCCGGTGTTCTTCCACGGTCCGCAGCACGGCACGCCGTCCACCAACCGGGCCAACCAGCGCGTCCTGGTGCTACCGGTCTTCCCGACCGATAACCCGGTTCCTGCCGGCGTCGACCTGCTCACCCCACAACGCACCAAGTTCGACCAGGCCGACCGGTTCTGGCGTGAGGCGTCCTACAACTCGACCTCCTGGGCGTTCGACCACCACCCTGGGTGGCTCCCGCTGCCCAAGGCGCAGACGTTCTACTTCGTCGACCAGAGCCACGTGGACGCCGCCCGCCTTGCCTTCCTCGCAGCCGACCAGCGGATCGTCGGCGGCGGAGGAGCCATCTTTGGCTCGGCACAGGGCGGTTTCCTGCCGGTTCGGCACCCATCGCCGTTGTCCTGGAGCTTCCTGCTCGGGCCGGGCGGCGGGGACGGTACCGGCACCCTCGCGCTGTTGCTCGTCGGCACCCGGCTCTACGTCGGCTCCTCCGGAGGTGCGTTCTCCATCTACGACGTCACCAACCCGGGCGCCGCCACCCTGATCGGCCGGGTACCCCTGGCCGCGCCGGTGTGGGACATCGCCCTACGCGGAAACGTGGCCGTGGTCGCCCTCGGCCCTGCAGGCCTCGCAGCGGTCGATGTGTCAAACCCGACGAACCCGAGTGTGCTCACAGCGGGAGCGGGTGCCAACACCAACTGGACAACGCGGGTGCGGCTTGCCGGCAACCGGGTCTACTCCAATCGCGGTGCCGCGCTGCGCATCCACACCGTCAGCGACACCGGAACGTTCACCTTCCTGGGAGAGCTTGACGCCCGAGCCTGGATCACCGGCATCGACGTCAGCCCGGGCGGCACGATCGCGGTCGCCACCGATGGACGCGGACTCCTCACGCTGGAGGCGACACCGACCGGTGCGCTCCAGCGTGGCAGCAACACTGACCTGTCATACCTGCGCGAGGTGACCATCAGCGGTGACCGCGCCTTCGTCGCGGCTTCGGCTGACGGCCTGGCGGTGTATACCATCGCCAACCGTGCCGCGCCCACCCTGCTGGGCTCCAAGAAGTTCAAGAAGGACGCGAACTCGCTGATCATCCAGGGCAACGAGGCCGTGGTGGCCCTCGGTCACCCGGTCCTTGTGTCGGTCGACATCACCAATCCGGCGTCCATGCGCCTCAACTCCCCCGAACAGCAGGCCGGCAGCAACATCCCCCTGGCTGATCGCCGAGCCGCCGTGCTCGCCAAGGCGGACGCGATCGGGATGGCCGTCGACTTCCATCGGGTCTTCCTCGACGCCGTCCGGGCCTGGTTCGCCGCCACCGGCCGTGGCCCCGCCGACCTCGACGTCTACGAGGGCATCGCGGTCATCGTCCACAGCGGCGGGGTGCGCGCGCTGAGTGGCGTGTACGACGCCCTCCGCACCGGCGGTGAGGCGCTGCGCTTCAACCACGCCAAGGGCATCTTCTACGACGACAGCAACGGAGCGTGGACCACCCTCGCGCACGAGTTGGTGCACTGGCTAGGTGTGGGGGACGTCTACGAGGAGCGCTACGCCGACGGACGCATCCTGACCGGCACGGCAGGACCGTGGTGCATGAGCGGTGTCGACCCGCTGGCGCCGCTGTTTTCCGCAGAGCGCATGCGCGATCACCTCGCCTGGCTCTCTGTGGGCCAGGCTCCCGGCCCCGACGTCCGTGAGTTGGTGTGGTCGCCGACGTCGGCCATCGATGAGTCCTTCGTGGTCGTCGCCCACGCCAGCGCCCCGGACCCCGACCCGAACCGCTACCAGGCGCTGCGGCTGGTTGTGTCCTCCGGCATGACGTACTGGGTCGAGGTGCGCCAGGCGACTCCTGCGGGGCTCCCGTTCGACCAGAACCTTCCCCTGGCGCCCGGCCAGCCGGGCGCCGTCGTCGTGATGCGCGCAACCGATGAGCAGAGCGTCGTAGACAACACCTTCGAGCGTCCCCTGCAGGTGATGGGCGTGCTGCAGCCGGGCCAGAAGGTGGTGGACGCCTCACGCAACCTGATCATCACCGCTGAAGAGGTGGTGGGCGTCGCCCCACTCGCCTACCGGGTGCATGTGCAATGGAACCAGCCGATCCCGGAGAACCCGGAAGGCACCTTCGACCTCACCATCACCCCGTGGAACACCGACACCTACGAGACGGTCGACATCTGGGTCGACTCGACCCGGCGCAATCCTGCAGGCAGCTACGAGTTCCATGAGCCAGGCGACCCCACGTTGCCGATCCTCAGCGGTGACCGGCCGTGGGTGGGCCACGACAACACCATCCATGCCCGCATTCGCAACACCGGCCCGCAGCAGGCCGACGACGTGTGGGTGTCCTGCTACATCACCCGACCACCCGGCATCGGCGACAACGGGGAGTGGCAAATCCTCGACACGATGAACCTGCCTGCCCTCCCCGCGTTCGGCGAACAGATAATCGACTTCAACTGGCGCCCTGAGGGGTCGGCGCACACCTGCATGTCGATCGCGATCCTGCCGAAACTCGGCGAGGTGACGGGCAAGAACAATCGCGCCCAGGAGAACATCGCCGTCTTCGACAGCGCGTCCGGCTCGTCCCACGCGCCGGTGATCCTCCAAGCCGAGATCCGCAACCCCTTCACCATCCCCAAGGAGATCGAGGTAAGGGTCCGCCGATTGCCCGACCTGTGGCACGCCGTCGCAGACGTCTCCCGCGTATGGCTGCCGCCGCTGGGATCGTCCCCGGTGCGAGTGGTCATCTGGACCGACATCCAGACCTTCGGTCTGGAACGGGGCCACGGCGAACGTCTCGCGCTGCCAGCGATCGAAGGCTGGACCATCGACCACGACCACTGGCGTCCGATCGGTGGCACCCTCGCCGCCGTCCGGGCTGTGCCGGGAGTGTCCATCGACCTGACGCTCGAAGCGGGCGGAGGAGCGATCTACGTGTGGGGCCGACTCGATCCACCCGCCCAGGACGTGCCGACCGTCGCCGAGGTCATCGACGAGGCGGGGCGCCCCCTGCTGCTCTACGGAATGAGCGAGAATGATGGGCGCTTCCACATGAACACCCCCGAGGCAGGCGTCCTGCTCGATCCGGGCCGCTACACCGTGCAGGTCTTCATCAGCGGCAGCGACAACGCTGCCGAGACCGAGTCAGAGCTCCGGCTGGTCGAACTCGACGTGTAGCCGCGCAAGGCTCAACAACCGCGGGAGCCACGGGTCCCTCCCCGACCACGGAATCGAATCTTGTTGCGACACGGCCACGACTCACCATCTATATGGCGCCGGCCTGACCTGCTCGGCATGAGCTGGTCACCGGGCAACCGCAGCACACCACCAACATTGTGGCGTTGGCCCAAAGGCCGGCCTCGGTCCGGATCAGCCGCCTACGCCGACCTCTTGGAACGGGCTATCAGCGGCAAATGTTCCCTCCAACGAGCAGCCGGCATCATCCCCTCGGTCTGCGCCGTCGGCTCCAGCTACAACCGTGTGAGCCCCCCTGCCATGCGGGGACGGTTCATAGATACGGGGAAGACTGGCTGCTGCGGCTTTGTGACAGACCCAGCTCAGTGATGGAACGGGCTGTGCGCGGGTGCGGCACGAAACGGCGGTGGTACTTTGCGGGGGGCCGAAGGGTTTGATGCTCCGAGGTAGCGCCAAACGGCCAGCAGACTGGCCGCGACCACGATGACGACCATCACGATCGCTGGCGGGCTGCTGGCGGCGCCTGTGGTGATCATCAGGATCATCGCCGCGATGATGCTGGACCCCATCAGCGCGGCGAACACCAGCCATGGCGCCAGCCAAAACAGGCCGTGTTCCCGCCGGCCCAGAGCAGCGACGCCGGCTACGATGAAGCCGGGCAACACCATGGAGAGGTCGATCACATGGATCGGGTTCACCCACAGTCCAGCCTCGGTCAGGCTCGCCGGCACTGTGCCCTGGAGGAGGGCGGGCACCAGTTCGCTCAGCCACAGGCCAGCGAACAGGACACCGATACCGATGATCACCCAGGCGGCGACCACCGAAGAGCGTCCCTTCGAGTACTGGACGTCCCCGACACGCACACCATTCACATAGAAGATCAAGGCCCAGGCGCTCAGCCCAAGCACCGCGACATAAACCAGGAACAGCTGGTTGAGGTGAACCGCCACGGCGTACACCACGAACGCATAGACCAGGTACAACAAGGTGCCCAGCCACACCAGACCAGCCCGATCTGATCCCTTCGTGTACCCGAGGGCAGCCGCAACAAAAACGAGCACCGCCAGCAGATTCCCAATGTCTTGGCCCTTGGCCTGGAGCGCCCAGTTCTGTGTTTCCTGCCCATAGACCACTGGATCGACAAGCCCGGCCACACTGGAGACAACGACGAGCAGCGAAATGAACCCCGACCACAAGAGAACCGATCGGGGCGGAGAGAGGGTCATGCCACTCACAGTACGGCCGTGCCATGCAGCCCGTGACGGATACGACTCGATGGATGGGGCGTCTTGCCATCCACCTCCCGCCAGAACTGGGCGAATCGCCGTTCGCCTCCACGGCAGCTTTGACCCCAAGAACCGATCTGACACTGCCCGTGCCCCGGCGGGTCCCTGAGTGCTCGCGTCAGCGTGTAGTACCGGAGGGTCAGAGCAGGTGCGTTCAACGATGCTCGCTCATCGGCATCTGGCGCAGGATTCCTACCGGGTATTGTTGCCACCTTCCGGGCTGGGCGGTTGGCGGTTAGTATCCCCAACGTTCAACGGAATCTCGCCTCAGACAACGGAGACCCATCCCATGGCTGAATCGGACCGAGCGCGTCCCGGCCGCCCTGGGCTCCTTGCCCGTTTGGAAGCTGCATGTCTAGTCCTGGCGTTGATGGTGACAAGTGGATGCACCAATGGGCCGCCGCCGACGCCAAGTCCGAGCGTTCCTGAAACGAGTGTGTCCGCTTCGGGGGCTCCGATCGCGCCGTCGGGGGTGCCGGATCCCCCGCCGCTTTTGGTGCCCAGCGGTGATGTCGAGAGCCGGGTAAGGCTGCTCGCGGATGGCTTGGCGAGGCCGGGATCGGGACGCACCGCGGCCGTGCTCACGCTGTATGCGGCGGGTGGGATCCCCGTGATCGGCGCCGGCGACCGATCACTCATGACGCCCGGTGCCGTCGCGGGGGTGCCCTGGCCCGCGGTGTGGGCGACGTCGTCGGCAGCGGGTGTATCGCGACGGATACCTCTACTGAGCCTCGCCAAGGGAATGGCGGGAACCCTCGGTGAGGGTATGGACGCCAACCTGGTGACCCGCGACCTGGTGACCGGACTGCGAGCGGCTTTACGGCAAGACCCAGCCGTCCCGGGGCCAGCCTTTGTCGCCAGACTGGTCCGCGAGGAGGGGCTGCGTTACACCGGTGCCGACTTAGCTGACGATTCCACGACTGCGGCAGACCTCTTCGTAAGCGCACCAACGGCCGGCGTGCTGCTGTCGGCCGGTCTGCTGGCAACCGTGGCCGGGCCGAGCGCACAGGCACATGGGCTGCTCGCGCCGAATCCGCACGGAAGCACGGTCGAAACCCTGTCCCCGACCCGCAAGTGCAACCCGCAGCTGACTCTCGATTGGGTCGTCTGGTTCCTAGCCAAGGTCGCTGGAGGAGTTGAGGTGCCCGGTATGCACCCGTGGGAGGGAGTGTTCAGAGAGCTGATCGAGCATCTTACGTCGGGTCACCATGGCGAAACCCCACCGGGTGCGAGCGATAAGGTCACCGTCCCTGAGCAGGCGACGAAAGTGGCCGGGATTGTCGCCACTTTCCTGACCTTTGTCGAGCTGCTGGTGGCGGTGTTGTCAGTACAGGCCGACGCGGTACTCGAGGAGGGCGAGCCACTGGTTCGCACCACAAGCGACCTTCACGACGGTGAGCTCAAGACAATCCTTGTCACCGTTTCGTTCAATCCCTATGCCGATCCCAACGATGTCGGGGCGCTGAACTGTCTACTGATCATGGCGTTGGCGCTGGGCAGCACGGCGCGGCTGCCCGCCCCTGGAGAAATTCCGGAGGCGGCAGTCACCTTGGTTGGAGGGTTGGGTTTCGGCGAACGGCTTAACGAGAAGGGCTCCTACGTGCTGCTGCCCGGATACGTCCGGCGCAAGATCGCCGACCACCACGGGTTAGTCAGATGGCCGGTGTCCGGCCGCAGACTCAAACGAAGTGTTCCTGAAGACGCTCCCGAGTTCAAACGAACCTTCTCGGTGTTCTTGAAGTCCACGTTGGAAGAGGGCGGGGCCAACACGATATCGAAAACATTGTTCAACAGCTTCCTGTGCGGTGGTGCGATCCTGGCCGGGAATCCGATTGCCTGCCGTGAAGCCCTCACCGACTTGATCAAGCAACTCGACTGGGATCTCGGCGAGGTCAGCTTCCGTCTCATCGACCATGCACCCAAGGTTCGCTTCGTGTTCAAGGGCAACCACACGTGGCGGCAGTTGCCCCCGTCCAACAACGACCTGTGGCACACCAGTGGGACCATCACGTTCACCGGCACCATGTCCTGCGTGCAGCCGCCGGACACCCTCGCCGGCGAGTGGATCTGCGACGGCAGCCTCACCCTCACAGGAAATGGCAAGCTGACCGCCTACCACCAAGGCGTCTCGTTGCAGCGTCGATGCACCCAAGCGTGGGCGGTACGAAAACTCCGCATCAAGTTCTTGGGCGGCAGCCCCGACAGTGCACTGTCCATTGTCGCACTGGCCAGGGATCCTCGCCAGCGGCTCCCGCACGACTACAAGTGCGGCAGCTACTACGATGCCACCCCATCTTTGCCACTCAGCACAAAGATCGTCGGCGACGCGATTCCCCTTCCTGGCCCAGATGAAGCCAGCACGGTCCCATTGGCAGCATTGGACCCCCAGTCGCACGTCCAAAATGGAACCGTCACCGTGACCATCACCAGCATCCGATAGACGTGATGTCCAGGCTGTCCCCGCTAGCGACGCCACTCCGAAGCGGTGCCGACACGGGTATTGAACTTAGGAACACGCGCCACCCGATATGACGTCAACCGCGCCCATCAAGACCGCCGAGCACGCGCCCACCCAGTCCAACAGTGCGAAGATTGGCGGGGGCTGCACGCCGCCATTTCCGCCGGTCGATGGTGTGCATGGAGTGTCTGGATGCTCGCATGGACTGCGGGGATGCGCCGGGGGCGCGGCTTGACCGCTTCCCTGGCAGGCAGGCCTGGTAGCCCAGGCTCTGACTGCGGACAATCTGCGGACAGTCGAGCAGGTGGCGGCCGATTCCACCCGCCGCGGTCCTACGACCTGAGGGCACCTGCTGTGCGGGGTCGCGCCACTCTGTCAGCTGGTGCGGGCACGGTGTCGCTGGGCTTGTTCGCCTTTGGCAAGCCCAAGACACCGGGACGGGGGCGGCGATGATTCTCCGCCCCGGGGCACGTTGTGCGGTGCGGCGGCACGCCGGCGGCGCGCGAGACGGGGGCGGACCTTCCATGCTGTCGACGACGGTCGAATGCTAGGCCGGTAGCGCGAGTGGTCTAGTTTTCGACCGCCGTTGTCACATGCTATTACACCTGTTCGAGGAGGGGCTGATGGCCAGGCCGGTGCGCCGTATGTGGGTGTGCCTGTGCGGTCACCTACGGCCCTGCCCTTTCGCTCGCAGACTGGATAGCGGACATCTGGCTTGAAGCGATGAGCTGTGCTGACGCTCGCCGACCGGTGAACTCAGCCCCAACTACACCCAAGATGGCCAGGCAACCCTCGGTAGTCCCGGACAACGGACTGCGACGGACAACGACGGGCGCTCATCCATCCGTCTGACGGCGAGGGCGCTGAGCGGGGGGCTTTGCTCTGGACATCGGTGCCCTACTCGGCCTTGTCGAGGGCGAGCTCTGGCCGGGCCCTGCTCTTAATGTCGCAAGGGAGCCGCTAGAATGACCTCGGTCGCAAGGGCGCGGCCATCATCCGGGGGGACGAAAAGTATGGACAGCGGCGCGCTGAAAACACTGCTTGGAATGATCGGGCTCAGGCCCATCAGAGTGGAGGGCCCGATCGTGCTGCGCGGCATCGGCCGGATCGTGACCACCGGGGTCGCGACCCTGGCACTCATGGCAGGTAGCACACCCGCCGAGGCTGTGGCGAGGACCACGCACTGCGGCGTCAAGACCACATGGCGACTCGTTGACTCCGACGACAACAGCGCAGTGAAGGTGCGCCTGTGGTGGAAGCCGTCGAGCAAGGTTGGCTGGCTGGCCTTCTGCGGCGAGGCGTGGGACTTGGAGAGGTCACCGTACCGGGTGATCCTGCAGATGCAGCCGAACAACCGCGCCTGGGCCACGAGCAGCGGCAGCAACTCCACCTGGCGGCGCTGGGACGCCCCGACCAAGGGACTCGACTCCTACTACGCCGAGGCGAACCTCGCCTACGACACGACAACGGGAGCTGTCTGGGTGGTGTATCTGCGGTGAGCGACGACGGAGCGTCGATGTCATCGAAAGCCTCGGGATACGATCTGCCACCCGTCTGGCCATCGGGGACTTGGGGGTATCGGCTGGGGCTGCAGTCGATCCTGTCGTCGATTCATGAAGGCATGCTGGTGATGGATTCGGCCGGACGGGTGCTGCAAATGAATCAGGCCTTTACCGACCTCCTGGGCTACGACATGGCCGATGCCCCGATCGTTCCGCCGTATCCGTGGTGGCCGTCCGAAGCTGAGGATGTCGAGTGGCGGGAAGTGATCGCGAAGGGACTTCAGGCTGCTTTGGCCGGGGTCGAGGGCGTGGCGGAGTTCCGCGTCTATGACAAGCAGCGTCGACCGGTCTGGGTCGCGTCCGCGGATGCGCACATCAGCGGTGAGGACGGGGTAGTGGTCGCTGTGGTCCGCACGTTCCGTGACATTACTAGGCACAAGAAGTCACAGGCGCGTCGCGCCGCCGCCGTCGATATCAGTGCCGACCTGGCAGCGGCTGGGGACCTGGAGACGCTCCTCAGCGTGGCCCAATATGGCTTCGAAGTGCTGTTTGACGGCGGCAGCACCGCTCAGTTGGACCTCGAGGATCGGTACTTCTTCAGCGGCGGGCGCCGCATCACCCCCGACGAACTCACCGAGGGCACCAGCGTCGGCCTGGCCGGAACGACAAGCGCCGACGCGACAAATCCCAGACCCGGTATTCTGCTGGTCCCCCAGACAAGCACCACCCAATGCCGCATCTGGATCCAATTCCAAAAGCCCCGCCGCGTCGACGCCGACGAGATGATCGCCGCCGACCTGTTCGCCCAGGCGTTCGGCCTGGCCGTCGACCGGATCGCCATGGCGCAACAGCTCGCCGAAAACCGCTCCAACCTCCAGCAGGCCATCGCAAGCCACCGACACATCGGCCATGCGGTTGGCATCCTCGTCGAGCGGTACCGAATAACACCGGCCGACGCATTCCAGCGGCTCCGTCGAGCCAGCCAAAACCGCAACATCAGACTGCGTGAGATCGCAAGCCGCATGGTCGAAACCGGACAAGACCCCGAGAGCGCGTGACTCGCACGGTCCCAAGGTCCAAAGCTTGAGTTCCAAACTGGACCAGCAACGGGGTAGACCACCACTTCACGTGGCGGACTGTCACCCCAGCCCCTGGGTGTCTCGAAATGGCAGACCCCGGCTCGGAGGATGGAGGCTCCAGACTACTCAGTAAAGGGGGCTTGCTAGCGCGTCACTTCGCGATGGGCCTGCGGCCCACCCTTCTTGACTGAACAGTCGGCTCTCGAGCTGGGCAGTTGCGGGGTCGCTGGTGGAGTGCGGCCGCTCGAGCTGCGGGTGTGGCCGTGGCGGCTTCGGTGTCGAAGCCGTGCAGCCGGATATCCCAGGTCAGTACGGTCAGCGCTCTCCACTGCGCTTGCAGATCTTGCGGTGCCCGCCGCACTCACCCGAGTTTTGCGGCCGGCGGCTTTCTGCCGGCCACCAACCCCCTCGTGCCGGCCTTTTTACGATATGACCATGCAACGCCGTTGACACCTGCGCAACTGTCGTTCAGCGTCAGGCTCGCAGCGCCCGAACTGGTCGTTCGAGTGGGCGCAGGTCGGATTGTCGCCAGGGTCAACGTCGCCTCCTACACGGTCGCGCCGGCCGCCAGCCTTTCCGATTTCCTGCCTGCCTCCGAGGCCGACCGTCGGCGGTCCGCCGACGTCGAAACTGTGGCGAACCTGGCTGGTCCCGAGAAGATCGACATCGCCAGACTGCTCTTGCAAAAGGCACCTCGGCGCCGTCGGCGCCGCCGCCAATGCTTCGTCCAAAGCCGACACGGGAACGTACGCGCCCGTCAGTCCCAGCGGACCGCAGTTCAAGGATGGGACCTACACCGTGCGCGGAGTCTACGGCGGCGGCCCTCTCAAAACATGACGATAACGCTCACCCTCGACGACACCATCACCGCCGTCACGGTGGAGCCGTTGCCGGACAACAGCGAAACGCCCGCGGCTCGAGGAAGGGTCTGCCATACCGAGCGGCGCGGTACGGCGACACATCCAACATGATCTGACAGGTGTGGCCGGCCAACGGCGGCAGACTTCGCCAGCCGGAGCTACCGCTCGTGGCAGATAGGCGCGCGCTTGGGCGACGTCTCGAAGGGCTACGACTGGGTGCGCCCGCGGGCGATCGCCTGCCAGCAGCGGGCTTTGGCATTGCCGGCGCCCGATCCTCTCATGCCGGGGGTGCTAACGGATCGCAGGCTGCGTTGGCAATGTCTGGGGTGCCCAGGTCAATGCCGGGCTGCCGTTGGGGCGGGTGGTGACTCTCAGGTAGCCGGCAGTGTTGGTGCCTCCCTCGATGGTCACTCGGGTCAGGTTGTCCGCCGGGGGCACTTTGTAGGCCGCGGGCCAGTCGGAATGACTTCCGAGTGGTTTGTCGGTGTGGTAGGCGTGGCTGTCACCGTTGAACAGATACACCTCACCTTGAAACGTCGCGGCTTCCCGGGCGAGGGTGTTGACGATGGATTGGTAGCCAGGCGCAGCAGTCAGTTCGCCGCCGGGCGGGAACATGTCGGCTTGAGTGAACAAGGCGATCGTCGCACAGTTCTGTTGCCGCGCGTTGGTGAATGTTTGCCGGATCAGCTGGGCGGCCTGCGTGGAGCGGTTCTGAACCTCGGCTCGTTGCTCAACGGTTGGATGGCTGTGCCCGCGCCACGGAACCAGACCATTGGCCGAACCGACGGCGTGGAAAGTGCCGAATGACACCTGGTCCCGGACGAAGGAGACGTTCTCGGGGAGTCCAGAAAGAACTTGCGAAGTCACCACCATCGGTCGACCCAACGTGTAGCCGGGCTTGGGGATGAAGACCTTTCGAAGAGCGGAAAGCCGCTCCAGCGGGTTGAAACTGCCGTTGTCGGTTCTGCTGCAGTCGGTCCATTCGTTATCACCGAAGGTGTAGATCAGAGGATCCTGGAACTGGTCGAAGGCAGCTTTGATCATCCTGTAGTAGGTGGTGCTGCAAGCACCAGCACCCTTGATGTCGCCCAGATGGAACACCAGGTCCACGGCAGGGTCAGCATTGATCTGGCGTATGACGCCAGGTAACAGCCGGACCTGCGTCTGGCCGTAGGGGTAATCGCCGGTGACAACCCAACCGAACGTCGATTCGATTTTCGGGTCTTGCCAAAGCCGTGGTGCCGTGGGCGTCGGCGAGCATCCGAGCAGCGTGCCGACAGTGCATGCCACAGCAGCCAAGGCAAGCCTCCGGGCAGCCCCCCGTTTGAGGTAAAGACGGCCGGTCGCCTTGACAGTCGAAGTGATCATCATGCCATCCCGGGCCTGGCACGAGGATCGCATGGATTCCCACCGCCGGGCCTAGCCGCTCGTGTCAACGACCCGCCTTGCACCAGCGACAGATCGTTCACGGCTACCAGGAGCCGTCCAGGACCGACCGCGCCCGGCCCCACTGGGCGACTGCGATGGCCTCGAAGCCTCACCACTCCCATGATTCGACCATCGATCCGGCCCGGTTCCGGTCCTCTGGTCATGCGAGCGCCCCAGCCAGGCACCGCGTGCGCTTTTCGCGAGTAAGCCGCCTTACGATGCGATCCTGGGCACGCCAAGTTGAACACCACATCGAACAGTCCCCCGTAGCCGTGTTTTGCGGGCACCCCAACCCCGGAAAGGTGCCCTCAGGAAGCACGGGCGCCACCCTCCCAGAAGGCGCCCTGACACGAAGGTGCCACCCTCCCAGAAAGGCACCCTCTTCACGCACTGTACCCGGCCGAGTTGAGGGGCAAACCCACCGAGTGTGTTCAAGTTCGGCCAACGCATGAACCAGTGCCGACGCCTGGACCACCGGCTGCCGCGCCGAAGTTGCTGACACGCGCACCAGCCGGTGTGCCTGTCTCACCGGCCCGGGCAGTGATCGTGGACTTCATTCGCGAGCACGCCGATGATCAGCCCGAGGGCGGGCTGCGATGGGGTGTGGAGCCGATCTGTGTCGTGCTGTCTGAGCATGGTGTGAAGATCGCCCCGTCGACCTATTACGAATGGAAGGACCGGCTACCCAGCCGGCGCGACGAGCGGGACGCTGTGCTGCTGGAGCACATCAGCCGGATCCACCTCGACAACTTCGGTGTCTATGGCCCGAGGAAGGTGTGGCTGGTGTTGAACCGGGAAGGGATACCGGTCGCACGCTGCACCGTTGAGCGGCTGATGAAAGCCGCCGCCCTGGCTGGGGCAGTGCGTGGCAAGGTGAAACGCACCACCATCGCCGCTGCCGGGCCGAAACCCGACGACCTGGTCAACCGCGACTTCACCCCGTTGACGCCGAACCGGCTATGGGTCGCCGACTTTACGTATGTGTCCACCTGGGCCGGCTGGGTGTATGTCGCGTTCGTGATCGATACCGAGAGGACTGTCAGGAAACGGTGGATCTGGCTGGTCTGATCCGAGAAGAGGCAGACCCTGACTGACACGATCATCAACGTGGCAGCAGCAGAGAACGAGCAGTCGGCAGCGCCGATGGACGAGCAGAGTGTCGCCGAGCTCCTGTGACACAGGCGCTGGCCAAGTCCTCAATCTGGTCGGCGCGTGGTTTGTTGACCCGGCCGACCAAGCAGGTGTTCGAGGACGTGCTCGAGGAGGAGATGTCGGAGCACGTGGGCTACGACCGACCCGACCGGTCGAAACAACGGCACTCCCGTAACGGTGTGCGGTCGAAAACGGTGCTGACCGAGATGGGCCCCGTCGAGATCGACGTCCCGCGTGACACCGATGCGAGCTTCCAGCCGCAGATCGTGAGGAAGCGGCAGCGGCGGCTCACCGCGGTCGCCGAGATGGTGCTGTCGTTGACCTCCCGAGGGTTGACGACCGGAGAGATCTCGGCGAACCTGGCCGAGGTCTACGCGCCTCGGTCAGCAAGGAGGCGATCTCCAAGATCATGCCAGCAGGTCTTGGATGGGTTGGGTGTCGGCGTCCTGGGCGGCGAGCAACGTTGAGTATTGGGATTGCCCACCGGAACGGCGCAGGTAGACGACTAGTTGGCGTGCGACGGTAGCGCCGGCCTGGCGGCCGTGGTCCTCGGCGACCAGAGCAAGGGTGAGGTCAATGCCGGCGGTCACGCCGGCGGACGTCCACACGTTGCCGTCACGGATGTAGATGGGGTCGGAGTCGACGTGGACTACCGGATAGCCGCGTGCCAGGTCACGGCATTCGGCCCAGTGGGTGACGGCCCGCCGGCCGTCGAGTAGGCCCGCGGCGGCGAGAAGGAAGGCGCCGGAGCAGACCGATGCGACCCGGCTCGACTGCGGCGCCAGCCTGCGCAGTTGAGCCACCAGTTCGGTGTCGCTGCAGAAGAAGGGTGGCCGAGGGAGCCGAGCACCAGTCTGGCCGTCGGATCATCCACACGTGCCTACTGCAAATGGCTACCCCGGGCGCGAGACCCTTTCTATCCTTAGCCTGACAAGGGTGGAGTCGCAGACGTAGTCGCCATCCTTGGCGTCGATAACCAGATACAACTTCGTGCCGTTCTTCACGTGCTGGCGAAAAGTGCCCGCGCGGAGTTCAACGCCGCGGCGGGGTTCCGTCGCGGGGCAGGCGTGCGTGATCTATCCCCGGGAGGTTCCGCGGTGATGTCCGATCAGGCTCAGTGCCGATCGATGATCTCGTCGAATCGCGTCCGCGCCACCTCCCGCCCCCCGACGAAGGCGCGTCGGGTGACGTGGCCGACGATGAAAGCACGTTGTTGGGCGGCCGCGTCGATGTTGCCGCGCATCGCCGCGACCAACGCACGCAACGTCGCACCCACCACCATCAGACCACGCATCGGCAGGGACCTCCATCCGTGATAGCGCACCAGGTATCCGGCGAAGGACGCACCGCGGAGCCGCAGCATCTCCAGTGAGGGCGCACCCGAGCCGGCGGCCCCATGGCGGACCCGAACGTCCTCACGCAACACGGTTCGCAGGCCATGCCTGCGCGCGCTCCGGCCGAAGCTGACATCCTCGGCGTAGACGTAGAACGTCTCGTCGAAGCCGCCGAGCATGCGGAAGACGCTCGATCGCACGGCCATGCAGGCGCCGGTCGTCCAGTCCACGTCGTAGCGGCGTCCAAGGCGGGCAGCCAGGAACAAACCCGATTCAGGCATTCGCCCGCCCAACCCCAACGCGTGAACCACAAGCCGGCGAACCGTGGGCTCCCAACCGCCGACGCCAGCCTCGATCTCTCCGTCGTGGCCGGTCATGGTCGCCGCGTGCGCGGCTGCGGTCAGGTCAGATCGCAATCCCGCCACCAGCCGGGCCAGGTCGTTGGCGGAGGGTCTGCAGTCGGGGTTGACGAACACGACGAACTTGCGATCAGTTGACAGCGCGCCGGCGTTGGCCGCGCGGCCGAATCCCTGCCCGCCTCCGCTGAGATAGCGAGCATGTGCGTAGTGCGCGACAAAATCGCGGAGCCCGTCGGCGTCGTCGGTGTTGTCGACCACCACGACGCGGAGCGCCCGTGGCCACGATGCGAGCAACTCCTCTACATGCGACCGGCTCCGGTACGAAACCAAAACCACCTCTGCGTCTTCCAGCAGCAGGCGAAGGTCCCCAGCGGCCGCCTCGGAGGGTAACGCGCTCACGCCGGCCTCGCTCATGCCGGCGTCTCCTCACGGACGGCCGAGTTGCCGCTCGCGCGGGCGGGCTGCTTGCCCAGCACGGAGCCCTCGAGCATGCCGAGGCCCCAACCCGAGTGGATCGCCATGAAGCTTGCGGGGATGGCCGCGGCGGATGTCTGCTGCCCGGGCAGGCGTTGTTGCCAACTGCGGACGCTGGCCCACCCGATCACGGCGAGATAGGGGAGCAACGGCAGCCACAGCATTCTGCGCACCAGGCCGCCGGCGACCAGCAGCGTTGCGCCGGTGACGAAGGCGGGAGGGACCATGTGACGAATGCGAACGGCCGAAGGTCCGTTCTTGCGGATCATCTGGCCCTTCCCCCGGCCGTAGCGGCGGAACTGCCTGAAGAGGTCAGGCACGGTTTCCCGCACTCGCCACTCGATCCGCATTGCCGGGTCGAAGCCGATCTGATGGCCCGCGTTCTGCAACCGGTGATCGAAATCCACGTCCTCGTTGACCCGGAGCCCTTCGTCCCAGCCGCCGACTTCTCGGGCGGCCGCAGTCCGAGTGACGGCGAAGCAGGCATGGTCCGTCAGTTGAGGCTCGGTCGCGAAATGGTTGATTGAGTCTCCGACGGCGGCGGGGCTGCTGAGCGCGAGCGCGATGGCGCGGCCCGTGGGGGTCTCGGCGGCACCGGTCCGGAGGCCGCCGACGGTCGCCAGGCGTGGGTTCCGCTGCAACCAGGCAACCCCCTGCGCCATGTAGCCGGATGAGATGCGGCAGTGGGCGTCGACGCGTGCGATGAACTCTCCTCGGGCGGCCTGCAGTCCCAGGTTGAGCGCAGCAGGGATGATCGAGCGGGGGTTGTGCAGCAATCGAATCCGCGGGTCTCGTTCGGCCAGCTCCCGGACGACATCCTCGGTCCGGTCGACGCTTGGCGCCAGGATGACCAGTAGTTCCAGATCCACCCCAGGCTGATCCAACACGCTGGCAATGGCTGTGGCGATGCCGTGCTCCTCGTTGAGGGCAGGCATCAGGACGGAGACAAGCGATTTCATGACGAGCTTCCTTTCACTTCGTCCGCTCGGTCCAACCGGCGGAATCCATCAGTTCGGCGATTGTGTCGAGGCTCCGATCGACATTCAGGACCCGGGCCGCCGTGGCCCGGCCGGCGGCGCCCATCCGGTGCGACCACTGCCGGTCGGCGAGCAGCCCGAGAACGGCGTGTGCGAAGTCTGCGGCGGAGTCGGCCACGGCCAGGTCCTCACCGGCGGTCAACCCCAAACCGGACATGCCCTTGGTCGTACTGACCACCGGCACTCCGACCGACAGGTACTCGACGAGTTTGATGTTCACCCCCGAACCCGAAACTGTCGGGTTGACGGCCAACGACGAGTCTCGGAGCCACTGACCGGGGTCAGCCACGTCGGGGTGCAACTCCGTCTGCGGGGTTCGGGCCACCAGGTCCCGGACCCCCTTGGTGGGCGAGCGCCCCACGATCCGCCAGACGACTGCGGGGTTGCTTTCATGGACCAGAGGCCATACGTTCGCGGCGAACCATTCCAGCGCGTCGTGGTTCGTACCGACGTGGAGTGCGCCGAGGAAGGTGACGATGGGCCGGACAGGGGGGTGCCACGGCTGCATCGGGTCGGCGGCGGCACGATTCGGACCGAGGGCGAAGGTCGGAACGTGGGCGACCGGGACGGCCGAACGTCGCTGCCGGAGGGTCGCGTCGGTCACGGAGATGTCCCCGATGCCCCTCAACCACCGGGCCCGCTCGAGGCGACGCTCCTCCGCCCCGACTCGACGGGCTTCGAGCCTGACCACCCACGATTTCGGTGGTCGCAACGAACCCGCCAGGGCGCGATGGTAGGGCTCCTCCAGATTGTGGTGCCGCAGTACTGCGGGCAGACCGAGCTGCTCGGCGATCATCTGCCCGGGCTGCCTGGACTTGAAAGCGAACACCACCACGCCGGTCGCGTCCGGCACCTGCATGCCGACTCGCGCGGCCAGGTTCTTCGGGGCGGGACGGGAGGCCACCACGTAGGGCTTGCCCAATTGAACGGCTGCGCCCAGCGACCGGCGTCGAGGCGTGAGCAGCACAGCTGCCGGAGCGATGAGTTCTCGCAGGCCGTCCAGGTCGTCGGTGCGTCCCAGCTTGTCGGGGTGTTCGTCGGTGGGCACCACAACCCCCCCGAGCCATCCGCGCGCGAGCAAGGCCTCCACGAATCCGAGATGCTCGCGCTCGCCACCGTCCTGGGCGGGCACGAACGGAGCCCCGGCCACCACGATCCATTTCCTGTTCATGATCTCCTCCCGACAACGAATGACGGAACTTCACCGAACGACGGCGGCGACTCACGGACGGTCAAGCGCGGGGCGAACGCCGTCACGGTGAGCAGGGACAGTGCGACCAGCGGCTGCGAGGCCCCCTGCAGAATGAGCAGGGAACTCGCCTGAGCGATGGCCAGGCCGGAGGACGGGGACCGCACATAGCAAATGACGACGAGAGCGAGCATCAACAGGCCTCCGACGACGCCGTAGTCGTACAGCATTTTGGCCGGCGTCGGGACGAGCAGGCCGGTGATCCCGAGATCCTGCACCACGCGCTGGCTCGCCCCAGGTCCCCCGCCGACCACCACCTTTCCGAGATCCCGTGCCCATTGCGGAGCCAGGTGCAGGTATGGCTCTATGGCGCGCAAGGTGGTCGAGGACCGGGCGCTGCCAGCTTCGTCCATGCGATCGACGATCAATTCCCCGATGCCGGTGACGATCCCCGCCACCAGAAGGACCGCCGCAGCCGGCCAGAAGCGCAGCAGCGCGAGCGAGCGGCCCCGCACGATCTCCACCACGACGTAGACGGCGACCACGGCGATGCCCGATCCGGCCGTGGTGCACAGCACCCCGACCGCGATGATGCTTGCGACCGCGATGCTGCGCCGGGAGATCAAAGCGCACACCAGCGCCACCCCGAGCATGAAGGAAAGGAAGGACGGCTCCAGTGCGAACCAGGCGTTGGACTTGTAGATCGGGGAGTTCCAGGTGACCGGGTAGGTGATCACGAAGTCCTCAACAAGGAACCCCGACGGAACCAGTTCGGCCAGTAGGTCCTGATAGCGCACACCGACCACCTGGATCCCGATGAAGGCGATGGACAGCGTCGCGATCCCCACAGCGGCGGTCGAGACGGCGTGCATGGCCGCTTCGAAGGTGGCACGGCTGCGGTCGGCGAAACGGAATGCCATTGGCAGCCAGGTGACCATCCACAGCAGCCAACTGTTGGCGCTGATCAGGGGGAAAGTGACCAGCATCGGCTGAAACACCATCAGCATGGACGTGACGCCGGCCGTCGCCAGCCATACGATGGTGCGGCGGCGATCCAACTCCAAGACACCGGTGTAGAGAGCCGCCATCGCCCAGATCAGCAGCAGCGGCAAGGTCACCGGCACCAGGAGTCCAGGAATGGTGAGCCGCTGGAACAGGAAAATCCCGACGAATGCCACCCCCGTCCAAGCCGCCGTGTGCCTAGGTTCAACAGTTCTCACGTCGGCCATGTGGGCAACTCCATCAAGTAGGCCCGGGTGGTCAACTCGTCCAGACGCCTGCCAAGCCACTCGAGCCGAAGCGTGCCGGGATCGACCGCAACCAGAACCAGCGTCGAGGGATCCGAGTTGGCCCGCCTCAGCACGGTCTCATTGAGTTCGGAGGCGAGCAGCGTCAACTCGCCGGTTTGGTCACTTGATGCAAGCTGCCCGGCTAGCTCCTCTCTCAGGGCGGCGAGCCGTTCCCGATCGGCGAGCACGCCTGCCACGATGATCGTCTCGATGGTGCCTCCTTCGATCGCCAACACGTCGTGCAGGTCTCGGCGATCGATCATCGGCAGATGTCGGTGGAGTTGTGCCAGAGCATTCAGATCCCGGACTCCGCCGCGCCTGACACCAAGCAGCAGCGCGATGGCGAACCCAAGCAGCGCGCCGCCAAGTCCACAGAACAGAGCGAGGGTACTCGCCCCCGCGGAGACCTTGGCGGACCGGGCGTCCTGGAGCGGCTCCAGGTTCACCTCTCCGGTCACTACCGTCGACTGGTTGTCAGCCAATGCGGTGCCGAGCCGGATCAACCGGGCCTGCTCGGCATCCTTGTCCTTCACCTTGGATTCAGCGGATTGCATCAGGCCGCTCACGGACTTGGTGACCCTACTGAGGGCAATTAGCCGCGCAGCCTGTTGCTCCGTTAGGGCCGCGTTTACCACTGCGTCCGCCTGTCGGATGGCCTCCTCCGGCGTGCCTGCCACAACCTGGATGGCGAGCACCTGCGACGTCGCCACAACGGAGATCCGGGTACGATCCCTCAGGTCGTCAGAGCCGACGCTGTCGCCAAGCGCCGTGGCCGTACGTTCGAACACGGCAGGAGCGCGCACTTGTTGCACCGTTGTCTCCATGATTCGCGCCATCGTGCTGGCGTCAATGCCGCTGCGGGAACTAACGCTGACCAGCGCCTCAGCGGACGGACGGATCGACGCGCCTGCGAGTGCCCCGCAAAGAACGCCGAGGATCGCCAGGCCTGTCGGAATGAACCACCAGCGCCTTACCGACTGGATGACGCGATGTGGCGAGAGCTGATCCAGGAGGTTCGAACTCGCGATGCTCACTTGTTGTCTCCCACCATGTGCAGGGTCGCCTGTGCATCGCGATGCCGGACGATCCGCGCCGGAATCCCAGCCACCACACAATCGCTGGGAACGGCTTCGGTGACCACTGCGTTAGCTGCGATGGTCACGCGATCTCCTACCTCGATCGGACCCAGCACGCAGGCTCCGGCGCCGATCGTGACGTCGTCTCCCAGAACGGGTTGGCCGCCGAACGGATGCTTGTCTCCGAGAGTGACGTTCTGGTGCAGGGTGAGTCGGGCTCCGGCGATGACCCCACGGCCGACGACCAGCCCGGTGGTGTGCTTCAGCACCAGGCCAGGTCCGATGGAGGCTCCGGGCTGAAGCTCGGCGCCAGACGTGGCAAGCATCCGGTCCGCCAACCACAGGGCGAACAGTTTGGTGAGCGGACCGCGCATGCCGGCGTTGGCGATGCGCCAAATCACCACCACTCGCCAACGGGCGTGCAAAGCGAGGCGGACCATGATCCGTGGCGCGTTGATCGAACTTCCCTCGCACATGGCGTTGAGGTCGGCGCCGATCAGGGCGCGCAGCCCGGTCTCGGATGACTCATGACGGGATTGCATTGGACTCTTTCTTGGTGTCGGTTGGGCTCAGGAGCCGGGTTTGCTGAACACCGAGGAGACGGTCATCAGCATGATCTTGAAATCGAGCCAGAGGGACCAGTTCTCGATGTAGAAGTTGTCGAAATGGGCTCGCTCGGCGATGGAGGTGTCGCCGCGCAGGCCGTGGACCTGAGCCCATCCGGTGAGCCCGCTGGGGACTCGATGGCGAGCGCCATATCCTCCGTAGAGGCGGTCGAATTCGGCGACGAAGAAGGGCCGCTCGGGCCGTGGCCCGACGATGCTCATGTCGCCGCGCAGGATGTTCCACAGCTGCGGCAGTTCGTCCAGGGAGGTGGCGCGGATGAACCGTCCCACCGGACCCACCCTGGAGTCGCCGGAGATATTCCACTGAGTGCCGGATTCGGTGTCGTTGGCGGGACGCATTGAGCGGAACTTCAACACCTTGAAGTGCCGGCCGTCCACGCTGACCCGCTCCTGCCGGAAGATGATCCCTCGACCGCCCCCCTCGAGCCGCACCGCCAGCGCGATCAGCGCGAGCACCGGGGACAACACCACCAGCGCCAAGGCGGACAGTGCGATGTCGACGAGGCGCTTGATCCGCCAGCCCCAGGTGCGGTACGCCCGCCGGCGCAGCCGGATCAGCGGCATACCGCCGAGGAAGTCCGTGTCCTCGCCCATGTTGCTGATCTCGTACAGCCGAGGCAAAACGAAGAGCTCGCATCGGTTGCGGTGGCAGGCCCGCACCATCCCAACCAGTTCTGCCTCAGAGAGGTGGCTCTGAGCAATGATCAGGGCACGGGGCTGCAGACTCAGCAGGATGGCCTCAAGGTCGCCGGGCCCGCCAAGCATCGGGGCTGGCAGGTCCGCGACCCGCACCGCCTCGTCATCGACGAAACCAAGTGTGGTCAGCCCGCACTGCGGGTTCTCGGCGATCTTTTGCGCGAGCAGGAGCCCGCTGGCATCGGAGCCGACGATCACGGTCCCGTGCGCGATCATGCCTGAGCCACGCAGAAGCCTGACCACCAGCGTGGACATCAGCCGAAGGGCCAGCAGTAGGACGCCTGAAAGCGCGGCCAGGTACAGGCCGACAAACTTGTTAAGGATCAGCTGAGAGCTGATCACCAGCAGGGCCACGGCGATGACCCAGGCTCGGAACAACCGCGGCAGGCTGTCCAGAAGCGTCTGGTTGAGCTGCGACTTGTACAGGCCGGCGACCGATGCGGCGCCGAGAGTGGTGAGCAGGTAGATCCCCGCCAGCACAGGCGCCGCGTGCGTGACGACCGCGGCGAGCAGGATTGCGGCCACGTCGCCGACCAGGAACAGTGGCCGGGTGCCGTCGCGGAGCAACGGCGACCA